>NZ_BMGM01000001.1 GCF_014640195.1 Psychroflexus planctonicus
ATTTACATCTTGTTTTACCAAGTTGTGCTGTCAATTCAAAATATCATAGAACTTCTTTCAAATAAAATAATTTAACTATTAAAGCAAATTATCCCAATTTTGATGCAGGTGAAACTTAAATCCCAATCCTACTCTTTAACATGAACTTCGCTGTTTTTCTAAGCGGGTGCAAATGTACAACTAAATTTGATTCCGAAAAGTGTTTTTGAAAAAAAATTTAAATAATTTTACAAAACACTCTACATTACCAAAACCAAACATCATAGCGAACTTGCGGGGCGCAAAAATACAACCTTTTTGCAATACAAAACAAATGTTTTTAGGGAAATAATTGAGAGAATTATTGTCGAAGTTAAACATTTGATTAACAGGTAAGCTTTCAGGGCTAAAAGCTTCAATTAAATAAAAAAGTTACACTTTTTAATAAGAAATGTGATTTAAAGTTAGATGTAAACAGAAAAGAAGGTTGTAATTTTTAAGAGCAAATGCATAACTTAGATAAAATATAACTAATTTCGCAACAATAAAATTTGTTTAAAATTAATTATATCATAAATAATCATATGAAGTTTATTGTTTCCAGTTCAGAAATGTTGAAAAAGCTCCAAACACTTGGTGGAATTATCAACAATAATAATACGATGCAAATTCTAGATCATTTCTTATTTCAATTAAAAGGTGACCAATTACATATTTCTGCATCAGATTTAGAAACTACAATGTCTGCTGTAATTAATGTAGAATCTGAAGACGATGGAGCTATCGCAGTTCCTGCAAAACTTTTATTAGACACGCTGAAAACTTTTCCTGAACAGCCACTTACCTTTTTAGTTTTAGAAAATTCAACAATAGAAATTAGTTCAGATTATGGGAAATATGCTCTGGCTTACGCTAATGCAGAAGATTTTCCAAATCCTATTGAATTGCAGGAAGCATCAAAAAGTGTAATAACTGCAGATGTCTTAGCAACTGCAATTAACAAAACCCTTTTTGCAACTGGTAATGATGACTTGAGACCTGTGATGAATGGTATATTTTTTCAATTTACAAAAGAAGGACTTAAGTTTGTTGGAACCGATGCCCATAAATTGGTAAAATACTCTAGAGAAGACATTTCGGTTGAAGATGAAGCTCAATTCATTATGCCTAAAAAACCGCTAACTCTATTGAAAAACACACTATCTGGTGACGAATCTGATGTGCTAGTCGAGTATACAGATGCAAATGCAAAATTTACTTTTGATAACTTTGTGCTAACTTGTAGATTAATCGATGGGAAGTACCCGAACTATGAAGCTGTAATCCCTAAAGAGAATCCAAATAAATTGGTTATAGACAGACAACAGTTTTTGAATTCTGTTCGACGGGTTTCTATTTTTTCAAATAAAACTACACACCAAATTAGAATGAAAATTGCTGGTGCCGAATTAAAAATTTCTGCGGAAGATATTGATTACTCTAATAAAGCAGAAGAAAGACTTACTTGTGAATATCAAGGTGATGATATGGAAATTGGATTCAACTCTCGGTTTTTATTAGAAATGCTAGCGAACTTAAATGCATCTACCGTTCAACTAGAAATGAGTTTACCTAACAGAGCAGGAATTCTTACTCCTGTAGATGGTCTTGAAGATGGCGAACGCGTTACTATGTTAGTTATGCCAGTAATGCTAGGTAATTCTTAGGTATATCTATTTATCGAAATCATAAATAAAGCCTTAGCAAAGATTTGCTAAGGCTTTTTCTTTAAATCTCAATGCTACCTTTTCCTTTTCTAATTAAACTTGGTTCTGGTGTTGTAAGATCGATTACAGTAGATGCAATATTTCCACCGAAACCACCATCAATAACCAAGTCTACAAGTTTATCCCATTTTTCTGCAATAAGCTCGGGGTCGGTAGTATATTCCAATAAATCATCTTCATCTTTAATAGATGTTGAAACAATAGGATTGCCTAGATGTTTAACAATAGCTCTCGGAATTGCATTATCGGGTACACGTATACCTACCGTTTTTTTCTTTTTGAAAACCGATGGTAAATTGTTGTTTCCTGGAAGAATAAAGGTATAAGGTCCAGGTAAGTTTCGCTTTAAAATTTTAAAAGTTTCTGAATCAATTTGTGCAACATATTCAGATAGGTTGCTTAAGTCTTCACAGATAAATGAAAAGTTGGCTTTTTCTAATTTAACACCTCGTATTTTAGCAATCTTTGAAAGTGCTTGATTATTGTTAATATCGCACCCCAATCCATAAACGGTATCCGTTGGGTAAATGATTAATCCTCCATTTCTTAGCACTTTTGTGATTTTTGCCAAGACCTTTTCTGAAGGATTTTCTTCATAGAGTTTCACTAATTCTGCCATAAGCTTGTGTTTTGTGTTAGCTAAGTTAAGGATTTGATTTTATACTATTTACTTTATCGGTAACAAATGAGATTACGGCACCAAAAAATCCAATTCCAGTGGCAATAAGAAATGAAGCAGCTAGTTTTCCAAAACCTGTTACAGGGTAATAATCTCCATAACCAACGGTTGTAATGGTGATAAATGTCCACCATAATGCATCTTCAGCAGTAGTAATGTTTCCCACATCTTTTTCAAAATAAAGTACAGCTGTTGATGTGATTACTATTGAAACCACAACTAAAAATACAATAAAACCAAAAAGTGATTCTTTTTTATTTTGGGAAATAAATTTAATAAGTGTTCTGATGGATCTTATAATTTTAATTACCCGAATAACTCGGATAAACCTCAATACCCTGAACTCGGTAATCACAGGAATGGAAGAAATAAAATCGAGCCAACCGACGGTATAAAAATAACGCCATTTATTTTCTTCTGAAAAAAGCTGTTTTAAAAAATCGTATAAGAAATATATACATAATGCAAAATCGTAGTAAGTAATTAATCTATACACTTGCGATTCATATGATAGAAAAAAACTATAAGTCAATAATCCAATGCTGAATATCGAGAAGAGTAAAACCAATAACTTATTAATTGTAATCATAGTTTACTAATTGAGTATTTTCAGTTTAGCAAATTTCAACAAAAGGCTTTTTACGCCTCCTGATTCAAAATTAATGTTTGCTTTTTTGTTTTGTCCCACTCCAGACAATTCAACTACCGTTCCTTTGCCAAAGCGTTGGTGTTCAACTTTCTGTCCTTCCGCTAGAGAAATAATTTCTTTTTGATCGGAAACATCAAGATTGTTTTCTGGTTTCACCTTTCTTAATCTTCTTGTGGTCTTTTCTTCGTTTTTTGAAGGCGGTGGAGTTCCTTGTTTTGGTTTTTCTTTTCTTAATTTAGACTTGTCTTCATCATCAAAAATATCTGGATTTAAGAAAGAACGAAATTGGTAATTGTCTTCTGGAATCATAAAATCCAAAAACTGGTCGTCAATTTCTTCAATAAAACGGCTAGGTTCTGCATCGTTTAATTTTCCCCATCTATACCGTGAAATTACATAAGTTAAATAGGCTTGTTTTTCAGCTCGGGTAAGCGCCACATAAAAAAGACGACGCTCTTCTTCCAATTCAGAACGGGTATTCATACTCATGGCCGAAGGAAATAAATCTTCTTCTAAACCAACAATGTATACAAATGGAAATTCCAATCCTTTTGCTAAGTGAATGGTCATTAAAGCAACGCGATCATCGTCTCCTTTTTCATTGTCCAAATCGGTTGCAAGCGCAACATCTTCTAAAAACTCTGCTAGTGAACCCTCTGCATCAGCCAATTCTTTCTGTCCTTCAACAAAATCTTGAATACCATTTAAAAGTTCTTCAATATTTTCTAAGCGGGCAATGCCTTCAGGTGTTCCATCTTTTTTGAATTCTTGAATTAACCCAGTTTTCTTCACTACCAATTCAGCTAATTGAAAAGCATCTTGTGTTTTTGCTGAAACCTGAAAACTCTTCAACATATTTACAAAATTGGTCAATTTGGTTTGTGTACCTCTGTTGATGCCTAAGTTGAGTTTGTCGATGTGTTCGACAATTTCAAAAAGTGAACGTTTGTAGTGATTGGCTGCTAAATTCAATTTATCCATCGTGGTTTGTCCGATTCCTCGTGCAGGATAATTCACTACGCGCACAAATGCTTCTTCATCTTTTGGGTTAACAATCAACCTAAGGTAAGACAACACATCTTTTATTTCCTTGCGTTGGTAAAAGGAAAGCCCACCAAAAATTCGATACGGAATTTCTTTTTTTCTCAGCGCATCTTCCATTGCTCTACTTTGCGCGTTGGTTCTGTATAAAATGGCGAAGTCGCTATTTTTCATACCCTGCTGCATTCGGTTTTCAAAAATAGAACTGGCTACAAAACGCCCTTCTTCAGCATCATTAATTAAACGATTAACATGGATTTTCGGACCTTCATCATTCGCTGTCCAAACTACTTTATCTAATCTGGTTTTGTTTTTTTCTATAATGGAATTGGCCGCTTCTACTATGTTTTTAGTAGAACGGTAATTTTGTTCTAATCGAAACTTTTTTACATCCGAATAATCGTTTTGAAAATTCAAAATGTTATTGATATTAGCACCACGAAATGCATAAATACTTTGTGCATCGTCTCCAACTACACAAATATTTTGAAAACGGTCGCTCAAAGCACGAACAATCAAATATTGTGAATGGTTTGTATCCTGATACTCGTCTACCAAAATATATTTGAATCGGTTTTGATACTTAGCCAAAACTTCTGGAAAACGAGTCAATAACTCGTTGGTTCGCAAGAGCAAATCGTCAAAATCCATAGCGCCAGCTTTAAAACATCGATCTACATATTGTTTGTAAATTTCGCCCATTCTGGGTCGTTTGGCCATGGCATCTGCTTCTTGCAATTCGGGATCTCGCTGGTAAGCTTTTACCGTTATCAAAGAGTTTTTATAAGACGAAATGCGCGATTGAACCTGCTTGTATTTGTATACGTCTTTGTCTAATTGTAAATCTTTAATGATATTTCTTAAAAGCCGTTGTGAGTCTTGTGTATCATAAATGGTGAAGTTGCTCGGGAAACCCAATTTATCTCCTTCAAAGCGAAGAATTTTAGCAAACACTGAGTGAAAAGTTCCCATCCACAAATTTTTAGCTTCACTGTTTCCTACAATAGAAGCAATTCGAGCTTTCATTTCCCGTGCGGCTTTATTGGTAAAAGTGAGCGCCAAAATATTGAACGGATCTACGCCTTGATCCATTAAATAGGCAATCCGAAACGTGAGTACTCTTGTTTTTCCAGAACCAGCTCCAGCAATTACAATCATTGGGCCGTCTTTTTGTAAAACAGCTTCTCTCTGGGCTTCATTAAGTTGAGCTAAATATTCTTGCAAGATTTTTGTTTTTTAGTAGAGTTTCAAAATTAGCAAATTTGGTTGATTAATTTCGATATTCTAAAAAGTGTTTCTGCTAAAGCTACATTATATATGTATATTTGGAATTCTAAAATTCAGAATATACAATGGGAGTTGAAAACATCTTAGATTACTTAGCTTATTTATTACCCAGTGTGGTAGTAGCAGGAATTGCTTACTATTTTTTTAAAACACATACACAACATTTCGAACAATTGAAACACTTTGAAATCAATGCAGAATTGAAAAAAAATGCACTTCCTTTACGCTTACAAGCTTACGAACGATTATGCTTGTTTTTAGAACGAATTTCTCCTGGAAGTTTGGTACCCCGAATAAAACCGTATTCTGATGATAAAAACGATTATGAAAATTTGCTCATCAAAACCATTGAACAAGAATTTGAACACAATTTGGCACAGCAAGTCTATGTAAGCAACAAATGTTGGAGTGTATTGAAAGCTTCCAAAAATGCGACCATCAATATGATTCGTCAAATTGGAATGAAAGAACACGTTACAGATGCCAACAAACTGAGAGAAGAAATTTTAACCAACTTATTAGACAAAGAAAGTCCGAGTGACACCGGTTTAGCTTTCCTTAAAAATGAAGTTGGAAAACTTTGGAGGTAATTATTTATCTCGCAACTCCGATTGTTTATCGTATTCTTTGGCTTTTTGAGCCGCATATTCCAAACCTTGTTGCCACCAATCGCTCATTAATTTTTTGTTGAAAATCAAGGAATTTTCGGTTAATTTACTTGGGGTGTAATATAAATTGAGTTGCACGTTTTGGTACACAGCTGCCAATTTACCTTCGCGAATATCGTGTCGCTCTACTTGGTCTAACAGAAATCCGTATAAATTTAACATCAATGAAAATGGATTTTTTCCCAAGACTTTTTCTTGTTCAAGCGTTTCAGCTTCTAAAATAATGGCATCAATTTGGGTTGCGCCACGGTTGATGGCTTCTCGGATAGGCACCATACTACCAAAACCGCCGTCGGCATATTCGCAGTTGTTTTTGGTAACCAAGCTCATAAACGGAACCAAGTTGCAGGAAATCCAAATCCAATCTAAAAATTCAGCATAGTCGAATTCTTGAATGGATTTATATTCAATTTTATTTCGGGTTAAGTTGGAAACGGTAACTACAATTTCTTTATCTGAATTTTTCAACTGTGTAAATTCTGATAAGCTGAAATTCTTCTGAATGGTCTTGCGTAAGTTTTTACTTTCCCCAAAAGTTCTTCGTTTTTTGATGAATTGCAAAACCGTATTCAAAAAATTGATGCTGACAAACTCGCGATTTTCCTTTTTTCGAATCACAAACGGGTTTAAACTGAAAATATCTTTTTGTCGAACGTTGGTATAGATGTTTTTCAATTTATCGATGTTTCCTAAAGCCAACTGCGGAATCAGCAAACTTCCAGTAGATGAACCCACAAAAAGTTGATAATCTTTTTGTTGATGCTTCATCAAAAATTCAGCAACACCACCCGCAAATGCGCCTTTACTTCCACCGCCCGAAATGACTAATGCTTTTTTCATTCTGAAAGGTATTGGCGAATCAATTTCAGTTCTGCTTCATTTAAAAATTGCTCCAAATCTAAAATACGAACTTGATGTTGCTCTTCTTGAAGCAATTTTTCTAGCATTTTTCGGGCAAAACTTTTGAAATTCCATTGGTGATGAAAACAAGCATCAATTAAATTTAAATACGTTTGGTCAGCAAATCGATCTACTTGATATAAATAATTGAAGCTGTTTTCCCTTACTTTAAAATTGTATTTGGGTGAGGTAAAACCATTCAATTCTCGGAAATATTTCATGGCGTTTTCAGGTTCATGGTCGGGAGTTACCATGCTTAAAAACTTCCAAAGCAACAATACATTTTTGTCTTTAAAGCCTTCAATGTTTTTGGTAATCGCTAAATACGTAGCACGTTCATCTGGGAAACTCACCCACAAATTAAAAAGCAAATTCTCTGTTAGCAAATACGAATTTTGTGATTTCAATAAAGCTTCAAATTCATTTTGAAACGCTTGCGGAATCGGAGAGACTTCGGCTACAATTCGCAATTGAGCGCGAAGGTAATCTGAAGCCAATAGCTGTTTAATCAAACTTTCGGCGTTCGGATTTTCCATTTCAGCAGATAATTGCAAAGCCATTTCTTTCACTACAAAAGGACTTGGACTTTGATTATATATGCGTTGAAAAATTTCAATTTTATCATTTACACTTTGCTCTCTTAGCGAAATGACTCCTAAAAGTTCCTGCATAAACAGCGACTTTTTCAACGAAGCCAACGCATCTTCTGCTTGAAAAGCGGTTTGTAATAACCAATCCTTTTTGAATTGACTTACATCTATTTCAGAAACCGCAGCAATTTCATCTAAGAAATCATCCGTTGTTACATTTTGAAAAGCATATTTTTCAAGGTAATTTTTAACTGCTTCTTTAAAAGCTACTTCCCCTACTCGCTCTCGCAAAATATGTACTGCCCAAGCTCCTTTTTGGTAAAAGGTAAGCGAACTCGCCTTGGGGTTTAAAATGGCTTGGCCTTTTCCTTGGTCGCTTAATTCTTTGAGTTGCTCTGCCGAAATGTACAATTGGTTGTAAAAATGATCATCGCCAAAAACTTCACGTTCGGCTAACAATGCGTAATAAGTCGCGAAACCTTCATGCAACCAATGGTGCTTGGCTTCGGTTTCCGTGACCAAATTCCCAAACCATTGATGCGCCATTTCGTGGGCATTTACATTTACATAATTAAAATCTTCAAATCCGATGGAATCCACCATAAATTGGTTTGAAAAAACCGTAAGTCCAGTATTTTCCATACCCGAATGAAGAAAATCTCGAACGGGTACTTGCTTGTAATTTTGCCAAGGATAAGGAACGCCGATTTCTTCTTCAAAAAAATCGAAGATGAATTGCGTATACCGATAAGTAGGTTCAACCAAAAGGGAATCAGCAGTTTCATAATAGTTGTACAGTGGTATTTCAGTTGAAAAAATTTCCGTTTGAAAATCGTAATTTCCCGCTGCCAAAGCCAATAAATAACTGCTCATGGGCTTTTGCATTTGGAATTTCCAGACAGAAGTAGAATCATTTTCTTCCACTTCAACTTGCTTTCCGTTGGCAACAACTGTCAAGTATTCTGGCGCTTCAACAGCCAAGTTGAAGGTGATTTTATCATTCATGTCATCTATACTCGGCAACCAGTGCGAAGTGTATTTCCCTTGACCTTGTGTCCAAATTTGATGATTTTCTTTTTCAAAATCGAAACCTAAAAAATACATAGTTTGTTGGGGTTCGGCTTCAAAAGAAAGAGATAATGTATAGCTTTTATTCTTTTTGAATTTTCCTTTTAAAATGAAATGCTTTGAAGTCGTTTCCAATGTTGCATTCCGAAAAGATGCTTCCTCCAAATCTGCTTTCATGTTTTTAGCATCCAAAAAAATGGAATCGGTTTCATTGAGCATCTGAAAAGAATAGTCAATTTTACCCTTTACTTTTTTTGCTGTTGGAAGTAATTCGATGGAAACATTGGCGGTTTGAAAATCAACTACTTTCAATTGAGTGGATTGAGCAAACAAACTAAATTGAAAACTGAAAAGTAAAAATAGGATGTAAAAAAACTTCATAAGCTACCAAAATCTGGCGGAAAGGTAGGAAAAGAAACTAAAAATTATTCGTCAAAAGCCAAGATATCTTTGGAATTGAAGCCGATTTTCAATTCGTCTCCCAAAACAGCTTCATTGGTAACTACGCTCAGGTTTTCGCCATTGTCGAGTTTCAAAAGCAACTGCGAATGCGTTCCTAAGAAAGTTCGTTTTACAATTTGAGCCGTGGTTACATATTCACAATCGGATGCATTGATGGTAATGTTTTCGTTCCGAATGGCATGACAACAATCTTCTTTAAGTGGACATCGAAAGGCATTTTTCAAGCCTTTATTCAATTGAACGGTGTTCCCAAACAAAGAAGCCACATAAATGGATTGCGGCTTGTGGTACAATCTTGAAGCTTCATCTTTTTGTACTAATTTTCCGTTTTGTAAAATCAAAATTTCATCGGCAACCGCCAAGGCATCTTGTGTATCGTGCGTAACAAAAATTGCTGTTACGCCTGTTTTTTTGATGATGTTGAAGACTTCGTTTCGCAATTGGTTGCGCATCATGGCATCCAAATTACTAAAAGGTTCGTCTAAAATTAACAAGGAAGGTTCGGGAGCTAAAGCGCGCGCCAAAGCTACACGCTGCTGCTGACCGCCAGACAATTCGTGCGCATAGCGCTCTTTGTAAGTACTTAAGCCGACCAATTCCAAAACTACTTCTGCTCGTTGTTTTTTGTCTTTGCGTTTAGCCAAGCCATAAATGATGTTTTCCAACACATTTAAATGCGGAAACAAGGCATATTCTTGAAAAACCATTCCTACATTTCGCTTTTCGGGAACCATCACTTTTTTGATGGAAGAAACTTCCTTACCGCTGATGATGATGTTTCCTTGGTCGGGATTTTCTAAGCCTGCAATCAAACGGATTAAGGTAGTTTTTCCACTTCCACTTTCGCCGACTACCGCGCAAATATCACCTTGATTTACAAAGAAATCAACTTGATCTATGGCTTTTGTTTTCCCGCCGTCAAAGCTTTTGGAAAGATTATTTATTTCAAGAATTTTATTCATTTTTCAAAAGTAATTTATTCAAAAAAACTACGGGAATTAAAGCTGTTAATATAATAAAAAGCGATGGAATTGCCGCATGCATTACCATTTCGTCGCTAGCAAATTCATAAGCTTTTACCGCCAAGGTGTTGATGTGATAAGGTTTCAAAATCAAAGTTAAAGGCAATTCCTTTAAGGTGTCGATAAAAACGAGGATGAAAGCACTTAACATTCCTGCGCGAATCAATGGAAATTCAATTTTTATGAAGGTCTTGAAATTCCCCATTCCCAAAATTTTAGATGAATCTGGAATGGAATCACTCACCTTAAGTGAAGACGATTCCAAAGGTTGATAAGCCACTGCCAAAAACCGAACCACGTAAGCGTAAACCAACGCGATAAGTGTTCCGTTGATCACAAATTGAGTGGCAAAGCCTTCGGTGATGAACCATTTGTCTAAAAACAAAGTGGGGATCATTACGCCGATGGCAACTACCGCACCCGGTATGGCATAGCCCAAAACACCCAATTTGGCTGCATTTTGTACCAAGGTAATTTTATTCCATTTGGAAAAATAAAGCAAAATCAATGCGAAAAAAACGGTGAAAAATGCGGTGACAAAAGCAATCCCAAAACTTTGCAAGGACAACCAAAACAAGGATTGATTCATTACTTTATCTACGGTTTTGTATGCCCAAATCAGTAACTGCAAAACTGGAATAAAAAAGCCCAACACCACAGGAATAATAACCACCAATGAAATGATGAATTGTTGAAATTTGGGTAAAACAATGCGTTTGTTGGTCTTGGTATTCGTCGATTTTACCGAAGAATATTGAATTTTCCTACGCTGCCATTTTTCAATTAAAATAAGTCCGAAGACCAAAATGAGCAGCAATGCTGATAAATAAATGGCGGTTTCAGGTTCTTCTAACGAAAACCAAGAGCGGAAAATTCCTGTGGTAAAGGTGTTTACTCCAAAATACTGCGCAGCGCCGTAATCGTTGAGCACTTCCATAATTACCAATACCAATCCGGCAACAATGGCGGGTCTGGCTAAAGGCAAAATCAGTTTTACAAAAGATTTGCGTTCACTTACACCGAGTAAGCGAGAAGCTTCTAACAAATTGACCGCCTGGTTTAGAAAAAAAGCCCTAGAACTCACGTATACATAAGGAAACAAAGAAATGCTTAACACAAATGCCAATCCGAATACATTCATAATATCGAACTTGGCTTGGGTTACGCCAAAGACTTCCATAAAAATGGAATACACTCCACCATAATCTAGAAAACCAGCATAGGCATAAGCCACGATGTAACTAGGTATCGCTAATGGAATGATGAGCAACCATTCCAAAACTTTCCGCAAAGGAAAATGATAACGCGTGACCAACCAAGCCGAACTCACCCCAAAAAGGATGGTCAACAAACTACATAAAAGCGCTAAGTATAGTGAGTTTTCTAAATAACTCGGCAGTAGGTAAGTTGAAATATGCGACCAACTTTCGCCAGGTCCATCAAAGAGTTTTACGCTGATGGTAAGCACCGGAACAGCTATCAACAATAAAATAAACAAGGTGGCAATGGACCACCTGTTTATATCGCGTTTTAGCTTAAAAAACGAATCTAAAAATGAATTGATATTCCTATTTCCAGCCTGCTTCATCAAATAAGATTACCGCTTTCTTATTGAGTTCTCCCAGTTTGCTCAAATTTAATGTGTCTTCTTTAAAGCTTCCCCAAGATTGTAAAATAGGAGCATTTTCAACATTGGGATTTACGGGATATTCGTAATTGGAAGAAGCAAATGTATTTTGTGCATCTTCACTTAATAAGTATTCAATAAGTTGAACAGCTGATTCTTTGTTGGGAGCATGTTTCGCAACCCCGATTCCGCTTACATTGATGTGTGTTCCTCGATCATCTTGATTGGGGAAAAACACCGCTACTTTTTCGGCTGCATCCAATTCGGTTTGATCCTCGGAGTTGAGCATTTTCCCGATGTAATAGGTGTTTACAATGGCTAAATCGGCTTCGCCACCTGCAACTGCTTTTACTTGGTCGCGATCGTTTCCTTTTGGCGTTCTTGCCATGTTATTTACCATACCTTTGGCCCACATTTTAGCTGCTTCTTCACCATCATTAGCAATGATAGAAGCCATTAAAGATTGGTTGTAAATGTTAGAAGAACTTCGTACTACAATTTTGTTTTCCCATTGTTCATCTACTAAATTTTCATAAGAAGACAATTCCAAAGGATCAACTCTATCTTTTGCATAAACAATAACTCTTGCTCTTTTGGTTAAAGCAAACCAATGATTGTCTTCATCTTTTAAATGAGATGGCAAGATGGAATCGATTACCGAATTTGAAATCGGTTGCAACAAATCCTTTTCTTTCGCTCGGTGCAATCTGCCTGCATCAACAGTAATTAAAACATCTGCTGGAGATTGCTCGCCTTCCAACACCATTTTTTGAATCAACTCATCTGCACTGGCGTTGATTACATTTACTTTGATGCCCGATTTCTTTTCAAATGCTTCAAACAAAGCTTGGTCAGATTCGTAATGACGGTGTGTGTAAACATTAATTTCTTCAGAAGTGGTTTTTTCTTCATTTGATTTATTGTCGTTTTTACAAGAAAACAAAACAACTGCTAACAATAATATGTATAAGGGATTTTTCATGAGTAATATTTTTGTTGGCAAATATAAGGGATTTAAGCTTATTTAGATTGATTTTTAATAAACAATTCCGTGATTAAATTATTGTAAACTCAAATACAAAATATATGCATTTACCAATAGAAAGATAAACGATGGTAAGCTTTGCAAAAATGGGTCTTTGATGACTAATCGTGTTCCAAAACCCAACAACATGAGCAAACTCAAGCCGGCAGCAGCGATGATTAATATAGGATGAAAAAACAAGCCAACTAACAAACCTATAGCGCCAATAATTTCGAGACTACCCGTTAAGACTCGAAATTTAGCTAAGCCATAGCGTTCAAATTCTGCTTTCATGGCTTCTGTGGTTAGCGATCGAAAGCCATACATTAAAAATGATACGGCAGAAAATAAAACTAAAGCTTGGAGTAAAGTCATGTTTTTGGTTCAAAGAAAATGATAAATAGTTAGGTGCGACTTTTATTTATGGAAAGTTTTGGATTCGAAATGTGAAGTTTAATTGAATATTCAATAACTTTATCTAAAATGAAAAAATGAAGTTAGTACTTTATCAAATCGATGCGTTTACCCAAACTGTTTTTGGAGGGAATCCAGCAGCTGTGATTCCTTTAGATAAGTGGCTTGATGATGCTGTTTTGCGACAAATAGCAACCGAAAACAATTTATCTGAAACTGCTTTTTTTGTGATAAACAATGAAGTTGTAGAGTTGCGATGGTTCACTCCTGTTGCCGAAGTAAACTTATGTGGTCATGCCACTTTAGCAACGGCTTTTGTACTGTTTGAAGAACTTCATTTTGAAAGAGATCTCATTCAATTTTCAACAAAAAGTGGCATTTTGGAAGTGCATAAAAAAGAAAATGCTTTTCAAATGAATTTCCCTGTCGATACCATTGAAAAAATCGATGGAAGCGATTACAATAATTTGTTCGATATTCCACCGCAGGAAATTTGGAAAGGAAAAGAAGATGTATTGTTGCTATTTCAAAGCGAAGCGGAAGTCAGCAAAATTAAACCCAATTTAGCTTTAATAGCCAATACTCCATTTCGTGGGGTAATTGCAACAGCTGTTGGTAATGAAGTAGATTTTGTATCTCGTTTTTTTACTCCACAGTTGGGGATTGATGAAGATCCTGTAACGGGTTCGTCACACACCACCTTGACTCCTTTTTGGGCGAAAAAACTAGATCAAGTTCAATTTGAAGCAAAGCAAATTTCCAAACGCGTTGGACAATTGCATTGCCAACTCAGCGGAAACCGAGTGCACATTGCAGGAAATGCAATACGTTATTTAAAAGGAGAAATTACCATTAATTAGACAAAATAATATTAACCAAAAAAACAAAAATAATATGGACAATTCAAGCTATCAAAAAGTGTATGCTGCTGGCGAAACAGAGACGCTAGCATTAAAAGATGCTTTTAATCAAGAAGGCATTCAATTTATAGAACGAAACAATATTCAATCTGGTTTACGTGGAGGATTTTACGGTGGAGCAAAAGGAGTTGAAATTCTTGTTCAAGAAAAAGATGTTGCCGCAGCTGAAAAAATAATTGCTGAAATATTCAATGCTGAATAAGTGAGCTTATTTAAAAAAACAAAGCCCTGTTTAGAAAACAGGGCTTTGAAATTTAATG
Organism: Psychroflexus planctonicus; assembly: GCF_014640195.1. Lineage (GTDB taxonomy): Bacteria > Bacteroidota > Bacteroidia > Flavobacteriales > Flavobacteriaceae > Psychroflexus > Psychroflexus planctonicus. The sequence continues at coordinate 14,357 of NZ_BMGM01000001.1, forward strand.
GGATAAAATCTAGAAATTACTTTCCTTCCATTTTATCTTTTAAAGCTTGAAGTTCTGCGTTAGCATCACCAATAGTGGTTTTTTGCTGATCTTCTTTTGCTTTCTTAGCTGCATTTCGAACAATTTTTTGTTCTTCTTCTTTATGTAAAGAAGTGTGAGATGCAACAACTCTTTTAAATTCTTTATTGAATTCAATTACAATAAATTCTGCTTCTTCACCTTTACCTAATTTACTTCCGTCTTCTTTTTCTAGATGACGAGTTGGTATAAATGCAGTAACATCTTCATTGAAATCTATGGTTGCTCCTTTGTCTACCATTTCGGTAATAGCTGCGGTATGTTTTGTACCAACAGCAAACTCAGTAGCATATTCGTCCCAAGGATTTTTCTCAGTTTGTTTGTGACCAAGGCTTAATTTTCTACCTTCTACATCCAATTCTAACACAACTACTTCTAGATTATCTTCTACTTTACAGAATTCTGATGGATGTTTTATTTTCTTAGTCCAAGATAAATCTGAGATGTAAATCAAACCATCAATTCCTTCTTCAAGTTCAACAAAAACACCAAAGTTAGTAAAGTTTCTTACTTCACCTTTGTGAGTTGAACCAACTGGATATTTAGTTGTAATGTCTGTCCATGGGTCTGGAGTTAATTGCTTAATACCAAGTGACATTTTACGCTCTTCTCTGTCTAAAGTTAAGATTTTAGCTTTCACTTTATCTCCTACTTTTACAAAGTCTTGTGCAGAACGTAAATGTGTACTCCATGACATTTCAGAAACGTGAATTAAACCTTCAACGCCTTCTTCTACTTCAATAAACGCACCGTAATCTGCAATAACAGTTACAACACCTTCAACAACATCTCCTTCTTTAATATTTTCATCAAGTGCTTCCCAAGGATGCTTGCTCAATTGTTTTAAACCAAGTTGAATTCTTGTTTTGTCTTCATCAAAGTCTAAAATTACCACATTTAGAGTTTGATCTAATTCAACTACTTCATTTGGATGGTTAATTCTTGACCAAGAAAGATCTGTAATGTGAACTAACCCATCTACACCTCCTAAATCTACAAACACACCATAAGAAGTAATGTTTTTAACCACACCTTCTAAAACTTGACCTTTTTCTAACTGGCCAATAATTTCTTTTTTCTGCTCTTCGATATCTGCTTCGATGATAGCTTTATGCGATACCACAACGTTTTTGAATTCATGGTTAATTTTAACCACTTTAAATTCCATTGTTTTACCAACATACGCATCGTAATCGCGAATTGGTCTTACATCAATTTGAGAACCTGGTAAGAAAGCTTCAATACCAAATACGTCTACAATCATACCACCTTTAGTTCTGCATTTTACAAAACCATTTACAATAGTACCATCTGCTTGCGCATCGTTAACGCGTTCCCAAGCTTTGATTACTCGAGCTTTACGGTGAGAAAGTACCAATTGACCTTCTTCGTCTTCACGAACATCAATAAGTACATCAACTTTATCGCCAACTTTTAAGTCAGGATTGTATCTAAACTCATTTAAAGAAATAACACCTTCACTTTTCGCGTTAATGTCAATAATAGCATCTTGATCGGTTAAATTAACAACTTCTCCAGATACAACTTCATTGTTTAGTGTTTCAACAAAGTTTTCTTCTACTAATTTTTCGAATTCAGATAATTTTTCATCTTCAACTTCTTCGATACCTTCTTCATAACGGTGCCAGTTAAAGTTAGATAAAAATTCTTTTGGGTTTTGTTGTTGCTCAGAAGGAGTAACAACTTGAGATTTATTCTCTTTGCTATCAACTTTTTGTTGATCAGCTTGTTTAGTTTCTTCAGCCATTGAAGATTAATTTTTGTATTCTACACATACTAGAAAAATTAAGCATTTATGCATAGAAGATGTTTAAATTCTATTTAATTGACCTTCAAGCTTTTCCTATTTGCACTTTAAGGATTGCAAAAGTAATTCTTTTTACACAAATAGACAATTCTAAAAAACAATAATTTTAATCAATTCATTTTCTTATTATTAAACAAATTTACAAAAGTTTAACCTAGCTTTGCTTTTTAAGAAGCCTACTGTTTAATTTTTGTAAATTAAATACTACGATTTTTAACACACCATGACACCTATACAAAACATTACCAAAACTTTAGGCTATAAAAATTTAGTGTTTAACAAATTTAATTTATCAATATTTTTTATTAATTTGCATTGCTATTTACTATTATAAATAATTAAGTTATATCTTTTTATAAATTATGAAAAATTATCATTCATATTTATTTTTCATTTTCCTTCTTTTTTACATGGGCTTTCAAGCAGGCTCTTTTGCTCAATCGCCTTTAGATAATTTTTTAGAAACCTTAAGCAGCAATGCTGTTATTGAAGGTAGAGTATATTTAGATACTAACGGAAACGGAACGCAAGATAATAATGAAAATGGAATAGAGAATGTTACCATGCTTATTATCAATAATAATAACACTGGTCAATTTGCCACAACTAATGCAGATGGAGATTGGTCTATTACGGTTATACCCGGGTTAACACAAGTTTTTGCAGCAACCAATAGCTTACCAAACGGAGTAATACAAACGGAAGGTACTAACCCTACCATTCTTAATGTACCTGATGTAAGCGATGAACCAGACGCAGAACCAATAGATATTGGCAGCTACGGATTCTTTTTAGTTGGAAATTTACAAGGAAATTTATATCTCGATGTAAATGGAAATGGAACGCAAGATGATGGAGAGTCTGGAATTGAAGATGTTGAAATATTCCTCACTGATCAATTTGGAAACGTTCAAACCGTTCTCACTAATGAAGTTGGCGAATGGGAATTTCAAATCGGTGCAGGAGAAGTTATTTCAGAAATTAATCAAAATCACCCCAACTTTCCAACAGGTGCTTTCCAAACCGAAGGAACAGACCCAACAACAACAATTATTGAGCCCGGAGAAACCGTTTTCTCTGAAGACGATGGTTTTTTTGAAGCAGGAATCATCGAAGGAACTCTCTACCTAGATAGTAATGGAAATGGAACACAAGATGCAGGTGAGCCAGGAATTGCAAATGTAGAAGTTGAAGTTGAAACCAGCTTAAACACAACCATTACATTAACTACAGATACAGATGGAAATTGGTCGGTTATGACTGCTGTGGGTGACACAAATGTAAGTATAGACGAAACTCAAGAAAATTTTCCAATTGGCTCAACACAAACCGAAGGCACAAACCCAACAAACTACACTATTGAAATTGGCCAAGTTTATCAGCAAGTTGACGGGTTTTATGAATCTGGAAATATACAAGGACGTGTTTATTTAGATGAAAATGCTAACGGAACACAAGATAATGGCGAAACGGGTATTCCAAATATTCCTGTTGACATTTTAAAAAGTACTGGCGAAACAGAGACCGTAATTAGCGATACAGAAGGTGATTGGTCCTTAGAAGTTCCAATTGGCGAAACCGTTTCTACTATCGATACATCTTCTCCTGAATTTCCTAATCTTTTTATTCAAACAGAAGGAACAAATCCTACAACAAGCAATATATTAACTAACGAAAGCATAAGTGAGTTTGATGGTTTTGCTGAAGCAGCAGAAATAAGTGGAACAGTTTACGAAGATGCCGATGGAAACGGAAACCAAGAAGCTGGTGAAACTGGTTTACAAGGCATTGAAGTTAGCATCGAAGATCAGTTTGGAAATGTTCAGGTTGTAACAACCAATCCAGATGGTATTTGGTCTGTATTAGTTTTAGCAGGTAATGTTACGGTTGAAATAGACGAAAATCAACCCAACTTTCCAGACAATGCCATACTTACTGAAGGTAGTAATCCTTTCTCTACACTAACTGTTGGCGGTGAAACCTACACAGCAAATTATGGTTATTTTATATTAGAAGATGACACTGCAGAAATAAATGGAAATCTTTACTTAGACATTAATGGCAACGGAAACCAAGATGCCAATGAACCTGGAATACCAGACGTTGAAATTGAAATAATAGATGCAACTAATGCCACAAATATAACTGAAACTGACGAAAACGGAAACTTTACTGCAATTGTAACGGGCGGACCTACAGGAGTTATTACATATACCATTAATGAAAACGATCCTGATTTTCCAATTGGAGCAATACAAACTGAAGGAACAAACCCGACTAGTGTTGTTGTTTCAGAAGGTATTTCTAATTTTGTTGGTGACAATGGATATTTTGTGCCTGACCAAAATACAGATGCATCTCTAGATGCAAGCGTTTATGAAGATGCTAATGGAAATGGAACACAAGATAATGGTGAAACTGGAATACCTAATACCGATGTTATTATTACCGATAGCTTTGGAAATTCTCAAACAGTAGTAACCGATGCAAATGGGAATTTTACAGCCACAGTTACAGCTGGAAATGTAACTTATGAAATAGACGAAAACGATACTGATTTCCCAACAGGAGCTATACAAACAGAAGGAACAAACCCAACTACTATATTTGCTCAACCAAACCAAAATAACTTTGGAGGCAATAATGGTTATTTTGTACCAGACCAAAATTCAACTGGCACCTTAGACGCTCATTTATATTTCGATGAAAACGGAGATGGAATACAACAAGCAACCGAAGCAGATATGCCTAATGTTGATGTAGAAATCACAGATGTCTTTGGAAATTCTCAAACTCTTCAAACCAATGCTAACGGAGATTTTTCAGCAAATGTGGTTGCAGGGAATGTAACTTACAACATCAATGAAAACGACCCTGATTTTCCAACGGGAGCAATTCAAACAGAAGGAACAAACCCAACTACGGTTTTTATAAACCCCGACCAAACCACATTTGGCGGAAACAATGGTTTCTTTTCTCCTGACCTAGAACTAGAAGCTACACTATCCGCGCATTTATACATTGATGAAAATGGAAATGCTACACAACAAGCATCTGAACCAAACTTACCAAATGTAGAAGTTACTATAACAGATTCATTTGGAAATGAACAGACTGTAAACACAGATGCAAATGGTGATTTTTCAGCAACGGTAGTCGCTGGAAGCGTGACATACCAAATCAACGAAGATGATCCTGATTTCCCTGTGGCTGCAATTCAAACCGAAGGTACCAATCCTACTACATTATTCATTGTGCCCAACACAGATGCATTTGGCGGAAATAATGGTTTTTTTGTCCCAGACTCTAACGAACAAGGCAACCTAACCGCTCACCTTTACTTTGATGAAAATGGTGACGGAACACAACAAGCCACTGAACCAAATATGCCCAATGTTGAAGTAGAAATAACAGATGTTTTTGGAAATTCTCAAATACTCGAGACCGATGAAAACGGTGATTTTACAACAACAGTAATAGCTGGAAATGTAACTTATGAAATCGACGTAAATGATCTTGATTTTCCAATTGGAGCTATACAAACAGAAGGCACTAATCCTACACTTGTATTTATAACACCTGATAGCAATACTTTTGGTGGCAACAATGGCTTTTTCGACTTTTCTGATAGTGAAGATGAAGGTGCAGTTACAGGCTTGGTCTATTTAGACGAAAATGGAAATGGAACACAAGACAGCAGTGAGCCTGGAATAGCAAACATTGAAGTTATCATACAATTGGCAAATGGAAATACACTTAGTGTTTTTACAGGACTTAACGGTGTATTTTCTGCTCTAGTAGAAGAAGGATTTGTTGAAATTACAATTAATGAAGATGATCCTAACTTCCCGGAACAAGCAGTTCAAACCGAAGGAATTAACCCAAACAATGTTGTGGTTTCAGCAGGAAACACAACAGATTCTGGCAGTTACGGTTATTTTGTGCCCGACGAAAACATAACCACCAACATTTTTACACATTTGTACATAGATGAAGATGGAAATGGAACACAAGATGCAGGTGAGCCAGATTTAGCAAATATTGATGTATTGTTTACGGATGCATTTGGAAATAACCTTACGGTTAGCACAGATGCAAATGGAAATGCTGAAGCTAATCTTTCAGCAGGAAATATAGAAATATTAGTAGATGAAGACGATCCTGATTTTCCAGTTGATGCTATACAAACTGAAGGAACAAACCCGACTAATATTATTGCTTTAGCAAGCCAAAATAACTTTGGTGGTGAAAATGGTTTCTTTGTTCCAGATGACAACGGTGGCGAAGATCAAACCATTTTAAGTGCTCATCTCTATTTAGACCAAAACGGAAATGGAACACAAGATCTAACAGAACCTGACTTAGAAAATGTTTCCGTAGAAGTTATTGATAATGCAGGTGCTATTCAAAATATACAAACCAACGCTAATGGAGATTTCAGTGTAATAGTTGCGGTTGGTAGTGTAACTTATACCATAGATGAAGATGATCCAAATTTACCAAATAACGCTGTTCAAACTGAAGGAACCAATCCTACTACCCTAACAGCAATAGCCGATCAAAATAATTTTGGCGGAAACAATGGTTTCTTTGAACCTGACGAAAACATAACCACCAGTTTGGTTTTAAATATTTATTTAGACGAAAATGGAAATGGAACACAAGATGGCACAGAACCTAATTTAGTAGATGTAAGCGTAACTTTAACAGATGCTTTAGGAAATGAAACACAATTAAATACCAATGCTAACGGAATCATCAATGCGATTATACCTCCTGGTCAAACAACCTACTTAATAGACGAAAACGATCCTAATATCCCAGAAAATGCAATTCAAACTGAAGGAACTAACCCAACTACTATAATTGCACTTACCGAAATTGAAAATCAAGGTGGAAGCAACGGCTTTTTTGTTCCCAATGACAATGAAGACCAAACCATTTTTAGTACGCATGTATATTTCGATGAAAACGGAAATGGAACACAAGACAACAATGAGCCCGATTTACCCAATGTAGATATTAGTATTTTAGAAGCCTCTGGAAATCAATTTACACTTACTACTAATGCTAACGGAAATATCTCTACTCAAGTTGAAGCGGGAGAAATTACTTACACCATTGACGAAGAAAGTCCAGGAATACCTGAAGATGCTTTTCAAACAGAAGGGACAAACCCAACTACCTTAACTGCAGAACTCAACCAAAACAACTTTGGAGGCAACAATGGCTATTTTGTACCGCAGCCGTCAGGTGGAACAGCGTTTATTATAACACATTTATATTTTGATATCAATGGAGATGGAAATCAAGATGCAGACGAACCTAATATGGTAGATGTAGAAGTTTTTGTTACCGACCCAAACCAAACTATAAGTTTATCTTCAGACGGAAACGGTAACATTATTACCCAAGTTACGGCAGGAGAAATTACTGTGGAAATAAACGAATTAGACCCTGACTTCCCAACTGGTGCAATACAAACCGAAGGCACCAATCCAACAACGGTAAATGTAAATCAAGGTTCCACTTTTTATATTGGAGACAACGGTTTCTTTGTTCCTGATGATGATGATATTACAACACTAGTCGGGCATTTATATCTAGATGATAACGCAAATGGAACACAGGACAATAACGAAGCCGACTTACCAAATATCGATGTAATTATAACCGATAGTGACGGAAATGAACAAACCGTTTCTACTAATCCAAATGGTGATTTTGTAGCAAATGTTTCACCTGGAAATCTAATTTATCTAATAGACGAAGATGATCCAGATTTTCCTGCAAACGCCATTCAAACTGAAGGCACCAACCCTACTAATGTAAATGCTATTGAAGGTGAAGAAAATTTTGGTGGCAACAATGGCTATTTTACTGAGGAGCCTTCAGAAGGAAATGCTATTATTATTACACATCTTTATTATGATGATGATGGAAATGGAAATCAAGATAATATTGAAGCTGATATGACCGATGTGGAAGTTTTTGTTACGGATGCAAATGGTACGCAAAGTTTTATTTCAGATGACAATGGAAACATTATTGCTGAAGTTTCTTCTGGTGAAATTACAATAGACATTAACCAATTAGACCCTAACTTTCCAACAGGTGCAGTTCAAACCGAAGGAACAAATCCTACCACAGTTAATGTAAACGAAGGAACTACACTATACGTTGGAGACAACGGCTTCTTTTTTGTTGAAGATGTTAATACAAGCATATTCGGACACATATATTTAGATGAAAATTCAAACGGAACACAAGATAATAACGAGCCTGATTTAGCCAATATAAATGTTATTGTAAACGATAGCGCTGGAAACGAACAGACTATTATTACTAATCCAAACGGAGATTTTATAGCCAATGTAGAGCCGGGTGAAGTCACTTATTTAATAGACGAAAGCAGTCCAGCTTTTCCAGCAGGAGCAGTTCAAACAGAAGGAACTAACCCAACTACGGTAACTGCCTTAGAAGCAGATAACACTTTTGGAGGTAATAATGGTTACTTTTTACCAACAAACGAAATAGATGCAGCCGTATTTGGCCATCTTTATGAAGATCTAAACAATAACGGAACACAAGATGCAGACGATCCCAATTTAGTTGATGTAGAAGTTGAGATTATAGATCAAACTGGAACCATCTATACTTTATTTAGCGACAATAATGGAGATTTTGATACGGAGTTAGCTTCTGGATTAGCAACGATTACCATTAACGAAAATGACCCAAATTTCCCACAAGGTGCAATACAAACAGAAGGAACAAACCCAACTTCAATTTTACTTCCTGTAGATGAAAATACAGACGCAGGTAACTTTGGATTTTATTCTGATGATGATGATGGCGGTGGTGGCGAAGACGATGACGGGATAGATATCTTTAATGCGGTTTCTCCAAATGGTGATGGCAATAATGAGTTTCTTAGAATAGAAGGACTTCAAGAATTTCCTGACAACAATGTAAAAATATATGACCGTTCTGGCGTTAAAGTTTTTGATACCAATAGATACGGATTTAATGGGAACGTTTTTAGAGGAATAAGCGAAGGAAGAATTAGCGTACAAAAAAACAAGCGTCTCCCTACAGGTACTTATTTTTATCTTTTAGAATACGAAGACGAAAATGGAGAACAAAAAAGAAAACAAGGTTACCTGTACTTAAACTAATCACACATGCTATACGTAAGCAAAACATATAATTTTCTTTTCATAATTTTCACACTAGTGTTCTTGATACCGAAAGCTGTAAAGGCTCAACAAGATCCTAATTTTACGCAGTACATGTATAACACCATGACTATAAATCCGGCTTATGCAGGAACCAGAGATGTTTGGAGTACTGGACTTTTATTTAGATCGCAATGGACGGGTATTGATGGTGCACCTATAACAGGTACATTTTCTACACACTCGCCATTAAAAGATGGAACTATGGGATTGGGAATGAATATTATCCATGATCGAATTGGTCCAGAACAAGACACTTACGTAAACGGAAACTATAGTTATATTTTACAATTAGATAGATATACTAATTTTAGTATGGGAATTAGTGCTGGAGCGCATTTTAGAGATGTAAATTTTAATGACCTTAATATTTATAATCCTGGCGACCCTAATTTTGAAAACATTAGAAACCAAATTTCACCACAAGTAGGCTTAGGTTTTCAATTGTATAGCGAAAAATATTATGTAGGTTTAAGTTCTCCTTTTTTACTCAGAACCCGTCACTTTGACGATGGTGGCAGCCAAAATTCTAGAATTAGAGACGAGATTCATTATTATTTTACAGCAGGCTATGTTTTTGATTTGTCAAGAAATATTCAGTTTAAGCCTTCTGTTCTCACAAGAGTAGTACAAGGTGCACCAACCCGTATAGATGTTTCTGCTAACTTTTTATTTTATGAAAAATTTACACTTGGTGCCGCGTATCGTTTAGATGCATCCATCAGTGCTATGACAGCAATACAAGCCACAGATGCCTTAATGCTTGGTTTTGCTTATGATTATGATACAAATGATTTTACAGAATTTGGTAATGTTTCTTTTGAAGTATTTTTGCGTTACGAATTATTTAAAAAGTACAAAAAAATGTATACTCCAAGATTCTTCTAGTTACCTTTAGGAGCAAATAAAAGTAAAGTATGAAAAATAACGCATATGTAATACTAATTTTAGCAGTAATAACTTTACTGCAAAGTCCTTTGTACGCTCAAGTTGACCGTTTAGAAGAAGCAGACAAAAAGTTTGAACGTTTTGCATTTATAGATGCACAAGAAATTTACTTAGAAGTTGCAGAAGCAGGCTACAAATCTGAAAACCTTTTCAAAAAACTAGGCGATTCTTATTATTTTAATGGCGATTTAGTAAATGCTGAAAAGTGGTATACTGAACTATTCGCGCTTCAACCTGAATTAAGTAAAGAATATTATTACCGTTATGCGCAAGCACTTAGAAGTGTTGAAAAATATGAAGATGCAGATCAACTTATGCTGCAGTATGATGAGTTAAGTGAAACAGAAGACTCACGTGTAAAACGCATCAAACAAGAAAAAAACTACTTAGAATTAATCGAATTACAATCAGGTAAATTTGACATAGATTCTACAAACATCAACTCTAAACTTTCCGATTTTGCACCTGCATTTTTTGGTGATAAATTAATTTTTGCTTCCAATAGAGAAACATCTTCAGCAGTAAAACGAATTCACGAATGGAATAACCAACCTTACTTAAATCTGTATCAAGTTAGCATTGATGAAGACTTTAAACCTGTAGGTTCTCCAGAAGCATTTGCAGAAGAATTAACTTCTAAATTTCATGAAGCATCGGCTACTTTTACCAAAGACGGAAAAACCATTTATTTTACTAGAAATAATTTTACAGATAACAAGTACAAGGAAAGCGAAGAAGGCATTAACTATTTAAAAATATATAGATCTGAGTTTGACCCAATAGAAAAAACTTGGTCTAAACCAGTTGAACTTCCGTTTAATAGCGATGAATTTACTTGTGCACATCCTGCGCTAAGTCCAGATGAAAAACAATTGTACTTTGCTTCAGATATGGAAGGCTCACTAGGCATGTCTGATATTTTTGTAGTAGATATTAACGAAGATGGATCTTACGGTGAGCCCAAAAACTTAGGCAAAGAGATAAATACAGAAGGAAGAGAAACTTTCCCTTTTGTAAGTGATAATGGTTTGCTATTTTTCTCATCTAATGGTCATATAGGCTTAGGTGGTTTAGACGTATTTGTTGCCGTTATTAAAAAAGATGGAACATACGGCGAAGTTTTTAATTTAGGCAGACCTATTAATAGCTCTAAAGACGATTTTAGCTTCATTATTAATTCAAAAATGCAAGCGGGTTTCTTTTCGTCTAACCGTGATGATGAAGGTGGAACCGGCTCAGACAACATTTATAAATTTAAACAAAATGAAGATTTAATTACAGAATGCCAGCAATACCTTAGTGGAACAATTTCTAAAGTGAACAGCGAAGCTGGAATACCAAACGTAAAAGTAGATTTATTTGACGAAGAACTTAACTTCTTAGAATCAACTCAAACCAATGAACAAGGAGAATACACATTTTCAGTTGAATGTGACAAGCGTTTTGTAGTTCGCGTTTCTAAAGAAGGCTTTATTACTTTTGAAGAGTTAATTCGTTCTGGAAATGCATACGAAGATTCTTTTAAACAAAACCTTCAACTAGAAGAAGGAGACGATTTAGGTGTTACACAAGCAGGGAAAGGAGACGATTTAAGAAACATTCTACAACTAGACCCTATATATTTCGATTTAGATAAATCAAACATTCGTCAAGATGCAGAAGTAGAACTTCAAAAAGTAATAGCGGTTTTAAAATCCTATCCTGAAATGAAAATTGATGTTCGTTCTCATACCGATAGTCGTGCTGGTGATGCGTATAACAAAATACTTTCAGAAAAAAGAGCTAAATCTACCGTGGCTTACATTGCCGAAAAAGGAATTTCTGCAAATCGAGTTTCAGGAAAAGGCTATGGCGAAACCCAATTAGTAAATAATTGTAGCAATAACGTAGATTGCACGGAAGAAGAACACGCTTTAAATAGAAGAAGTGAGTTTATTATTCTAAACGAGAATGAAACTCCTGGAGATGTTCGCAAAAAAATATCAGACAAAACTAAAGCAAGCCAGCAACAAGAAAAAAATAGAGCAAAAGAAAACGATAATCAGGTAGGCAAAGCTCCTAAAAAAATAGCTGAAAGTCCTGCACAATCAACTGGAAACCAATACAACTTTGAAGCTGAAAGCCCTGAAGAAGTTTTTACCGTACAAATTGGTGCATTCGGCATCATGTCTGATGTTAAGTTTAACTTACCAGATGTGTTTAGTCATGCTTACAGTGACGGTTATAAACGATACTTTTCTGGTATTTTTACTACACGAGAAGAAGCAGATAAACACAAAGCTTTTGTAAGAGCAAATGGTGCTGAAGGTGCTTTTGTAGTAGGACTTCAAGGTGAAGAACGTTTTTGATGAAAACTCAATTCAATTGATAAATTATTCATAAATCAATGCGTATCTGAGCAACTAGCTTTTTCTTTGTGAGAAAACGATTTGCGAATGACTACCCCAACTGAAGAACAAGTAATTTTAGTGAATGAAAAGGACGAAGTATTAGGTTTAATGCCTAAAATGGAAGCCCACGAAAAAGCTAAATTACACCGAGCATTTTCTGTATTTATTTACAACAACAAAAACCAATTAATGCTTCAACAAAGAGCATTAACTAAATACCACACTCCTGGACTCTGGACAAACACATGCTGTAGTCATCAACGCTTAGGCGAAAGTAATATTGAAGCTGGAAAACGTAGACTACAAGAAGAAATGGGTTTTACGACAGATTTAGAAGAAACTATTTCGTTTATATACAAAGCGCCTTTTGAAAATGGGTTAACCGAACATGAGTATGATTATATTTTAGTAGGTAAGTATAACGAAGACCCAAATCCAAACCCAGCAGAAGTTGCCGATTGGAAATGGATTGATTTGGAAGATATTAAAAAAGATATTGCTGAAAATCCTACCCTATACACAGCTTGGTTCAAGATTATATTTGATAAACACTACAACAATATACTAAGCAAAAAATAAACCTATGGAAGTAACTGTACATCGTAAAGCGCATTTTAATGCAGCACATAGATTATATAGGAAAGATTGGAGTTTTGAAAAAAACCAAGAAGTGTTTGGAAAGTGCAACAATCCTGCATACCATGGCCATAATTACGAACTTATTGTAAGTGTAACTGGGAAAATAAATCCCGAAACTGGTTATGTAATGGACATGAAGCTGTTAAAAGACATTATTAAAGATGAAGTTGAAGAAGCATTTGATCATAAAAACTTAAATGAACAAGTTCCTGAATTTGAAAACCTAAATCCAACTGCAGAAAATATAGCAGTTGTAATTTGGAACAAAATACGGGAGAAAATTGATGCTGAAAAGAAAATAGAAATTACACTATACGAAACACCAAGGAATTTTGTAACCTATAAAGGAAATTAATATGGGACTAGAAGTAGGAGATATTATGCCTAATTTTAAGGCGAAAAATCAAGAAGGAGCTGCATTTGATTCATCAAGTATAATCGGTAAAAAACCAGCAGTTATTTATTTTTACCCTAAAGATTTTACGCCAGGCTGTACCAAAGAAGCATGTAACTTTAGAGATAGTTATCAAGATTTTAAAGATGCAGGTGCTGAAGTAATTGGCATTAGTGGTGATTCTGAAAAGTCACATCAAAAATTTGCTAAAAAGCACCAACTCCCTTTTATACTTTTAAGTGATGAAAATGGAAAAATTAGAAAAAAATTAGGGGTAAAAAAAAGCTTATTAGGTTTAATACCTGGTCGCGAAACTTTTGTAATAGATAGCAAAGGAGTTGTACAAATGAAGTTTAACAACTTAGATGCATCAAGACACATGCAAAAGGCATTAAAAAAGGTGAAAGACTTAAGTTAAATATTTTAACCTATTTTTTATGCTTAACTTTGCTGCTTTAAATAAAAATTATGGCAAGTATAAAAAACTTAAAACAAGACTTGAATAACGCTGTTGGCGAAATTATTGAAGGCAGCATGCTCCAACAAGTTATTGGAGACGAAAAGAGTCAAAAAAATGCAGAAGAGTTAGTAGATGAGAGCATCGCTTTTTTTGATGAAATGATTTCTGAAATAAATATCAAGAAAGTTGAAGATCGTTCAAAACACCTGAAGGAAGTCAACCAAAAAATTGATAAAAAATTAGAAGAACTAGTTGAAAAACTAAATCAACTTTAAATTAAAGAGCCGCTATTTTATAGCGGCTCTTTAATTTTTACATTCTCATTACAATAATATATTGAGAAGTTACTTAATTTTCTTGTCTATAGTTTCCACCTCAACATTTTGCTTTTTAGCTTCTTCTGCTCTAAGTTGAATTAAGCTTTCTAATTCCAAGCCGTACTTAGATTTCTTCACATTCTTTGAAAGCGATTTATAAACGGTATCCAGATAGCGTTTGTTTGCATTGTATGCTTCGGATAGAACTAAAAATGGTGCAATTTCATAATCAGCATTTTTTACAGCAAAATTAATGGTATACAAATATTTTCTACGCAATAAGTTGCTGTATTTCTCATCGATTTTTCGCTGCCCTAAGGTGTCTTCCGCTTCCGTTTTAATTCGCTCAGTAATTAAGTCTAAATTTTGATCGTTAAAGCGCTTTAAAATTTCTTGATAGGCTTCATATTTAGTTTGATTTTCTGGTGCTTTATCAGCTTTAGCCTGAGAAAATTCTTCCATTTTGGTATTGAATTCAAATTCTCCAGCTTCAGCAAAAAAGTCTAGGTATTCAACATCTTCTTCGCTACCAAACTTTTTCAAATACAAATACATAAGTTGTGGCTCATCAATATTGGCTTTCAACTCAAAATCTTCATTTCCAAAAAATTGAACCGAATCTAAGTTAACCAGCAAAGTATCTTCCAATTTCTGCAAATAAATATCGCCTTTTCTAACGCCTTCAATATTTCCTTTTACAAATAAGTTTGCTTTGGGTTCATTTTCACATGATAGAAAGGTAAAAGCAAAGAGTATTATTACAAATTTTAATTTCATGATGTTATTTATAAATTAGATGCGTATTCCATTAACATTGCACAGCCTAAGGCTGCATAAGTACCTACAACATAACCAAAAACGGCAAGCAAAACTCCTACGCTGGTTAAAGACGGATGAAAAGCAGATGCTACAACAGGAGCTGAAGCAGCACCACCAACATTGGCTTGACTTCCTACAGCTAAGAAAAAGTAAGGTGCTTTAATTAGTTTAGCAACTACAATTAACAATGCAGCATGTATGGCCATCCATACCATTCCTATGGCCAATAAACCAGGATTTTCAAAAACTGTAGATAAATCCATATGCATACCAATAGTAGCTACCAAAAAGTAAATAAAAATACTTCCTATTTTACTTGCGCCTGCTCCTTCGTAGGATTTAGCTTTGGTGAAAGATAAAATTACACCTATAAATGTAGCAATACTTACCAACCAAAAAAACGTAGATGCAAAAGAATGTAAAGCAGAAGTTTTGTCTGCAAAAACTTCAAAATTGCTAAGTAAAAAATCAGAGATTTCTTCAGAAAGCCAATGCGAAATTCCTACAGCTACAAAAGCAAAACTCAAAATAACCATATAATCTTTTAAATTTGGATTTCGAGTTACACTAGCCGAATAATTCGATACTTTTTCTTTCAACTTTTCTATGGCGGTATTATCTGCTTTTAACCATTTATCAATGCGTTTACGTTGACCAATACCAAGTAAAATAATAGCCATCCATAAATTGGCCACTAAAATATCTACCAAGACCATTCCACCATATTTATCGCGATTGTATTCAAAAATTTCCAGCATAGCGGCTTGGTTTGCTCCTCCACCAATCCAACTTCCTGCTATGGTAGCTAAGCCACGCCAAACTGCGTCTGGCCCTGCCCCACCCACGGTTTCTGGAGAAAATATAGAAATGATTAAAATGGCAATCGGGCCACCAATTAAAATACCAATAGTTCCAGTAAAAAACATAATTAAGGCTTTGTAACCTAAGTTTACAATAGCTTTTAAATCTATAGTCAAGGTCAACAAAACCAAAGCCGCAGGTAAAAAATACCGACTAGCTATAGGATATAACTGCGATTTAAAATGAACTTCTTCTTTGTTTTCATAAACTACTTTCCATTCGGCTGAAATTAAGTCTAGGGAATTAAAAATAGCAGGAATTAAGTAACAAAGCAACAAAGCGGGAACAATGCCGTAGAACTTTTTCCAAAAACCTGTTTTAATTGAGGATGTGTAAAAAATTAAACCCAAGGATAACATTAAAATACCTAAAACAATAGCATCGTCAGTTATTAATGGCGTGGTATCTTCTACAACCTTAAGTTGATCAATCATTTTTTAAATTTGTGTAAAAATATAAAAATGCTGGACTTGGATAAATTAAAGTTGAAAAAGCTGAACTAAATGTTTTGCAACACCATCTTGTTTTCCTTCAGTGGTTTCTACTTTTGCAACTGCTTTTACAGGTTCTACAGCATTAGCAACGGCTACTCCTAAGCCAACTCCTTTTAACAACTCAACATCGTTATAATTATCTCCGTAAGCAACAATTTCATCGGCTTTTACTTGATAAACTTCGTCCGCAATGCTTAATATGCCAGTTAATTTTGAAATAGCTTTAGGAGCAATTTCTATATATGTTGGTTTAGAACGATACAAATGCAATTCGTTTGAAAAAGCTTCAGTTAGAGCTGTAAAAACTTGTTCAACTTTCTCTTCATCGCCCATGCACATTAATTTATGAGCTTCCTTGTTTTCTTTTTCCCAAGCAGAAAAAACTTCATCTGGAGATTTCAACACTGGAGCCACTTTAGTGTTGTTTTCTTCTCGTTCTGCCCATTGGTCTTGTTTAGAAACAAACCATTCGTCTTGATGATATATTCCAAAATGCAAATCTTTTTCCAGAACAATTTGAGAAACTTTTTTTGCAATTTCTTGCGAAATAACCGTGCTTCCTAAAACTTGATTTCCGTGTAAAATTAAACCGCCGTTATAACAAACCATGGGAGAATTTTCAATTCCTAAGTCTTGTTGAATATGACGCATTGCCTTTGGCATTCTAGCTGAAATAAGTACAAATGGCAACTTGTCACGAAGCGCTTTTACCGTTTGTATGGTAAACTCAGAAACACTACGATTGCTATTTAAAAGCGTTCCGTCTATATCGCTACAAATTAGTTTGTATGTTTTCATGTATTGAATTTTTAACGCAATTTAAAATAAACATTAAGGTTTCAAAAGTAAACGGATTTAACCAAAGGCTATTCTTATTTTTGACAAAAAAAGATGAAAAAAACCTTATTCATTGTATTCAGCATTTTATTAGTTCCATTTTTCTGTTCAGCAGAAGATGATTGGGGACAAAATGGCCACAGAGCGGTTGCAGAAATTGCCTTTCAATACCTTGATGAAGACGTAAAGCAAAAAATTATTCATTTATTAAAAGGTGAAAGCTTAGCATTGGCTTCAACTTATGCAGATGAAATTAAAAGCGATAAAAAGTACGATGCCTATAAAGTTTGGCATTACGTAAATATGCCGCTGGATAGGAATTATGAAAAGGCAGAAAAAAATGAAGAAGGAGATATAGTTGTCGGAATTCAAAAAAGCATTCAGGTCTTGCAAAATGAAACATCAACTACAGAAGCGAAAATCTTTCACTTAAAAATGTTGATTCATTTAATTGGTGACTTACATCAACCTTTTCATATTGGCTTAAAAGAAGATCGTGGCGGAAACGATTTCAAGGTATTTTGGTTTGGAGAGCAAACCAACATTCATAAACTCTGGGACACACAGCTTATTGAAAGTTATAAAATGAGTTATAGTGAATTGGCTACTAATAAATTTCCTTTTAGTGAAAATGAAGTAACCGAATTTAAAAACAAAGATTTAATGGATTGGTTAGCAGACACGCATAAACTAACTGAAGATGTATATGCTTCTGCCCAACCGAATGATAATTTGAGTTATGCATACACTTATAAATGGTTTCCTGTTTTAAGGCAGCAATTGCACAAAGCAGGAATTCATTTAGCAACACAATTAAACGAAATTTTTAAGGCATAAAAAAAGCGACCAAACAAGGTCGCTTTTTATTTATGAAACAGTCCATTTATTGATCTTTTAATCCAAATTCCTTTTGAAGTCGTTCTACATAATCTAGCTTTTCCCAAGTAAATAGCTCTACTTCTTTAGTAACTTCACCAGAATAAGCCGAGTAATAATTTTTGGTAACTATTTCTGGGGATTTCCCCATATGGCCGTAAGCAGCTGTTTCTAAATAAATAGGATTTCTAAGCTTTAAGGTTTTCTCAATTCCTGCTGGAGTTAAGTCGAAAATAGAGCGTAACTTTTTAGCAATTTCTCCATCGCTTAAACTCATTTTTGACGTATTGTAGGTATTAACATAAATAGAAGTAGGTTCTTTAACACCAATGGCATACGAAATTTGAACTAGAATTTCATCGGCTAAACCAGCTGCTACCATGTTTTTAGCAATGTGTCTCGCTGCGTAAGCTGCAGAACGATCTACCTTACTCGGATCTTTTCCAGAAAATGCTCCACCACCATGAGCGCCTTTTCCTCCGTAAGTATCTACAATAATTTTTCTTCCAGTTAAACCAGCATCGCCATGTGGTCCACCAATTACAAATTTTCCAGTGGGATTAATGTGATACGTTATATCATCATTAAAAAGCGATTGAATTTCTGCTGCATATTTGGCTTTAACACGTGGAATTAAAATTTCAATAATATCTTTCTTAATTCTTGCAAGCATTTGTTCATCATTCTGATCAAAGGCATCGTGCTGAGTTGAAACTACAATAGTATCAATTCGAATCGGTCGATTATCATCGTCGTACTCTATGGTTACTTGTGCCTTTGCATCTGGACGTAAATACAAGATTTCTTTGGCTTCTCTTCTTAAAACAGCTAATTCTTCTAGCAATTTATGCGAAATATCTAATGCCAATGGCATGTAATTGTCAGTTTCGTTAGTTGCGTAACCAAACATCATTCCTTGGTCTCCAGCGCCTTGGTCTTCTTTACTGGCTTTATCTACTCCTTGGTTAATGTCTTCAGATTGTTCGTGTATTAAAGAAATTACGCCACAAGAGTCTCCGCTAAATTTGTATTCGCCTTTGGTATAACCAATTTTGTTAATTACATCTCGGGCAATTTGTTGTAAATCTACGTAGGTATCGCTTTTAACTTCGCCGGCTAAAACAACTTGTCCGGTGGCTACTAAAGTTTCGCAAGCCACTTTAGATTCTTCGTCGAAAGCTAAAAAATAATCAAGTAATGCATCGCTAATTTGGTCTGCAATTTTATCTGGATGTCCTTCAGAAACACTTTCTGATGTAAATAAATAAGGCATTCGTTTGAATTTTAAGTTTTACTAAAATGAAAAATAAAGGCTGGGCGATCTCAAACGAAAAAATAGAAAAGTTCTGTTTTAGCATTTTTTAGAGGTCGCAATCAGTCAAATTTTTCCTCGCTGCAAATTTAGTAAATTAGACTGCTTCTAAACAATCTTAACTAATTTTTATTATCCTAAATGAATTTCAAAAAAAGCTAGGTCTTACTTTTGAATGAAAATAAAGAACATGCAAATTAAACTTCAGAAAAAGAAAAATAGCGACTTTGAATATGTAGCCGAAAACCATTTGGGTCACCAAATAGAATTATGTAATTCTAGCATGGAAAATCCTACTTCAGCGAGTCCTATGGAATTGGTTTTAATGGCCATTTCAGGTTGTAGCAGCATTGATATTGTACATATTTTGAAGAAGCAAAATCTAGAAATTGAAGATTTACAAGTAGAAACTTTGGGCACTCGAAAAGAAACTGAGCCGAAAGTGTTTACTGAAATAAATTTACTGGTAAAATTAAAAGGAAAAATTCCTGCTAAAAAAGCCTTGCGTGCTGCACAACTTTCGTTTGAAAAATACTGCTCGGTTTCTAAAATGTTAGACCAAACAGTAAACATAAACTACCAAGTAGAATTAAATGGAAACTTGATTGAAGACTAAAGCGAATTTAAAATAAAATCCCTGCAAAGTTTTACAACTTTGCAGGGATTTTTAATAAGTTAGAAACCAAAAACTATCTCTCAAAATAGGCTTCAAGTTCTTTTAAAGTAGCTTCGTTTGTAGCTAAATCTTTAACTACTTCGCCTTTATCTATAACCACAATACGTTCGCAAACATCGGTTACGTGAAGTAAATCGTGACTGGAAACCAACACACTCACTCCTTTTTGTTGACTCAAATCTTTCAAGATTTTCTTTAGTCTAATTTGTGTAGTTGGGTCTAAATTTGCAAACGGCTCATCTAGGATAATCACTTCTGGATTACCGATTAAAGCAGCTACAATTCCTGCTTTTTTCTGGTTTCCTTTAGACAAATCGCGCAAGTATTTTTTCTGATTCAGAATTTCTCCATGAAAAAAGTCTTCAAACTCAGCGAGCAAAGCATCTACTTCTGCTTTGCTCTGGTTTCGTAAATCGCCAATAAAATAGAAATATTCTTCTGGAGTCAGATAGCCAATCAGGAAACTCTCGTCTATAAATGAAGATGTAAAAGGTTTCCATTCTTCGCTTTCATGTACAGCAATATTGTTGTTGGTAATGTGTCCTGTAGTGGGCTGAATTAAATCGAGTAAAAGGCTAAATAAGGTAGTTTTACCTGCGCCATTGTTGCCAACTAAACCAAAGCTTTGTCCTTTTGGAATGCTAAGCTGTTCAACATTTAAGACTTGTACGCCTTTGTATGATTTACTGATTTGGTTAATTTGTATCATTTGTATTTGTTTTAATTTGGCTTAGGAATGGAGACTTTGTAGGAGCTCTCGCCTAACATTGGAAATGTTAGGCGAGAGCCCCAGATTCTATTTATTTTTCTGCAAATGCTGCAATGGTTTTATATTTTCCTTTTTGATATGTTTTTTCGATAAATTTTAAAAAGTATTTCATAAAAACTAATCCTATAATTCCACTTAGTGCTAAGGCAATTACACCAGCTTTAAACCCCAGAAAATAATACGGAACGATAAAAATTACGTACGGACCGAGCATTTTAGGGATAGAAATTAAAAGTTGGGTTGCATTAAAACCTTGGGTATTTCCAAAGGCGTTGGCTTTAGTATTCAACTCGACAGGAACGCGATTTAAGGCACCGCCATATAAGGTTATAAATGAGTTTAATCCTAAATTGAATAAAGCGGCTGCGCTAATCATGGCAAAGGTTTCTAAACCAAAATAAATATACGGAATGCTTAAAATATAAGCGATAACTACACCAACCACCATTAAAGACCATTTGGACTTTAAGTATTGGTAATACGGAATGTTTTGACTCATCATGAGTTTATAATATTCGCTATCCCAAGACGGAACGTATTGACCGAAAGTAAGTAAAAAACCGCCTGTTATAAATATGGAAGCAAATGCAGTGAAGAAATAGTTATCTTTATACATATCGAATGTAAAGAAAAACAAACCGTAAAACACAAAAAAGAAACCGGTGAGCAAAACTTGTTTTGGACGTTTGTTTCGCCAGACCATACGGACATCGTTTTTAAGAAATGGCGCAATGTCTCCCAGTTGATCTATAAAACTAAGGTCTTTAGTTTCTACTTGTTTAACTTTTTTACGAATGATGCCATCTAAATAAAATTGCTTGGCTACCATATTGAAATTGAATTTGTATAAAAAGTAAGCAAGAAGTAAGGGTATTACTACTAAGTAAGGCGTTTGGTAAAGCGAATAAAAAATACTTTCTGAAATACTAGTAAACGAAATAACATCGTACTTATTTAAAGCAATAGACAAAGCGGCTATACTTACTATAATGTAAAAGTATGTGTTATTTTTGTTGATGATGAAGTTAACAAAATTGAGACATAATACAATACTTCCCAAACTTAACAACCAACCCAGTACTTGAAAAGGTGGGTAGCCTTTATAAAGCAAAACAGCTGAAAAAGGAATAAAAAAGAACAAAGCAATAAGGTTGAAAAATGAAAAAATAGTTTTGTTGAGTAAAAACTGAATTACTTTGTTTCGTTTAATAGGAAGCACCATCAATGGTTTGATATTCATTACAGGCAGTTGATGCATGAAAAATCGGAAGGCTAATTCGCCTAAAACCCAGTACATCAAAAATTGATTTACGGTAATCAACGGATCTACATCAGGAACCGCTTTTTGTAGGATTTTAAATGAAAACACACCCAGTACAATGGCAATGCCACCAAAATAAAGCGCACCGATAATCATTAAAATTTTTATTACCATTCCCTTCGTAAAGGCAGCGGAACGAAAAAATTTTTTCCATTCTAAGGATAAAAAAGTTTTGGTCATTGTGTAAGATTTAGCTAGTTGTTTTGCTTATGAGTAGATGTATGTTAGATTTTGTTACACAGATGAATGTTATTTTTTTAGATTGGAAAGACTTAAGGTCTGATGTATTAGAAGTTAGATATTAGAAGTTAGATGTGAGATATTAGATATAAGATATTGGAAGTGAGATGTGATGTGTTTAAATTGAGAAAAGAGAATTAATGCTAAAAGCTAACAACTACTAGCTAAAAACAGGTGTGTCGATTTTAAAAATTTAGTGTATGCTTTAGGAAACACAACAAAATCTGGTCTTCACTACTTAGAAAGTTGTCTGATACCGATTCACACGAACCAAAATATTTAATTGTACAATTTTCCCTTGAGGGAAATGCCCAAAGGCAAAGGGTGTTATTTGTAAAAAATATTATTAATGTTCTATTAAAAATGGACTTGCTTCAATTATAAGCAAAACAATCAATTGAGATATTAGAAGTTAGATTTGAGATATTAAATATTAGATGTGAGATGTTAGATGTGAGATGTGAGATGTGAGATGTGAGATATGAGATATTGGAAGTGAGATATGATGTGTTTGAATTGAGAAAAAAGAATTAATGCTTCCAGCTACTCACTACTAGCTAAAAGCTAAAACCATTTTTTCCGTTTAAAAAACAGCATCATACCTATAAATAACACAATAAATAAAATCCAGATAATTAAGTAACTAAATTTATATTCCAATTCTGGCATGTGTACAAAATTCATCCCATATATTCCTGCAATAAATGTAAGTGGAATAAAAATAGTAGACACAATAGTAAGAATTTTCATCACTTGATTCATTCGGTGACTTTGTATAGAGAAAAATAAATTGATGTTGGCTTCTAAAGTTACTTTGGCTTCTTCGGTATCATCTAATAAATTTCTACAATATTCTTTTATATCTTTAAAATATTTGAGATTGGTTTCTTCAATAAACGGATTTTTATAAGTTTCAAGATGTGTACAAAATTCTTTTATGGGAAAGATGGCTTTTCTAATAACTTGAACTTTCTTTTCTGATATTCAATTTCCTTTAATAAATCAGGTGAAGGATCTACATTTACATCCATTAGCTGAAAATTTTCAACTTCAATTTGTAGCTTTTCAATCATGTAGTTATATTCGGTTAAAATAGCTTCCAGCATCAAAAACAACAAATAATCTACTCCGCGTTCTCTTACAATTCCTTTATCTTGACGAATGCGTTCACGTAAATGCTGGAAATGGTCTCGCTTTTTTTCCTGAAAACTCACTAAAAAATCCTTTCCTAACACAAAACTGATTTGCTCTGTAGTTAAGTCTGTATTTTCTTCTACAAACTTAGATTTAATGTTGAAATAAAAGTAATGATCAAATTCCTGAAACTTTGGCCGTTGTTGAATATCAAAAATATCTTGAATACTCAGATGATGCAACTGAAGTTGATTGGCAATCTTGATAATTTTTTTAGTTTCGTGAATTCCATGAACATTTAACCACGAATTAAATCCATTTCTAGGAAAACTATTGATCTCAGTAATCTTGAACTTTGCAAATTCTTCAAATTCATTTTCATTATAAAAAAACACCTGAGCTTCTGTAGGTTGCTGAGACTGTTTTGGGAGCACATCGTATTCAGTTGGGTCTACTTTTGGTTTTTTCTTAAAAGCTAGTTTCATTCGGTTTACTTTGCCCAAAAGATAGTGTTTTTTAGTGTAATTTTGTGTCTTTACTAATTAAATGCTTTTGAAATGAAATTTCAATTTAACCAAGAATTAACGAACTTAAAAGGGAAAACAAAAGTGTTTTCTTATTCGTCATTACAAGGAAAAAAACATTTACTATTGTTTTATCATACCCAATGTTTAGGCTGCACCGGAAGAGCTATACCTTTGGCTTACCAATTACAGAAATTACATCCCGAAATTGAAGTTCTACTAATTCATTCCAATCTAGGAAGCTGGAAGCCTACTAACCAAGAAATATTAGGTGTATTTGTAGATGGTAAAAGTCCACTTCCTATTTATATAGATAAAAATGCCGAATTGTATCATTTGTTAAATTGCGAAGGCACGCCACATTGGATTTTTTTAAATGAAAAAGCTGAAATACAAAACTCAATTTTTGGCTCACAGGCTAATGCTCAAAACCGACTGATGTATACATTAGATCAGTTTTAAATATTGATAATTGTCTTATATAAAGTACAAATTTGAAAATATTTTAAGTCTTAAAAAATAGTTTTCAGGTTAATGTTTTAAAAAAAAGGCAACTAGAAACGGAGTCATTACTAATTTAGCAACATGACAGAAGATTGGGGATTAAATAGCATGGCTATAATGTATATGTTTTCTGGGCTAATGCATTTTATTAAGCCGAAAGCCTATTTACGGATTATGCCACGCTTTTTACCAGCACATAAAACGCTGGTTTATTTAAGTGGAATTGCAGAAATTATTCTAGGAATAGCTTTATTTTTTGAATCGCTGAGAAACTTTGCTATTATTGGAATTGTTTTAATGTTGCTTGTTTTTTTGCTCGTTCATTTCAACATGTTACGTGGCGAAAAAGAAGCAGCTGGAATACCAAAATGGATCTTAGTTTTACGAATTCCCATACAGTTTGTATTGATCTGGTGGGCTTTTTATTATTGGGTATAAAATGAAAAAAGAAGTTTATAACTTACCTGATGCTAAGCTTATTTTTTATCCCAACTTTATTGAAGCAGAAGAAGCCAGCAGAATTTTCATGGATTTAAAGAATGGAATTCCCTGGCAACACGACCAAATTAAAGTCTTTGGAAAAACATACGACCAACCTAGATTAACCGCTTTGTTTGCTGATAATGAAAAAAGTTACTCCTACTCCAACATTACCATGCAACCTCATCCATTTGAAGGTGAGCTGCAAACCATAAAAGAAAAAGTAGAGAAGTTAGCTGAATTGAAATTCACTACTTGCTTGTTAAATTTGTATAGAAACGGACAAGACAGCAACGGTTGGCATGCCGACGATGAAAAAGAATTGGGTGAATTTCCACAAATTGCATCGGTAAGTTTTGGAGCAACTCGAAAATTTAAAATGCGAAGAAAAGACAATCACAAAGAAAAGTTTGATTTGGAATTAACCCACGGCAGCTTATTGCTCATGTTAGGAAAAACACAAGCTTTTTGGGAGCATCAAATTCCAAAAACCAAAAAAGCAATCAACAAACGAATAAATTTAACCTTCAGAATTATTGAATAATGGACAACTATAAAGAAAAATTTACTGAACGAGAAATTGACCGAATTATAGAAATGGCATGGGAAGACCGCACTCCGTTTGGAGCTATTGAGTTTCAATTTGGTGTAAAAGAAGCCGATGTCATTAAAATAATGCGTCTAGAAATGAAGCCTTCTAGCTTTAGAATGTGGAGAAAACGCGTACAAGGCAGAAAAACCAAACATAGAAGTTTACGAGGTGATGATGTAAAGGGTTTTAGATGCTCAAGGCAACGACATATTTCTGGCAATAAGATTTCGAAGCGGTAGAAATTAGATTAACCAAATTAATACAAAAACCCAAACAACCAAAGCGGGATAGATTTATTTGTACCAGCCTTTATGTCTAGCGCCAAATAAGAAAGCGGAATACCTTTTATTTGCTTTAATCCTTTTGATGGCCCACCAATTTCGAAAGTATATTGATCATCTACCATAAAATCTCCAAATCTTGATGATGCAACTTGATGCTCATAATTCAATTGATTAAAGAAAAATGTTTCTCTTAGACTTCCTATATTGGGTTTGTTTTGAGTAAACAAGTGTATTAAATTAGTGTTTTCTAGATAAATTTTTTCAGGTTTTTGTAAATAACTTATTCCTTTTGTTCCGCTTTTAAGCAACTTGATTAGTTTTGCTTGGTCTAAAATATCCAATAGTTTAAGAAGCGTATTTCTAGGGATTTCCAAATGTGCTGAGAGCTTACTTATATTGGGCATAAATGGTGCTGATTGACTAATTACAAAAAGTAATTTCTTTAAACTATGAATGGTTTTATAGTTCAAGCCTTCAAATGGAGTAATATCGCTTTCAATAACCAGGTGAGCTGTTTTCTCTAACTTTCCAAAATAAGATTGCTTACTTTCTTTAAAAAAAGGATAATATCCATATTTCAGATAATTTTTAAAGTCAGATTCCCATGAAAATTGGTCGGTTAAATTAGAAGTAATTTCTTGATGATTAGTCAGCAACTCTTCCAATTGTAGAATAGGTAATGTAATTCCATGCGCTAACAACAAAAATTCTCTGAAAGACAAACCTTGCAATTGATAAACCACTGCTCTTCTAGATAAATCTGCACTTCCTTTGGAAACATCTAAAATAGAAGACCCAGTTGCAATTAAAAATACATCGCCATAGTCATCAACTATTTGTTTCAAATCTTTAGACCAATTTTGGTAACGATGCACTTCATCTAAGTAAAATCGATGGTAACCTTCTTTGTAAAAATGATCTATCACTTCAACTAACCTATGGGTCTCAAAGAAAAAATCATCTAAACTTAAATACATCCCTTTTTCATTATCCTGCTTTAAGCGCTGAAGCATCATGGTTGTTTTCCCTGCACCTCTATGCCCTAACAACATGATTAAGCGTTCATTCCAATCTATTTGATGATATAATGACCGATGTTGATTTTCCTTTAGTTGATCAACTTTCCGTTTAGATTTTTCAATTAATCGTTTCATATTGTTAAATATATAAAGCAAATATACATATTGTTAATTGTAAAAAGCAAATATTAAAAGTGTTAATTACAAAAAGCAACTTATCAAAAGGTGAAAATAAATTTCTAATTCTTCGTATTTTACAAAAGTGAACAATCGATTAGCAGCATTAAAATGATTTGAAAAACGAATCACTAGTACACAATTCATACAAAGCTTCATTTCTAGTTTATAAAATAAAGTTTATATACTTACATCCTAAAAAAACTTCAAAAAAACTTGATGTTTTCAAAACTAAACACAACTAATAAAAGAATTTCGTTTTATCAATATGCTATAAAACAATAGAAAAATTCAAAATTTAGCATTTAGAAAGCCTCGGCTATAATAAAATCTGAAAATAATTCTTATTTTGCAAGGTAAATTCAATATAAGCAAAATGACTGCAATAAAAAGATTATTCGATTTTCCGAGATATCAATTAGAAAAATACAATCTAGATGCCGCTTTAGTAACCAAATATAATGGCGAATGGAAAGCTACCACTACAAAAGAATTTGTAGAAAAAGCCAACCAAATTAGTCGTGGATTATTGTCTTTGGGCGTTCAACCTAACGATAAAGTCGCCATCATTTCTACCAACAATAGAACCGAATGGAATATTGTAGACATTGGAGTAATGCAGTTAGGTGCGCAAGATGTTCCAATTTACCCTACCATTTCTAAAGACGATTATCAATTTGTATTGAATCATAGTGAATCTAAATTTTGTTTTGTCTCAGACCAAGAAGTGTACGACAAGGTCATGGCCATAAAAGACCAAGTACCGAGCCTAAAAGATGTATATACCTTTGATGATATTCAAGGCGCAAAAAGCTGGAATGAAGTATTAAAGTTAGGACAAGATGAAGACAAGCAACCCGAAGTAGAGGCTTTAATGGCGAAAGTAACCGAAAACGATTTAGCCACTTTAATTTATACTTCGGGAACAACAGGAAGACCAAAAGGCGTAATGCTTTCGCATAAAAACATTAGCAGTAATGCCATACATAGTTCAACGCGTTTACCACTTCACGAAGGCGAAGCCATCGCTTTGAGTTTTTTACCGGTTTGCCATATTTACGAACGCATGCTGCAATACATGTACATGTACAACGGCGTAAGTGTTTATTTTGCTGAAAGTATTGAAACCATTAGCGACAACCTTAAAGAAGTGAAACCCGATGTCATGTCGGCAGTACCGCGTCTTTTAGAAAAAGTGTACGATAAAATTATCGCTAAAGGTGCAGACCTTACAGGTATTAAAAAGAATTTATTTTTCTGGGCGGTAGAGCTTGGTTTAAAATATGAACCCTATGGTCAAAATGGTGCTTGGTATGAATTCAAATTGAAAATTGCTAGAAAGTTGATTTTCAGCAAATGGCAAGAAGCTTTAGGTGGAAATTTAAAAGTAATTGCCTCTGGAAGTGCTGCATTGCAATCCAGATTGGCACGCGTGTTTAATGCAGCTGACATTCGTGTTATGGAAGGCTACGGTTTAACCGAAACATCTCCAGTAGTAGCGGTAAATGATTTAAGAAATAAAGGTTTTAAAATTGGTACGGTTGGTAAGCCCATCCCAGAAACCGAAGTAAAAATTGCTGAAGACGGTGAAATTTTAGTAAAAGGTCCACAAGTAATGATGGGCTACTACAAAAACAAAGAAAAAACAGATGAAGTTTTACAAAATGAATATTTCCACACGGGTGATATCGGTGAAATTGACAACGAAGGTTTCCTTCGCATCACCGACCGCAAAAAAGAGATGTTCAAAACTTCGGGCGGAAAGTATATTGCTCCACAAGTGATTGAAAATATGATGAAACAATCTCGCTTCATTGAACAAATTATGGTGATTGGCGATGGTGAAAAAATGCCCGCTGCATTGATTCAACCCAACTTCGAATTTGTTGAAGAATGGGCAAAACGAAAAAATGTCTCGTTCTCATCGCCTGCAGATTTAGTAACCAAACCTGAATTAATAGACCGAATTCAAGAAGAAGTAGACCTTTTTAATGAAAAATTTGGGAAGTGGGAGAAAATCAAACGATTTGAACTGACCAAAGAAGCTTGGTCTGTAGAAGAAGGTCACCTTACACCAACCATGAAAATTAAACGTAGAGAAATCAAAGCAAAATACATAGACTTATACGAAAAAATATACGGTCACCGACCAAACTAATTCCTCAAATCCTGAATCAAAATTCAGGATTTTTTTTAGAATAAAGCCCACTAGTTTGTAAAGCAGCTAATTTTAAACGAAATTTGTTGTTTTACGAATAGCACATGAAAAAAACCATTGCTCAATACGACAAAGTAATTGAAACCTGCCAAAATCTTTTTACTAAAAAGTTAAAAGACTATGGCTGCGCTTGGCGAATATTAAGATTGCCATCGTTAACCGACCAAATTTTCATCAAAGCACAACGCTTAAGAAGCATCCAAGAAAAGAAAG
Organism: Psychroflexus planctonicus; assembly: GCF_014640195.1. Lineage (GTDB taxonomy): Bacteria > Bacteroidota > Bacteroidia > Flavobacteriales > Flavobacteriaceae > Psychroflexus > Psychroflexus planctonicus. Next base: position 43,999 of record NZ_BMGM01000001.1, read on the forward strand.
AACAAAAAGTAGCAGACGATGCCAATGGAGAATTTATAGGAATTATTAATTATTCCATCATGGCGTTGATTCAACTTGAGCTTGGCATAGCCGAACAACCCGATTTAAGTACCGAAAAAGCAATAGCACTTTTTGAAAAACACAGCCAAGAAACCAAGCATCTCATGCTAAACAAAAATCATGATTATGGCGAAGCTTGGCGAGATATGCGCATCAGCTCGTTAACCGATTTAATTTTACAAAAACTTCTCCGTGTAAAACAAATTGAAGACAATCAAGGTAAAACCGAAGTAAGCGAAGGCGTAGATGCCAATTACCAAGATATGATCAATTACGCTGTTTTCGCTTTAATTTTAATCGAAGAAAAAAAGTCTTAACATGAAAAATGCCATTGTACAATTCGCTAGAATATTTGTTGGAGTGCTATTCATTTTTAGTGGTTTCATTAAATTGAATGATCCTGTAGGTTTTTCCTATAAGTTGGAAGAATATTTTGGTGAAGGTGTTTTGAACTTAGAGTTTTTAATTCCACATGCATTATTCCTAGCCTTGTTCATCGTCATTTATGAAATGTTGCTAGGGGTTACTTTATTATTAGGAATCGCTAAAAAAGTAACAAATTGGAGCTTATTGCTCATGATTGTTTTCTTCACTTTCCTTACTTTTTATTCGGCTTATTTCAATAAGGTAACCGATTGTGGTTGTTTTGGTGATGCTATCCCACTAACTCCGTGGCAGTCGTTCTACAAAGATGTAATTTTACTGATACTTATTCTCATTTTATTCTTCAACCAAAAATACATCAAACCACTTTTTTCTGAAAAGGTGAATTGGGGTTTATTTGGTGTTCTTTTCATATTTAGTTTTTGGTTTGGAAATTATGTATTGAACCACTTGCCCTATTTCGATTTTAGAGCTTACAAAATAGGAACCAACATACCCGATAACATGAAAATCCCAGAAGGTGCTCCGGAAGCAGAATACCGTTACGACTGGAAATTCAATATTGATGGGAAAGAAGAAATCATTAGTAACCAAGGAAGTTATCCAGAAGTAGCTGGCGAATTTATTGAAGTAAACACCATACTGGTAGATGAAGGCTTTGTTCCCAAAATTAAAGATTTTGGTTTTTATAAAGATGGAGAAGATTATACTGACGAAATGTTGAATGAACCAAAATTGATGGTAATTTCTGCCTACAATTTATCCAAAAGTGAAAATGAAGCTTGGCCAAACATAAAAGAAGTCATTGATAAAGCTCAGCAAGCAGATTATAAAGTCATCGGTTTGTCTGCTTCTGGAAATGAAGCTATTCAAGAACTTAAAAAAGAACATGGTATTCAAATTCCATTTTACTTTACAGATGAAACGGCCATAAAAACCATCGTGCGATCCAATCCTGGAATTTTTGTAATTGAAGATGCCGTAATCACACAAAAATGGCATTGGAACGATGCTAACAAAACTCAATTCTAGAACGCTAAAATGCCTATTCTTCAAAAAATAGCTTATGCCTTGCTCACTTTGTTTGGGGTAGTAACGGTTATCTTTTTTTTGTTCACCATTTTACCCGGAGATCCAGCGCAAATGATGTTGGGTCAGAATCAAAGTCAAGAACAAATCAATAACATCAATGCGAAATATGGTTTTGATGAGTCTTTAGGCAAACAATATCTATTGTACCTAAATGACTTGTCACCAATTTCCCTTCATAGTACGAATGTTTCAGATTTTACTTCGCTAGAATCAGGTAAATATTCTGCTCAATCTTTGTTTTGTACAGCTTCATTTTGTGTAGCATTAAAGTTTCCACATTTACGAGAATCTTTTCAAAAAAATGGAAAAACCGTCAATAGTGTTATTTCAGAAACCCTACCCAATACTGCATTGTTAGCTATTTCGGCTATCAGCATTGCATTAGTTATTGGAATATTTCTAGGAATTATTTCTGCTATTTACAAAGACGGATTTTTAGACAACAGCATTCAGGTACTTTCTACTTTAGGCATGAGTGTACCTTCTTTTTTTAGTGCTATCTTATTTGCTTGGTTTTTTGCTTTCGTTTTACAGGAATACACCCACCTTAACATGAGCGGTAATTTATACGAATTAGACGATTATGGAGAACAAAATCAATTGGTACTCAAAAATTTAATTTTGCCTGCGGTGGTTTTGGGCATTCGCCCTTTAGCCGTTGTAACCCAATTAATGCGAAATGCTTTGCTTGATATTTTGCATCAGGATTACATTCGAACGGCAAAAGCAAAAGGCTTAACCAATTATCAAATCATTAAAAATCATGCTTTAAAAAACGCACTCAATCCGGTGATTACTGCCATATCAGGCTGGTTTGCATCCATGCTTGCAGGCGCTGTTTTTGTGGAATACATTTTTGGATGGAATGGCTTAGGAAAAGAAATTGTAGATGCACTAAATGCTTTAGATTTGCCTATCATCATGGGAGCAGTTTTGGTCATTGCTTTCTTATTTATTTGCATAAATATAGTGGTTGATTTAATTCATGCTTATCTTGACCCAAAATTAAAACTAAACTAAAACTAGAAAATATGAGAACTAAAATTGTAGCTGGAAACTGGAAAATGAATTGCGACCTTTCTGAAACCAAATTGCTTTTGGAAGGATTGGCAGGAAATGTAGAAGCAAAAGAAAATAAAAAAGTAATTGTTGCGCCACCTTATACTAATTTACATTATGCTTTTGAAAGCCTAAAGGATTCACCTATTGCAGTTGCTGCACAAAACATCAATGAAAATGAATCAGGAGCGCATACTGGCGAAATTTCGGCAAAAATGCTGAAAGGCGTTGGAGTAGAATACGTAATTATTGGGCATAGCGAAAGACGTTCCATTTATAATGAAACCGATGCCACTTTGGCGGCGAAAACAAATCAAGCCATAGCGGAAGGCTTCCAAGTTATTTTTTGTGTTGGCGAAGAATTAGAAAGTCGAAAAGCTGAAAAACACTTTGATGTTGTAAAATCGCAGTTGAAAAATGGACTATTTCAATTGAATGAAAACGAAATGGAAAATGTAGTTATCGCCTACGAACCGGTTTGGGCAATTGGAACGGGTGAAACAGCAAGCCCTGAGCAAGCGCAAGAAATGCATGCTTACATCCGCCAATTATTGGCTGATAAATATGAAACTTCTACGGCAGAAAACACAAGCATTTTATACGGTGGAAGTGTAAAACCGAATAATGCTGAAGAAATTTTCAGTAAACCCGATGTAGATGGTGGTTTAATTGGTGGAGCTTCTTTAAAAGCAGAAGATTTCCTTGCCATTGTGAATAGCCATTAAATGAATTACATAGCTTATCATTTTCAAATTGAACCCAAAGAAGAATTCACCGATATGTTATTGGCTGAATTAAGCCTTTTCGATTTTGAAACTTTTGAAGAAACAGAGCAAGGATTATCGGCTTATATTCAAGAAGAATTAGATGAAGAAGATTTGGTTTCCCAATTGAATCTTCTTCAAAATAAGGAAGTGAGCATTTCTTATAAAAGGGAAAAAGTAGAAACCATCAATTGGAACAAAGAATGGGAAAAAAACTTCTCACCTATTGAAGTAGGTTCAACATGTAGGGTTCGAGCTCCTTTTCATGAAAAAAAGGAAGTTGAATTTGATATTGTCATCGAGCCTAAAATGTCCTTCGGTACGGGTCATCATGCAACCACTTACCAAATGATTCAGTTAATTTTAGAAGAAGACTGGCACAGCAAGAAGGTTTTAGACATGGGTTGTGGAACTGGAGTCCTTGGTATTTTAAGCAGCATGAAAGGTGCAAAAGAAGTTACTTATATTGATATTGACGATTGGTGTGTTGAAAATACAGAAGAAAATTTAATCAGAAATCAGGTAAAAGGCAAAGTAATTTTAGGTGGAGCTGAAAAAATTAATGCAAATTTTGATGTTATTATTGCGAACATAAATCGAAACATTTTACTGAATGATTTAGCTACATATTCAGCACATCTCAATGAAAATGGACAAATTTACTTAAGTGGTTTTTACAAAGAAGATTTACCCATCATTAGGGATGAAGCTAGTAAGCAAGGTCTTACATTTGTTAAAAATGTAGAAAAAGACAATTGGATTGCTGCTAAATTTATGAAATTGTGCTGAATTAGTACTTATACCTACAAACTAAGAACAAGGTTTTATTCAACAACAAATTTGTAAAAAATTTTATTTACTAAGTTTGTGTTTTTAAGATATTTTAACTTTTCTATATTATGAAAAACTTAGGCTTTAGAATCACTGTATTTTTTTGGGTTGGTATCCTTTTAATTTCAAATAAAACTTTTTCTCAAGACAACCCAAATTTTCAACTAGCTGCAAACGGAGTGACTTGTCTATGCCCCGATGCCACTTTTGGCGAAACAGGGACTTTAACAATTAATGGCGAAGAAAAAACCTTCACCAAAAGAAGCAGAAACCAATTATTGCAATTAATATATACTGATGTTTATAGTCCAGAAATAACATTGACTTGCACAAGTGGTATTTCTGACATGAGTAATTTATTGAGTCTTCCATATTTCAACCAACCGATTGAGAATTGGGATGTTTCTAATGTTACAAACATGCAAAGCATGTTTTATAATTCTACTTTTTTTAACCAAGATATTTCATCTTGGGATGTTTCTAATGTAGAGAATATGGAAAGTATGTTTGAATCTGCAGTAGTTTTTAATCAACCACTTAATAGCTGGGATGTTTCTAATGTAATTAACATGAAATCTATGTTTTATGGTGCTTCAGTGTTCGATCAGGCCCTTGATAATTGGAATGTAAGTGACGTAACAAATATGGAAAGAATGTTTCAAAATACTGTTTTCAATCAGGATATATCTTCATGGGATGTAGGCAATGTGAACAATATGGAAAATTTATTTTCCTATGCAGAACTGTTTAATCAACCGGTTAACGATTGGGATGTTAGTAATGTGACTAAAATGAACGGTTTATTTTCAGGTGCTAAATCGTTCAATCAAAATTTAAACAATTGGAACGTAAGTAACGTTACCGAGATGAGAAGTATGTTTTACGATGCAGAAAGTTTTGATAAATCATTAAATGATTGGGATGTAAGTAATGTTACTGATATGACGTTCATGTTTAGTTTTGCAATTAATTTCAATCAACCTTTAAACAATTGGGATGTATCTAATGTGGAAAGCATGGCAGTGATGTTCGAAAGTGCATATGAATTTAATCAAATAGTTGAAAACTGGGATGTAAGTAGCGTAAATAGTATGGATAGAATGTTTGAAAATGCTATATCTTTTAATCAAGATTTAAGTTTATGGAATTTTAATGCAGGTGTTATTCTAAATGATTTCTTAAGCTTAAGTGACTTTAGTGTTGTAAATTACGATTCTTTATTAGCCAGTTTTGAAAATCAAAACCTTACTAATTTAGTTTTAGGTGCTGATAATATTGGATATTGTAATCAAGAAATTAGAGACAACCTAGTTAATAATCTTGGCTGGACTATTAGTGGAGATATTGAAAGCACATGTGATGAAACTTTAAATCCTTCTACGACAGCATTCATTACAAAATGGGCAGTAAATAGTGAAGATTTAAACATAGATATTTACACAATAAACGCATTTGATTATGATTTTACAATTGATTGGGGCGATGGGAATATAGATTTGAATGTAAACTCAGATATCAGCCATACCTATGCTAGTGAAGGAACATACACAATAAGTATAACAGGAGTCTTTCCTTATTTTAAAACATGCGAAAATACAGCAACTAACACTTCAAACATTTGTAGTAATAAGAATAAATTAAAAAGTGTAGAATCATGGGGCAATCAAGAATGGAAAAGTATGATTGGAAGCTTTTTCCGCGCTCAAGATTTAGCAATAAACACAACAGAAGTTCCAGACTTATCTAAAGTGAAAAGCATGAAAAATATGTTTCATGCAGCTACAAACTTTGACAGCAATATTAATAATTGGGATATTTCTAACATAGAAGATTTAGAATCTTTATTTTATGGAACAAACTTCAACCAACCGCTAAATAATTGGAATGTTTCTAATGTTTTGAATATGAAATTTTTATTCAGCCAATCTAACTTCAATCAAAATATTAATGTTTGGGATGTTTCTGGTGTAAAAACTATGCAAGGGATGTTTTCTTTTAGTTCTTTTAATGCACCTATTAATTCTTGGGATGTATCAAATGTAGAAAATATGTCTGGAATGTTTCTGGGCAATACAAATTTTAACCAACCCATTGGCAGCTGGGATACGAGTAGTGCCATAACGATGCGTAGTATGTTTGCGGGTGCAAATACCTTTAATCAAGATATTGGAAGCTGGGATATTTCTTTGGTTCAAGATTTGGGATTAATGTTTTATCAAGCTACAAATTTTAATCAAAACTTAAACAGCTGGTGTGTAGAATTAATAGAAAGCGAACCTGAAGCTTTTAGATATCAGTCTGCTTTAACAGATTTTAATCTTCCTAATTGGGGGGAAGAATGTATTGATGATGGACCGAATCCAAACTTCTACCTTGCACCTAATGGAATAACTTGTATGTGTCCTGATGCAAATTTTGGAGAAACTGGAATATTGGTAGTTAATGGAGAAGAAAAAACATTTACTAAACGAACTAAAAACGAGTTAAACTCTATCATAGAAACCAATGCTCAAAGCGAACTCATCTCACTTACATGTACTACCAGCATTACTAACATGGCATTTTTATTTGCAGGTAAAGAAGATTTTAATCAAGATATTAGTTCTTGGGATACAAGTAATGTTATATCAATGTACGGTTTATTTATTGGCGCTAGCAGTTTCAACCAAAATATTGAAGCTTGGAATGTTAGTAATGTAAATCAAATGGCGCAAATGTTTGCTTCTACGAGCTTTAATCAAAATATCAACTCTTGGGATGTAAGCAATGTTACAGATATGAGTGACATGTTTAATAACGCAGAAAATTTTAATCAAACCTTAAATAATTGGGATGTAGGTAAGGTTTCTGATATGTCTGGTATGTTTTCTAAAGCAATCTCATTTAACCAACCTTTAGATAATTGGAATGTAGAATCTGTTATATATATGTGGGGAATGTTTCGTGATGCAGCATCATTTAATCAACCGTTAAACAATTGGAATGTAAATTATGTTGTTGAAATGGGCGAATTATTTAGGGGACAAGATTATGAGACTATCTTTAACCAACCATTAGATAATTGGAATGTAAGTAGTGTTACAGCAATGCAGCGAATGTTTCAGAATAATATTGCTTTTAACCAGGATATTTCAGGATGGTGCGTAGAATTGATAACCGAAGAACCAACTTACTTTACTAGCGAAAATTCAGTTTTGGACGCAAACTATTATCCAACTTGGGGTGAGTGCATAATTACTCCTAATCCAAATCCAAATTTCACATTAGCTCCAAATGGAGTGACATGTTTTTGTGAAAATGCAGATATTGGTGAAACAGGCACATTGATTATTGATGGAGAAGAAATAACATTTACTAAACGTAACAGAAATCAGTTATATACGCTTATAGAAGGAAACGAGAATAATCCTTTAATTAATACTACATGTACAAGTGGTATTACAAATATGGATAATTTATTTGCCAATCAGTATATGGATGAAACTATCACACTTATACATTGGGATGTAAGCAATGTGACAAGCATGGAATCCATGTTTAAAGATTCATTTTATTTTGATGGAAATATTACTCATTGGAATGTAGGTAATGTTATTAATATGAAAGAGATGTTTAGAGGAACTTATTTTTTCAACCAATCTTTAAACGATTGGGATGTTAGTAATGTTACGAATATGAAAGGTATGTTTGAATTTACTGATTCGTTCGACCAGCCTTTAAATAATTGGGATGTGAGTAATGTCACCAATATGGAAAAAATGTTTAGCGCAAGTAGTTTTAACCAACCATTGAATAATTGGGATGTTTCTAATGTTACGAGTATGAAAGGGATGTTTAGTTACAGTGAATTTTTCAACCAACCTATAAATAACTGGGATGTAAGTAATGTTACAAATACGGAAGAAATGTTCAAGGTTGCTTTTGTCTTTAACCAACATCTAAATGATTGGGATGTAAGTAACGTAACCAATATGTTTGAGATGTTTTATCTTTCTGATTTTAATAAACCTCTTAATAATTGGGATGTATCTAGTGTAACAAATATGTCAGGTATGTTTAATGTTGCAGATCAATTTAACCAATCTATTGAAAATTGGGATGTTAGCAATGTAACGGACATGTCTAGAATGTTTAGTTCTGCTGATCAATTTAATCAACCAATTGAAAGTTGGGATGTTAGTAATGTAACGAACATGTTTTGGATGTTTTATAATGCTGATGCTTTTAACCAACCTTTAAACAATTGGGATGTTTCTAATGTAGAATCTACGTATGGAATGTTTAGTGCAAACAATAATAATCAAACAATCTACAACCAACCACTTCACAATTGGGATGTATCTAGTGTAATTAATATGGATTATATGTTTAACAACAACATAGCTTTTAATCAAGACATATCAGGCTGGTGTGTTGAAAATATTTCTACAGAGCCTATTTCATTTGCAATGGGATCTCCTTTACAATCAGATTTTTATCCACAATGGGGTGTAGACTGTGAGAGTTTAAGCCTAAACGGTGAAGACCTTACATATTTTGATATTTATCCAAATCCCACAGAACATCAATTGACGTTAGTTTGGCCAAATAAGTTGGTTTATGAAGATTTAAATATTGGCATCTATTCTATTACAGGAAAAAAATTATATGATAAGAAGTTTAAGCAGCAGCCCAATAAAATAAACGTAGAATTCCTAAGCAGCGGTTTATACTTGTTAAGAATACAGGATGAAAATATATCAGTCAATAAAAAATTTGTCAAAAAATAGTGTCTAATATTTTATGAAAAGTAGAGTAACATCTATTAGTAGATATACTAAAATAATAGTAACAAATTTTGCTTAGTATATTAATAGAACAAAAATGAATATACTAAAAATATAAAGGTCTTACATTTGTTAAAAATGTAGAAAAAGACAATTGGATTGCTGCTAAATTTGTTAAACAACGAAGTTAGAAAAGATGTATTTTATATTTTTGAAAAAAAAAGCATGGGATATAAAGAACAAGTTTTAGAACAAGTTAAAGTTGCTGAAAATGTTCAAAAAGAACATGAGCTTATTGTACATAACGACGAAGTAAATACCTTTGATCACGTAATTGAGACCTTGATAGAATTTTGTGATCACACTCCTACTCAAGCAGAACAATGCACGATTTTAATTCACTACAAAGGAAAATGTGGTGTAAAAACAGGTGATTTTGAAGACCTTAAAAAAAGATGCTCTAAAATTTTAGAAGTTGGTATATCAGCCGAAGTAATCTAATAACTTAGAATAAAACAAATAAAAAGTAAATATTTTTATTTAGCCTTGTTCTTGTTGGCTTTTCGAGGTGCGTTTTGTTGTCGCATTTTCTTTTGTTTAGTTAAAAGTGCTTTGTTAAAATGAACACCATCATCATGCATGTCAGCTAAAATAACTTCTCGATTTTTTGTTTTTTGTGGTTTCATAACTTTTTTTAATAAATATAAAACTTTAGAAACTTAGCGATTGTGAACATCAGGTTAAAAAAAAGCTGACCATTTCCTGATCAGCTTTCAATATAAAGTTATTTAAAAGGAAATAATTAATTCACTATAAATTTACCTTTCATTAGTGCAACGTGCCCTGGAAAAGAGCAAATAAAATCGTATTCACCTTTTTCTGTTGGTGCTGTAAACTTCAAAACTGTAGATTCGCCTCCACCTAACATTTCGGTATGTGCAATGATTGCATCCGTATCTTCTGGAATGTAATCATTATCAACTGCACCAGCAGCTTTTTCACCAAATTCCATTATGTCAGTTCCTTTTTTCAACAAAACGAAATTGTGTCCCATGGCTTGTTTAGACATTTCACCAACATGCTTAAAGGTAAGCTCAACTTCTGCTCCTGCTTTAGCTCGTAGTCTTTTTTTATTATACTTCATTTGATCATTTCCTTCCAACGAAAGTTCAATAACGTCACTTTCATTATCAGCAGTCATCTTATCTTCAGATTCTTCAGAAGTAGCTTCCGTATTTGTACCTCCCACTGTAATTTTAGAATCATCTTTCTTATTCTCTTCTCCACCACATGCGATTAAAAGCAAAGACAGAGCACTTAGCAATATTGCATTTTTCATTTTAGTTTTCATTTTAGATTTATTTTTAAATTAAATTATCTTTTAGTTATATCTACAAAAGCTCTATGCGTTTCACCAGTATAAACTTGTCTTGGTCTTCCAATTGGTTCTTTTTGTAGGCGCATTTCTCTCCATTGAGAAATCCAACCTGGAAGTCTTCCTAGTGCGAACATAACGGTAAACATATCGGTTGGTATTCCTAAAGCTCTATAAATAATTCCTGAATAGAAATCTACGTTTGGATATAGTTTTCTGTCTACAAAATATTGATCTTCTAAGGCTTCTTTTTCAAGTCCTTTAGCAATATCTAAAACTGGGTCTTCAATTCCTAGGCTAGATAATACATCGTCTGCAGACTTTTTAATGATTTTGGCTCTTGGGTCAAAGTTTTTATACACTCGGTGACCAAAGCCCATTAATCTAAACGGATCATTTTTATCTTTAGCTTTTGCCATGTATTTTTTAGTATCGCCGCCATCTTCTTTAATTCCTTCAAGCATATCAATTACTGCTTGGTTAGCTCCACCATGAAGTGGTCCCCATAATGCTGAAATTCCAGCAGAAATAGAAGCAAATAAGCCTGCGTGCGAAGAACCCACAATACGAACTGTTGAAGCAGAACAGTTTTGCTCGTGATCTGCATGTAAAATAAGTAGTTTATTGAGAGCTGAAGAAACAACAGGATCAATTTCGAAATCTTCATTCGCTTTTTTGAACATCATCTTCAAAACATTATCCACATAACTCAACGAAGAATCTCCGTAGTCTAAGGGTTGTCCTGTTCTTTTTCTTAAAGCCCAAGCACAAAGCACAGGGAATTTAGCTAATATTTTAATGATAGCTTTATACATTTCTTCTTCAGATTCAACATTTACAGAAGAAGGGTTAAATGCAATTAAAGCATTGGTTAATGAAGAAACAACTCCCATTGGATGAGCAGATTTTGGAAAACCGTCTAAGATTTTCTTCATCTCTTCATCTACATGAGATTCTTCTTTTATGTCTTTATAAAATTTTTCAAGTTGAGTTTCGTTTGGTAATTCACCAAATATTAAAAGATAAGCAACTTCTAAGAAACTAGCATTTTCAGCAAGTTCTTCAATTGCATAACCACGGTAACGTAAAATTCCTTTTTCGCCGTCTAAGAAGGTTATAGCACTTTCACAAGAACCGGTATTTTTAAAACCACGATCTAAAGTAATTAAGCCTCCTGTTGAAGAACGTAAAGTTGAAATATCTATAGCATTTTCATTTTCTGTTCCAGTGACTACAGGTAGGGTGTATTTTTTTCCTTCGAACTCAATTGATGCATTCATATATGTTGACTATTTTTTGTTATAAATTAATTTTCACAAATTTACAAAATCCAGTGTTAACTATAGGTTAATGCATCAATAAACAAAGCGATAAGATGCATAACTTTATGTTAATTGCAACTTATCGCTTACATTTTTTAAGCTTTTAAAAGTGTTGTCTTAAAACTTCACTTTGAAAGCTTTTTTTCCTAAGTAGATAGCCTGATTACCTAATTCTTCTTCAATTCTAAGTAATTGGTTGTATTTAGCCATACGATCGCTTCTAGAAGCCGAACCAGTTTTAATTTGTCCTGTTTCTAAAGCAACAGCTAAATCTGCGATGGTATTGTCTTCAGTTTCTCCAGAACGGTGAGAAATTACGGCAGTAAATCCAGCATTATGTGCCATGTTTACGGCATTAATGGTTTCCGTTAAAGTACCAATCTGGTTCACTTTAACCAAAATAGAATTAGAAATTCCTTCTTCAACTCCACGAGATAGTCGCTCTACGTTAGTTACAAACAAATCATCTCCTACTAATTGAACTTTATCTCCTATTTTATCAGTAAGCATTTTCCAACCATCCCAATCGTTTTCATCCATTCCATCTTCAATAGAAATTATAGGATATTTAGCAGCTAACTCTGCTAAATAATCTGCTTGTTCTTCAGAAGTTCGTACTTTTCCGTTTTCACCTTCAAACTTAGCATAGTTGTATTTTCCATCTTCAAAAAATTCTGCAGCGGCACAATCTAAAGCAATGTAAATATCTTCTCCAAAAACATATCCAGCATTTTCAACTGCCTTTTGAATAGATTCAATTGCGTCTTCTGTTCCATTTAATTTGGGAGCAAAACCACCTTCATCTCCAACAGAAGTGGTTAAGTTTCTTTTTTGAAGTACTTTTTTTAGATGGTGAAAAATTTCAGTTCCCATTTTTAAAGCTTCTGTAAAACTAGTTGCAGAAACTGGCATCACCATAAATTCTTGAAAAGCTATTGGCGCATCACTATGCGATCCACCGTTAATAATATTCATCATAGGAACAGGAAGTAAGTTTGAACTTACTCCACCAATATAGCGGTAAAGCGGTAAGCCCAATTCTTCTGCTGCTGCTTTTGCACAAGCAATAGAAACTCCTAGAATTGCATTAGCTCCCAGTTTTGCTTTGTTTGGAGTGCCATCTAAATCGATTAATAATTGATCAATTTCTGCTTGTTCAAGAACAGAGTAACCCAATAATTTATCTGCAATTAAATTGTTTACATTATCTACTGCTTTAAGAACTCCTTTACCGTGGTAATCGTCTCCTCCATCTCTTAATTCTACGGCTTCGTGTTCTCCAGTTGAAGCGCCAGAAGGAACGGCAAATCTACCTAAAGCTCCTGAATCTGTTAATACATCAACTTCTATTGCAGGATTCCCTCGAGAATCGAATATTTGTCTTGCGTGAACGTCTAAAATTGAACTCATTTGTTTGTTTTTAAATTATCTAATACTGCAAATTAACCTATAAATATTAGAATTAAAAATTAAGTGTTGATAAATTAATAACTATAACGATATAGAAATCAAATGTTTTTAGCATTTCTCAATCAAGATTTGCAAAAAAATAAATACAATAAAATTTAATTAAATAGATTTAGACATTAAGCACTTATTTATTAAATATATGATGTGTCTACATTGAAAACACTCAACAAGTTAATAAACATAGTTAAAAAGGTTAAGTATCTATTAATTTGAATAATTGAAATAATATTATTTGGAAATTTGAAAAAAAATATACTATGAAAATTACAAATTTATTATTCGTTGCAGTTTTTTTATTTACCAGTTTAGGTTTTAGCCAAAACAAAGACATTGTAGATATTGCTGCTGGATCTGATGATCACACTACATTAGTCGCTGCTGTAAAAGCAGGAGATTTAGTTCAAACGCTTAAATCAGAAGGACCATTTACGGTATTTGCTCCAACTAATGAAGCTTTTACTGCCTTACCAGAAGGTACCGTTGATTACTTACTAAAAGCTGAGAACAAACAAAAACTACAATCCGTATTAAATTACCATGTAATTGCAGGTAAGTTAGACGCAAAAGCTTTAGTAAATGCCATTAAGAAAGGTGGTGGTAAAGCTGAAGTGGAAACAGTTGATGGCGAAGTTCTAACTTTTATGCTTGACGGTAAAAAGGTAAAAGTTAAAGATGTAAATGGAAATGTAGCTACTGTTTTAGCAGCAGATTTAAATGCATCAAACGGAGTAATTCACGTAGTAGATACGGTTTTACTTCCTTAAGTAAAAAAATCAACTAAATTAAAAAGCCGTCTCCATTTATGTTGGAGACGGCTTTTTAATTTGTATTCCTACTACTTTTTTTGAATCATATCTATAAACTGATCGAATAAATAAGTAGCATCGTTTGGACCAGGTCCAGCTTCTGGATGATATTGGACACAAAAACAAGGTTTTCCTTTTACTTTAAAACCAGCAATTGAATCATCATTTAAGTGTTTGTGTGTAATTTCGATTAAATCGCTAGATTCTGCAGCTGACTTTTCAACTACAAATCCATGGTTTTGCGAAGTAATTTCTCCTTTACCGGTCTGTAAATTGAGAACCGGATGGTTGATTCCACGATGTCCATGATGCATTTTTTCCGTTGGAATCCCAAGGGCAAGAGAAATTATTTGTTGTCCTAAACAAATTCCGAATAAGGGAAAATCCTCTTCGATTGCTTTTTTAGCAATTTGTATAGCATTAGTCAAAGGTTCTGGATCGCCAGGACCATTAGAAATGAAAAGCGCATCAGGTTTCCAAGACATCAATTCTTCATAAGAAGTATCAAATGGAAAAACTTTTAAACTACAATTGCGTTTCTTTAAGTTTCTTAGGATATTTTGTTTTACACCTAAATCTAAAACGGCAACTTTAGTCTGATCAGTTTCATTAAACAAATCGTAGATTTCTTTGGTTGAAACTTGATTGGCTAAACCAAGACCTTTCATAGAAGGTTGCTTAGCTAATTGAGCGTGTAATCCTTCAATATTGTTGGTTTCAGTAGAAATAACAGCGTTCATAGCTCCATTTTCGCGAATATGTTCTACTAAAGCACGTGTATCTACATCAGAAACTACTAATAAATTGCTTTCGGTTAAAAAATCTACTAAACTTTTATCCATATTAACACGAGAAGGAAACATGGAAAAGTTTTTACAAACTAATCCTGAAATTTTTGGTGAATTAGATTCAGATTCATCTGCATTAGTTCCGTAATTACCAATATGAGCATTTGTGGTTACCATAATTTGACCAAAATAAGATGGATCTGTAAAAATTTCTTGGTAACCTGTCATTCCGGTATTGAAGCAAATTTCTCCAAAACTGGTTTGAACTTCAGATGAATTGGCATTTGGTGTTTTACCAAAAAACACACTTCCATCTTCTAACAATACTACGGCGTCTTTTTTTTGTTGGTATTTCATGACATTTGGGTTAAAAAAAAGGGATAAGCTTAAAGCCAATCCCTTAAAAATTAAGTTATATCAAAAAAGATTTTATTCTTCTTTTTTATCATCTTCTTTTGTTGTGTTAGCTTCAGTTGAAGCAGGTGCAGAATCTGTGGTCTTCGCTTTTTTACCAGCACGACGAGTAGTTTTCTTCTTACCTTGTCCTGCCTTTGGATCGTAGATTTCGTTAAAATCAACTAATTCTACCATTGCCATTTCAGCATTATCACCTAAACGATTACCTAGCTTGATAATTCTTAAATATCCGCCCGGTCTATCTCCAACCTTTGGAGCTACATCTCTGAACAAAGTAATAATTGCTTCTTTGCTTCTTAACTTAGCAAAAACCAAACGTCTGTTGTGAGTAGTGTCCTCTTTAGACTTTGTAATTAATGGTTCTGCAAAAACACGTAATGCTTTTGCTTTTGCTAAAGTTGTATTTATGCGTTTATGTTCAATTAGGGAGCAAGCCATATTAGCAAGCATAGATTTACGATGAGCAGTCTTGCGTCCTAAATGATTAAATTTCTTTCCGTGTCTCATTGTTCTTTATTTTAAGACTTCAAATTAGTCTTTATCTAATTTATATTTTGATAAATCCATTCCAAAGTCAAGACCTTTGTTAGCAACAAGCTCTTCTAACTCTGTTAAAGATTTTTTACCGAAGTTTCTAAACTTCATCAAGTCGTTTTTGTTATACGAAACTAAATCTCCTAATGTATCCACTTCAGCAGCTTTTAAACAATTTAAAGCTCGAACTGATAAATCTAGATCTACTAGTTTTGTTTTTAACAACTGACGCATGTGCAATGACTCTTCGTCATAGGTTTCTACCTGAGATAATTCATCTGTTTCTAAAGTAATGCGTTCATCAGAGAACAACATAAAGTGATGAATAAGTGTTTTTGCTGCTTCAGTTAAAGCGTCTTTAGGATGAATTGAACCGTCAGATTGAATTTCGAAAACTAATTTTTCGTAATCTGTTTTTTGTTCAACTCTGAAATTTTCAATGCTGTATTTTACATTTTTGATTGGTGTAAAAACAGAATCTGTAAAAATAGTTCCTAATGGAGCTTTATCGGTTTTGTTTTCTTCTGCTGGAACATAGCCTCTACCTTTTTCGATAGAAAGCTCCATGTTTATAGAAACATCTTTGTTCATGTTGCAGATTACTAAATCAGGATTTAGTACTTCAAAACCATTGATGAATTTTTGAAAATCGCCAGCTTTTAATTGGTTAACTCCTGATACAGAAACAGAAACTGCTTCGTTATCTAAGTCTTCCAATTGCTTTTTAAAGCGAATTTGTTTTAAATTCAATATAATTTCGGTTACGTCTTCAACAACACCTGGAATGGTAGAAAACTCGTGTTCTACGCCTTCAAAGCGAACTGAAGTGATTGCGAATCCTTCTAAAGCAGATAACAGCACTCTACGTAAGGCGTTACCAACTGTTAAACCGTATCCCGGCTCTAAAGGTCTAAATTCGAAGATTCCTTCGAATTCAGTTGATTCGATCATAATTACCTTATCCGGTTTCTGAAAATTAAATAATGCCATAATTTGAATTCTGTCTGTTAATTATTTAGAATACAATTCTACGATGTACTGTTCATTGATGTTTTCTGGAATTTGAGTACGTTCTGGTGTATTAACAAAAGTACCTTCTTTTTTCTCAGCATTCCAAGACATCCATTCATAAACAGATTTGCTGTTTTGTAAAGATTCTTGAATAACAGTCAATGATTTAGATTTTTCTCTAACTCCAATAACATCGCCTGGTTTAACTTGGTAAGATGGGATGTTTACCAACTCTCCGTTAACAGTAATGTGTTTGTGAGAAACTAATTGTCTAGCTGCACTTCTTGTTGGTGCTACTCCAAATCTGTATACTACATTGTCTAGTCTAGATTCACAAAGTTGAAGCAAAACTTCACCTGTAATACCTGTAGCTCTAGTAGCTTTTTTAAACATGTTTCTGAACTGACGCTCTAGAATACCATAAGTATACTTAGCTTTTTGCTTTTCCATTAACTGGACAGCATATTCAGATTTTTTACCTCTTCTACGGTTGTTACCGTGTTGTCCAGGAGGGTAATTCCTTTTTTCGAAAGACTTATCGTCTCCGAAGATAGCTTCACCGAATTTTCGGGCTATTTTAGTTTTAGGACCAGTATATCTTGCCATTTCGTTTGTTTTGTGATTATGAATTAAGGTCTATTCCTTCGATAATCGTATTGTTATACTCTTCTTCTTTTAGGTGGTCTACACCCATTGTGTGGTAATGGAGTAACATCGATAATTTCAGTTACATCTATACCCGCATTGTGAATAGCTCTGATTGCAGATTCTCTTCCGTTACCAGGACCTTTCACATAAACTTTAACCTTTTTAAGGCCTAATTCTGAAGCAACTTTACAAGCATCTTCAGCAGCTAATTGAGCAGCATAAGGAGTATTTTTCTTACTTCCTCTAAAACCCATTTTACCAGCAGATGACCATGAAATTACATCTCCGTTTTTATTAGATAAAGATACAATGATGTTATTGAAAGAAGCTGAAACATGAGCTTCTCCAAAAGCATCAACAGATACTTTACGTTTTTTGTTAGTTGACTTAGCCATACTTAAAATTATTTAGTTACCTTTTTCTTGTTGGCAACAGTTTTACGTCTTCCCTTACGTGTTCTAGAATTGTTCTTAGTACGTTGTCCACGAAGTGGTAAACTTGATCTGTGTCTAATTCCACGGTAACAACCAATATCCATTAGTCGTTTAATGTTCATAGAAACTTCAGATCTTAGTTCACCTTCTATGGTGTACTCTCCAACGGCGTCTCTAATACTACCGATTTGTGAATCAGTCCAATCAGTTACCTTGGTACTTTCGTCTACTTTGGCAGTAGCTAAAATCTTTTTAGCTGTACTTCTGCCAATTCCGAAGATATAGGTTAATGCTATAACTCCTCGCTTTTGTTTGGGTATGTCTACACCTGCAATTCTTGCCATAATTAGCCTTGTCTTTGTTTGAATTTAGGATTCTTTTTGTTGATTACGTAAAGTCTACCTTTACGGCGAACAATTTTGCAATCAGCACTTCTCTTTTTTATTGATGCTCTAACTTTCATAACGTTAATATCTATAGGTTATTCGAGCCTTAGTCAAGTCGTAAGGACTCATTTCTAATTTAACTTTATCTCCAGGTAATAACTTGATATAGTGCATACGCATTTTACCTGAAATATGTGCGGTCACAATATGACCGTTCTCTAGTTCTACACGAAACATTGCGTTAGACAATGCTTCAATAATAGTTCCGTCTTGTTCTATTGATGGTTGTTTTGCCATAACTATGCTACTGCTTTTCTGTTTTTTCCAGACTTCATCAATCCGTCGTAATGTCTATTCAATAAATATGAATTTACCTGCTGTATTGTATCTATTGAAACACCGACCATAATAAGTAAAGATGTTCCACCGAAAAACAATCCCCAACCTTGTTGTACTCCTAATAAAGAAACAATGATTGCTGGAAAAATTGCAATTACGGCTAGAAAAATAGATCCAGGTAACGTAATTTGAGACATAATTTTGTCTAAATATTCAGATGTTTCCGTTCCAGGTCTAATCCCAGGAATAAAACCACCGCTTCGTTTCAAGTCATCCGCCATCTTATTTGTAGGTACTGTAATTGCTGTATAAAAGTAAGTAAATACTATAATTAATAAAGCAAATACAAGATTGTACCAAAAACCGAACATATCATTAAAAGCTGCAGTAATGCCTTGAGCTGCTTCGGATTCTGATAAACCAGCAACTGCCGCAGGAACAAACATAATTGCTTGTGCAAATATAATTGGCATTACACCAGACGCGTTTAAGCGAAGTGGAATAAATTGCCTTGCTCCAGCAAAATTACTTTTCTCATATTTACCAGAAGCATTTTTACGTGCATACTGAACAGGTATTTTTCGGACAGCCATAACTAACATTACCGATGCTAGAATAATTAAGAACCAAATTACTAATTCGATTAAAATCATGATCAAACCACCATTGGATTGGAAAACTCTTGAAGCAAATTCTTGCACAAAAGATTGTGGTAAAGTGGCAATAATACCTACCATAATTAATAATGAAATACCATTACCAATTCCACGATCTGTTATTTTCTCTCCTAACCACATGGCAAAAATACAACCTGTAGTAAGAATGATAACTGAAGATGCAACAAAAGCAACTGAATCTTGCATTACAAAAGCAGCTGATGGAAGGATATTATACAAATTGTAAATGTATCCAGGTCCTTGCACTAAAGTAATACCAATTGTAAGCCATCTGGTAATTTGAGTGATTTTCTTTCTTCCGCTTTCTCCTTCCTTTTGAAGTTTTTGCAAATAGGGAACAGCAATTGTCATTAATTGAACAACAATAGATGCAGAGATATAAGGCATAATTCCTAAAGCGAACACAGATGCATTAGAAAATGCACCACCTGTGAAAGCATTAAGTAAACCTAATAAACCACCATCGGTTTGCTCAGACAATTTTGCCAATTGTGCAGTATCAATACCTGGTAAAACAACTTGTGCTCCGAAACGATATACCAATAACAAACCAAGTGTTAAAAGTATACGATTTCTAAGTTCGTCTATTTTCCAAATATTCTGTAAGGTTTCAAAAAACTTCATGCGGAAAAATTAAAGAGTTATTGCTTCACCGCCTGCTGCTTCAATTGCAGCTTTAGCAGATTTAGTAAATTTGTGAGCGCTAACTTTAAGCTTCGCTTTTAATTCGCCGCGACCCATAACTTTTAAAAGATCATTCTTTTTAATAACCCCTAATTCTATTAATTGATTGTGATCTAGAGTATCTTTAACTCCTTTCTCATCAACTAATGTTTGTAATGTATCAAGATTTACGCCTTGATAAACAACACGATTAGGATTAGTAAAACCAAATTTAGGCACTCTACGTTGCAAAGGCATTTGACCACCTTCAAAACCAATTTTTCTAGAGTAACCTGAACGCGATTTAGCGCCCTTATGACCTCTTCCAGCAGTTCCTCCTGAGCCAGAAGCTTCACCACGACCTAGTCGTTTGCTTTGTGACTTTACTGAACCTGGTGCAGGTTTTAGATTATGTAATTCCATTTGTAAGTTGTATTTTAAATTTCTTCAACAGAAACTAAGTGTTTAACTTTAGCTATCATTCCTAGAATGTTTGGCGTGTCTGCATGTTCAACAGATTGACCAATGGTTTTTAAACCCAAGGCTTCTAGTGTCTTTTTTTGACGACCAGGCTTCTTGATAGCACTTTTTACTTTGGTAACTTTAATTTTTGCCATAACGCTTTGGTGATTTTATCCGTTAAAAAGTTTGTCAAGGCTAATACCACGTTGTTGAGCTACAGTTTGTGCACTTCTTAATTGAAGTAATGCATCAAAAGTTGCTTTTACAACATTATGTGGATTAGATGATCCTTGGTTTTTTGAGAGTACATCGTGCACACCAACAGACTCAAGTACCACACGGGCAGGTCCACCAGCAATTACTCCTGTACCAGGTGAAGCTGGTAATAACAATACTCTAGCTCCGCCGTATTTTCCAAGTTGTTCGTGTGGAAGTGTACCTTTGTGTAAAGGAATACGAACAAGGTTCTTTTTAGCGTCTTCAACCGCTTTAGAAATAGCATCAGCTACTTCTTTAGATTTACCTAATCCGTGTCCTACAACACCATTTTCATCACCTACAACAACAATAGCAGAAAATCCAAAAGCTCTACCACCTTTTGTAACTTTAGTTACACGTTGAACGCCAACCAAACGATCCTTAAGATCTAATCCGCCTGGTTTTACTATCTCTACGTTTTTATAATCTTGATACATACTTTAAAATTTTAAACCGCCCTCACGAGCTCCTTCTGCTAATGATTTAACTCTTCCGTGATATAAGTAACCGCCTCGGTCAAAAGAAACTTTTTCAACACCTAATTTCAAAGCCTTTTCAGCTAAAGTTTTACCTACCAATTTAGATTGTTCAACTTTAGTAAGACCTTCTGCTTCTTTACCTAAATGAAAGGAGGAAACAGATGCTAAGGTTTTACCACTTACGTCATCAATTAATTGAGCGTAAACTGATTTATTACTTCTGTATACCGAAAGTCTCGGTCTTGTAGCGTCTCCAGAAATTGTTTTTCTGATACGCTTTCTAATTTTTAATCTTCTTTTTTGTTTAGAAAATGCCATAGTTATTCTTTATTAAGCTGATTTACCTGCTTTTCTTCTAATGTATTCGCCAACATATTTAACTCCTTTTCCTTTGTAAGGTTCAGGTTTTCTGTAAGAGCGAATTTTTGCAGCTACCTGGGTAACAAGTTGCTTATCAAAAGAAGAAAGTTTAATGATTGGGTTTTTCCCTTTTTCCGATACTGTTTCTACCTTAACTTCTTGAGCTAATTCAATAACAATATTGTGAGAATAACCAATTGCAATATCTAATTTCTGTCCTTGGCTTGATGCTCTATAACCAACTCCTACAAGTTCTAGTTCTTTGGTAAATCCATTTGAAACACCTTCGACCATATTGTTAATCAAAGCACGATACAAACCGTGTTTAGATTTAATATTCTTTTTGTCGGTATGGCGTTCAAGAATAACTTCATTTTCTTCTATGCGAATATCAATATCGCTAAATTCTTGTTGAAGCTCCCCTAATTTACCCTTCACTGTAACCGTGTTGTCTTTCACCGTTACTGTTACTCCTTCGGGAATGCTTACCGGACTATTTCCTATTCTTGACATTTTATTAGTCTTTAAATTTTAGTAAATATAACAAAGCACTTCACCTCCAACATTCTCTTTACGAGCTTGCTTTTCAGTCATCACTCCTTTTGAAGTGGAAACAATAGCAACACCAAGTCCATTTAAGATTCTTGGTAACTCATCAGTTGGAGAGTATTTTCTTAAACCAGGTTTACTGATTCTTTGAAGCTCTTTTATAACTGGGTCGTTATTGTGCTTATCGTATTTAAGTGCAATTTTAATGGTTCCTTGTTTATTGTCATCAATAAACTTATAACTTAAGATATAACCTTGATCAAATAAAATCTTAGTCATTTCTTTTTTTAAATTAGAAGCTGGTATTTCTACCACTCTATGCGATGCAGCAACTGCATTTCTAATTCTTGTTAAATAATCTGCAACAGGATCTATATTCATTTTGTAATTCCTTTTACGTTAATGTATTACCAACTTGCTTTTTTAACACCTGGAATAAGCCCTTTATTAGCCATTTCTCTAAACATTACTCTAGAAAGTCCAAATTGGCGCATATATCCTTTAGGTCTTCCAGTTAACTTGCAACGGTTGTGCATTCTAACTGGTGAAGCATTTTTAGGCAACTTTTGAAGGGCTTCATAATCACCCGCTTCTTTAAGCGCCTCTCTTCTTTCAGCGTATTTTTCTACTGTTTTAGCACGTTTTCTTTCACGGGCTTTCATTGATTCTTTAGCCATACTTAGTTCTTTTTAAAAGGTAAACCTAGTTCTGTCAATAATGATTTCGCTTCTTTATCGGTCTCTGCTGTGGTTACAAATGTAATATCCATACCTGTAATTCGATTAACTCGGTCGATATTAATTTCTGGAAATATAATTTGTTCTGTAACACCTAAGTTATAGTTTCCTCTTCCATCAAAACCAGTAGCTTTGATCCCGCTAAAGTCTCTTACTCGTGGTAAAGCCGAAGTTACTAAACGATCTAAAAACTCATACATACGCTCACCTCTTAAGGTAACCATTGCACCGATAGGCATTCCTTTACGTAATTTAAAGGATGCAACGTCTTTTTTAGATTTAGTAGATATTGCTTTCTGTCCAGTAATCATAGACAGTTCTTCAACTGCATGATCAATCAACTTTTTATCAGCAATAGCTTCTCCTACACCTTTACTAATTACAATTTTCTGAAGCTTTGGAGCTTGCATATTGTTTTTATAACCGAATTCTTCAACTAATGCTGGAAGCACTCTTTGGCTATATTCTTCTTTAAGTCTTGGTACGTAACTCATAATTAAATTACTTCATTCGTTTTTTTAGAAAACCTAAGCTTCTTTCCATCTTCCATTTTGTAACCTACTCTTGTAGTTTCACCATCTTTGGTTAACAAAGACAAATTAGAAATATGTATTGGAGCTTCCATCTCTTTAATACCACCTTGAGGGTTTGTAGCGCTAGGCTTTTCGTGTTTTTTTACAAGGTTTACACCTTCCACGATTGCTTTGCTTTTATCTCTCAAGATTTTTTGAACAGATCCTTGCTGACCTTTGTGTTCACCAGCTAAAACCTGAACTTTATCTCCTACTTTTATTTTAAACTTTTTCATTTTAAAGGTAGTTTTAAAGCACTTCTGGTGCTAGTGAAACAATTTTCATAAATTGATTATCACGTAATTCTTTAGCAACTGGGCCAAAAACACGTGTTCCTCTCATTTCGCCTGTTGGATTTAATAATACACAGGCGTTATCATCAAAGCGTATGTAAGACCCATCAGGTCTTCTTACTTCTTTGCTTGTTCTAACAACTACGGCAGTTGAAACAGCTCCTTTTTTAATGTTTCCATTAGGGGTTGCTTCTTTAACACTTACCACAACTTTATCACCAACTGAAGCATAACGCTTTTTAGTACCGCCTAATACACGGATTACCAATACTTGTTTGGCTCCTGTATTATCGGCTACTCTTAATCTTGATTCTTGCTGTACCATAATTATTTAGCTCTTTCTATTACATCAACTAATCTCCAGCATTTGTTTTTGCTGAGAGGTCTAGTTTCCATAATTCTAACGGTGTCACCTTCGTTGCAAGTGTTCTCTTCATCATGAGCAACGTACTTTTTTGTTTTCAGTACGAACTTCCCATATTTTGGGTGCTTCATTTTTTTAGTTTCGGAGACTACTATAGACTTTTGCATCTTATTGCTGGTTACAACACCGATACGTTCCTTTCTTAAGTTTCTTTTTTCCATTGTAAGTAGAATTATTGTAATTCTCTTTTTGTAATTTCTGTATTGATGCGCGCAATAGTTCTTCTAACGCTTCTTAATTGAGAAGGGTTTTCTAATGGACTTATTGCGTGATTCATTTTCAGAGAACTCAATTCTTGTGAAAATGCACTTAATTTTTCATTAAGCTCTTCAACAGATAATTCTTTTAATTCAGATTGTTTCATAACTAATACAATTATTCTTGATAATCTCTAGCAACAACAAACTTTGTTTTTACAGGTAGTTTTTGAGCTGCTAAACGCAAAGCTTCCTTTGCAAGAGCTAGTGGTACACCACCAATTTCAAAAATAAGTCTTCCTGGTTTTACAACTGCTGCATAATATTCTACTGCACCTTTACCTTTACCCATACGCACTTCAAGTGGTTTTTTAGTAATTGGCTTATCTGGAAAGATTTTGATCCATAAAGATCCTTCTCTTTTCATATGTCGTGTAGCAGCAATACGTGCGGCTTCAATTTGTCTAGCTGTTAAAAAAGCTGAATCTAAGGATTTGATACCGAAGGTGCCGTTTGATAAACGGTGACCACGTTGAGAAATCCCTTTCATTCTCCCTTTTTGCTGTTTACGATGCTTCGTTCTTTTAGGCTGTAACATTGTTTATACTTTAAAAATTACTTTTTGCGACGTGGTTTAGTACGTCTTCCTTTACCTTTACTATCTGTTTTAGACAGTCCAACGAGAGGAGAGAGCTCTCTTTTTCCGTAAACTTCACCTTTCATAATCCACACTTTAATGCCCAATCTACCGTAAGTAGTATGTGCTTCAACTAAAGCGTAGTCAACATCTGCTCTGAATGTTGAAAGTGGAATTCTACCTTCTTTGTACGATTCAGTTCTAGCCATCTCTGCACCATTCAATCTTCCTGCTATTTGGATTTTAATCCCTTCAGCATTCATTCTCATAGTTGCAGCAATAGCCATCTTAATCGCTCTACGATAAGAAATTCTATTTTCAACTTGGCGAGCCACACTGGAAGCTACCAAATGAGCGTCAAGTTCTGGTCTTTTAATTTCAAAAATATTAACCTGAACTTCCTTATTAGTAATTTGTTTAAGCTCTTCTTTTAACTTGTCTACTTCCTGACCACCTTTCCCGATAATAATACCAGGTCTTGCAGTAGTAATAGTAACGGTTACAAGTTTAAGCGTACGCTCAATAATTACTCTTGAAACACTAGCTTTAGATAAACGAGCATGGATATACTTTCTTATCTTATCGTCTTCAGCTAGATTATTTCCATAATCTCTACCACCATACCAGTTGGATTCCCAACCTCTAATGATACCTAATCTGTTTCCGATTGGATTTGTTTTTTGTCCCATAGTCTATCTTAGCTTTCTGTGTTATTTCTACCCCCAAGTACTATAGTTACATGATTAGAACGTTTTCTAATTCGATGCGCTCTTCCTTGTGGAGCTGGACGAAGTCTTTTTAACATACTTCCTCCATCAACTTTAATTTCTTGGATATATAAGTTTGCTTGTTCAACATCTTCACCTTCGTTTTTGCTTTGCCAATTGGCAATAGCAGATAACAAAAGTTTCTCTAATCGTCTAGATGCTTCTTTAGGACTAAAGCGTAATATTTGCAATGCAATTGCAACATCTTTACCGCGTACTAAGTCTGCAACTAAACGCATTTTTCTTGGCGAAGTTGGACAGTTATTTAACTTTGCGAAAGCAACGTCTTGTTTTGCTTCCTTTAATTCTTCTGCTCTATTTCTTTTTCGTACACCCATTGCTTCTTATTTTTTACCTTTATTTTTAGCACCTTGATGCCCTCTAAAAGAACGGGTTGGAGAAAATTCACCTAATTTATGTCCTACCATATTTTCTGTTACAAAAACAGGTACAAATTGCTTCCCGTTATGCACTCCAATAGTTTGTCCTACGAAATCTGGAGTAATCATTGAAGCTCTAGACCAGGTTTTAATCACTGATTTTTTTCCTGACTCTACGTTTTGAGCAACTTTTCGCTCTAATTTATAATGAACGAAAGGTCCTTTTTTTAATGAACGTGCCATAGTTTATTTCTTTTTACGTTCTACAATATGTTTATTACTCGATTTCTTCTTAGATCTTGTTTTGAAACCTTTTGCAGGTATTCCTTTTCTAGATCTTGGATGACCTCCAGAAGCGCGGCCTTCTCCACCACCCATTGGGTGATCTACAGGGTTCATCACTACTGGTCTTGTTCTTGGTCTTCTACCTAACCAACGGCTACGTCCTGCTTTACCAGAAACAATTAACTGATGGTCACTATTTGAAACTGCACCGATAGTAGCAAAACATTCAGCTAAAACCAATCTAGTTTCACCTGAAGGCAACTTGATAGTTGCATATTTACCATCTCGAGCCATTAACTGAGCAAAAGTACCAGCTGAACGAGCCATAACAGCACCTTGTTCTGGTCTTAATTCTACGCATGATATAATAGTTCCGAATGGAATATTAGACAATGGCATAGCATTACCAATTTCAGCAACTGAAGTTTCTTTTGAAGAAGTCAATGAATCTCCGACTTTCAAACCAGTAGGGGCGATAATGTAACGCTTCTCACCGTCTTCATACTTCAATAAAGCAATAAAAGCAGTTCTGTTTGGATCATACTCAATAGTAAGAACTTCTGCTTTCATATCAAGCTTGTTTCGCTTGAAATCGATAACACGATATTTTCTTTTATGACCACCACCTTTGTAGCGCATGGTCATCTTTCCTTGATTGTTTCTACCACCAGACTTTTTGATCGGAGCCAATAAAGACTTCTCCGGCTTATCAGTTGTAATGGCGTCGAAACCATTCACAACTCTAAAACGCTGTCCAGGAGTAATAGGTTTTAATTTTCTAACCGACATTTTTTAAATCTTAAAGATTACTATATAAATCTATTATCTCTCCTTCCGTCACTTTCACAATCGCTTTTTTAGTAAATTTCTTTCTACCAGAAACAACTCCTGTTTTAGTGAAACGGCTCTTCACCTTCGGAAACACATTCATCGTACGTACAGAATCAACTGTCACTCCATAAGCGGACTCCACAGCTTCTTTAATCTGAAGCTTATTGGCGTTGATATCCACCTCAAACCAGTACGTATTTTGCAACTCACTATTAGCGGTTGCTTTCTCTGTAATTATAGGTTTTTGTAATACACTCATGACGCTTATTTCGTGAAATTAGATTCTAAACCCGCTAATGCTGACTCAGAAATTACTAGCTTATTAGAATTTAAAATTCTGTAAGTATTTAATTCTGAGAAAGTTAAAACTTTGGACTTCTCCAAATTACGGGACGACAAATATACATTTTTATTTAATTCTGCCAATACAAAGGTTGATTTTTTATTGGTAAGCTCAAGATTATTAAGAACTTGTTTAAATTCTTTAGTCTTAGGGCTTTCGAAGTTTAAATCTTCAATAACTAAAATCTCTTTGTTATTCATTTTCTGAGACAAAGCAGAAAGACGTGCTAAACGCTTCACTTTTTTATTAAGCTTGAAGTGATAATCTCTTGGTCTAGGACCAAAAACACGGCCTCCACCCTTAAATATTGGAGATTTTATACTACCAGCACGTGCTGTACCGGTTCCTTTTTGCTTCTTAATTTTACGAGTACTTCCAACAATGTCTGCGCGTTCTTTAGCTGCATGCGTTCCTTGTCTTTTATTAGCCAAGTGCTGCTTTACATCTAAATAAATTGCGTGATCGTTAGGCTCGATTCCAAAAACAGATTTAGGAAGCTCTACTTCTCTACCTGTTTCTTTTCCGTTGATATCTATTACTGCTAACTTCATTACTTCTCGATAGTTACATAAGCATTTTTATGACCCGGAACACAACCTTTTACAACTAAAAGATTTTTTTCTGGCACCACTTTAAATACTTTAAGGTTTTGTACTTTAACTTTACTGCTTCCCATTTGGCCTGCCATACGCATGCCTTTGAAAACTCTTGAAGGATCAGATGCTGCACCAATAGAACCTGGAGCTCTTAATCGGTTATGTTGTCCGTGAGTTGCTTGACCAACACCGCCGAAGCCATGTCTTTTTACAACACCTTGGAAACCTTTCCCCTTAGATGTTCCTACAACATCTACAAATTCACCTTCTTTAAATAAATCTACAGTGATTTGATCACCTAAATTGTACTCCGCATCAAAACCTTTGAATTCAACGACTTTTCTCTTAACAGAAGTGCCCGCTTTTTTGAAGTGGCCTTGGGCCGCTAACGTAGCATTTTTGTCTGATTTGTCATCGAAACCAAGCTGAACGGCCTTGTAACCATCAACTTCTTCGGTTCTGACTTGGGTAACTACACATGGACCTACTTCAATAACGGTACACGGAATGTTTTTTCCGTTTTCGTCGAAGATACTGGTCATGCCTACTTTTTTTCCTATTAACCCAGACATAATTTATAATTATTATTATTAAAAAAATTGAAAAAACAGGGCTTCATAAAAAGCCCTGCTATATTTATTAAGTATGTACTTAAACTTTTATTTCTACTTCTACACCACTTGGTAACTCAAGCTTCATCAACGCATCGATGGTTTTTGAAGATGAACTATAAATATCTAAAAGACGTTTAAAAGAGTTCAATTCAAATTGCTCACGAGATTTCTTGTTAACGTGAGGTGAACGTAATACGGTAAAGATTTTTTTCTTTGTAGGTAATGGAATTGGTCCAGTAACTACAGCTCCCGTAGTTTTCACAGTCTTTACGATTTTTTCAGCAGACTTATCTACCAAATTGTGGTCGTAGGATTTTAATTTTATTCTTATTTTTTGACTCATGATAAGTTCTATTACTCGTTAGTAGTTCCTTTAGCCGCAGCAATTACATTTTCAGAAATAGTAGAAGGGGTTTCTTCGTAGTGAGAAAACTCCATTGTTGAAGTTGCTCTACCGGAAGAAAGCGTTCTTAATGTAGTTACATAACCAAACATTTCTGAAAGTGGCACAATAGCTTTAATAACTTTAGCACCTGATCTGTCTGACATATCGTTAACTTGACCGCGTCTTCTATTTAGATCTCCAACAATATCTCCCATGTTTTCTTCAGGAGTAACCACTTCTACTTTCATCATTGGTTCTAATACTACAGCTCCAGCTTTTTTAGCAGCCGCTTTAAAGCCTAACTTAGCAGCAAGCTCAAACGACAATTGATCAGAATCTACTGCGTGAAAAGAACCGTCTTTAAGCGTTACTTTTAAAGTATCCATATTGAATCCAGCTAATGGACCATTTTTCATGGCTTGAGTAAAACCAGATTGTACAGAAGGAATAAATTCTTTTGGAATTCTACCCCCTTTAATTTGATCTACAAACTGCAAACCTGCTCCTTCAAAATCTTCATCTACTGGTCCCAAATCGAATACAATATCAGCGAACTTACCACGACCACCAGATTGTTTCTTATAAACTTCTCTGTGTTCCGCAAGTTTCTTTACTGCTTCTTTATATTCCACTTGTGGCTCACCAACATTCACTTCAACTTTAAATTCACGTTTCATACGATCAATTAAAATATCTAAGTGTAGCTCACCCATTCCCGAGATAATAGTTTGTCCCGAAGCTTCATCTGTTTTAACAACAAAAGTTGGATCTTCTTCAGCTAATTTAGCTAAAGCATTACCCATCTTCTCAACATCTGCTTTGGTTTTAGGCTCCACCGCAATACCAATTACTGGTGCTGGGAAAGTCATAGATTCCAAAACAATAGGATTATTCATATCAGTTAAGGTATCTCCCGTTTTGATATCTTTAAATCCTACAGCAGCTCCGATATCTCCAGCTTCGATAAAATCGATTGGCTCTTGTTTATTAGAGTGCATTTGGTACATTCTTGAGATACGTTCTTTTTTACCAGAGCGATTGTTCAATACATAAGAACCCGCTTCTAATCTACCAGAATAGGTTCTAAAGAATGCTAATCTTCCTACGAAAGGATCGGTTGCAATTTTAAATGCTAAAGCAGAAAATGGAGAATCTACGTGAGGTTTTCTCGACTCAACTTCACCAGTATCAGGATTTTCACCTTCGATAGCTTCAACATCTACAGGAGAAGGCAAGTAACGCATTACTGCATCTAACATAGCTTGAACTCCTTTATTTTTGAAAGCTGAACCACACATCATTGGGATGATGGACATATCGATAGTTGCTGCACGTAATGCTGCAATAATCTCATCTTCTGTAATAGAATCTTCATCTTCGAAGAATTTTTCCATTAACTCTTCATCGTATTCTGCAACTGCTTCAACTAATTGTGTTCTGTATTTAGTAACGTCAGCTTGAAGTTCTTCTGGAATATCAATTTCTTCAAAAGTCATTCCCATATCTTCATCGTTCCAAATAATTGCTTTTTTAGATATTAAATCAACAACACCTTTAAAGTCAATTTCATCTCCGATTGGAACTTGCAATGGAACTGGATTACCGCCTAACATTTCACGTACTTGATTACAAACATTAAAAAAGTTTGCTCCTTGACGATCCATCTTATTAACGAATCCTAATCTTGGCACTTTATATTTATCAGCTTGTCTCCAAACTGTTTCAGATTGTGGCTCAACACCATCAACCGCACTAAACAAAGCAACAACACCATCCAATACACGTAAAGATCTTTCTACTTCAACAGTAAAATCAACGTGACCAGGTGTGTCAATAATGTTTACAATATATTCATGATCTCTGTAAGGCCACGTACAATGTGTAGCAGCAGAAGTAATAGTGATTCCTCTTTCTTGCTCTTGCTCCATCCAGTCCATAGTAGCAGCACCATCATGAACTTCCCCTATTTTGTGACTAATACCGGTATAATAAAGAATACGCTCAGTAGTTGTTGTTTTACCAGCATCGATGTGAGCAGCAATACCTATATTTCTTGTAAATTTTAAATCTCTTTGTGCCATTTTTTAGAATCTAAAGTGTGAAAATGCTTTGTTGGCTTCAGCCATTCTATGCGTATCTACACGTTTCTTAACAGCTGCACCTTCTTCTTTGGCAGCAGCAAGAATTTCAGCAGCTAATTTTACTGCCATAGATTTTTCGTTTCTTTTTCTAGAAAAACTAATTAACCACTTCATTGCGGTTGAAATTTTTCTATCTGGACGTATAGGAGAAGGAATCTGAAAAGTAGCTCCACCAACTCTACGGCTTCGTACTTCTACGTGAGGCATTACATTAGATAATGCTTCCTTCCAAACTTCCAAAGCAGATTTCTCTTCGTCCTGTTTTTTTTCTTCTACGATGTCCATTGCATCGTAAAAAATCTTAAAAGCGATAGACTTTTTTCCATCCCACATTAACATATTGACAAATCGAGTTACCAATTGGTCGTTAAATTTTGGATCTGGAAGTATAGGTCTTGCTTTTGCCTGTCTTTTTCTCATGTCTTGTCTTTAAAAAGTTTTCAACTTATTTTTTTGGACGTTTGGCTCCGTATTTTGATCTACGTTGCAATCTTCCTTCTACTCCAGCTGTATCTAAAGCACCACGAACTATATGGTACCGAACTCCTGGTAAGTCTTTTACTCTCCCGCCTCTAACTAATACTATCGAGTGCTCTTGAAGATTGTGTCCTTCACCTGGAATGTATGCGTTTACCTCTTTACCATTGGTTAACCTAACACGAGCCACTTTACGCATAGCTGAATTTGGTTTTTTTGGTGTAGTGGTGTAAACACGCGTACAAACTCCACGTCGCTGAGGACAAGAATCTAAGGCAGCCGATTTACTCTTCTTAGTTATAGTACGTCTTCCTTTTCTTACTAATTGTGAAATTGTTGGCATATTATACTACAATGTTAAATAATTTTTAATCCCTATTTTTTGGGTTTGCAAATGTAGAAATATAATCTGATGAAACAAAGCATAATTAATTAATTTTCAATCTACTCCAAAAAAACAAAATAATATACTTGCTTTGCAGTTAAAAACACACCTTATATCATTTATATTTTGAAGCTGTTGCCCCATTATAAAATAATTTTGACGACCTGCATTTTTGTACTAGCATGCTTCAAATTAGTTGCGCAAAGTGAAGAACTAAAGCTATCAATAAAAAGCACAGAAGAAAATCATCAAGAAATAATTGATAAGCTTGACTTTAAAAATAGTTTCAGCAATACAAAAAGCATGCAGGAATACACCTATGTAGTAGCTGAAAGATTAAAAAGAAAGGGCTTTTTATTTACCGAAATTATTTCATTTGAAAACATAAAAGACAAACAATTTGAACTTCAGCTAAAATTACATACATTATATAAAGGTATAAAAATTAAAATGAAGCCAGATGACTTTCCAAGCAACTTAGCGATTCCGAAAACAAATATTCAAGATGGATTTATAAAACTTAGCTTTCAAGAATATGAAAATTTGGCCAACCAATTTATTCAAAGTCTAAATGAAGCTGGCAAACCCTTTGACAAAATAAAGCTAATTAATTTGGAGGAAACCGATGACGACCATATTCTTGCTGAATTAAAATTTATTTCTAACCAAAAAAGAACAATCGACAAAATAATTATCAAAGGATACGAACGTTTTCCAAAACAATTTATCAAAAACAGAATTGGTTTACAAGAAGAGAAAGTGTTTAACACTACCGAAATTCAAGAAAAAAATAGAAATTTTGAAAACCTTAATTTTGCTGGCAGTATAAAAGATCCAGAAGTTCAATTTACACAAGATTCTACCAAGGTATTTTTATATGTTGAGAAAACAAATGCAAATGTGTTTGATGGATTTATTGGCTTTAATAGCACCGAAGAAACATCGCTTGAATTAAACGGTTACGTAGATTTAGTGCTGGTTAATAATCTTCACATGGGCGAATCTTTAAATATCAATTACAAAAACGACGGGAGAGAACAGCAACGGTTCAATGCCAATATAGAATTGCCTTATTTGTTTAAAACTCCTGTTAGTCTTGAAGCGGGATTAGGTATTTTTAGAAAAGACTCCACTTTTTCTAACACTCAACAAAATCTTGGTTTAAATTACCAAATAAGCCCATCTATTCAAATTGGTAGTGAAGCAGAATTTATAAGCTCAACTATTTTACTTGACAACAATATAAATCCTATTGAAAATGGAAACGACTTCAATGCTAGTTTTTATGGTTTAACAGGAAGGTTTTTTCAATTAAGTAGAATAACCGGAAAATTCTTCAATAAAAAAAAAGTAAAACTATCTATATTATATGGTAAACGAGAATCAGAAATTGAAGACAATCAATTTAAAATTAATTTATTTACTGAGTATAGTATTCCTATTGCTCCAAGCCTATATTTTTATAACTCACTAACAGGAGCTTGGCTTTCATCTGACAGTTACATAGACAACGAATTATTACGATTTGGCGGCATGAACAGCATTCGTGGTTTTGAAGAAAACAGCATTGTGGCTTCCGCCTTTGGAAGCTTACGTACAGAATTAAGGTACTTCTTGAGCCCAAACCTGTATGCCAACAGTGTTTTAGATTTTGGTTACTTTGAAAATGAAATCAATCAGCTTGCTCAAAACCTGTACAGTTTTGGATTTGGACTAGGAATAGAAACCCAAGCTGGTGTTTTACGCCTAATTTTTGCTAACGGAACATCTAAAACACAAGATTTCTCGTTTGAAAACACCCAAGTACACCTCAGTTTGAATACTTTTTTCTAGCCTATGTTGCCTAATTGTTAAGATTTAACACTCAAATGTGAAATTAAAAGAAAAAAAAGTTGTGTAATTAACTTTTAATTTTGACTTTTGGCGTTGGCTAATTCAAATAAATAACAAAATGAAAACAAAGTTTAATGTAATGCTTACGCTTTTACTAGCGTTTGTCGTGCAAATTTCTTTTGCACAAGAAAAAACAGTAAGCGGTACTGTAACTGATGACAGTGATATTCCTCTACCTGGAGTGAGTGTATCTGTTGAAGGAACAGATCGTGGTACTCAAACCGATTTTAATGGAGAATATTCAATCCAAGCTTCAACAAGCGAAATATTGGTTTTCGAATATATCGGTTTAAAAACAGTTAAAATGACGGTTGGAGACCAATCTGAAATTAACGTTTCTCTAGAACCAGGTGAAGAATTAGACGAAGTGCTAGTTGTTGGTTATGGTACATCCACAAAGGAATCTTTTGTTGGTTCTGCCAAACAAGTTTCTGGTGAAACACTTTCTAGTAAAAACTTCTCTAACATTTCACAATCGTTAGCAGGTGAAGCAGCTGGTGTTACCGTAATTAATACTTCTGGACAGCCAGGTACTACGTCTTTAGTACGTATCCGTGGTTTTGGTTCTGTAAATGGTAACAGAGCACCATTGTATGTGGTTGATGGTGTGCCTTTCTCAGGAAGTATTAACTCTATTAACCCTAATGACATCAAGAACACCGTAATTTTGAAAGATGCAACTGCAACTGCAATTTATGGTTCTCGTGGTGCAAATGGTGTAATTTTAATTGAAACTAAATCAGGTAGCTCTGAGCAAGACTTCATTGAAGTTGACCTTAGAAGTGGTATCAACACACAAATGATTCCTAGATATGATGTAATGAGATCTCCTGAAGAGTACATTGGTACAGTTTGGGAAGGGCTTTACAATCGTGGCATCGCTAATGGTTTGTCAGAAGGTTTAGCACTAGATCAAGCTAACAATCAATTGTTCTCAGACAATGTTGTTCCAGCTGGATACAACATGTGGCAAGAAGATGATGTAAGCCAATTAATAGACCCTGCAACACGTATGGTAAGAGAAGGAATTGAAAGAAAGTATACACCAAAACGATATGCAGATGAAGCTTTTAGTTCTTCTATTAGAAATGAAGCCAACTTAAGATTGGGTGGTGGTACACAAAAAACAAGATATTTCTTATCAGCTGGTTTATTAGATGACGAAGGTTACGCTATTAACACAGGCTATAAAAGATATACCACAAGAGCTAATGTACAATCTAATATTAAAGATTTTTTAGATGTTCAAGCTAATATTGGTTATGCATATTCTGAAACAATTCAGAATGGTCAAACAGATGGTGCTGAAAATCTATTCGAATTTGCAGATAAAATGGCTCCTATTTTTCCAGTATACTTACGTGATGACGATGGTAACTTAGTGGCGGATCCAATATTTGGAGGAAGTCAATTAGACTATGGTACTCCATCAGGTTTTAGAGCAAGACCTAATGCCAACTTATTGAACCCTATTGGTTCTGCATTGTATGACTTTGCTGGAAACGATAGACACGAAGTTAATGGGTCTTTTAAAGTAGATGTGAAAATCACAGATTACCTAAAATTTGAAACAAGTTTTGGTGCGCAATACAGCAACACCATTGCAAGAAATGCATTGAATCCGTTTTACGGAACAGCTGAAGAACAAGGTGGTGAATTAACTTTGTCTAATCAGCAAAGATTAACAACCAATGCATTACAACTTTTAAGATTCAATAAAAGATTTGGAGATCACTCATTTGAAGCATTAGTTGCTCACGAATCAAATACATTTGATTTTAATATTCATTCTTCAAGAAAAGCACTTGCTGTTATTCCTGATTTATATGAATTAAGCAACTACCTTGAGAACTTAAGACAACCTTTCGGATATACTACAAGAAGATCATTAGAATCTTACTTTGGTCAAGTTAATTATAACTACGACCAAAAATACTTCTTTTCTGGTAGTGTAAGACGTGATGGATCATCTCGATTTGCAAACGACAAATGGGACACTTTTGGTTCTGTAGGCGCATCTTGGGTAATGTCTAAAGAAGATTTCTTGTTTGATAACGAATATGTAGACTTCTTGAAAGTAAAAACTTCTTGGGGTATTACGGGTGACGAAGCTGGTGTAGGATTCTACACAGGTTTAGATACATATAACCCAGTAAATTTAGGTGGAAATTACGCGTTTTCAATTAGAAATGTACAAGATCCTGATTTAACTTGGGAAACAGCTTACATGTTTCAAACAGGTGTTGAAAGTAGCCTTTTTGGTTTCTTAGACGTTAATTTAGATTACTACATTAAAGATACACAAAATTTGATTTTTGCAAGAAGACTTCCACTATCAACTGGTGTATCAACAGTAACCGTAAACGACGGTGTGCTTAGAAACAAAGGTTTTGAATTTGATATTGCCGCACAAGTTGTGGAAACACAAGACTTTGGTCTAAGCGTAAGCCTTAATGGAGAAACATTCCAAAATGAATTGACCACAATGCCAATTGATCCAGAAACAGGTGAACCAGCATTGTTAAACAGAAATGGCAGATTCGGGTATGCTGATGGTGGCTCTATTTATGATTATTACATGAGAGAATATGCTGGAGTTGACCCAGCTGATGGCGCTCCAATGTGGTACCAGTATTATGATGCTAACAACCCAAATGAGTTTATCCAAAGTATGACACCATACTTAGATGAAAACCCAGATGCGGTAGTTGAAAGAAGAGTTACAAAATCATATTCAGAAGCTACAGACAAATTTGTAGGTAAATCGGCTATTCCAGATGTAAGAGGTGCATTTAGAATAAATGCGCGATACAAAAACTTTACCTTGTCTACGCAATTTACTTATCAAGTTGGTGGATACGGATACGACAGCCAATATTCTGAACTAATGTCTGATCGTTTTGGTGCAGCAGGAAACAACTTCCACACCGATATGAGAGACAGATGGCAACAACCAGGTGACATAACTAGTGTGCCTAGATTAGCTGATGCCTTAGATGCAAATGCTGCTTCAACATCAACGAGATTTTTAACAAAAACTGATTATTTAGCCCTAAATAACTTTAGCGTAAGTTATAATTTTCCTAAAGACATCATAGAGAGTGTGGGAATGAGCGGATTAAACTTATATTTGACAGGAGATAACATTTTTGTTAGCAGTGTGAGAGAAGGGTTTTTACCTAATACAAGTCAAAGCGGTTTTTCAGGAAGAGCATTATATGCTCCATTAACCAGCTTTACTTTAGGAGTAAATGTTAAATTTTAAAAAAAGAAAAAGATGAATAAACTAATTAAATTAAGCATACTTTCCATCCTAATATTAGGAATTGGTGGGTGTGAAAGCGATTTTCTAGACGAACAACCGTCTGAATTTCTAAGCATTGAACAGTTAGAAGAAGCAGCTGAAGTAAATCCAGAAATTGCTGCTGGATTTATTGATGGGATTTATGCCTATATGGTAGAGACCTTTGCAGCAGGATCTACAAGCCATACTGACTTTGGTCATAAAGGTTTTGACATATATTCAGATATGTTGACCAGTGATATGGCCTTAACCGTGAGTACTTACGGATGGTATAGAGCTGCTATTACTGAGTATCAAGCAACAGAAGACTTTACATTTGCAGAAAACGCTTATGCTTGGAGATTCTACTATACCATTATTCGTTCTGCGAATACGGTAATTGAAATTCAAGGAGGTGCAGACAATGTTCCTGAGTTGGAAGAAAACAAGCATATTCTTGGTCAAGCTTTAGCTTTAAGAGCATTTGCTTACTATTATTTAGTACAATATTTCGCAGATGATTATGACCCTAATAAGCCAGTTTTACCATTATTGGAAAATGCGGCGGCTGCAGGATTGCCTAAATCACCAATGTCTGATATCTACACTTTAATGGAGAGTGACTTAAATTCTTCAATTGAGCTTTTAGATACATACAACAGAAGCAATAAAGCACAAATCAACAAACATGTTGCAAAAGGTATCTTAGCTTATGTTATTGCATCAACTCGAGAGACTTCAAGAATGCAAGAAGTAGTTACTCTAACTAATGAAGTAATGAATGAAGGTGGAGCAACATTAATGAACCAAAGTGAAGTCTTAGGTGGATTTAATGATGTAAATACACCGGGTTGGTTATGGGGTATTGATATAAATCAAGATTTAGGTATTGGATTAGTTTCTTTCTGGGGACAAGTAGATCACTTTTCTTATAGTTATGCTTGGGCAGGTGATTTTAAAACAATTGATGATGATTTATTTTCTCAAATACCAAATGATGATATAAGAAAGTTGCAATTTAAATTTTCTGGTCATCCACAAGAAAATTCAGGTTCAAACGCTGCAATTTATCCTTTGCAACCTTTTTATAAGTTTTATGCTCCTGAAAGAGCTATTGGTGGTGCTCAGCAAGTAACGCAATCAGATTATGTATACATGAGAGAAGCTGAAATGCTATTATTAAACGCTGAAGCTAATGCAAAGGCAGGTAATATAGGCGCAGCTCAAACATCTTTGTCAACATTATTAAGCCAACGAGTTTCTGATGCTTCTTATGTAAATACTTTAACTGGTCAAGATTTATTAGACGAGATTTATTTACAGACGAGAATTGAATTATGGGGTGAAGGTAAAACTTACCAAGCTTTAAAAAGAAATCAAAGAAATATGTTACGTGCAGGTTCTAACCACTTATCGAATATTGGTTTAGATATACCACACAACGATGACAAATTCAGCTTTGAGATTCCTGAAAGAGAAATACAGGATAACCCTAATATTAATACTCAAAACTAATTATAATGAAAACAATAAGAAAAGTGCTTGTATTATTAAGTACGGCTTTAGTGATTAGTAGCTGTACACAAGATGAAATCATTGACAAAAATGTTGCAAGCTTAGAATTTAATAATCAAACAATAGAAGTTGATCCAACTGGGAGTGACGTTGTTAATTTAGTATTTTACACTACTTTCACACCTTCATCAGATTTGAATATTCCTATAAGTGTTGTTGAAACTTCTTTAGATGAGAGCCAATATAGTTTCCCTGAAAATATTACTTTACCTGCGGGAACAAATAAAGGTGAATTTGAAATGACTCTTACAGATGTAAGCTTTTTTGGCGAACCTTTCATTACTATGGCTTTCGACGATAATGGTGGCTTAAGAACTGAATTTGTGCTGGAATGTTCAGAACCAAATGTGATAGTGAACATAGTATTTGATCAATATTCTGAAGAGACTTCATGGGAGATTATAAACGACACTGGAGATGTACTATTCAATAACTCATATGATGCTGGCAGCACAAGTACTGAAGAAGGTTTTTGTTTACCATCAGGAGACTATGATTTCTTTATCTATGATGCCTATGGTGATGGGATTTGTTGTGATTTTGGCGAAGGCTCATACCAATTAACTTTCGGTGACGGAACAGTAATCGCAGAAGGCGGTCAATTTACAGATTCTGAATCTGTTTCATTTACTATAGAATAAAAATATAAATAAATTATATTAAAACCTGACATCTTAATGTCAGGTTTTTTTATTTTTGTGTAAAAATAGAGTTATGAAAGAAATAATGAAAATTGTGTTATTCAGTATTTTAGTCCTTATGGGCGTGCAAATAAATGCGCAGTTAACTAGTGATAGAAACATAAGAGCTGAAATAAAAAGCATTACTAAAGAAAGAATTGAAAGAGTTGAAGAATACTTGAAAAGTAATGACGCACCTAGAACAAAAACAAAAGGGCATGTTATACAGGTAATTCACGATATCGTTGATGGGAAACCAATTTATAGGTCAACAGATAACGCTGGAGCAGCAGACAATACATTTACATCGAGTTTATGGCCAGGTGGAAGTTTGGGTTTAGACCTAGAAGGTGAAAACTTGGTAGTGGGTGTATGGGAAGTTGGCGGAATTACGAGAACATCTCATGTAGAATATGCTGATGAATTAGGAAGTAGAGTAATTGTAAAAGATGGTAGCGGAAACCAAACTTTCCACTCAACTCACGTTACAGGAACAATAGCCGCAAGCGGATTAAATACTGAATCGAGAGGTATGGCACCAAAATCCATAGTTTGGAATTACAATACTAACAATGTTACAAGTGAGATAGCTGACGCTATAGATGAAATAAATTTGCTAATATCAAACCACTCCTACGGAGTTTCAATCGTGCAAGACAATGGAACTTTGCCCGTGAGTTATATGGGTGCATATAACAATGACGCGAGAACATGGGACTTGATTGCTAATAATAATCCATTTCACTTAGCTGTTTTTTCAGCAGGAAATAATGGAAACGATCAATATGAAGGTGGTTTAGCACCAAATTTTGATAAACTTACAGGCGAAAAAAACTCGAAAAACAACATGGTAGTTGCTAATGTTAGTAGTGTTACCTACTTTGGAGATTTAATAATATCGAGCATTAACAACTCAAGTAGCCGAGGCCCGTCGGATGATGGTAGAATAAAACCAGACATTGGCGGAATGGGAACAGATATCCTATCTACAGGAAACCAAGCAGACGATGCATACGGAACCGCTACAGGTACATCTATGGCAGGGCCTGGAGTAGCAGGAAGCCTGATTTTATTACAAGAATTATTTAATAATGAATACGGACAATTCTTAAAATCTGCAACACTTAAAGCGGTTGCATTAAACACTGCTTCTGATGCTGGAAATGCTGGACCAGATGCAACTTATGGATGGGGAATATTGAATTCTGAAAAAGCAGCAAATGCTATATTAGATAAAGAAGCTGGTTCATCTGTAGTAAGTGAGCAAAATTTATCAGAAGGAGAAACCATTACATTTCAAGTAACAGCAAATGGCGATGAAGCTATTAAAGCGATGATTGTATGGAACGACCCTGCTGGCACAGCCATTAATAATACTGAAAATTCTCCAACTCCTGCATTGGTAAATGACTTAGATTTAAGAGTGACTTTAAACCAAGAAACCTTTTTGCCTTGGAAGTTACAATTAAGCGATGTTACTGCACCTGCAATAAAAGAAGATAACATTGTTGATAATGTAGAACAAGTAATTGTAGATAACCCAACTGCAGGAACTGTGTATACTGTTGAAATTTCTCACAAAGGTTCGCTAACCAATAACCAACAAGATGTTAGTGTGGTAGTAACTGGTATTGATTCAACTACATTAAACAATGAAGATTTTGTAAGCGAGTTTGATTTAAACTATTGGCCAAACCCTGCTGAAAACTACATCAATATTAGCTTTGGTGATAATTTATTAGCAAACGATGGAATCATAAGAATTTATGATTTAATGGGTAAACTAGTTCATCAAGAAAAAGTCAACAAAAAACAAGACAATAATTTACGAGTTGATGTAAGTAATTTAAATAAAGGTACTTATATTATGAACATAACAACGGGTAATAGCAACTACAATTCAAAATTTATTAAGAAATAAAATATTTCAATAAATAATAGCAAACTCCTACTTTCAAATATTTTGGAAATAGGAGTTTGTTATTTAATACTGTAAAGCAAGATTAACATAATATGCTTTAATCAACTCGTTAAGAAAATAAATCAGGAGAAAATTTACTGATTCTCAAATTCGTTATTTTTATGATTCACAAATTAAAAAAATACATATTATCTACTTTAGTGATTCTCATCTGCCAATTTGCAAATGCGCAAAATACGGTTGGAACAACATTCGTTACAAGTGATGTATATGATGGGTTTACTTTATTAAATATTGGAACAAATTCCTATTTAATAAACAATTGTGGTGAAGTCATGAATGAATGG
The DNA here is from genome assembly GCF_014640195.1 of Psychroflexus planctonicus. Taxonomy (GTDB): domain Bacteria; phylum Bacteroidota; class Bacteroidia; order Flavobacteriales; family Flavobacteriaceae; genus Psychroflexus; species Psychroflexus planctonicus. The sequence continues at coordinate 85,696 of NZ_BMGM01000001.1, forward strand.
AACAGCGTTTACCCACCAGGCAACGCAGTATACCTTTTGCCTAATGGAAATTTGTTAAGAGCTGGCAGAGTAGAATCAGGCAGTAGCATCTCTATGGGTGGTGCTGGCGGCATAATAGAACTATTTGATTGGAATGGTAATCTTATTTGGTCTTATCTATACAACGATGAAAATAACAGACAACATCACGATGTATATCCTATGCCTAACGGAAATGTTTTAATTTTAGCTGCTACCATCATGACAGAAGAAGAAGCGATTGATGCAGGCCGAGATCCAAATTTATTACCCGACAATAGACTCTACAATGAACAGATAATTGAAGTAGAACCCATTGGCGCAGCCCAAGCTAATATAGTCTGGGAATGGAACATAAAAGACCATTTAATTCAAGATTTTGACAATTCTAAACTCAACTTTGGAAATGTTGCCAATTCTCCTGAAAAGCTAGATATCAATTTCTTAAATGGTGCTAGTGGCTCAGAAAATTGGTTGCACTTTAACTCTATCCAATATGATGAAGAATTAGATCAAATTGTTATTAGTTGTAGAAACTTGAGTGAAATCTATATTATAGACCACTCTACAACAACGCAAGAAGCAGCTACTAGCAATGGTGGTACTTATGGAAAAGGTGGTGATTTGTTGTACAGATGGGGAAATCCGCAAGCATATCAACAAGGTACAGCTGAAGATAGAACTCTATTCGGACAACATACTCCCTATTTTATAGAGCCAGGATTAGATGATGAAGGCAAAATCATGCTATTCAACAACGGTTTTCAACGTACACCTGAATTTTCGGAGGTACTAATTTTAACACCTCCCACAAATACACCTGGTTTTTACACTATAGAAAATGAATCAGCTTATGGTCCAGTAAGTGCTGATTATATATATTCGGATTTGTCTGAAAATCCATCTCCATTTTATTCGCATATAGTGAGTAGTGCTCAGAGATTACCCAACGGAAACATTCTAATCTGTGAAGGTATATCTGGCAGAATATTTGAAATTGATGAAAACGAAAACCTAGTATGGGAATATCAAAACCCAGAAAGTAATTCTAACAATACAGCAGTAAACCAAGGTGAAGAAGCACCTGGAAATAACTTACTGTTCAGAGCTACTAAATATGCTTCAGATTATCCTGCTTTTACAAATCATGAATTAACACCTGGTGAACCTTTAGAAGGTAATCCGGATTTAACTCAATGCAATAATGTTTTGAGTCAACAGGATTTTGAAATAACAGATGTAAACATTTACCCAAATCCAACTTCAGGAACACTGTACATAAAAACTGATTTTCCAATTGAAGAACTAAATGTTTTTGACCTTAATGGCAAAAAAATGTTGAAACAAAAAATGACAGACCAATTAGATGTGTCTAATTTAGATTCAGGTATTTATTTTTTAGTTTTAAAAAATGGGTCTAATTACATCACTAAAAAGATTGTAAAAAGATAATTTTTATTTACAACACTACTCCTTTTTGGTTTATAAGTCAATATCCATGTTCATTACCTATCTTTGCATCTTATTCAGTTGATTTATAACCATGGAAAAAGAAGAAATTATTTACGGTGCACACAGTGTAATTGAAGCCTTAAAAAGCGAAAAAAGCATTGAGAAAATAATACTAAACAAGGGACAACGTAACGAATTTTACGAGGAAATTACTCAGTTAGCCAAAGAACAACAAGTTAAAGTTAGTTTTGTACCACAGGTGAAATTTAGAAAATACGAAAATCTAAATCATCAAGAAATCATCGCTTTTACTTCACCAGTAAAATTTGCAGATTTTGAAACCATAATAGAATCTATTTTAAGTAAAAAAGAAAGTGTTTTGTTTCTAGTCTTAGATGGCGTAACCGATGTAAGAAATTTAGGATCAATTATTAGAACAGCAGAGTGCACAGGAGTAGATGCTATTATTCTTCCTAAAAACAATTCGGCTGGAGTAAACAAAGACACCGTTAAAACATCAGCAGGAGCAATTTTCAAAATTCCTATTTGTAAAGTAGATCACGTTCATGATGCATTGTTTTACTTTCAATCTAGTGGCATACAGTTAATTGCTGCAACAGAAAAAACAGATAATTACATTTACAATCAGGAAGTAAATGCTAAAGTAGCTTTAGTTATGGGTGATGAAAATAAAGGAATTAGCAATGCTACTTTAAAACAAGTTGATGCTAAAGTAAAATTACCACTCTTAGGCTCAATTGAATCTTTAAATGTTAGCGTTGCATGTGGAGCAATGCTTTATGAAATAGTGAGAAGAAAAACACAATAATCTATTCCTTTTTATTTTTGGAGAGCTTATATTGAAACTGAACATCTTCAGTGCAATCTACACTAGAATTTGAAGCATCGTCGGCTTCAAGTTGTGAAGCGGTTATAAAATTTCCATGCTCATCAAACTGTTGAAGAAATGGGTCGTCTTCTTCTTGAAAATTCTCTTTTTCCCAGTAATATTTTTTTTCTGAGGAAGACGGCACTTTAAATAAGAAAGCGAGTACAATTCCTATTAAAAGTCCTCCTAAATGTCCTTCCCAAGAAATTCGCTCTTGTTGTGGGAAAATTCCCCAAACCATACTGCCATATAAAAACACAACAATTAAGGACAAAGCAATTAACCTATAGTTTTTAGACCAAATTCCTTTGAAAAATAAGAAAGATGTAAGCATATAAACTACTCCACTTGCACCAATATGGTATGAGTCTCTTCCCATTATCCATGTTAAAATGCCAGCTCCAAGTAAACCCCACCATAAAACTTTATACTTTACAGATGGGTAGAAATAAAACAAAGCTGCCAATAAAATAAACAAGGGCAAGCTATTGTTGTACAAATGCTCTACACTGGAGTGAATAAAAGGACTAAATAAAACACCTTGCAAACCACTAAATGTTCTGGGTTTTAGACCATGCGCATTAAAATTGAATCCAAAACGTAATTCTATCCAATACACAATCCAGAGGCTAAAAACAAACAGGAAAGGAATTAGAATTACCTGAAAAATATTAAAAGTTACCTTGTTTTTCATAGTTTCTTATAAACAAAAAAAGAGCCAAGCTAAAAGTACAGAAAAATTGTCATCATTATTGTAATTTTGCAAAATGACAGCACCCTTAGCAGAGCGACTCAGACCAAATAATTTAGACGAATACATCGGGCAATCTCACTTAGTTGGAAAGTCAGGACCAATCCGACAAATCTTAAAATCTGGTTCTGTACCATCCATGCTGTTTTGGGGTCCACCAGGAATTGGGAAAACAAGCTTAGCCAACTTAATTGCAAAAGAAGCTAACAGACCTTTTTATACGTTGAGTGCTATTAACTCTGGAGTAAAAGATGTTAGAATGGTAATTGATAAAGCCAAACAAAGCGATGGTTTTTTTCAAAACAAACAACCCTTACTTTTTATAGACGAAATCCATCGTTTTAGCAAATCTCAACAAGATTCGCTTTTAGGAGCGGTAGAAAAAGGCTGGGTAATTTTAATTGGTGCAACTACAGAAAACCCAAGTTTTGAAGTAATTCCCGCACTTTTATCGAGATGTCAGGTATACACGCTAAATGAATTCAGCAAAAAAGAATTACTCCTGTTACTAGATAAAGCAATTGAAGAAGACACTTTTTTAAAGGAAAAGAAAATTACACTAAAACAAACAGATGCTCTGCTTAAATTAAGCGGTGGAGATGCTAGAAAACTGCTCAATAACTTTGAATTGGTGGTTAATTCAGATAAATCTGATGAAATCATCATCAACAACAAAAAAGTGGAAGCGGTTGTTCAGCAAAGATCTGCACGATATGACAAAACGGGTGAACAACATTACGACATTATTTCTGCTTTTATTAAATCTATTCGAGGAAGCGACCCAAACGCTGGTGTATATTGGTTGGCAAGAATGATTGAAGGTGGTGAAGATGTAAAATTTATAGCCAGAAGACTTATTATTTTAGCTAGTGAGGACATCGGTTTGGCTAATCCTACAGCGCTGGTCATGGCAAATAACACGTTTCAAGCTGTAAATACTGTTGGTTTTCCAGAAGCGAGAATTATTTTGAGCCAATGTGTAATTTATTTAGCAACTTCGCCTAAAAGCAATTCTGCTTACATGGCTATTAATAAAGCGCAAGCCTTAGTTAAAGAAACTGGAGATTTAGCCGTTCCTTTAGCTTTGAGAAATGCTCCTACAAAATTAATGAAAGAATTAGATTATGGCTCAGACTACAAATACGCTCACGATTTTAAACATAATTTTGTTGAAATGGAATTTCTTCCCGATGAAATAAAAAACACAAGACTTTTTGCGCCAAGCCAAAATGCAAAAGAACAACAAATTGCAAGTCGTATTCAGCAACTTTGGAAAGGAAAATATTAAATATGGGAATTTACATTCACATCCCGTTTTGCAAACAAGCTTGCCATTATTGCGACTTCCATTTTTCAACTTCTCTAAAGCACAAAACAAAACTGGTAAATGCAATTTGTAACGAATTAATACTTCGTAAAAAAGAACTTCATAAACCCATTGAAACCATCTATTTTGGAGGTGGCACTCCTAGCCTACTTTCAAAAGAAGAGTTAAAACAAATTTTAGACTGTATTTATAATAATTACAATGTCATACAACAGCCTGAAATCACTTTAGAAGCCAATCCAGACGACCTAGAAGAAAGTTATTTAGCCATGCTAAAAAGCACTTCAATTAACCGATTGAGCATTGGCGTACAATCTTTTTTTGAACGCGATTTAAAATTGATGAATAGAGCACACAATGCCAATGAAGCATTGAGTTCTATCAACATAGCAAAAAAGTATTTCGATAATATTTCAATAGATTTGATTTATGGCATTCCTGATCAAACAGAAGAAGACTGGATTAAAAATTTAGAAAAAGTAATTGAATTAAATATTCCTCATGTTTCCAGTTATGCACTAACTGTAGAGCCAAATACGGCTTTGCATTATTTTATTGAAAAGGAAATTATCCCTCCAGTTGATGATGATTTGGCGAAAACCCATTTTGAAATACTTGTTGAATTTTTAAAACAACAAGGCTTCGATCATTATGAATTTTCAAATTTTGGAAAACCCAACTACTATTCAAAAAATAACACTGCATATTGGACGGGTAAAAATTATTTAGGAATTGGACCTTCAGCTCATAGTTTAGTAGAAAATAAAAGAAGCTGGAATGTTTCTAATAATAGTAAATACATTAAAAGTATTGAAGAAAATAAACTACCACATGAAGTTGAAGTTCTAGATACAATAGATCAGTACAACGAATATGTAATGACAAGACTTAGAACAAAATGGGGAATATCTACAAAAGAAGTTGAGCAGAGATTTGGAGCTAAATTTTTGACTTATTTATTAAATTATCTTCCTAAAAAAATAGATGAAGAACTACTCATTAGAGATGGTGATTTTATTAAAATTCATCCCAATGCACTTTTTTTAGCCGATGGTATTGCTTCAGAATTATTTATGCTAAAAATGAACAATTAAAAAAACTAACGGATTATTAGCTTTTCTACCAATGTATTTTCTCCATCATTTATTTGAAATAAATACATTCCTTGTTGTAAATTATCAAATTGAACTTCCTGCTTCAATATCCCTGGTTCTAATTTAAGGTTTTCAATTAGCCTGCCTTGTAAATTATATAACTTTCCATTTATTTCTGCTCCAGATAAAGTAGAAAAATTAACTTGAAATTTACCGTTATTTGGGTTGGGTATTATTGAAAATTTGTTTGCTTCCTGATTAATAGTAGATAAGCTAGTTGTACATATTTCTAGAGACCAAGAGTTTAGTTGTCCATCATCTTGATTATACCAATCTGTTAAAGACAAAGTCCATTCTCCTTCAGCAATACTTCCTACCCATTGGTTTAAGCTACCGTTACTTGGCTGGAAAGTTCCTGAAAGTGGATTTGTACAATTATCTGGAATGGGCGAACCTTCATCATTAAATTCAACAACAATTCCATCTTCTGCATCGCACTCTCTTTCAAGTAAAACTAAAGATTCATCATTTGGACCAGTTAGTTCAATTATCAAATCCTGAATATAAGTGTGTGATATATCAACTTGTACATTAATCGTTTCAATTACCACATCTTGATCAAAATTTATAGAAGATGAAACAGTTGTGCCAGGCTCATTTTCTCCATTACCATCAGGAATATTCAGCACAGTGTTGTTTTCAGGTGTAAAACATGTTAGTGAAACATCAGAATCTATAGTGAAGTTCTCTTCATTTACAGCATAAAAAATACTGTTTGAAGCTTTAACCATAATCCGACATGAAGGACCATAAATATTTGGCACTATAATATCTGCGGAACCATTATTAGGAACATTTGAAGCCAATACAACATCAAAATCCAATTCAGAATCGGTAGATAGTAAAATATCAACTTCGGGAGAATTTACAGGTGCATTATTTGTGTTTGCAACATCCCAAGTAATGGTCTCGGTATCTCCTTCTTGCCAAATAATACCCGATGTATTTTGTGATGTTACTGAAAAAGGACCATCAGAAACAAAAGTAATTTCGGTTGTTCCAAGCTCACTCTGTCCGCCTTCTGAGTTATTATCTCTTACCAAAACACCAAATTCCATTTCCCTTGCTGTATCTGGAATAACTTCCCAAGTAGAAGATAAACTACCATTTAATACTGTTGTAAAGTCTGGAAAATAACGTCTTGGTGAAGTAGTTGGCGGTAAAGATCTAAAACTTGGCCCATTTGTGTTTGTTGATTCAGGTGGCTGATTAGAAATTTCATTATCCAGTTGCTCCCAAGTGTAAGTCAAAACATCGCCATCTGCATCAGATGCTTCAACTTCTAAAAAAAATGCTGTATTACTAGGTATGGTATAGTCCTGTAATTCAACATCTATAGTTGGTGGATTGTTTGATATCCCTATATCTTCTGAACAAAAAGAACCCGTAGAATTAGTTACGTAATTTTGAATTTGAGATATGGAAACTACATGAAAATAATCATCGCTTGCTGATTGTACATTGGGCGGACAAACATTAGCATAAGCCATAATGGTACTCCCGCTTCCTGTTTCTACAGCAGTAGAATTTGTTCTGTTGCCACCACAAAAATTATTAAAGGTGTGGGATGCTCCAAATTGATGCCCTATTTCGTGAGCAACATAGTCTACATCAAAAGGATCTCCAACAGGAGCAAAAGAACCTGTAACTCCTTGGGCTTTGAAATTTGGATTACACACAGATGGAGAAGATGCAATTCCCCCACCTCCAGTACTAAACACATGTCCAATATCGTAATTTGCAGTTCCTATTACATTATCTACTTGAGTTTGGTTTTGACCAAGCATAACTCCGCCACTATTGTTGGTATAGGGATCGTTATCTGGATCAAGCTGAATTAAATCTTCGTTGTTATCAATCAATTGTAAATTAATGGCGAGGTCCCTTTCATAAATAGAATTAATACGGTTTATGCTGACTACCATGGCAGCCAAAACAGCATCCTTTTTAACTTGATCAGGAGCTGAAGTAGCTACTTGTGCAGCTGATATATGATATTCAGCATACTCTCCAGTACATGCTAATGCTAACCTATATCGTTTTAAAGTAGTATTATCTACTAAATTGCTACTTGCTCCCCAATTAAAATCATCTTCTTGTATTTGTTCTTGCACTTCACAAACAACAGCATTTAAATGATCTGTATAAGCTTGATTTTTATTAAAAACCATGTATACATCACCAGAATAACTTATTGGATTTATAAATGATGAAGCTCCACTTTTAGTAATCATTCCATAAACACCGTAAGAAGTAATAGTCAAATTCAGTATTTCATTCTTATTTGATTCACTAACTCCAATGTAAGTTTTTATATCAGGAAATTGATCAGCTAAACCTGAAGACATCACTTCAGTCTGATAAATACTAAAGGTTTCAAAATTTCCATTTTCAGAAGGAAATTCAACCTTTGAGTTACTTTTCATATTTGTAAAACGAAAAGGAGTATTTTCCAAAGCTTTGATCAGAGCTTTTTTATTCAATGAATATTTATCAAAATTCTTGAACTTGGAGCGATATTCAATGGTATTTTTTTTATCTAAATTGGATGCATCAAGTTTAGTCCAGATTTGATTGCTTTGAGAAATAGCATTCCATGAGAAACTAACAAATACAATAATTAGTAATACTGAGTATTTGTGAAATTTAGTATTTTTATAAATCATGCGGATTTTTATTAATAGTTCATAAAAATATAAAAACTTACTCAAAAACCATTAATTTTGGAAAAAACATAATATGAAACATTTACTAAACATTTTTATCGGGTTATTATCCATTGGTTTAACAGCGCAAGTAACCGCACCACAACCTTCAACAAGTGCCAAAACAGAACAGGTTGTTGGCTTAACTACTGTTCAACTTGCTTATTCTAGACCATCTGTAAAAGGGAGAACTATTTTCGGAGATTTGGTGCCCTACAATCAAAATTGGAGAACGGGAGCAAATGCAAACACTACCATTTCATTTTCAGACGATGTAATAGTTCAAGGGAAACAAGTTAAAGCTGGAACTTACGCTATCTATTCGCTACCCAAACCAAAAAGCTGGACTATATATTTGTATAGCAAAACAGATAATTGGGGTTTACCTGAAGAATGGAATGAAGAGCATGTTGCAGCTCAATTTGAAGTAAAAACACAAACAACTGATTCTCATATTGAAAATTTTACTTTGCAAATCAAAGATATCACTTCTTCAATGGCCAAAGTTCAGATTGCTTGGGAAAAAACAATGGTAGAATTTCCTGTAGAAGTTCCAACCGAGAAAAAAGTAATGAAAAGCATTACAGAAACTTTAAAAGACGAACCTAAAGCAAGAGATTACTATAGTGCAGCAGTATACTACTTAGAAGAAGGTAAAGATATAGGTCAAGCGGTTGAATGGATTGACATAGCTATGGAAATGCAAGATGAAAAACCATTCTGGATGCTCAGACAACAATCGCTTATTTACAGTAAAGCGGGAAAGAAAAAACAAGCGATTAAAATAGCTGAAGAGTCTTTAAAAGCAGCCCAAAAAGCAGGTAATCAAGACTATGTAAAAATGAATAAAGAATCGATTAAAGAATGGAAAGCTAAATAATTTTAAGCTTTAAAACATTTAGAAACTGTTTCAATTGACGTTGAAGCAGTTTTTTTATGCGCGATTCCTGTTGAAAGTTTCCAAAACCAATGCGATTAAAATTACCAAAGCACTACCAAAAACATTAAGCCACAAGTAAGGCATTAAATCAATATACCAAACGTACAACACAATAGCTTGCGTGATTATTGCAGCGACAAAAACCGATTTAGCTTTTACGTAATTAATGAAAAATGCTAACAAGAAAATTCCCAACACATTACCATAAAAAATAGAACCTATAATGTTGACCAACTGAATTAAATTGTCAGATAAATACGCAATGCAGGCAAAAGCTATGGCAAAAATCCCCCAGCCGAGTGTAAACAACTTAGATGCGTTTAAAAAATAACGGTCTGATTTTTTGGTCTTTACATTGCGCTTAAATAAATCCATGGTAGTTGTACTCGCCAAGGCATTTAATTCTGAAGCCGTAGAAGACATGGCTGCACTTAAAATAACCGCCAATAATAATCCTACCAATCCTTTGGGTAAAAAATCCAGAATAAAACTGATAAAAATATAATCTTTATCGTTGGTTTCTATGGTTTCATCTGCCTGCTTAATGAGTAGTTTAGCTTCATCTCTGATTTCAAATTCCTGAGTATTTAGCAAAGCGACTTTTTCTTGAAGTGCATTCATTTCAGCTTGATTTTCATCAGTAAAATCACCAAATTGAGAAGCAATTTCCTGCTTTTGATGTTGAATTAATTGCAGCTTTTCTTCTAAATCTATATAATCTGTTTTGTATTCCGACTCGTAAACTGCGTTTTGTGCAGCTGGATTAAAATTCAATGGAGCAGTTTCAAATTGATAGAACACAAAAACCATTATGCCTACCAACAAAATGAAAAACTGCATGGGAACTTTCAAAAATCCATTGAAGAGCAAACCCATCTGACTTTCACGTAAGGAACGAGCCGAAAGATAACGTTGTACCTGACTTTGGTCGGTTCCAAAATAAGATAAGGCCAAAAAAGTCCCACCTAAAATTCCGCTCCAAAAAGTATATCGATTTTCAAAATCGAAAGAAAAATCCAATACATCTAATTTACCGCTAGAACCCGCAATTTTTAGGGCTTTATTAAAGCTGATATCGTCTGGCAAATGATTCAAAATAAAGAAAAAGGCCACAAACATGCCTGCAAATATCACCGCCATTTGCTGTTTTTGCGTCACGTTTACCGCTTTGGTACCACCTGAAACTGTATAAATAATGACTAAAACGCCAATAATAATATTCAGCGTAAACAAATCCCAACCAATTACAGCCGATAAAACAATAGCTGGAGCAAAAATGGTAATTCCAGCAGCCAAACCACGCTGAATTAAAAACAACAATGCCGTTAAGGTTCGGGTTTTTTGATCGAATCTAGATTCTAAATATTCGTAAGCCGTATATACTTTTAATTTATGGTAAATGGGTAAAAAAACCATGCAAATAATAATCATGGCTATGGGAACGCCAAAATAAAATTGCACAAATCCCATTCCATCGTTAAAAGCTTGGCCTGGTGTTGACAGAAAAGTAATGGCACTAGCCTGAGTAGCCATGACTGATAAACCCACCGTCCACCATTTGGCTTCGTTTCCGCCTTTAATAAAATCGCTTACATTTTTGCTTCCCCTAGATTTGTAGCTTCCATAAATTACAATAAAAGCCAAAGTGAAAATCAGTACAACTGCATCTATCCAATCCATTTGCTAATATTGTTTCATGAACCAATAGAAAAACAAAACATAAACTACATTAAGCACAAGTAGTAATGTATAAGTTTTGCTCCATTTGTAATTTGTTTTATTCTTCATTTCCTAAGGATAATAAGTTAGCAAATAAACGATAAGCGCCAGTAACTCCGGCAGGAAGTTGCCTAAAAAAACTTAAGCCAGTATACGTAAAATAACCTTTTCCATGTGGCGCAACCAACAAACTTCCTTCTAAAACAGGTTCATTTGGGTCTTGCATTCCTAAAATGGGCGTAAATTCTGGACTCCATTGATCTGAAAAGTACAAACCGCGTTCTTGCACCCAATTTTCAAAATCGGTAGAAGTTATTTGGTTAGGCGAATTCAATACAGGATGTGCTGCAGCTAAAAATTGAACTTCAGCATATTCATCTGTAACACGGTTTCTGGACAATTGAAGCGGCAGCGGACTAATTTCTGTTTTTAATCCTCGACTGGTATTGTATTGAACAATTACATTTCCACCCTGCTTTGCATAATCAAATAAAATCTCTTTTTTAATCGCTAAATCTTCATAGATGTTGAAAGCTCGAATACCGACCACAACCGCATCAAAAGATGTTAATTTTTCTGCTGAAATTTCATCTACTGAAAATTCTTCAACTAGGTAGCCTAATTCTGAAATGGCTTGGGCTACATTGTCACCGGCTCCTTGAATATATGCTACTTTTTCACCTTTAGTATTTACATCTAGTTTAATCAACTTTAATTTGTTAGGTTGAATCAAACTTTGTTGTGCGATATGGGGATAATCAATTAATTCTACTTTGGAAGCGTAATTTCCTGTTGAAGTTTTTACAGTGGATTTCAAATGAAACTCAGATGCATTTTTTGGTGGTGTAATATTAAATTGAAGCTTTTTTGTTTCGTTTGAATTTGAAAACTCAACTTCAAACACATTGGGCTCAACTTTCCAACCCGAAGCTGTTTCTAAGTTAATTTGAAACTTTTCTTTACTCCCGTAATTCTGAACTTCGATATGTACTTGCTTGGGTTTTTGATCTGAAAAAACCATAATTTCTTTTTCAAAAGCTAAAGAAACAGGTGGTAGGGTGTGAAAATTCTCATAGACTTCACCATCTACTGGATCGTTGAACTTATAGATTAAGTTTCGGGTAATCGAAATGGGTTCTCCATCTATTTCAATATGAAATTGAACCGGCAAATTGTTTTCTAATTCGGGTAAGTTTCGGTGTTCTAATTCATCAACTTTATACAACGCTTTTGCAGGATTGTTATCTAACCAAAACGGATTACTCAGTTTTTGATTTTCTGGGATTAGCACTTCTGATTTCCATTCGTTTTTTTGGTTAGGAAGTAATGATATAGAATTGATAGCGTTTGTTTTGTTATCTAAAACTTCAACTGATTTCAGTTGTACATTGGCTTCAGACTGGTTGGTAGCTTCAATAAAAACTTGAACTTTTTTCCCTGGATTAGTGTAAGCCGTTTTTGTTCTAGCTTCTAAAAACAAACCTGAACAAGCTACAATTATATCTTCGAGCTCAGCTAACTTTCTCGCTTTCCAAAACGAATCTTCAGCTTTATCCAATAATTGATAAGCGGCTATTAATTTGGGTAAACTGGAACTCGGATTTTGATAATCGAACTCAGCTTCCGCTTTGTTAAGCAGTTTTTGAATTTTTGAAGCTGCTTTGGTATTTAATCTTGCCCAACTGGTTTCAATATGTGCAAATAAATTTTCTGTGTTGGGTAATTCGCCTTTAAGCAATTCTATATACTCCACTTCATCGCCGCGTGTTCCTGTATTTCCAAAACCTTGCGACTTGTGCATGCTTCGGCTTAAAGCTGCAATTTCATTGTTAGAAAGACCAATATCAGCGTAAAATTCACCAATATTTAAAGCCAAATGTTGTTGATGGTCTGCCTGCTGAAAAGCTTCTTTACTTTCATAAAAAAACCAAGAATCGTTAAAATAAATGGCTTTGGGTTGCCATGTTTCCACTTGATTTAATTGTTCAGGGAAAGCATCCTTTTGACCTGCCAAATCAAAAGCTTGCATGGCTAAAATAGCCGAAGCCGTATGATGTCCATGGGTTGTACCAGGCGTTCGATGATCAAAGCGATTGACAATAATATCTGGTTTGTTCATTCTGATGGCATAAACCAAATCGGCTAATACTTCTTCTTCATTCCAAGTTGAAAGTGCTTCATCTGGATTTTTTGAATAACCAAAATCGATTGCTCTAGTAAAAAGTTGGTGCCCACCATCAATTTTTCTGGCTTCCAGTAATTCTTGAGTTCGAATTAAACCTAGCTTTTCATTTAAGTCAGCTCCGATTAAGTTTTGTCCACCGTCGCCACGTGTTAAAGAAATATACGTAGTATGCGCATGATAATGCTTGGCAAAATAAGAGATTAAACGCGTGTTTTCATCATCGGGATGAGCAGCCACATACATTACATTTCCGAAGAAATTTAATTTCTTAATGGCTTCAAACACTTCTACTGAACTGGGTTTTTGGGGCTGTTGAGCAAATCCAAATTGAATTAAAAAAATAAAAATAGCCAAGCAGAGTCGCTTCATAGTTTTTTTGTTTCAAATATACACGCATTGGTAAATCTCAACTTTCAATACGCATAGGTTTAACATTTCGACTATTTTATTCGGTATAAGTTTAATTGAAACCGGTGTTTGAAGGTTTTTGTTGAAAAAATATGCTGAAATAAAACTCCTAAAAATGTACTTTTGAAAAACAATTGAATTTACATATGCGTTGGTTAGCCAAGTTGATTTTTAAACATATTTTAGGTTGGAGAATTGTTGGCGAATTAGACCCAAAGATCAAAAAAGCTGTTTTGGTTATTGCCCCACATACTAGCTGGTATGACTTTTATATTGGCGCTTTAGCTAGAAAAATAATCAAACAAAATATTCATTATGTCGCTAAAAAAGAATTATTCGATTCTATTTTTGGGTTGTATTTTAGATGGATGGGGGGCGCTCCAATTGATAGGTCTAGATCGCAAAATACAGTAGACCAAATTGTAGCTATTTTTAATTCTAGAAATGAATTTCGATTAGCTATTACTCCCGAAGGCACTCGAAAAAAAGTGAAAGAATGGAAAACAGGCTTTTATTACATCGCTGAAAAAGCAAAAGTTCCTATTGTTCCAATTGTTTTTGATTACAAATTGAAACAAATTCAAATAAAGCAGAGTTTTCTTGTAAATGGGAATATAGATAAAGAAATGCCAGAACTAAAGGCGGAATTTGAAGGAGTAACTGGTAAAGTTCCAGAAAACTTTTAATACCAATTTGAAAATAAAATGTAGTAACTTAATTATGATGATATTATGCAGATACATCAGCCTGCTGCTAGCAGGTATTTTTTATTCGATGTTAAAAATAGCAATCGGTGTTAATCTTACTTGTCGGCAGCTAAATGGTAAGGTTTATTAGCTTCAAGCTTTTTTTGCTTTGGAAAGCGTATTTTTATTCTATAGGATTTTATAGCTTCATCATCAGGGCTATTGCAACTAAAAATCAATAAAAAAACATTGATTAAAATCAATGCAATTAAAATATATAAAATGGTTATAAGCATAAAGTACTAATGATTTCTACTACGTAGATTAACTATATTGTAAATGGTTGCGTAAAAATTTTAATTTTTTGTAAAAAAAACTTCATCTCCAGAAACAGAAACTAAATCAAGGCTTTTCAATTCACCCAAAGTAATTTTGACATCTTGTTCTGTAATTTGATCTTGGCTCCATCTGGTTCTTTTCATCCATTTCTCCACATCTTGAATTTTTAAGCCATAGGCATCTGCTATTTCTTCAACTAAATTTTGATTTCCGATATTGGCTTTGGTTTGTTGGTTCACTACTTCTAAAATCTGGTGCAAGATTTCCCGATGTTGTTGGATAAATTCATTTTTGGCTACAATTACAAAACAAGGCCAAGGCGTTGGACAATCGTCTATATGCTTAAATATTTTTTGATCAACTAAAGGTTTTGTAGTAAAATGTTCCCACATAAAATAATCAGCTTTATTTTGTTGAAGCGCTTCAACTGCTCCGTCTAAATGGTTTGCTGTTTCAAAGGATAAATTTTGTGTGTTCCAATTTTCATTTTTGGCATTTACATAAGCCATTAAATGCGATCCTGAACCTTCTCTACTAATGGCTACCGTTTTGTTTTCAAGATCGGCTAAGTTTTTATAATCAGAATTATAGTCTACATAAATTCCCCATAGTAATGGAGAATCTACAAACTTTTGGACAATTCGTAAATCCATACCATCACAAATTTGCTTAATGCTACCTTCGGTAAGCATAATGGCTAAATCTAACTCTTTACTAGCCAGTGCTTCACTCATTTGGCCAGTTCCACCAGGGAAATCTTTCCAAACTAAATCAATTCCTTTTTCCTTAAAAGAACCTTTTTGTATAGTTTGATGCCATGGATAATTAAAATGCTCGGGAACACCGCCAACTCTAACTTTATGCATACTAATTTTCTTGGGTTAAAGTGTCCAACACAAATTGAATAAGTTCGTCAACTAAATCTTTGGGATGATTGCTGAATGTTCCCATTGCTCTATTGGCAATAATAGCGTTGACAGATAAAGCTTCATGGCCTAACATTTTCGACAAGCCATAAATGGCACTCGTTTCCATTTCTAAATTGGTAATTCTATTTTCTTGATAGCTGAAACTAGCCAAACTATCAATGAAATTTGGTTTGGAAAGTGGCAAACGCAAAACTCTACCTTGTGGGCCATAAAAACCTACATTGGTTCCTGTTAATCCAAAATGCAAATGCTTTTCATTTGAAGCTTTAAATTTATCTAATAGATTTTGACTTGCATCTACAACATAAGGTTCCGCTTTTTTAGGAGAATCTTGCAAATGTTGAATTAAGGCTTGGGTTATTTCCTGATTGATCACATCGGTTCCTTGTGCATAATAATGTAGCAAACCATCGAAACCAACACCGCCAGAAGAGGCCACATAGCGATCTACAGGAACATCTTTTTGTAAACTACCTGAAGTACCAATACGCACAAAATGCAATTTCTTTTTCTCTTCTTTTACAGTTCTGGTTTTAAAATCGATATTGGCTAAGGCATCCAACTCGTTAATTACAATATCGATATTATCCGTACCAATTCCTGATGAAATTACTGTTAGTTTTTTTCCTTTATAATAACCCGTTTTGGTTTTAAATTCTCTTTTTTGCGTTTCAAAAATAACTTCATCAAAAAATTGTGCTACTCGATCTACTCTATTTTGATCGCCAACAGTAATAATGGTGTCGGCTATATCATCTGGTTTTAAATTGATATGATATATACTGCCGTCAGGATTTATAATTAATTCAGATTCTTTTATGGGCATGTTTATGCTTTTTTAACAAACTCGGTTTTTAAAACCAATCCTTTAATTTTTTTATTTCTACATTCTATTTCGCCAATGGTATTGGTTAAATAAATATTTTTAAAGCTTGTACCGCGTTTTAAAGTAGTTGATGTTCCTTTTACTTTTAAATCTTTAGTCAACACAACCGTGTCGCCATCTTGTAGCAAATTTCCATTTGCATCTTTTGTTTCCATGTTATTTAAATTGAAAAGTAAATTAACCGCCTACCCGTTTGGTTTTAAAACCAAATTCTTCTAAAATTTGAATGATTTGCTTACGGTAATCTCCTTGAATAATAATTTCTTCGTTTTTGCTACTCCCACCAACGCCCAGTTCTTTTTTTAAGGTTTTTGCCAATTTTTTAAAATCTTCAGCGCTTCCGTTGTAGCCTTTAATAATGGTATTTACTTTTCCTTTACGTTTTTCAAAATGGCACGCTAAGGGTTCATCTTGTAACCACATTCCTTCATCCGAAGCTGCTTCTTTTGAAACTTCTTCATCAGGTTGATGGTCAGGAAATAAATTTTTCAACTGGTCTTGTAAATCCATTGAATGCAAGTTTTACTTTTTATCTTTAATCAAACCGATGTCAACCAAACGTTGATGCAAAAATTCGCCAGCAGTAATGTCTTCGTATTGTTTTGGATTTTCATCAGAAATACATTCTTCTAAACAATCCAATTTCATTTCGCTTCTAGGATGCATAAAAAATGGAATGGAATAGCGTGGATTTCCCCATTCATCTTTTGGTGGATTTACCACACGGTGAATGGTAGAACGTAATTTATTATTGGTGTGGCGTTCTAGCATATCGCCCACGTTAATGACCAATTCGTCTTCATTTGGAATGGCATCAATCCATTCTCCATCCTTACGTTGTACTTGCAAACCGCCTGTAGATGCGCCCATTAACAAAGTAATTAAATTGATGTCTCCATGCGCACCAGCGCGAACTGCACCTTTAGGTTCTTCGGTAATTGGCGGATAATGTATCGGCCTTAAAATGGAATTTCCATTACTTGCCCAATGATCAAAATAATGTTCTTTTATACCGATGTGTAGCGCCAAAGCACGCAAAACATAAATACCCGTTTTCTCCAACATTTTATAAGCTTCCATTCCGACAGCATTGAACTGCGGTAATTCTTTTACTACCACATTTTCTGGATATTCTTCGGTTAAGTTTGCATTTTTATCGGGTTCTTGACCAAAGTGCCAAAATTCTTTTAAATCGCCTTCTTTCTTGCCTTTTGCATGTTCTTTACCAAAGGAAACATAGCCGCGTTGCCCACCAATGTCTTCTCTTTCGTATTTTCTTTTTGTATCTTCAGGTAAAGCAAAAAAGGATTTCACTTCTTTATATAACTTCTCTACAAGCTCATCATCTAAAAAATGATTTTTAAGTGCCACAAAACCAATTTCTTCGTAAGCACTTCCTATTTCGTTTACAAATTTTTGTTTTCGTTTGGGGTCGTCCGATAAAAAATCAGCTAAGTCTACACTTGGTATATTGGTCATTGACATGAATAAATACTTTAAAAAGTTAGGAAAGCAAAAATAAGGAATTATTTAGACATCGGCTTCAAATCAAACTATAGAGATAGTTTTTGATATTCATTAGAAGCGGAAACCTGCCTTCTCTTCAAATACGCAGCGCAACCAATCTACATGTAATTTTTCAAAAGGAGCTTCCGTTGGTCGCTCTTTTCAAAAAACATGTATTTAATGGGTTGTACTTTGCGGGTTTTCCGTTCTGTCAGGGCTATTCAAAATTTACCATCTCCAGAAATTCATCTTCAGAAAGCAAATTCACTCCTAAATCTTCTGCTTTTTTCAACTTGGCAGGCCCCATATTTTCACCTGCTACCAAATAATCTGTTTTCTTAGAAATGGAACTGGTATTTTTACCTCCGTTTTTTTCGATGAGTTTTTTCAACTCGCTTCGAGAAACTTTTTCGAACACGCCAGAAATCACAAAGGTTTTACCTGAAAGCAAGTCGGTTTGGCCTGCGAGCTCTTCTTCAGAAATTTGCAATTGAACTCCGTGTTGCTTTAAGCGTTCTATAATTTCAAGGCTTTTTTCTTCTTGAAAAAAGGCAACTACACTTTCGGCTATTCTTTCGCCGATTTCATCAACAGCAATCAATTCTTCCAAAGTTGCTTCAGCCAGTTTATCAATGTGCTTAAAATGTTTTGCTAACTTTTTGGCTACGGTTTCGCCTACATAACGGATTCCCAAACCAAATAAAACCCGCTCAAAAGGAACTTGTTTGGAAGCTTCAATTCCGTTGATTAAATTTTCAGCTGACTTCTCTGCCATGCGTTCTAAAGGCAAAACATCTTCTTTTTGAAGTGTGTACAAATCGGCATAATTATTTATCAAAGCTTCATTTACTAATAAGGCAACCGTTTCGCCACCTAAACCTTCAATATCCAGAGCTTTTCTGGAAATGTAATGTTGAATTCTGCCGATTACTTGTGGTGGACACGCACTGGCATTTGGGCAATAATGAAGCGCTTCACCTTCGGCTCTAACCAATTCTGAACCACATTCGGGGCAATTTGAAATGTATTGCGTAGGTTTTGAATCCGTTGCTCGTTTAGTGAAATCTACTCCTGTGATTTTCGGAATAATCTCGCCACCTTTTTCCACAAAAACTGTGTCGCCTTCACGGACATCTAACTTTTCAATTTGGTCTGCGTTGTGCAAAGAAGCACGTTTAACCGTGGTTCCCGCTAGTTGAACCGCTTCTAAATTAGCTACTGGCGTAATGGCTCCCGTTCTTCCTACTTGATAAGTGATTTGCTTCAATACGGTGGAAGCTTCTTCGGCTTTAAATTTATACGCCATTGCCCAACGTGGCGATTTGGCTGTAAAACCCAATTCTTCTTGTAATTGCAAATTATTCACCTTTACCACTACTCCATCTGTTTCGTATGGCAAGTCGTGACGGTGTTTGTCCCAATATTCAATGAAAGCTAAGACTTCCTTCATGTTGCAGACTAGCTTCGATTCAGCTGGAACTTTAAATCCCCAGTTTCTAGCTTTCTCTAAACTTTCAAATTGGGTAGTTAAACCCACATTTTCACCTACAATAGAATACAACAAACAATCTAAAGGCCGTTTGGCTACCAAGGAGCTATCTTGCAATTTCAAACTCCCTGAAGCTGTATTTCTAGGATTGGCATAGGGTTCTTCTCCATTTTCAACACGTTCTGCATTTAGTTTTGCAAAACCTTCGTAAGGCAACACAATTTCTCCGCGAATGTGAAATTTTTCAGGATGATGTTCGCCTTTCAAAATCAACGGAACCGATTTGATGGTTTTTACGTTTTGTGTAACTTCATCACCTTGAATTCCATCTCCACGGGTTACCGCTTGGATAAATTTACCGTTTTCGTAAGTCAAACTAATGGAAGCTC
This sequence comes from Psychroflexus planctonicus, assembly GCF_014640195.1. Taxonomy (GTDB): domain Bacteria; phylum Bacteroidota; class Bacteroidia; order Flavobacteriales; family Flavobacteriaceae; genus Psychroflexus; species Psychroflexus planctonicus. The sequence continues at coordinate 105,468 of NZ_BMGM01000001.1, forward strand.
CATCGTATTTCAGTTCACAAACATATTCTACTTCTTGTTCAGCAACTTTCAGAATTCGTTTTTCCCAATCCAATAAATCTTCTTCGGAGTAGGAATTGGAAAGTGAATACATTCGGTGTTCATGCTTAATCGTGGGGAAATTTTTAGTTACTTCACCACCCACACGTTTGGTAGGCGAGTTTTCATCTTGAAACTCAGGAAATTTTTCTTCTAATTCTTGAAGTTCTTTCAACTTCATATCAAACTCGTAATCTGATATTTCTGGCTGATCTAAAACATAATATTTGTAATTGTGTTCACGGAGTTCTTCGGTAAGTTGTTGGATTTTTTCCTTCGGATTCATGCTGCCTGATTTCTCGCTGAAAAATACTATTTTTTGAGAAAACTACTTTGCAATCGGCAGAAATATTAGGGAGTTTTTTGGTGTATAAACCAATATCAAATTAGTGCTTTAATCTTGCATCTAATGTTGTAATTATTGCTTGAAGTCATAAAAATTCTGCAAATAATCAAAGTTTAATGTAAGCAAATGCTTAAACAGGTTGGAAATATGCTTTTTAAAAACCCTGCAAGAGTTCAGAACTCTTGCAGGGTTGGATAGCATATTACAAAAAAATTATTCCTTTATCAACTTCTTCGTCAAAATCTTATTTTCTGTTTGTGCTTTTACCAAATATAGGCCTTTGGCTAAATTACTTACATCAATCGGGTTATTTTTCTGAAAATCTACTTTTAAAACTTGCTTGCCGTTTAAACTATAGATTTCAATAAGTTCAATTTTTGCAAGTTCACTCTCAACATATAACTCATTAGCTACAGGATTTGGATAAAGTGAAAAATTAGTTCTATCAAAATCATCATTGCTTAAGGTGCTTGCCCAAAATGTGGCTACTTCTCCGTTTGTATTGGTGATGTCTAAGTAGATTAAATCACCTTCATACCTAAAATCATAATTGAAAGGACCGTAGGCGTTCGACATTACTTCATTATCAAAAGTTACAACTTCTGAACCTTGTATGAAAACACCGTTGTAATAATCACCGATATCTGAACTATCAGAATTTAATGTACAACCTAGAATTTCATTATAAAAAGATTGCTCGTTTTCCAAAAAAACAACATTACTTTCGCAGTCAGGTAAGAAATAATAAAAGAAAGTTATGCCATCACTACTAAATTCGTCTGAAAAGTCTAACTGATCATATTCTCCGAATGCATTTAAGTCAGCAATTATGGTTCCGTCTTCGGTTACAATTTTTTCGATAGTCCATGTATGGTCAAGTATAGGGTCAACTTGGGCATTCGCTGTAATGAAAAATACAAATATTGCTGTTTTTATAATCGTTTTCATGATATCAAGTTGTAATTATTGCTTGAAGTTATATAAAATTCTGCAAATAATCAAAGTTTAATGTAAGCTAATAGTTCAATAGCTAGGAAACATGCTTTTTTAAAAACCCTGCAAGAGTTTAGAACTCTTGCAGGGTTGATAGTGTAATTTGATTGTAAAATATAATTATTCTTTCATCAACTTCTTCGTCAAAATCCTATTTTCAGTTTGTGCTTTTACCAAATATAGGCCTTTGGCTAAACTACTTAATTCTATATGGGTTGATTTTCTTGTTGGTTTAAAGTCAAAACTTGTTAGCTATTCTAACGGCAATTGGAAAGTTAGTATTTTAGCCCCGATTGCAATGGAAAGCCCGTAAAATTAAAAGCTTTAGATTTTTTGTATTTGAAAAGCGACCGGCAGGAAGCTCTTGAACATACTTATACCAATTTAACCATCAAATAACGCTATATAGCTCATTCATTTTTCCATATATTTCCTTGTTCACAATTTCCGTAGCCCAGCTATGCAAATCATTCACAGCGTCATATATGAAAAAAGCAATTTCGCTCTCTTAACGAGATTTAATAGTTAAATTGGTATTAAAAATCTTAGCTTGTAATTACGGACTTGAAATGGAAAGCGGGTTCTCGGCTCCAAGCTTTAGGCTACGTTAAAGTTTTATCTTAAGAAATAAAAAAGCATTGTGTTTTCTGTTTTAATTTATGCATTTTTGCCAGATAACATAAGTTTATGAGCAAGAAGAAACCTTTGATTTTGGTAACTAACGATGACGGTATTACTGCACCTGGAATTCGGCATTTAATTTCGGTAGTGAAAAAAATTGGCGATGTAATTGTAGTTGCACCAGACCGACCGCAAAGTGGAATGGGACATGCCATTACCGTGAACGATAATTTGTATTGCGACGAAGTACATTTGGATGATGAAGTGAAAGAATACAGCTGTTCGGGAACGCCTGCGGATTGTGTAAAAATTGCCACGCAAGAAATTATGAAACGCAAACCCGACATTTGTGTAAGTGGAATTAATCACGGGTCTAATTCTTCTATAAACGTAATTTATTCGGGAACGATGAGTGCTGCGGTGGAAGCTGGGACTAGTAATATTCCTGCTATTGGATTTTCGCTTTTAGATTATTCTATGGAAGCCGATTTTAGCCATACAAGCGAACATATTGCATATATGGTGAACAAAGTTTTAGAAGATGGTTTACCAGATGCAACGGTGCTGAATGTGAATTTTCCTAAAAAGTCTGAAAACGATATAAAAGGAATTCGTTTGTGCCGTCAAGCTAAAGCCAATTGGGTTGAAAATTTTGATAAAAGACAAACCCCAACGGGTAGAGATTATTACTGGCTAACGGGTGAATTTGTAGATCACGATGGCGGAAAAGACACAGACGAATGGGCGCTAGCTCAGAATTACATTTCGGTTGTTCCTGTTCAATTTGACTTGACTGCTTATCATGCTTTAAAAGAATTTAAAAACTGGAATTTTGAAGACTAAAAACATCAATATTAAAAAGGAAATTGGAATAGGTGCCTTGGTTGGGTTAATTGCTAATGCCATTGGCATGCTTATTTTCTCAGGTTTTTTTATACAAGAATTCGACTTTGAGCGTATTTTTATAATTGCTTATGAAAACCAAGTTTTGAATAAAATTATAGCTTTGGGTGCCATTTTAAACTTCCTTCCTTTTTATCTTTTTCTCAGAAAAAATTTAATTTACCGAGCGCGTGGTGTATTAATTGCAACTATTGTTGTAGCTATTTTCACCGTAATTTTATATTTCAGCAAATAACTTATGGCATACCAAAAAAAATTTGAAATCCGTTGGTCTGATTTAGATGCGAATAGGCATTTAGCTAATTCGGCTTATCAAAATTTTATGAGCCACACCCGAATGGCTTTTTTAATTGAAAACGGATTTTCTTCTAAAGAATTGATGAAACTGAATTTAGGTCCAGTGGTTTTTTATGAACACATTTATTACTTTAAAGAAATCTTGCCTGAAGATAAAATATTAGTTACCCTATCCTTGAAAGGATTATCTGAAGACGGAATGTTTTTTGAATTTGAGCATCAACTTTATAACCAAAACGGAAAGCATTGCGCATCTTGTGAAATGTTGGGTGCTTGGATTGACTTAAAGTCTAGAAAATTAACCGCACTTCCTTCTGATTTGGTAAAAGGCGTAGAAAAGCTGGATAAAACGGAAGATTTTGAAGTCTTAACTAAAGAAGCGACTCGAAAGTTTCAGAAATTCCCGCGAGACATCGATTTTCAATTTTAATTAATCTTCTGCTAAAGAACGTTTTCTAGCTGGGTTTTTGCTCACCATAAATACACCTAGAAACACCAAAACTGCAGCTAGAATTTTTAACAAGTTAAGCTGGTCTACACCAGCAAATATGGCATAAGAAATAGCAATGACGGGTTGTAAATACACAAATACACCCAATGTAGATGCTGAGATTTCTTTGAGTGCATAAATATTTAGCAAGTAGGTTAGAAAAGTTGTGCCTAGTACCACAAAAGCTATTCGCCAAATGGCATCAAATGGTAAAGTTTGCCAGTCTACTTGAACAAATTCTGCATAACAAATCGGTAAATTAATGATGGTTGCTACCAAAAATAAATACTTCATTAAAGTAATGGCTGAATACTTTTTGGTTAATGGTCTTACCATAATCAGGTAAATTCCGTAAGAAGTTGCATTTACTAATATAAGTGCATTTCCGAGTGGAATATTGGGTGCGTTATATGAAATTTCTTTTCCAAACAAGACTAAAATTAAAGCTCCGAATAATCCTAGAATTGCTCCAGAACCTTTTAACCAGGTGATTTTTTCGCGGATTAAAAAAGCAGAAAGTACAAATACAATAATTGGTGAAATAGTAACAATCACTGAAGAATTAATGGGAGTTGAAAAGCTTAAGCCTTTGAAAAATAAAAGCATGTTAATGACCATGCCAAATACAGCAGATCCAAAAATTCTAGGAAAATCTTTCGTTTCTATTTTCTGATTTTTGGTAAAAATACTAATGATCCAAAACAGCATAGCTGCTCCAGCAACTCGCATTAATATTAAACCAAATGGCCCAACATAATCGGGCATTAAAGCTTTTGCAACGGTATGGTTTACCCCATAAATACAGGTAGCTAAGGTCGCGGCAAGAATTGCCCACAACCTACTAGTCATTTAAATATGCCTTTAAATTTTGTACAGTAGATTTAGCGTTTCCTACAAAAATATGTTCTCCCTCAATAAAAACGGGTCTTTTTAAAAAGGTATAGTGTTCTAGTAGGAGATTTTTAAAATCTGCTTCTGATAACTGTTTTATATGCAACTCTTTTTTTCGGTAGAGTTGAGCTCTTTTGTTGAATAAGGCTTCATAAGAATTAGTGAGTTGATGTAATTCTTCTAATTGATTTTCAGTTAATGGATTTTCCTTGATATCTATTAATGTGCTTTCTTCTGGAAGATTTACTTCAGCAAGTATGCGTTTACACGTAGAACAAGTTGATAAATGATAGACTTTCATATTAACTTGATTTAGTTCGATATGTTCGGTAAATGTAGTATCCCAAACCGCCTATTAATAAATATGGAAAAGCCATTAAATATACAATTCCGTTGTTAATTCCTTCGGCTACACTTTTGTCTTGTTCACTTTCTAAAACTGCTCTACACATAGAACATTGTGCTTCAGCATCAACCCAAAAAAGGCTTAAAAGCAACAAGCTTAGTAGGTATTTATTATTCTTTTTCATCTTACTTCAAAATTACAAATTAATAGTATGGCATCATGAACAAATACACCAAAACTCCTGTTATAGCCACATACATCCAAATAGGAAACGTCCAGCGTGCTATTTTTTTATGTTTTTGAAATTCTCCTGTAAGACCGCGATACATGGTAAATAGAACTAAAGGAATAATAATTCCTGATAAGACAATATGTGTAATTAAAATGAAGAAATAAATGTATTTTAAAATACCTTCTCCACCATAAGGAACTGGATCATGACTGATTTTTGAAATTACGTAACTTACTAAAAACACAACGGATAAAGCAAAGGCAGTTATCATAACACGTTTGTGCATTATATGATTTTTTCGTTTTATTAATGAAAAACCCATGGCGAGTAAAACTGCAGTTGAAGCATTAATGATGGCATGAAAAAAAGGAAAAGTACCTATTCTTAATCCAAGTAAATCAACTCGATTTTCTAAATTCATTAAAATCACTACAATGATAGGTACCAAAATAGACAGCGCTATAATTACAGGAACCATTACTTTATCTTTTGATGCTTTAGCTTCCATTATAAAAGTTTTTTGATGTCTTCAATTAAAATATCAATTTGTTGTTCATTTCCATCGCCTTTATCTGGCTCATTGTAAGGAAGACTTCCTTGATAGTAAAGAATTGGGTTTCCATTTTTATCTCTTCTTGAACGCAAGAAACCATCTTTATCTACTAGTGCAAAATAGCCTGCGTGTTCAAATCCACCCGGAGCATCTTCATTTTCAGCTGCGTAAGCATTAAAGCCTTCTCTGGCAATGGTGTATATTTGTTCTTGATTGCCTGTTAGCATGTGCCAATTGGCATGTTTAGCCCCTTTTTTTTGCATGTATTCTTTTAAAACTTCTGGCGTGTCATGTTTTGGATTTATAGTAAACGAAGCGATACCGAAATCCATGTTTCCATAAAATTCATTTTGAACATGAACTAAATTATCATTCATTATTGGACAAATAGTTGGGCAAGTTGCAAAGAAAAATTCCACTACGTAAACCTTGCCTTGGTAGTCTTCATGAGTGATGGTTTCACCATCTTGATTGGTTAATTCAAATTCTGGAGCCCTGCGTTTCACTTTTTCTCCGTCTTGATTTTCTACTTCTAAGTAGGCTAGCTCTTCTGTTGTGTACCTACTTGAATATTCTTTAACAGCCCAAATGCCGAAAATTAAGACTATAAATGAAATTCCTATATACGATTTGCCTTTCATAAATTCTTTACTTATCTATCTGCTTTATATTTTTTTAATTCTAGACGATATTCTGCTAAAATCACTTTTACATCGTCTACCATTTTATTGTTTAAATCTGCTATAGATTTCATGTTATAACCGTACATAACACCATAGTCTTTGTCATCATTTCTACCTCTTAAATTTCCTTTTTTATCAACGATAAAAGCCATTGGCGAATGATATTCATTTTTAAATGAAACTTGGTTATCGGTTAGATTCTGCAAAAACATCTGTGCTTCATCTGAAGGAAGTTTTGCAAATTTCCAACTTTTAGCATCCGAAGTTAAATTGATTTCATAAATGAATTTTTGAACTTCTTCGGCTTGACTTTCATCTACTATGCTTATCACTTGAAAATCCTGAAAATCTTTGTTTTTATCGTAGACTTTTTCTTTTAAATTAAAAGCAAAGGCTTTTTGAGTAGCAACGTCATCGCCTAAAAAAGTAAGGATGCTAATTTTATTTTCTAATGAAATAGGTTTTTCAGAATTTAGGCTTGGCAGTTCCTTTAAAACCAAAGCATCTTTATTAACCGTAGGTAAGTTTGCAAAGCTATGCACTGCTTTGGCAAAAAATAAATAAGTTACCAATGGAAGCACAAACAATACAATTAATACTGTATATTTTTTAACTTTTTTAGTTTGCATTTGGTGTTTTTAAGTGAATTTAATTGCGTTTCAATCTTCTGCAAAAATAACAAAAGGCGATATTAAAATACCGCCTTTGTAAATGTTTTAACCTTGGTTGATAATTAAAAATCCCAAGTAATATATCCATTAGTGTATACATCTTGAATGTATCCACCTTCTATTAGTAAAATTGCAATTAAGTAACAAATTAAGAAAACACCTGTCCAAACTACAGTTCTTCTTAAGCCAGCAGATTCGTGCTCCATATGCATAAATGCCCAAGTAATGTAATAGGCTTTTACAATGGTAAGAATTATGAAAATCCAATTAAGTAAGGATAGTGCGACAAAATCGTTATAAACTAAAAACTCTGGTTTTATAATCCCTAAAATAACTTCTACAATTGTAAGTAAAGATAATATTCCGAAAACCTGCCAAATTCTTTTGGTTGCTCCTTCGTGATGATGTGTATCGTGTGCCATAATTAAGTGCTTTGGAAAATAAATATTAAACTAGATAGAAGAATGTAAATACAAACACCCAAACTAAATCTACAAAGTGCCAATATAAACCAACTTTTTCTACCATTTCGTAAGAACCTCTTTTCTCGTAAGTGCCAATAAGTACATTAAAAAATACAATAATTAAAATAAGTACTCCAGATAACACGTGAAATCCGTGGAATCCTGTTATAAAGAAAAAGAAATCTGCGAACAATGGCGCGCCATACTCGTTATTAGAAAGGTTTGCACCTAGGATGATGCTTTTTCCTGTTTCGTCTAATACTTTTACGGATTCTTCTCTATCTAAAACAGTCTTTTCTCCACGTTCATTTAATTGCATTGTTCTCACCAACAAGTTTTCATCTTGTTTAAATGCTGTTTTTAAATCTTCAATATCGTAGGCTATTAATTCGCTTTCTGAAGCGTACCAAAGTCCATTTTTAGCTTCGTGTGTTGTTCTTGTTCTTTCAGCAACTGGCGTAAAAGCTTCAATATCTACTCGCTTTCCATCAGCATCGACAAATTGTAAGATTTTTCCTGAAGTAGTTTCTACTGCGCCGTATTCACCTTTAATGAAATTTTTCCATTCCCATGCTTGAGAACCTAGAAAAATAGCCCCACCTAAAATGGTTAGCGCCATGTAAGTAACCACCTTGCTTTTTTGCATTCTATGTCCTGCATCTACAGCTAGCACCATGGTTACAGAAGAAAATATCAAGATAAATGTCATTAAGGCTACATAATACATTGGTGCATCGGTACCGTGTAAAAAAGGGAAGTGATTAAACACTTCGTCAGCGATAGGCCATTCATTTATAAATTTGAATCTTGAAAAACCGTAAGCAGCAAGGAAACCAGAAAAAGTTAATGCATCAGATGTTATAAAAAACCACATCATTAATTTTCCGTAGCTTGCTTTTAGCGGTTGGTTACCTCCGCCCCATGTTTTTCCTTCAGTACCTGTTTGTGCAACAGCAGTAGTATCCATATACTTTAATATTAGTTAGCGCAAAAATAGTTATTTTATTTATCCTAAGAAATATATAAAAAAGAAAAAAAGGAACAGCCACAACAAATCTACAAAGTGCCAAAAAGTGGCACCCATCTCAAAACCAAGCATTTGTCCTTTTTTGTATTTATTTTTAAAATGATTATAAATAAGGACGATTAAAACTATCATCCCTGATGCAATATGTACAACATGTAAGAAAGCGATTAGGTAAATATAAGAAGCGGTAACATTGCTAGAGCTTCCTGTAAAATAATAGCCTTCTTCTGTGATGGACTGAAATCCTGAGAATTGAAGAATTATAAAAACTAAGCCTAACAAAAATGTAAGTATAATTGCAAAGTTAGCTTGCTTTCTCTTTTCATTTAAGATGGCTTTTTTGGCGTAAATTAAACTTAAACTACTTAGTATGATAAGTAGCGTGCTCCACATAAATGCATTAGGTAGCTGAAAATCGTCTACCCAATCTGGACGGCTACTGCTAACAATAAACGCAGAAGTTAAGCCTGCAAATGTCATAGACAAGCTAATTATACCAAACCACAGCATCATCTTTTTTGCTCGGTATCTTTTTTCTGCATCAGATTTATTCTCTATTCCCATTCTCTAACAATTTTATCAAGTACAAAAACCAACTGCATCATTGTAATATATGTAACGCTAGCTAACATTAATTGCTTAGCGTTTTTTTCGGCTCTAAATTTATAAAGTTGAATAGCATGATATAGCATAAATAAGCCAAGCGCCAATACTATTGAAGCTCCCAAATAAGATAAACGCAAACTACCTGTTATTCCCAACACCGGTATAAGTGAAATTAAAATAGTCCATACCGTGTACAATACAATTTGTAAAGCTGTTGATGAATCTCTCTTACCTGTTGGCAACATAAAAAATCCACCTTTTTTATAGTCGTTATATAGCCACCAACCTAGCGCCCAAAAATGAGGAAACTGCCAAAAAAATTGAATCATAAATAAGGTTCCTGCTTCTATGCTAAATTCTCCCGTTGCTGCCACCCATCCTAACATAAATGGAATTGCTCCTGGGAAAGCACCAACAAAAACAGATAGTGGTGTTTTTGTTTTTAAAGGTGTATATATACTAACATAAAGAAAAATAGAAATAGCTCCAAAAAGCGCAGTTATAGGATTAATAGTATAGAGCAAAAACAAACCAAGAGCTGCTAAAACAGAAGCAACAGCAAAAGCAGTATTTACACTCATTCTACCAGATGGGATTGGTCTATTTTTTGTTCTATCCATCAAAGCATCTAAATCTCTTTCTATAATTTGATTATAGGCATTAGATGCACCAACCATAGCATATCCACCAATGGTTAACAAAATAACTTCTGAAATTTGAAATGTTTCAGCACCTAGAAAATATCCTGCAACAGAAGAAAATACAACACTTAATGCCAAACGCATTTTAGTGATGGTCTTAAAGTCTTGAAACAAACTTGTAATGGAGTTGTATGTAAGATTATCAGGCAAAAATGCAGATATTTTTTTTGCAAAGATACTGCTAAAAAGTGTTTTACAAAGGGGAAGACTTCGTTAATATTACCTTCTTAGCTTAAGCTTAAGTTTATTTTAGTAATCGTAATACCAGTTGAAGATGTCTGTCCTAAAACCTAGGTTTAACCAAGATGTATTGCGATCGAAATTACGGCTATTATTTTCTGCAATATCAAATTTTCGCTGTATTAGATTTAAATATACTTTTAAATTGGTTGTAGGATTAACTATATATCCAACTTCTAATTCTCCGTAATACGAATTTGCTTTATTTCCTTGACCAATTTCAATTTCAGTGTCTCCTACTCGGTCGCGTTCATCCCCGAATAAATCTGAGCCATAAAACGGATTGCTGTCTGCGGAAGGCTCAAATCCACGTTCTCCAAGAATGAACTTAGCGTGACCGTAAAATCGGTCTTTTTTATAACGGGCGATCAGTATAATTTCTCTGAAGTTAGCTCCCCACAAATGAGCCATAGATTGATTGTTGTGTGTATAATGCAAAGAAAGCGTATTATGCGAATATGTATAAGGTCTAACTTGGTTATATTCCATTTGAAAATACAAGTTTTTCACTTTAAAAGCATCAAAGTATTTAAAACCCAATTGCAAGCCAAATTTATTTTTCCAACTTTTATTCATTGCAGTAACGTCTTCAACTGAAAGTTCGTCTATTAATACTTGACCATAGGTATTAAATTTATTGCTCCATTTGTATTTATAACTCAAACCAATCATAGATTTGCCTGACCGCGTTCCTGTTGCATATTCTACCATATTATAAAATATAACAGGATTTAAAAAGTTCCAATCGAAACCTCGGTTAGGTTCACTTTCAAATAAAGCAGTTTCAAACAATCCAATATTTAAACGCTCCGTTACATTGTAGCTTAAATAATGGGTTGCCATGTATTTTGTAGTGTAAGCACCACCTTCTGTTAAGGTATTTAGGTTTCTTGGTGCAGACCAAATACTGGTATATTTAAACTTCCAAAAAGTGGTGTTCATTTTAAAATAAGCATTCGGACTTGCATTGTCGCTTAAAAATAAGGAACGGTATCCATCACCAATGAAGTTTTTCCCTGTCCCGAATTGCAAATCTAAAAAGTTTGTAGCTTCATAGTTTAAGTAACCTTCTACAACTGGATAATCAAAACCACTGCCTCGAAAGGACTCTCCTATTCCTCGGCCAGGCACTAAGACACTATTTGTTCCTTCTCTACCTAAACTTCGAGCTAAGTCGTTGTAATATCCTGCAAATTTTCCTTGACTCTCGTATATAACGCTATAAAAATTTAATTTTTCGCCTAAACCACCTTGTATAATTCCAGCTCGTGTGTTGTTGTAGGTAGTAAAATTTTCTTCTGCATCTCTACCTATTTGTAGATCTGCAGCAATATCAAAAGTAAACCAATAATCTTCTCCTTGAATGCGGGCTGTATTTTCATTAAAAAACTTTCTACCAAACCAAGATTTTTTATCGTAAAAGAGTTTTTCATTTTCTTCAGCTATGTCGTAGTATGGTTTTACCTCACTATATTTAAATGGCTTTGAAGATGTGTGCGCATTAGTACCAATCAGGTTCATTTCAGAATCGAAACGATTGTAAAATTCATGAGAAAGTGGAATATTTAAAGCACTACTAGCTTGCTTATTTTGATAAGGTAAATTGATGATTTGCTGGTATTCATCCTGAAAAGATTTTCTTTGAGGCTGAATAATGGTTTCGGTCTTAGTTTCTTTCTGGTAATTTGAACGAAGTGGAATTCTTAATGGCGTTCTAAATTGAAAGTAAGTAGGTTTACCATCGTAAGTGGCTGGTTCGAGTTTGGGCATTTTATCAAAGGCTTCCTGAAGTGCTTGTTTTACTTCATCAAAGTCCGCTTCAATATAAATAATTTGAAAAATACCTTCTTTATCTACTTCAAAAATAAGCGATGCGCTTCCTTCATATTCTTCTTCTGAAATGATATCTGGCTCTTCATAATTAGCATAAAGCGCTTGTTGAAACGCTTTCCTAAAACAACTTTGTTCTTCGGCAACGCTTACCTCTTTACAAGCTTCGAAACGCGGATAACTTTTAATAAGTATGCCATTTTGAGCAACAGTTACAATTGTAAATAAACCAAAAAGAACTGATAAAATATTTTTCATAGGATAACTTGCTTAGCAATTAGCAAATTAACACAATTTAACTCAAATTGCTTCAAAAAAGTAGCACTGCTTAAGAATTTTCTTTTTCAGGGTCAGGATAGCTAAATTCCAAATCTATTTCAAGATCGTTTTTACTATTTGGGCTGTTGCGCTTAAGTTTATAATTTACTTCAAAATTAAACTCTACAGGTCTATCTTTATCGTTTAAAACTGCTTTCAATTTTGGAAGTTTTTCTACAGCTCTACTTATAGCTAGAAAAATTGGAGATTCTGGAGTATCATAACTTAGTTGTTTTATAACTCCTCTTCTATCTACCAAATAAGTTCCTTTTGTTTCTCTTTGGTAAGTGTAATCTGAAGCAATTTCTGTTTCTTTATAGGCTTCTTTAAACATCTTTCTGAAGTTATTTTCGAAACAAGATTTGCCAGCTTGGTCATCGGTTTCACATTCTTCAAATTGTGGAAACTTTGGTTTGCTTTCAGCATCTTCTTGCGCTATTGACACTTGAAAAAAACCTATTAATAGAATTAATATGTATTGTATTTTCATGGGGTATAATTAAAATTAACCCGAACAATGTTCGGGTTAAGTGGTAATTTAAATTATAATTTTAGTCTTGTACTTGAAAAGTAATGGGCAAAGTGTAAATTACACCAACTGCTCTACCGCGTTGTTTACCGGGTTTCATGCTAGGCAACTGTCCAACCACTCGCTCTCCTTCTCTTGTTAGTCTTGGATGAGAAGATCTTGCTTGAACATCTACTACTTTTCCAGTTTTGTCAATTTTAAAACGAACATAAACTCGATTTACACCAGAAAGACCTAATTCGCTACCAAGACTTGTATCAAATTTTTTATTTACGAAGTTTTGTATTTTTTTACTCATACAATTTCTTCTATCTTCATTGGTCTTTTCTTTTTCGCAACCTGGAAAAATTGGCACGTCTTGAATACTTGAAAATGGCACATCGTCAATTTCTTCTTCTTCTCCTATATCTGCAACATCTTCTACTTCTACAATTTCATCCATGCTTGTTTCTGTAGACTCGATAATTGTTTCTTCCACTTCTTCATCGTCTTCTACCACTTCAATAACTTCTGGAGCTGGCGGCGGCGGCGGTGGCGGTGGTGGCGTTTTTAATTGCTCGGTAATTGGCACATCTTCATCATCAAGCATATCTAGCTCAACAACACCAGTGTCTAAATCTTCTTTGTCGTAGGTTTTAAATTCAATTAAAAACAAAGAAGTGGCTAACATAAAAGCAAGCCCTAATTGGAAAAATAGAAAGCTCTTTTTGCTCAAGTCTGCTTTCTCACTTTTTTTAGATTCCATAATAATTAAATATTAGGCGTTAAAATTAAAAAAATAATCTGATTATACATTTAATTGATGTCTCAATTTTACAAGCTTGGTTTTATTTAATTTAAATATAAAATACACAATCAATGTCCCGGCCGAGTTAGATAGTATATCCCACCAATCAAATGTTCGGTAATCAGTAAGGGTCGACTGTAGAACTTCAACAACAATGCCAAAAACAATTAAGGCCGCAGCTATAATGTTAAAAGACAAGTTTTGTTGTTTATTTTTAAAAACAATAAAGTAACTAAACCAAGTTAAAGATAGAAAAACGTAAGCTATTAAGTGGTAAAGCTTATCGGCTTGTTCTATTTCTAAAGCTGGCAAATTATCGGTAGGCATTAGTGACAAGTACATTATAAAAAGTGTTGTACTTACAGCTAATACAAAAGAAAATTTATCCGTCAATATGGGCTTTATAAGCTTCAGCATCCATTAAATCGTTAAGCTCTTCTTGGTTTGTAAATTTCATTTTGATCATCCAACCTTCACCGTATGGATCTTCATTTACTTTTTCAGGCTCATCTTCAAGATTTTCGTTAAATTGTATAACGCTTCCTGTAAGAGGTAAAAATAAGTCAGAAACTGTTTTAACGGCTTCAACACTTCCAAAAACTTCATCTTGATCTAAGCTTTCGTCTACAGTTTCAACTTCAACATAAACAATATCTCCTAATTCGCTTTGCGCAAAATCGGTAATTCCTACTGTTGCCGTATCACCTTCAATTTTTACCCATTCGTGATCTTTTGTGTACTTTAATTCTGCTGGTATATTCATTTTTTATATGTAATTAGTTGTTTTAATTTCCGAAGTTATAAGTTAAGGTTAATCCTGTTCTAATTGTGGTTTGTGGAAAAATTGTAGAGATTGCATTTTCTGTGAAAATATGATCGTAGAAAAAGATTACTGTAAGTTGTTTGGTTATCATATAATCTGCTAAAAAATTGATACTCCATATATCTTGCCCTGCTGTTGTTCTGTTGTTTATTACGTCTAAGCCTCTAATAATGGTTTCATTTCTTCTATAGGCTACGTCTAATTTCAAGTTTAAATCGCTACTTATTACTCTTCTATTTCCTTCAAACTGAGTAACTATTCTCAAATCTTTAATTCTATAACCCAAACCTGCAATGTATTCTTGACCTATCATTTCAGTTAGCAGGTTATTATCGAAACTTAAGGACAAAGTACGGTCTTTTTTTATTTCTGTTAAAATACTAACGGAGTTTTTCATTTCAAAATCTACTTGAACCAATGGACTAAAGACTTCCATTAAGTTCATATTGGCAATGTAGAGTTCGTTTTTAAAGTTTCCGTTTTGATCTCTATTGAATTCGCCATAAGGATCTCTGCGGTCAAAATCTAAGTTAGACTGAAACGCGTTCATAGTATACGAAGACTGATAGCCATGTTGTATTGAAAAACGATTGAAGTTGTCTTTAAACCATTTCAATTTCATCAAGCCCGTGTACTTAAAATTCCAATTAGGCAGAGGCGTGTCTCGAAACGGACTTAAGCTCACACTTTCTGGATTTTGATCTGTGTAAGCAGATAAAAACGCTGGAATTAATACCGCTTGGTTGGTTCTTCCGAAACCGCTAGGGTAGCCATTATCATCTACGTTTTCTGGATCATCTGGATTTATTCCTGCTTGTATTGCTAATCTTCTTGCAATTGCCAACCTGTTTTCACGGAATTGCTCAAAAACCGGTGAGTTTTCTCGTGTACTTTCGCTAAAAGCAGTACCAATCATCATTGTAGAAATACTGAAGTTTCCGAAGGTGTTTGGTGTTAAAGATTGGTATTGTAATGATTCTCTATCTACTCTAAAGTTTTCTGTATAGGTTTCTGCATATTGTCTATTGGCAATTATATCTAAAGTCATTCCAGGAATAAGCTTCACCGATGCATTAAAATCTAATTGTTCTGTATTGGTTGCCATGTACTGTTCATTGAATTCTTGGTATTCGGTTAACCATCTATTCATTGCAGCTCTTTGTCTTACATCGCGTTGTCCACCAAAAGTAAATAAAGGCGAAGGTGTAAGCGTGCCTGTAAAACCAATATCGTGAGTAAACCCAGGAATAAAAGTTCCTCGATTTTCTGTATAATTTAATTGTACTCGGTCTACCATAGTTAATAGACTTACACCAAGGTTGTAAAAATGATCTCCAAAACTCAACTTATCTTTTGCGTCTTCATCATCCTGTTTCTGGTCGTTAGATTTAGTAAAACTACCTTTTGCACCTGCTCTTGGATTTCTTCTATCTGCACCACGTTGTAATTGCTGACCAGCAGCATCTCCTTTTGCTTTGCGCTTTTTAAGGTTGAGGTAATTATACAACCTAGACATATTAAGTGTATTGTTTATTTGGTGCGCAGATGAATTTTGAACGGTGTTTCCAATATTTGGGATTCCTTCTAAATTTCGAAGAATTTCTGAACCTTTTTGCCATTGAAAATCTCCAGTAAAAGAATAATTAGATTGAATAAATTTTAAAGCTGGGATTTTATCAAATGGCAATGAATAATTTAACTGCAAGGTTTGCATGTGTGTATTTGGAACACCCACATCAAAAAAGCCATCCCAAACTCCAACACTGTCGTCTTGGTTTAAATCTTCATCAAGAAAATTTCGTACTATTCGGTTTTGTGAAGCATTAAAGTTAATGTTTAAATTCTTTGTTAAGTCCCAATCTAAAGCATATTGCCAATTGTAAAAATAATTGCGTTGATACAGTTTTGGCAAACCAATGCTTCCAGGTGGCAGGTTTAATTCTCTAAACCGAACTTCACTATATTGTCTAATTACACTGCTTGATGCAGTTAAACTTGTTGGCAATAGATTTAAATTAAAGTCTTTTAACAAATCAAAATATTTGCTCTTATTTAAAAACTCAATATTTTTTAGTGGCTCTATTTCAACTTCAGCAAAATTGTAGGCATAATTTGCATTGAAATCTAAATTTTGATCAACGGATTGTTGAATTTCAAAATCACGATGCTCAACTTGATTATAAGTTCCTGAAAGGGTGAAATTTTCAATATCCCATGGCTTCGGAATTCTATCTTGATTGGTTCTATCCTTTCGTAAACCTATTATACTTATTGATTGTCTTTTGGTATACGCTTCTGCTCTTTCGCTAAATTCATCTCTTAATTGTGGATCTTCTGTATTATCTAACAGATTATCTAATTCTATATCTAAAAGTACAGGATCAAATCTTGGTGTGACCAATTCTTCACCACGTCCGTAATTAAAAGGAATTTTTATTCCCCAATCTTCAGGTAAAAGTTGCCCTACGTTTAATCCAGTTACAAAATCGTATTGTTGCGTATCTTCTATACTTCGCTGATTTGGTCCTTGGTCTATAGATCCAAAACCAATGGTGGTTCTGCTTGCTGAACCTGAAAAAGTAGCAAAATCTGCAATGTTGGTATCTAAATCTAATACAGCTGCCCAGCCACCTTGACTTTTCAATTCAGAAACACGTAATTCATTA
This sequence comes from Psychroflexus planctonicus, assembly GCF_014640195.1. Taxonomy (GTDB): domain Bacteria; phylum Bacteroidota; class Bacteroidia; order Flavobacteriales; family Flavobacteriaceae; genus Psychroflexus; species Psychroflexus planctonicus. Next base: position 122,542 of record NZ_BMGM01000001.1, read on the forward strand.
AACCAAACCTGCCCAGAGATGTTTTGGTCTGATGCGTTTCTAAGACCAATCATAAGGACGCGTATGTTTCCAAAACTCGGGTTTCCTTTTATACCAAGCCTTAAACCTTCGGTTTGAAAATCTGGCGATGGATTTAAGTTTTCATCAAAAAAGTTTAAATCTAGGCTACTAAAGTTTTCGCTTCCAATAACAGTAGCTTTTATTTGTTGTAATAACTCCAAGTCTAACTCCAAATCATTTTCTAGTGGCCAAACGCCTCTAGGCGAAGTGTCTGAAATATCACTTACTTTTAAAGGAACTTCAATTTCATAAAAGTTATTGGTAAAATCGACTCCCATTCTAATGTAAGCAACCATTTGTCCGTCTTGTAGCTGTGTTTCTGGTGGTGGCAAAGCTTCAGCATGTAAAAACATTTCTAAAAAGCGATACTGACGCATATCTACTTGAAAATTCTTAAATACCGCTCGCGAATCTTCTGGTTGAAGGTTTTTTACACTAAGTGCTAAAGATTGTTCATCTTCTCTAATTACCACATTATTATTTACAATTTGTTCTCTAATTACTCCGGGTGGTGTTACATATCGCGAAGTAATTTCTTCACTTACTGGAGTAATGCTAAATGATGTAGAAGAAGTAGTAGTCGGGTCTGTGCCATCGGGAAGCACAGGTTGGTCGTAAGTTAAATAATCTCCACGCACTAAATCTAAAGAGCCCATTCTTAAAATGGTTTCTTGTGAAAAATCAGTCATAAACATCCGCATGAACCGGACAGCTCTTAAATCTGAAATCCCTCCAACAGAATATTCTGAAGAAGTGCGTAATGGAACTCTAAATTGAACCCATCGCACTGGGACTTCTTCCCCATTTGGTGCAGTTGTTGTTAACTCCTTCACATCGGTAATGTAATCTTCAGAAACGCCTGCAATAGCGCTTGTATTGTTATCTACACTCATGTTGGGATACATTGGCACTTCATATTCAAAGTAGCTATCAATAGTATTCATGGTGTTATCTCTATTTACATCTTCTACATCTGGAAGTGGTGAGTTTCCTCTAAAATTTTGAGTAACTTCAACAGGATTATTTCCTTCTGAACCATTGTATTTTTCATATCTATTTAAAATACCACCATCGCGTTGTAAGTAAAAGTCGTAATCATCTCCTGCGGGGTCTTCAAAATTGGCAAAATCTGGAAAGTTAGCTGCTTCAGCTTCATTATCGTAACCATCAAAACCTACATCCTGATTGGCTCTTTGAGCACCTTCCGTATCAAAGGCGTACACTAGAGATTGGTTTGCAGGAACTTTAGCAAAAGTTGTTTGTAATGTGTTTTGAGTCCCTCCATCTTCTGGTAAGCCATTTTCATATTGTTTTCTTCCGTCTTTTAAAACATCTTCTGAAACACTTCCGAAATTTAAAACTAGTTTTCCTCCATCATTTCCTGCATTTTCTGGATAAATGAACGGATCCATCACCCAAAACTCAACAAATTCAACATTAGAACGCTCAAAATCTGTAGTTTCAAGACCACGCATAATACCACCAAAGTTCTGATCTGGATTAGGTAGGTTTCCGTTACTGGCAGCGGCTGGATTGAAATTATACATTCCGCGTTCTGTAGGTTTAAAAACCAAATCGAAAGTTGGAATGGTTTGAAACTGACCTGGTACAATATCTCGATTTGGAAATATTTCATTAATTAAAATACGTCTGGAATACCAAAAAGATAGATCATCGTCCGTCATGTTGGCTGGACGTTGCGTGCTGTAAAAAATGGGATCTATGGTGTACCAATTCAATTTTGCTCGGTAATGATTGATACTAATATCATCATTAGCATTAAAATTTCCACCTGCGTCGTTAGGTCCACGATATCCAACTGGAACACTAGAAAGTGACCATGGCTGTGGATTTAAAAGTGAAATTGAAGTTTGTGAAGCTTCAAAATCATCTATATAGGAAGCATCTCTTCCACCAAAATTATCAGCGTCTGGAGTACCTGGTTGAATGTATGCAAACTCACCACGAATAGAAAAATTAGACTCTACTTCTGTATTGATATTTGGTAATTTATTTACAATTCGTGTAAAAAATGGAACGGTGGTATTGTAGTTGAAATTGATTCCATACATGGTATTGCTTATCGGCTCGCTACCATAATTTGATTTTTGGGTAAGCGGTCGCTCGTTCATGTTTAAAAAAGTACCGCCTAGAATAAAATTTTCTGAAAATTCATGCTGCACATCAATTCCTGTGAAGCGTTTGGTTTGTCTACCAAAAACAGCATTGTTTTCAGTTGAAACCTGTATAGGTGTATCGGAAGCTTTTAGTGCTTCATCTAATATTTGAACAAGACCCAATTCGTAATTCACCACATAATCTACTCCCTCTTGAAGCGTTCTTCCTCCAGCGGTAACTTCAACAGAACCACGCGGAACATTAAATGCACCTATGGGAATTCCTTCCTGCCCTGAAGCTCTATATTGACCGCGCAACTGAAACTTATTTCGCTCTGCTTCTTGTTGCATAGCTTGAGTCTTGGTTGTTTCATATAAAGCTTGAAAAACATATTGCAACTGGTTTTCATTCCAAGTAGATTGATCTTGATAAGTAGCTCCTGGAGTGTTATTTAACTCTTCAAATAAAAACTCTCCAAAGGGTTCTACTTTTGTAAATTTTATAAACCCGTTTTGCCGATCGATAGTTATACCTGGCACAAAGTCGAAAAAACCGTCACTTCCAGGTAAATCCCCATTGGAATTTAATCTATCAAAATTAAGCAATTGTAATAAATTTTGATCGGCTACATCTTCAGGCAAAGCTGTATTTGAACCAGGTGCTTGTTGCAGAAAATTAACAGGTTGTGGATCGGTGTATAAAATATTAAAGCGAAATCCTTCTTGTTCTATATCATAACCACCGATGCTATAAATGTTTTTCATCATCAAGTCCCAAATTGGTTCATTTACATTGGTAATAGGACTTTTCAACATCTTTACTACCAAGTTTTGGTTGATGGTAACGGGTTGGTTTTCTTGGCCAGGTTCTGGGTTTTGATTTTGAGAAGGTTGCGAAGAATCTACACCATCGTTAGCAAATTCTCCAACTTTATAAACTCTTCCATTGGAAGTATACTCGTAAGCAATAGCTAAAATTTCATCGTTAGAAATACGTTGATTTAAAGAAACGTATCCCAATTGTGGGTGCAGCGTATATTCATTGGGAGATAATTGTCTAGCATTTTCTAACACTCCGTAATCTCTACCTTCGGTAACAAATTGAGAAGCGGGACCAAAACCTTGTGCTACAGTAGAAATATCCCGTATTGCTGGTGTAAGAATAGAAGAGCCACCACCATTTATTCCTAAAGGATTAAAATCATTATTTCGGTTATCTGGAAGCGCATTCAACTGATTAATAAAATTAGGAATAGGTGGCGCAATTGGATTTCCATTGTTGTCTAAGAACAAACCTACTTTATCTGGATCAGATTCGCCTAAATCCTGAATGGCAACAATGTTTCTTGCGTTTTGTAAACTTTGCGGGTTATTATTTCTGTTGGTTACCCAAATTTGAACTCTGGTAATTTGAAATTTACTGTTTATAAAAGGGTAATTTAGTAAAGCCGTATCGTACTCATCACGAAAAGCTTGAGACAAGAAAAAGTGTTTATTCTCATCGTACTCCAATCCAAATTTATCAAATTCATCAACTGTTCCACCACCTTCAACATTTACGCTTTGTCGTTCAGAGTTCATTTCTGAAAATACTCCAGTTATGGTAGTTTTACCAAACTTCAATTGAGCTTTTACACCAAATAAACTTTCAGCACCTTGTATAAGCGAGCTGTTGAGCGGCATATTTACGTTACCTACTTCAATTTTTTGAACTATATCATCTTCTTCAGGTGTGTAATCTATTTTGATTTGGTTTTGAAAATCGAAAGTAGATTGTGTATTGTATTGTGCAGCAATGTTTACACGTGTTCCAACAGTTCCTTCCAAACTCAAGTTGATTCGTTGATCGAAATCTAGAGTAGTATTGCTTTGGTTTCTTGGAGAAAGTGAAGGGTTATCTTGTTTGGAGTACAAAACACCTAAATCCATAGAAACTTGACCTTGTGGAATTACTTCTATTTTACTGCCTCCAAAAATACTTTCAAAAAAACTGTTATTTACGTAAAAAGCAGGAATTAAGTTTTTAGACTCTTCATTTTCTGGATCTTTAGCAGCATCGCTTTTTTGTTTGAAGTATTCTTTCATTTGCTCCCTAAGCACCAAATCCTGATATTCTTCAGGAGTAAGCACCATGGGGTAGCTTATGTTAACATCTCCAATTTTTTGTGAAAAAATGTAGCGGTCTATAATTGGGTCGTAAGTATACAGATTTTGTATACTTTCTGGATCCTTGATTTTCACCTTCCCAAAAGTATAGCCTTCTTGAATACTATCCTGTTCGGTTTCTTCTTCTTGGGCAAAAGTAAAAGCAGTTATAAAAAGTATAACTGCTAAAAAAATAAATTTCTTATGCTGGCGTAAAAAGTTACGTTTGTTACTCAATGTGTTACAAGTTTTTTAATGCTTGTTTTAAAATAAATTCAACACTTGCTTCGGGCTCAATTTTAACAATTCTAGCAACAACTTTTTCAACTTGTTTTTTAGAATAGCCCAGTGTTTCTAAAGCTGATAACGCTTCTGTTCGGTTTGTATTGTTTGAAAATGTTAAATTTTCTAAAGAAGTATTTACTTCTGAAACTTTATCCTTTAAATCTACAATTACACGTTGAGCAGTTTTGGCTCCAATTCCTTTTACGCTTTTAATGGTTTCTACATCTGAAGTAGAAATGGCTTCTACAATTTCAGATGGAGAAAGCGAAGAAAACATTAATCTAGCTGTATTTGTACCAATTCCTGAAACTGAAATTAATTTTCTAAAGACTTCTCGTTCTACTTTACCCGCAAAACCATATAATATTTGCGCATCTTCTCTAACGTGCAAGTAGGTAAAGAGTTTGATGTTTTCGTCTTTTGGCAATTGTTCAAATGTATGTAATGAAATATTGACTTCATAGCCTACACCACCACAATCTATAACCACATGAGTTGGATTTTTTTCAATCAGTTTTCCTGATAGCTGAGTAATCATAAAAACAAGGAATTTGAGCGCTCAAATGTAGTAAAATAATCTAAAGCAATGCTTTTGAAAACTGATTTTTAAAGGATTCAATTTTTGAAATTCAATTTTCTAATTGAATTGTCCTATACCAGTCAATGAAGTAAGGAATATAAATTACACTGACTGGTTTATAATCATCTATCAGTCTCTTTTCCGCTTTGCTTTTTGTTGTGCATCTAATACGGCAACAGCACTCATATTTACCATTTCATCTACGCTTGCACCCAATTGAAAAACATGTGCAGGCTCATTTAATCCCATTAAAATTGGACCGATGGAATCTGCATCATTTAGTTCTTTAAGTAGTTTATAAGTTCCGTTAGCTGCATCCAGATTTGGATAAATTAGCGTATTTACTTTTCGATTTCGCAACTTACTGAATGGGAATTTGTCCATTCGCATTTTTCGATTCAAGGCAAAGTCTACTTGCAATTCACCGTCAACTGCAATTTCTGGATAATGTTCGTGCAAATAGGCCACTGCTTCGGTAATTTTTTTAGCCATTGGATTTTTAGACGAACCAAAGTTGGAATAACTGACCATAGCAACAATGGGTTCGATGCCAAACATTTTTACAGTGAAGGCGGTCATTTGAGCAATGCGCGCTAATTCCTGCGCACTTGGATCGATATTGATTGATGTATCACTTATAAAAATTGGCCCTTTGGAAGTCATCATTAAATTGGTAGACGCTACTTTTGAAACGCTGGGTTCTTTTCCTATAATTTCTAAAATAGGTTTCAATACAGAAGGATAAGCTCTAGAATATCCAGAAAGCATGGTGTCTGCATCACCTTCAACCACCATCATAGCGGCGAAATAATTGCGCTCACGCATCAACTTCTCCGCTTCATATAAAGTAATTCCTTTTCTTCTTCGTTTTTCCCAAAGGGATTTTCCGTAACGTTTTAATTGTTCCTTTTGCTTATCCGATTTAGGATCGATAATCTTTACATCTTCAGCTTCAAATTCAATTTCATGCATCAATTCCTGTATCACATCTCGTCTTCCTAGCAAAATAGGAATTCCGATGCCTTCGTCATAAACCGTTTGCGCTGCTTTTAGGACGTCTAAATGGTCTGCTTCTGCATATACAATTCGTTTTGGATTGTTTCTCGCACGGCTTAACAACAAACGGGTAATTTTATCTTCGCTTCCCATGCGCTCTAAGAGTTCACTTTCGTAAGCTTCCCAATCTTCTATTTGTTCTTGAGCAACTCCACTTTCCATGGCAGCTTTAGCAACCGCTGGTGGAATTTCAGCAATTAAACGCGGATCGAAAGGTTTGGGAATAATATATTCTCTTCCAAAAGCTAGTCGAGTTTCAGAATAAGCAATATTTACTTGTTCAGGAACGGGTTTTTTAGCCAGTTCTGCAATTGCCCTAACTGCCGCAATCTTCATTTCTTCATTGATTTTGGTTGCGCGAACATCTAACGCACCACGGAAAATAAATGGAAAACCCAACACATTGTTTACTTGGTTAGGGAAGTCTGTTCTACCCGTTGCCATAATTACATCCGATCGGGTTTCTACTGCCGTGGGATAATCAATCTCGGGATCGGGATTAGCCATGGCAAATACAATAGGATTTTTAGCCATGGATTCCAACATTTTTGGGCTCACAATTCCCGCTACTGAAAGACCTAAAAATACATCGGCATCTTTCATGGCATCTTCTAAAGAAAGGTCTTCTTCTGCAAATGCGTAGGATAATTTTCGGTCGGAAAGATTGTTTCTTCCTTTGTGTAACAAGCCTGAGCTATCGTACATTAAAATGTTTTTTCTTTGTACGCCAAGCATTACATACAAGTCTGTACACGCCATAGCAGCTGAACCTGCGCCTGAAACCACTAATTTTACATCTTCAATTTTTTTATCAGCAATTTCTAAAGCATTGAGTAAGGCGGCTGCCGAAATGATTGCCGTGCCATGTTGGTCGTCGTGCATCACAGGAATATTCAACTCTGCTTTTAAACGATCTTCAATTTCAAAAGCTTCAGGAGCTTTGATATCTTCTAGGTTAATTCCACCAAAAGTAGGTGCAATGGCTTTAACGGTTTCAATAAATTTCTCAGGGTCTTTGGCATCTACTTCAATATCAAACACATCGATGTCCGCAAAAATTTTGAACAACAGTGCCTTTCCTTCCATCACGGGTTTGGATGCTTCTGGACCGATATCACCTAAACCTAAAACCGCTGTTCCGTTGGAAATTACGGCAATCAAATTTCCTTTGTTGGTATATTTATAAACGTCTTCTACATTTTTGGCAATTTCATTACAAGGAGCAGCTACACCAGGCGAATAGGCCAAACCTAAATCGCGTTGGGAATTATGTTTTTTGGTTGGAACTACTTCCGTTTTTCCTGGCCTCGGTTTAGAATGATAAACTAATGCGTGACGTCTGAGTCTATTTTTATTGATGTCCATTTGTGAATGTGTTTAGTACAAAGTTAAATTTATTTGCTGCTGTACCTATTTTTTAAAATAAAATTAAAATTTGAATATTCTTACTCATCAGATACAAACTTGATGTTTCGTTTGAAACCTTCATATTTTGTTCGTTTTACAGCAGATTTTCGGAAGATATCCTGAAAAACGTCTTTGGTGATTTCTTCCCATTCTTTTTTAGAATAATTCAACAAACGTTCATCTGGATTAAATAAGGGTTCTTGGTGTGCTTTACTGAATTTATTCCATGGACAAACATCTTGGCAAATATCACACCCAAAAGCCCAATCGTTAAATTTTCCAGCCATTTCGGAAGGTAAATCGTCTTTCAATTCGATCGTAAAATACGAAATGCATTTGCTGCCATCTACCACATAAGGTTCTACAATGGCTTGGGTCGGGCATGCATCAATACAAGCGGTGCAACTACCGCAATGGTCGGTTACAGGCGTGTCGTATGCCAAATCTAAATCGATGATTAATTCGGCTATAAAATAAAACGAACCGACTTGTTTTGTTAGCAAATTGGAATGTTTTCCTACCCAACCCAAACCGCTTCTTTTTGCCCAAGCTTTGTCCAATACCGGAGCAGAATCTACAAAAGCTCTGCCATGTACTTCGCCTATTTCTTGCTGAATGAACTGCATTAAGTCTTTCAATTTGTCTTTGATAACAAAATGATAATCGCGCCCATAAGCATATTTACTAATTTGGTAGGTATCTTCCCGCTGAAGCTTTTGCGGATAATAATTGTATAGTAAGGAAACAACCGACTTGCTTCCTTCTACTAACTTGGTTGGATCTAAACGTTTATCGAAATGATTTTCCATGTATTTCATTTCGCCGTGCATGTTCTGTTGAAGCCATTTTTCTAAACGTGGGGCTTCGTCTTCCAAAAATTCAGCTTTGCTCATGCCACAACTCAAAAAACCTAATTCTTTGGCTTTTTGTTTGATGAGTTGGCTATGTTTTTCGGCAATGGAATTCATGTTCGCGCTTTAAAACTCAAATGAGCATTTTTAGGTTTTAAACTGATTAAAGGTAAAATTTCAATCGGTTTATCGGTGTATTCCGCTTCAAAATGGCTGAATAATTCGTGTAGAACTAAAGTGATTTCATACATGGCGAAATTGTTCCCTATGCATTTTCTAGGTCCAGCACCAAATGGGAAATAGTATGCCGAATGGTTTTTACCATTAAGAAATCGTTCAGGATTAAAGCTTAATGGATCTTCCCAAAAATCTTCTTTTCGATGCATTTCATATAAAGAAAATAACAAGCTTGTATTTTTAGGAATTTCAAAATCTTTAAAATGAAGGGGTTTGGTGTTTACCCGATCGATGAAATAAACCGGTGGATACAAACGCATGGATTCTTCAATAACCGCGGTTATGTAACGTGAATTCTTCAACTTATCCAGCAGCGATTCGTTTATATTTTTGTCTACTTCAGCACTGATTTTTTGTTGTACTTCAGGATTTCTAGCAATCAACTGAACACAAAAACTCAATGCGTTGGAAGTAGTTTCGTGGCCTGCAATAAACAAGATTAATATTTCATCTAGGAGTTTTTCATGGGTCATTGTGCTTCCATCTTCGTAGGTGGTGTGCAACAACATATCAAGCAAATCTTCACTTTGTTCATCCTGATTTCTACGTTGAGCTATAATTCCTTCAATGATTTGTAAAGCCTCTTTGGTAAGCAAAAGCGTTTTTTTGAGTTCGCCACTCCACATGAACCACCATTTTTTGTAAGGCTGGCGAAGTTCTTTTACCAACATTTTCTGAGCTTCTTCAGTAATGAATTGCAAACGTTGGATTTGCTCATCGCTAATGGCATCACTGAACAAACTTTTTGCCACGACTTTAAATGCTAAATCATTAAAAATAGGAAAGACGTCGATGGATTGCTTCGGTTGTATACGTTGAACTTCTTTTTTGATGGCAGCTTGCATCAAATCTAACAATTGAAAAATATTCTTCTTGTAAAAGGTGGGTTGTAGTAATTTTCGTTGGGTTTTCCATTCTTCCCCTTCTACCGTAAGCAAACCTTTACCAACATATTTTACTAAATCTTTGGTTTGAATGGGTGATTTAATAAAGTCTTTTTGTTGCTTTTGAAGTGCTAAAATGGCTAAATCTTGGTCTCTTGAAAACACCACATGATTGCCAAAGCCTAAATTAAGTTGAAATGTATCTCCGTGTTTTTTGAAATTTCGGTGATGAAAAGGCAAAGGATTTTTCAAAATTTGAAGCGAATTCTTCAAAAACAAATAAGCGGGTACTTGTGGTAGTTTTTTCAATCTTATGTTTTTAAACTTTTTAATACTCCTAACTATCGAGTTCATCATCAATAAGGAAGGCGTCGAGTAAAACGTACTTCTTCAGGCTGTTTAATATTTAGCGATGACTTTTCCGTTCATTTATTAATTTTTTCAATTCTTCTCTGCTCGGTAAAACAGTCTGATATTTACTTGCAAAAACCTGTTCATTGTTTTCTGGTAAAGTATATTCCACTACCGATTCACTTTTGTCTTTACACAAGACAATTCCAATTGTTTTGTTTTCATCTTCAAGCCGTACTTCACGGTCGTAGTAATTTACATACATTTGCATTTGTCCAAGATCTTGATGTTTGATCTCTCCAATTTTTAGGTCAATCAATACAAAGCATTTTAAAATTCGATTATAAAATACCAAATCAATTCTAAAGTGTTTATCATCAAACGATATTCTTTTTTGTCTAGCAACAAAAGTAAATCCGTTACCGAGTTCTAATAAAAAATGTTCGAGTTTATTTATTAATTCTTGTTCTAGGTCGTTCTCAGAATACTCTGAGTGTTCTGGAAGACCTATGAATTCAAGAACATAAGGGTCTTTAATTGCATCTTCAGGTGTTTCAATAACAAGGCCTTTTGTAGAAAGCTCTTTTACTTTTTCCTTATCTCTACTCAACACCAACCTTGCATACAATGCAGAATCGAATTGACGCTGTAATTCCCTAACGCTCCAATTGTTTTTAAAGGCTTCAATCTCATAAAACTTTCGCTCATTTTCATCACCTATCCGCATTAGTTTTAAGTAATGCGACCAACTTAAACTAAAATTTCTTGACAATGTTTTAGAAATGTCATTTTCAGATAATACGGATGATTTTTGGGGATTGCTTTTGAAATCGTCAGACAGTGTCTGACCAATTGAATAAACCAGGTAGAACTGTCTCATCTGCTTCAAATTGGTTGTAGAATATCCTTTACCAAACTTTTTTGTTAAGACATCGGAAAGTTCTTTTAAGATTTGTTTTCCATAATCAGCTCTTTCTTTACCTTCTTGCTCTTCTTCTACTAACATTTTACCAATTTCAAAATAGGTAATTACCATTGTTTGATTTACGGCACGCACTACTTTGCTTCTTGCAGATTGTAATAAATCAACAATTTGAGAGAAGAATTTAGTATTTGAAGTTTTTTGTTTGTTTGTCATAATTAAAAAGGGTCTTCTGTAAAATCTGTAGCACTTTATTTAATCATTTCATTAATTAGAATAGATTTTAAAACCTGTTGTTTAGCATTCGCATTTCTATTTAGTATTTAAGGTTCTATCTTCGTCAATTAACTTATATACAAATTCAATTACAATAGCTTAATATTCTCCTTCTAAAAGAGTCCACCTTGCTTAGCTTGCTTCACTTTTCCTAAATGTGTATAAGCTGCTTCCGTTGCTTCTCTACCACGGGGTGTTCGCATAATGAATCCTTTTTGAATTAAAAAGGGTTCGTACACTTCTTCGATGGTTTCTGCATTTTCACTTACTGCCGTTGCTAAGGTTGTTAAGCCAACTGGACCACCTTTAAACTTATCAATTATGGTCAGTAGTATCTTGTTGTCCATATCATCTAAACCGTGTGCATCAACATTAAGTGCATTCAGTGCATATTTTGAAATATCTAAATCGATTTTTCCGTTTCCTTTTATTTGAGCAAAATCGCGAACTCGTCTTAAAAGCGCATTGGCAATTCTTGGTGTTCCACGGCTTCTTCCTGCAATTTCAATGGCTGCAGTTTCAATGATGGGAACGTTTAAGATGGCTGCACTTCGCTGTACGATATGTGTAAGTAATTCAGTAGAATAATACTCTAATCGACTTGAAATTCCAAAGCGGGCGCGCATGGGTGACGTTAACAGTCCTGAACGGGTGGTAGCGCCAACTAATGTAAACGGATTCAGGTTAATTTGAACGGTTCTAGCGTTGGGACCACTTTCAATCATGATGTCAATCTTGTAATCTTCCATAGCAGAGTACAAGTATTCTTCAACTACAGAACTCAAGCGGTGTATTTCATCTATAAATAACACGTCTCTCGGTTCGAGGTTGGTCAATAAACCCGCTAAGTCGCCAGGTTTGTCAATTACTGGACCCGAAGTTACTTTAATGTTGGCATTTAACTCGTTGGCTAAAATGTGGGCTAAGGTAGTTTTTCCTAAGCCAGGTGGCCCATGCAACAAAGTATGGTCTAAGGCTTCATCTCTTAAATTGGCTGCCTTTACAAATATTTGAAGATTGTCTAAAGTTTTTTGTTGACCAGCAAAATCGTCAAAATTGAGCGGTCTGAGTGCTTTTTCAATTTCAAATTCTTCATTTGTGAAGTGCTCTCCGGATGCATCCAAATTTTCATTCATAATACAAATATAAAGATTAGCAAGCAGAAACACTCTTATTGCTTAACTGTAAACCAAAATAATTAAGACAAGAATTCAATAAAATAGAAATCAAAAAAAAAGTGCTTTTCTTAAATAGGAAAAGCACTTTTCATTGATCAACAAATCAAGTTAATGATTCATTTCTTCTTCATTTTCTTGAAGTGGGACATTTTGCGGGACATAATCCTGCCCAGCAATAACGTAGTCTGATTCGTCTTCGTTCAACTTACTATAATCATATGGCCAACGGTAAACGGTTGGTAATTCTCCGTACCAGTTACCGTGAATATGCTCAACAGGAGCAGTCCATTCAAGAGTATTTGCTTTCCATGGATTCTTCTCTGCACGTCTTCCATAGAAAATAGAATGAATGAAATTATAGATGAAAAACAATTGACCAGCAGCAGTTAAAAAGGCAAATAAAGTAATTAAAACATTTGTGTCCGCTAAATCATCAAAATATGGAAAAGCGGTATTGGTATAATATCTTCTAGGTAAACCAGCCATTCCGATAAAATGCATTGGGAAGAATACGCCGTAAGCACCTACAGCAGTAATCCAAAAGTGCGCGTAACCTAAATTTTTATTCATCATTCGTCCAAACATTTTAGGGAACCAATGATATACTCCTGCAAATAAACCATACAATGCAGAAATACCCATAACCAAGTGGAAGTGAGCCACAACAAAGTAGGTGTCGTGTACATTTATATCTAAAGTTGAATCACCTAAAATAATACCTGTTAATCCACCAGTAATGAAAGTGGAAACCAAACCAATAGAGAATAACATACCAGGATTCATTTGCAAGTTACCTTTCCACAGCGTAGTAATGTAGTTGAAAGCTTTTACCGCTGATGGAATAGCAATTAACAAAGTGGTAAATGTAAATACGGAACCTAAAAATGGATTCATACCAGAAACAAACATGTGGTGACCCCAAACAACTGTTGACAAGAAAGCAATAGCAAGAATGGAAGCAACCATCGCACGGTAACCAAAAATTGGTTTTCTAGCATTTGTTGCAATCACTTCTGAAGTGATACCAAGTGCTGGCAATAAAACAATATATACTTCAGGGTGACCTAAAAACCAAAATAAGTGTTCATATAAAACAGGCGAACCACCTGAGTGACTAAGCACTTCTCCTTGTATATAAATATCACTTAAAAAGAAAGATGTTCCAAAACTTCTATCCATGATTAATAAAAGAGCTGCCGATAATAACACAGGAAAAGAAACCACACCGATAATAGCAGTTACAAAGAATGCCCAAACTGTTAAAGGCAAACGCGTCATTGACATTCCTTTAGTTCTTAAGTTTAATACTGTTACTATGTAATTAAGTGAACCTAATAATGAAGATGCGATAAAAATTGCCATGGAAACTAACCATAATGTCATACCCATACCTGATCCTGCAATTGCTTCTGGCAAGGCACTTAATGGTGGGTAAACTGTCCAACCAGCTGAAGCAGGTCCAGATTCAACAAATAAAGAAGATACCATGATGACAGATGAGATAAAAAATAGCCAATATGATACCATATTCATAAAACCAGATGCCATATCACGAGCACCTATTTGCAATGGGATTAGAAGGTTACTAAACGTACCACTCAAACCTGCAGTTAACACAAAGAAAACCATAATTGTTCCATGAATGGTAACTAATGCTAAATAAGTTCCTGGCTCCATTACACCATCTGGTGCAAATCTTCCTAATAAAGTTTCGAAAATACCGAATGAACGCTCTGGCCAAGCGAGTTGCATTCTGAATAATAGAGACATGGCAATACCGATAAAGCCCATAATTAAACCAGTAATTAAATACTGCTTAGCAATCATTTTGTGATCGGTACTAAAAATGTATTTCTCTATAAAAGTTGGCTCGTGGTGATGGTGATCATCGTGAGCATGATTATCAATGTTTGCTTGTGCTGCTACAGACATAGTACGTTAACTTCTTTAGTTATTAATTAATTCTCCAAATGTTTGTTGGTTGTCTATCCAATCTTGAAATTCTTCTTCCGTTTCTACAACAATTTTCATTTGCATATTGTAATGAGAGACACCGCAGATTTTATTACACAATAAGTAATAATCGAATTCGTAGAGTTTGTCATCTTCAGCGATATCATCATTATTTTTGCGAATTTCGTTAATGTTTCTCACTTTGTCAACCATGTAATCGGTATTTCTGATTTCTTTAGAAGTTGTTGTAGGGGTAAAACCGAACTCGGTTACCATGCCCGGAACAACATTCATTTGAGATCTAAAGTGTGGGAAATATGCAGAATGCAAAACATCTTGAGATCTGAATTTAAATAATACAGGACGGTTTACAGGTAAATGTAATTCGTTTACAATAATATCATCCATAGCATACTCGTCAGATTCGTCTACTCCTAATTGATTGATGCCTTCGATGAAACGAACATTGGCTTTTCCAAGTGTTTTATCGTCTCCTGAGTATCGAGCTCTCCAATCGAATTGATAAGCATAAATCTCTACTACTAATGTGTCTTCTGTTTCTTCGGGATTCATGATTTCAGACCAACTGAAAAGTCCGTATAAAATTAAACCAGCTAAAACTACAACCGGTATAATAGTCCAGATGAATTCTAATTTATCATTATCTGCGTAAAATAATGCTCTTTGTCCTTTTTTACCACGGTACTTATATCCAAACCAATGCAAAAGAGCTTGCGTGATTACTTGAACAAACATGATAATACCAATTGAAATAAACATCAATCTGTCGTAATCTGAACCATGCTCAGACGAAGCTTCTGGTAAATAAAATTTGCTAAGGCTCCAAAAGGAATAAATCATTAAGCCGTAAAAGAAAACCATAAAGGCTAATAAAATCTTACCTTGTGTATTATTGTCTTTATCGTCTGCAATCTGGCTATCTGAAGCATCAGCAGGTTTTGACAATTCAAAAACTTTTGATATTTGCCAAAACGTTACTCCTAGAAGCGCGATTACAATTATAATTAAGAATGCTGTCATTGTATATAACTTTTTATCTAACTAAATTAATAATGAAAGTGTTTGCTTTCTTTCATCAATGGGAAATTTTTTGCTACTAATGGTGCTTTTGTTAATCCGTTGAATACGAAATATAAAAATAGGCCACCTACAAGTAATACTGAAGCAATTTCAGGAATACCGATAAACCAAGATTCACCAACTGTTCCTGGCATAATCATTACATAAAAGTTTAAGTAATGGCCGAAAAGGATAGCAATACCGGTCATAACAACAATCCAATTTACGCGTTTAAAGTCTGTATTAACCAAAACAAGTAATGGAAATATGAAATTAATAGCGACCATTCCGAAGAATAATAAATTGTAATCTTCTATACGCTGAATAAAGTATACAGCTTCTTCTGGAATATTGGCGTACCAAATTAATAAGAACTGAGAAAACCATAAATATGTCCAAAAAATACTAATGCCAAACATAAATTTAGCCAAATCATGAATATGACTATCATTTACTTCTTCAAGATATCCTTTTGACTTTAAGAATATTGTGATTAAAGCAATCATTGTAATTCCAGATACAAACATACTTGCAAAGACGTACCATCCAAATAATGTACTAAACCAGTGTGTATCTATACTCATGATAAAATCCCAAGACATCATTGATTCAGAGACAATAAAGAATACTAAGAAAATAGCTGATACTTTAAAATTCTTTTTAAATAAAGCTTCACTGAAGTTTTCATCCATTTGGCGAGAATTCTTTCTCATCAACCAAGACAAAAACACCCAACCGCCGATATAAATTACAGCTCTTAACAAAAAGAAAGGAACATTTAAGTAACCTACTTTGTTAGCAATTATTTCGTCGTGAGCTACAACTTCTGGATCCATCCAGATAAAAAGGTGATTGTAACCAAGTGAAGAAAGTACTAATAGAACAAAAACCAAGATTCCACCAGGTAGAATAAACGTAGATATAGCTTCCATAACACGAAATAAAATAGGTGACCACCCAGCTTGAGCCGCGTTTTGCACCGCATAAAAAGCAAATGCGCCGACTGCTAACAAAAAGAAAAATAAGGCAGCTGTATATATAGACGCCCAAGGTCTATTTTTTAATTGGTCATAAACGTGTTCTGCATGATGAGAATCATCGTGATGCGCATCTGCTGCTGCATGAGTTTCTCCATGTGCAGCATGTTCTTCCGCTAGCATAGTAGATACTTCATCTACTGAAGCTGGCGTATTCACAAAACCATAAATTAATCCAATAGCACCGAGGATTATTAAGATGGCAGCGGTTAATTTTATTTTACTTGATATGGTATACATAATGTAAAAACTTGTCGTTAATTTCTGTAATCGTTTATTTATTCAGCATCTTGATCTTGAACATCTTCTTGATCGTTTTCTCGAACCAAATCTTGTTCTTGCTCATCTGCATCAACAAAATCTTTAGGTTCCTTTTTTTCTAATCCATCTTTGAGACTCATCACGTAATGCGTTACTTGCCATAATTCTTCATTACTCATCTGAGAAGCATAAGAACCCATCGTATTTATTCCGTAATACATCACATGATAAACACTACCTTCAGTAATAGCACGTCCTTGATCATCATAACTAGGTACTCCTAGAATTTTTTCACGTTCTACCAAATAACCTTTACCATCTCCTTTTCCACCATGACAGGTTGCGCAATAAATATTGTATAGCTCAGAACCTTTATTGAAATTATCCTCAGTATAAGCTAACGGATTATCTAATTCGGTTTTAGCTAAATTATAACCTTCTTGATTATCTTCATAATCGTAAGGCAACCAACCACGAGAAATAGATTCTTTAACTGGCTCCATAGCTTGTTGTCCGTCTTCAAAAATTTCGTACTCACCGTAGGTTTCGTAAGAAACGGGTTGGTACATATCTGGGAAATATTGATAGTTAGGCTTACTCTTATCAAAACAAGATGTAAGCATTCCACTTAAGGCTATCAATACTATAAGTTTTGTTCCGCGATTAATCATGCTTCACTTATTTTTTTAAATCAATTTCTACTGCGCCTGTACTGTGTAAAAACTCGGCTACTTCTTGAATATCATTTGAACCTACACTTACTTCCATTAAAAAATGATCATCTGTAGTTCTAACATCTGGATTTTCTGCTTCTTTAAAAGGCCATAATTTACTTCTCATATAAAAAGTAATTACCATTAAGTGAGCAGCAAAAAATACAGTCATCTCAAAAGCTGTAGGAATAAAAGAAGGTAAGTTTTCTATAAGGCTAAAACTTGGTTTCCCTCCAATATTTTGTGGCCAATCTACAATCATGATGAAATTCATCATAGTAAGAGCAACGGCAAGACCTACACAGCCATATAAGAAAGATGTAATAGCCAATCTAGTGTGCGATAATCCCATAGCTTTATCTAGACCATGTACAGGAAAAGGACAATAAACTTCTTCGATATGATATTTTTGTTTACGAACTTTTTTTACAGCGTTCATCAAAATATCATCATCGGTATAAAATGCGTGCAATACTTTAGCTGCCATGATTAATTATTTTTTGATTGATGATTGTTATCAGAATTGTCTCCTTCATTTAAAAGTGCTTTGAAATCTTTTAAGGGTTTTTGCTTTGGCATTTCAAACAAATCGGCATCATCTCCTTTTTCTGCTCTAATTTTCTTGTATTTTTCACCAGAAGATTTCAATATTGTTTTTACTTCTGCTTGAGCAATCACAGGGAAAGTTCGTGCATAAAGTAAGAATAATACAAAGAAGAAACCAATTGTTCCTACAAAAATACCGATATCTACAAAAGTAGGTGAGAACATAGTCCATGCTGATGGCATGTAATCACGGTGCAACGAAGTTACAATAATTACAAAACGCTCGAACCACATACCGATATTCACTACTATAGATATAAAGAAAGAGAACATAATGCTTCTTCTTAATTTAGGGAACCACATAAATTGTGGAGAAAATACGTTACAAGTCATCATTGCCCAGTATGCCCACCAATAAGGACCAGTTGCTCTATTTAAGAATGCATATTGCTCATATTCTACTCCAGAATACCAAGCCATGAACAATTCAGTTATGTAAGCCACACCCACAATAGAACCAGTAATCATAATTACAATGTTCATCAATTCGATGTGTTGTATGGTTATGTAACCTTCTAAACTTACCACTTTACGCATGATAATCAATAGTGTATTTACCATAGCAAATCCAGAGAAAATTGCTCCTGCAACGAAGTATGGCGGGAAAATAGTGGTGTGCCAACCTGGAATTACCGAAGTAGCAAAGTCAAATGATACAATAGTATGTACCGAAAGTACAAGTGGAGTTGCTAAACCAGCCAAGACTAATGAAACTTCTTCAAAACGTTGCCAATCTTTTGCTCTACCACTCCATCCAAAGGATAAAATGCTGTATATTCTTTTCTGAAAAGGTTTCACTGCACGGTCGCGAATCATGGCGAAATCAGGTAACAATCCTGTCCACCAGAAAACCAACGAAACCGAAAGGTATGTTGAAATAGCAAATACATCCCATAAAAGCGGTGAGTTAAAATTCACCCAAAGCGAACCGTAAGCGTTTGGAATAGGAAGTACCCAATACGCTAACCAAGGTCTACCCATGTGAATAATCGGGAATAAACCCGCTTGTACAACAGAGAAAATAGTCATTGCTTCAGCAGAACGGTTAATTGCCATACGCCATTTTTGTCTAAACAATAACAATACAGCTGAAATTAAAGTTCCTGCGTGACCAATACCTACCCACCAAACAAAGTTGGTAATATCCCAAGCCCAACCAATGGTTTTGTTTAATCCCCAGGTTCCTATACCTGTAGATACAGTATATACTATACAGCCTAATCCCCACAAAAAGGCGATTAAAGCAATAGAAAAGACTATCCACCAAGTTTTATTAGCTTTGCCTTCAACTGGGCGAGCTATTTCAACCGTTACGTCGTGGTAAGACTTGTCACCCGTAACTAAAGGCTTTCTAATCGGTGCTTCGTAATGAGACATAATACTCTTTTAAATTATTCTTTTATAAATTAAGCTTCCGTTGTGTTTCTAACTTTTGTTTGATACAACACATTTGGTTTTGTACCTAAGTATTCTAATAAGTGATATTTTCTATCTTCTTGTGTTTTTTGGTAAACTACACTTTCTTCATCATTGATATCTCCAAATACAATGGCACCATTATCGCATGCATTCGAGCAAGCTGTTTGGAATTCTCCATCTTTAATTTCACGTCCTTCACGTTTAGCATCAAGAATAGTTTTCTGCGTCATTTGAATACACATTGAACATTTTTCCATTACACCACGAGCACGAACCGTTACATCTGGATTTAAGACCATTCTACCTAAGTCGTTATTCATGTGGTAATCAAACTCATCATTTTGGTTGTACTTGAACCAATTGAAACGTCTAACTTTATAAGGACAGTTATTGGCACAGTAACGTGTTCCTACACAACGGTTATATGTCATGTGGTTTTGCCCTTGTCTTCCATGTGCCGAAGCTGCAACTGGACAAACCGTTTCACACGGAGCATGATTACAATGCTGACACATCACCGGTTGAAAAACTACTTCAACAGATTCTTCAGCTGGGTTTTCTAACTCAGCAAATTCGCTTAAAGCACTTCCAAGACCTTGAATATTATTTTTCTTATCGTAATCTTCATTTAAAGTATCTTCAGAAGAATAGTATCGGTCAATACGCAACCAATGCATATCTCGACTTTTTCTAACTTCTTCTTTACCAACTACAGGAACATTGTTTTCACTATGACAAGCAATTACACAAGCTCCACAACCGGTACAAGCATTTAAATCGATAGATAAATTGAAGTGATGACCGATAGAACGATCAAACTCATCCCATAAATCTACATCTGGATTATCAACTGCGGTCTCTTGGTGATCAAGTGAAACTTCAGGTATTTTATTCCAAACATCTTTGTCTTTTGTATTGAAAATTTCAAGTGAAGTCTCCTTGATGATATCACGGCGACCCATCATGGTGTTGTGTAACTGAACACAAGCAAACTCATGATTTCCTGAAACTTTTTCTATTTCTACTTGTTGAACAGCTTTGAAGTTCTGATACAAAGGATATGCATTTATACCTACTTGCATTTCATCCTGAATAGCTTCTGTTCTACCATATCCAACGGCTAGTCCTACTGAACCAACAGCTTGACCTGGTTGGATATAAACTGGAACTTTTTCTAAAGTAACACCATTTACGGTCACTTTTGCATAACTACCATCTAAAGCACCATTGGCAACATTACGGTTTTCTAATTCTAAACGCTCTGCATCCGCTTTAGAAATAGTCAAGTAATTATCCCAAGATGTTCTGGTAATCGGATCTGGAAATTCTTGCAACCAAGGATTATTAGCTTGCTGCCCATCACCTAAACCAGTTTTGGTATATAAAGTTAACTCTAGGCCTTCATTTGCTTTCAGTAAACTGTTAGCAGCTTGCGATGCATTAAATGAAGCTACTTCAATTTCATCTTCATCATCTTCAGATTCGCTTACAACTTCATTTACATTAGCTGTAAAAAATCCATCATGCAAAGTTCTATTCCAAGAATTATCTGGAAAATCTTCACTAAATGAAGATTTTAAATATTCGTAATAATTTTCATTAGAGCCAGTCCATTTCAATAAGCAATCCTGAAATTGTCTAGTATTGAAAACGGGCTTAATAGTTGGCTGAACTAGAGAAAAATTCTTTTTAGTAAACTGCACATCTCCCCAAGATTCTAAATAATGTGGAGTAGCAGCAACAAATTCCGAAAGCATAGCAGTTTCATCTGCCTTCATCGCGAAATCTACCACTAAATCAACTTTCTCTAAACCAGTTTTGAAGGTATCCGCATTGGGTAAGCTGTAAGCTGGATTTACACCAACCATCATCAAACCACCGATTTTACCAGCATTCATATCTTTTACTAAGGAAGCTACTTTTTGGTCGTTTCCTTGTCTAATCATTCTTGGGTTTTGAACATCAACCAGTGAGCTATTTAGCGTCTCGTTGATTTCCATTGCCATCATTTGTGCTTCTACTTCATTGATTCCACAAAGCACAACTCCTTTAGAGCCAGCTTGCTTCAATTGTTGTGCAGCACTTGCTACAGCTTTGGCTTGTTTTTCATTTAAGTTGGTATTTCCAACTTTTCCAACAATTTGATTGTAAAGCTCTACTAAAACATGTTTTTGAACACTTGGTTTAGCTGCAATTCTAGTATCTGAATTTGCTCCAGAAAGCGTCATGTTCGCTTCAAACTGAACGTGTTTAGACATCTTACCGTCTTTTGGCACACGGGATTGCGAATATCCGCTGTCAAAACTACCACCTTGCCAATCTCCTAAGAAATCTGCACCTACTGAAACAATGGTCTCTGCTTTAGAAAAGTCGTAATTAGGAAGTGCACGGAAACCATATTTTTGTTGAAAAGCATCTAGCGCAGCTGATTCCGAAACAGCATCATACACTACATGTTTTGTATTTGGGTATTGCTCAACAAACTTGTTGATTAATTTTTTAGTTGAAGGACTGGCTAAAGTTTGCGTTAAAAATACAACAGGCTTATCACCCAGTTTTTCCATCTTCACTTTTATTGCATCATCAAATGCAGACCAAGTTGTGGGCTGACCACCAATGGTTGGATTTTGAAGACGCTTTACATCATATAAAGAAAGTACAGAAGCATGAATTCTTGCTTTACCAGCAGACATTACTCCGGCTTCTTTATTCGTTTCAATTTTAATAGGTCTTCCTTCGCGAGTTTTCACCAATACGCTTGCAAAATCAAAACCATCAGCAATAGTAGATGCGTAATAATCAGCAACTCCAGGCACTAAACGTTCTGGCTGAACCACGTAAGGTATAGACTTAATTACAGGGCCTTCACATGCAGCTAAAGATGCTGCTGCCGTACTAAATCCTACATACTTAAGAAAATCTCGACGACTCGTAGAAGAGTTTTCTAATTTATTTTTATCACCTAAAAACTCATCTGCAGGTATATGTTCTACAAATTCATTTTGTTCAAGCGAACTTACTATCGGACTGTTCTCCTTCAGCTCTTCTTCGCTTTTCCAGTATTTTTTTTCTGATGACATATCTCGATTCAAATTTCTTCAATTAATAATTTAGTAGTGGCATTTTCCACATTCCAATCCACCCATATCAGCTGCTGTAAATTTATCAACACCATACTTTTCTTTCAACTGATCGTGTATTTTCTTATAGTAGTCATTGTCTTCTGTCTTTACATTGGTCTCTCGGTGACAGTTAATACACCAACCCATGGTTAAAGAAGAATGTTGATACATGATTTCCATTTCTTCCACTGGACCGTGACAAGTTTGGCATTCTATCTGACCAACGCTTACGTGTTGAGCGTGATTAAAGTAAGCAAAATCAGGTAAGTTATGTATTCGCACCCATTTCACAGGCTTGGTTTCACCTGTATATGATTGAGTAGATGGATCCCAACCTGTAGCATCGTATAATTTCTGAATTTCCTTATCGTAAAATTCTTTTGAATATTCATCGTTTCCAGTTTCTTCTGAAACTTCTGCAATTTGCTTGTGGCAATTCATACATACATTTAAAGAAGGAATTCCAGAATGTTTTGAAACTCTTGCAGATGAATGACAATATTTACATTCAATTTCATTTTCTCCAGCATGTATTTTGTGTGAATAATGAATAGGTTGCAAGGGTTCGTAACCTTGATCAACTCCCACTTGCATTAAGTAGCCATAACCACCGTAAGCCACTCCAAGAAGCACAAAAACAGCAAGCACAAAAACCAAGAATTGATTTTCAGCAAAAGCAACCCATATCGGCTTGCGCTTTTCACGACTTGATGTGTAAATAGCAACGCCATTCGCTTCAGCAAATCTGCGTAATGTTTTATTCACCAAATAAAGAATAACAACTAACATTAACAACACAAAGGCTAGGATGCCGAGCACAATTTCTGTTGACAATCCTCCACCTGCTTGCTGGCCGTCTCCACCTCCTTCACCTCCTGCCACTTTAGCTTTTGGCTCAGGCTTTGGCTGTTCAACGTAAGCTAGTATATTATCAATGTCTTCATTAGACAACTGCGGAAATGCAGGCATCGCTGATTTATTGTACTCTTCATAAATAGCTACGGCTCTAGACTCTCCAGCATCAATTAGCTCTCTGTTATTTTTAATCCATTTGTAAAGCCACTCAAAGTCGCCATCATATTTATCTAAAACTCCATGCAATGCTGGACCAACCGCCTTTTTGTAAGGTTTATGACAAGCAGCACAAAGCGAGTTAAACAACTCTTTTCCCTGAGCAGGATCAGCTCCAGGAACAACTTCTTCTACTTCACTTTCAGACGTATCTGATTCTTCTGCATCTTGTGCAAATATTGAAACAGAGAACATTAAAGTAAAAATGAATAGAAATAACTTCAATTGCGAAGGGCGAAATAACACCTTTTTCATATTGCAAATGTTAATAATTGAATTAAGGACACTTTATTATTACACATGTATTGTCCACAAAATTGGTTACAAAAATAAGCTTTTTACAACGTTTTCACAGTTGCCATATTTGTTAAAGTCTAATTTATAATTTTTCTAAATAATAACTTTGTTCGGTTCGATATCATTAGCTTAACTTTGTGGTAAATTTTATTAAAATGCCATCATTCCAAAATTCATTTTTTTTATTGTTACTAACAATTAGTTTGTTCGCTAATGCTCAAGATGTTCAAAATACAAATCAAGACCAACAATTAAGAGAACTCATCAAAATAAAAAAGGAACTTACCAACAGTGATAAGCTAAAAGAATTCTATAAAATACAATTGTATTCGGGGAATTTAAATGATGCAGAAGATGTAAAAAAAGAATTTGATGATGAATTTGAAATTTCTTCAACTATAAAATACGAAACACCAAACTACAAAGTTTGGATTGGTAACTTTAGAACGCGTTTAGAAGCTGACCGTGCCATGCTTCAAATTAGTGAAGTTTTTGAATCTGCATTTATCATAAGACCAGGAAGAAATTAAAATTTTACTAAACTGATGTAAGGTTTTTTTGCGTATATCCTACTACAACTTAAAATAATATTAAAGTCACTTACTTTTTCGCCTGCATTAAAATTTGGCGCTTATATTGGTGTTTTTTAAATTTAGAAAATTATGGCAGATTCATATTACGATTCAAAAGACTTAAGAAACTTTCCAAAAATTAGCGAATGGAGCGAAGAATTAGGAGAAAAATTCTTCGATTATTACGGCAAAGTATTTGAAAAAGGAGCTTTATCCGAACGCGAAAAATCCTTAATTGCATTAGCTGTTGCACATGTTGTAAAATGTCCTTATTGTATTGATGCTTACACACAAGATGGTTTGCAACGCGGCATCACCAAAGAAGAAATGATGGAAGCAGTACATGCCGGAGCTGCTATTGAAGCGGGTGCCAACTTAGTACACGCTACCCAAATGATGAAAAAATACAACAAGCTGAGTCATTAATATAAAGTACAAACTCTAAAAAGGAAGCCTATGGCTACTAAATCGCTTTTAGCACGAAAAAAACGAATGGCTAAAGCCGAAGAACAATTGAAGTTTCTATCTAACGGAATTTTCAACGAAGAAGATTTACCTACATTTAAGGATAAATTGAAACAAACTGAAGACCTTCCGTTGAAACCAAACCCATTAGAGATTTTACAGATTAACTTAGGCTATATGTGTAATCAAGTTTGTGAGCATTGCCATGTAGACGCGGGTCCAGACCGAAAGGAAATCATGACCAAAGAAACCATGGAAGAGTGCTTAAAAGTGATTCAGCAAACCAAAGCTCATACTTTAGATTTAACCGGTGGCGCTCCAGAAATGAATCCGAATTTTAGATGGTTTGTTGAAGAAGCAGCTAAAATAGGCATCAAGGATTTTATTGTTCGTTCTAACTTAACCATTATCAGAGCGAATAAAAAGTACTACGATTTACCTGAGTTTTTCAAAAAACACAAAGTGCATGTGGTAAGTTCTATGCCACATTGGACGAAAGGAAAAACCGACAAACAACGTGGCGATGGCGTTTTTGATAAATCCATTAAAGCTTTACAAGACCTGAATGCCATTGGTTACGGAATGCAGGATAGTAACTTAAAACTGGATTTGGTTTACAATCCTTCTGGTGCGTTTTTACCTACCAATCAAGCAGCCTTGGAAGCCGATTTTAAAAAAGCGCTGAAAGCCGATTTTAACATTCACTTTCACAATTTGTTTGCTATTACCAATTTGCCGATTTCACGTTTTTTAGACTATTTAATCGCTTCTGAAAATTATGAAGATTACATGTATAATTTAGTAGACGCATACAATCCTGCTGCAGTAAAAAATGTAATGTGTAGAAATACGCTTTCCATCAGTTGGGATGGCTGGTTGTACGACTGCGACTTTAATCAAATGTTAGAGATGAAAGTGGATAGTAAAGTGCAACATATTAGCAACTATAATGAAGCCGAATTACAAAACAGGGAAATCTGCGTTTCACAACATTGTTATGGATGTACCGCTGGTGCAGGGAGTTCTTGTCAGGGAAATGTGGTGTAAAAATAGTTGAAATTCACAAATTGTAAAATACCACAAAAGCACGCAAGTTATACAGTTGGGTTCTTTTTAGGTGATGAGATTAATATAAAAGTAGCTATTAAATTATGGCGATGAATTATTTCACACAAAGACCGCTGAGTGGAGCGCAAAGTACGCTAAGCATTAATTTGCTTAATTTATCATACTTGTTTCAATTGAAACAAAACAGCTTTCATTTTCCATTCATTCAATTTTATAAAACATCAATTACAATATGGCTTTTTGTATTTGGTTTGTGTTTCAGTTTAAACTCATTCAGTCAGAAAAACATTGATGAAGCCATTGAAAAGTACAATGAGCATTCAGTAGAATACATTTCAACCCAACAACTTGTTCAACTTCAAAAAAACAACAAAAATTATAGTTTAGTGGATACGCGTTTAGTTGAAGAATATCAGGTGAGTCATTTGAAAGACGCTTTTCATGTGGGATACAAAAATTTTGATATTGAAAGGGTAAAGAAGCAATTCAAAAAAGATGAAACTTTGATTGTGTACTGCTCCATCGGAGTTCGATCTGAACAAATTGGCGAGCAGCTTCAAAATGCAGGTTTTACCAATGTTTATAATTTATATGGTGGTTTGTTTGATTGGTTTAATCAAGGCCAACCTATATATGATTCGAACAATGTAAAAACCAACCGCATCCATCCTTACGATTCGTTTTGGGGAAAATTCATAACAAAAGGACAAAAGGTATATGAATGAAAAACTAGTCATTATTTTTACAAGAAATCCCGAATTAGGCAAATGCAAAACACGTTTAGCAGCTTCCATTGGAAATAAAAATGCTTTGGAAATCTACAAAAAACTGATTCAACATACCTCACAATGCGTGCAACAAGTTAGAGCCGATGCGGTTGTGTTTTATACTGAAAAAATTCAACTCAAGGATGCTTGGCCAGATGAAGACTTTCAAAAGCAAGTTCAAATTAAAGGTCATTTAGGTGAAAAAATGCAAGCGGCTTTTGAGTGGGGATTTGCTAAAGGCTATACTAAAATTTGCATTGTAGGAAGCGATTTATTCAGTTTGGAAACTTCAGATATAAATGAAGCTTTTTTGCAATTAGAAAAAACCGATTTAGTTTTTGGGCCAGCCGAAGATGGCGGTTATTATTTAATGGGAATGAAAAAATTACATCCTGAAGCTTTCCTGAATAAAGCTTGGAGTACAAAAATGGTTTTAAAAGAAACTTTAGAAGTTTTACAAAGAAAATCAGTTACTTTGCTTCCGATAAAAAATGATATTGATACGCTTGAAGACTTAATGAAACACAGCGAATTGCATCAATTTATTCCAAAACAAGTACGCAGAAAACTACTATAAATTATGAAAGAAGATTTAGCTATTACTACTGAATATTTAAAAGAAAAAGGCTTTGACCAACCTGAAATCGGGATTATTTTAGGAACAGGTTTAGGTAAATTAGTAGAGCAAATTGATATTGAAAAGGAAATTAGCTACAATCACATTCCACATTTTCCAACTGCTACGGTGGAGTTTCACCAAGGAAAATTTATTTATGGCGAATTAGGTGGCAAAAAAGTGGTGGTCATGCAAGGACGTTTTCACTTTTATGAAGGCTATTCACTGCAAGATGTTACTTTTCCAGTTCGCATTATGAAGGAATTAGGCATTCAAAAATTATTGGTTTCCAATGCGGCTGGTGCTATTAACAAGACATACAAAAAAGGAGATTTGATGTTGATTGATGACCACATCAATCTGCAAGGTGGTTCGCCATTAGCTTTTAAAGGAGTTTCGCAATTTGGTGAGCGATTTGTAGATATGTCTGCTCCTTATGATGCTGAAATGAATGCCAAATTCAAAGCAATAGCCAAAGAAAATAACATCACTTTGCACGAGGGCATTTATGCATCGGTAGTTGGACCTCAGCTCGAAACGCGTGCAGAATATCGCTATTTGGGAATTATCGGCGCCGATGCTGTTGGCATGAGTACGGTTCCTGAAATTATTGTAGCAAATCATTTAAAATTACCTGTTTCAGCCATTTCGGTACTCACAGATGAATGTGACCCAGACAATTTACAAGCTGTAAACGTTGAAGAAATTATTGCCATCGCCAATCAAGCTGAACCTAAATTGGTGAAGTTGTTTAGTGAATTGATAAAGTCATTTGAGTAATAACAGCTAATTTTTCAGCTTTGAACATTTGCTTTCCAACATTCTTTACTTTTAATTGATTAATTTAACCATTCTAATTTTTCTTCAATTGTAGACTTGCGTTCTCCTTTGGGCATTTCACCATCGTAATATCCCATAAAAAATAAGCCTAGGCATTTTTCACCTTCATCAAAATTGAAAAACTTATGAAACTGACTTATAACTTTAGGTGAACTCCAATACGCACCAATTTTTTCTGCTGTACAAGACAACCAAATATTTTGAACCGCCATAGCTGTTGCAGCAATTTCTTCCCATTCAGGAAGACTTTCTTTAGGATCGCGTTGCATACAAATAGCTAAAATTGCAGCCGATGCTTCAAATTTTTGTAGTGTTTTTCTCTTTTTGAAATCGGATAAATCAGGGTTTTCAATTTGCATTTGTTTCAATACAAAATCACCTAGTTTCAATTTACTTTCACCTTGTACTATTTTAAACCGCCATGGTTCTGTTTTACGGTGAGTAGGCGCCCAATTTGCTGATTTTAAAACCTTCAATAATGTAGATTTACTTATCGGCTTTTGGTTGTATTGTACTGGAAATACCGATCTTCTATGTTCAATTAGTTCAAAAACATCCATCATAAATAGTTCTAATTTGAAAAACAGTTAGTAATCACTTTTAAGATTCGGTTGCGGTCACTGTCTGTTAAATTACTTCCTGAAGGCAGGCACAGTCCATCTTTAAACAGCTTTTCGCAAACTTGGTCTCCGTAATACGGATGTTGCTGAAATATAGGTTGCAAATGCATAGGTTTCCAAAGTGGTCTGCTTTCTATGTTTTCTTCTAAAAAAGCTGCACGCAAATCTTCACAGGTAAATCCTTTTGTTTTTTCAGGATCAACAGTAATGGCAGAAAGCCAGTGGTTAGCATAAAAATCTTCCGTTGGAGCTGAAAGCACTTCAACACCAACAATATTTTTAAAAGCTTCAACATAAAAGGCATGCATTTTCCTTCTTAAATCTACATGTTGGTCTAAAACTAGCATTTGTCCACGACCAATTCCGGCTACAATATTGCTCATGCGGTAATTGTAGCCAATGTGACTATGTTGGTAATGTGGTGCTTCATCTCTAGCTTGTGTTGCTAAAAACACTGTTTTTGCCTTGGCATCTGAGCTGGGACAAACCAAAGCACCACCACCAGAAGTAGTGATTATTTTATTACCATTGAAGGATAGTGCTGCAAACTCTCCAAAACTTCCACAATTTCTCCCTTTGTAATGAGAACCGAGCGCTTCGGCTGCATCTTCTAAAACAGGAATTTCATATTTATTGGCTACTTGATGAACTTCATCTACCAAATAAGGCATACCATATAAATGAACTGCAATAATGGCTTTGGGTTTTTTCCCTTTCTTTATTCTATCTTTTATTGCTTCTTCTAAAGCATCTGGACAAATATTCCATGTAGATTTTTCACTATCAATAAAAATGGGTGTTGCTCCTTGATAAATAATTGGATTTGCAGATGCTGAAAACGTAAAACTTTGGCACAATACTTCGTCTGCATAACCAACTCCAAGTTGGATTAATCCCAAATGCAAGGCTGCCGTACCACTTACTAAACAAGCTGCTTTTTTGTCTTCTTTTATATAGCGTTCTAAGTCTTCTTCAAAACCGTTTACATTTGGACCTAAAGGTGCAACCCAATTAGAATCAAAAGCTTGATTGACAAAATCCTGTTCCTGACCACCCATGTGTGGAGACGATAACCAAATGCGTGAAAGTTCTGACATAAAATGTATTATTGGAATGGTAAAAGTAAAGTTTTAAAGATGATTTGTAAATCTACAGCAAAGGAAATCTTCTCTCTATACTGTAAATTTAATTTTAACTTTTCAGGAAAAATAACTTCATCATTATATTTCAATGGGTTGGTTTGCTTTTTTAATAGTGCTTCTTCATTTGCAAATGCTAAGGAAGCATAACCCGTTATACCTGGTTTTAAATCTAAAATGGGTTTGTATTGATGTGGAAGCTGGTCGTAATAACCTGGAATATCGGGTCGCGGTCCAACTAAACTCATTTCAAACTTTAAGATGTTCAGCAATTGTGGAAGCTCGTCAATTTTGTAATTTCGAAGTTTTTGAAGAAAAAATGTTGTAATTCCGCTTTGGGTAATGGTTTTAAACTTATAAATGGTAAATACTTTAGCATTTTGACCAATTCTCTTCTGAGTAAAAATTGGATTTCCACTGTGGATATAAATTAGAATTATGACAACTAAAAACAATAAGGGAAAAAGTAAAATCAATGCCAAAAATGCAACCAAAAAATCAAAAGCAGGTTTAAAAAAATGGACGTACATAAATTTTACTTGTAAATTCAAAAGTAAATTGAAAACTTGAGATGTTTTAGTTAGTTTGTGTTTTATTTTAATAATCAGTTTATAAAATTTAAATACTGAATACAATAAGCTTAGTTCAAGCCTTTTTAGCTTTCAGATTATTAACCTACAATTCTCTTTTCCATAAGTTTAATTTAACTTTTAAAATGGATTTTAAGCTTATATTTACCACAAAATCAACTAATTATGAAACCTAAAAGCAGAATGAGCAGCAAAGGTCTTATATTAGAAGAACTAAGCCCTGAATCTAGACCTACACTAAGCTTTGAAACTCTAGCAAAAGCTTGGAAAACCAAATTAAATAAGGCTAAACTTTTAGAACAATTTGGAATTATAGAATAAGATTAGGAATTATTATTTTTAGGCTAACCTTATTTTATCTCCCAATCTTTTGATGTGCGATAAACCACACCTTTAAACAAAGCGACCATTTGGTTGTTGCATTTTATTTCTACCGTATGAAAGCCCAATTTATTTTTGGTAATTTCTACCGAAGATTCAGCTATTAATTCATCTCCTTCTGCTAATGCTTCAATGTGATTGATAGATGTTTCAATTGAAACGGCATATTTACCATGTGTGTTGGCAGCAAAACCAAAAGCGGTATCTGCCAAAGCATACGAAATACCACCATGCGCCTTGTTCATGGAATTCAGCATTTCTTTTCTCACTTTCATTTTGAGCTTACAGTAACCCAATTTTACATCCACAATTTCAATTCCCAACCATTGCGAAAAGGCATCTTGGGAAAGCATTGTATGCGGGATTTTTAGTTTTTCAGCTATAGTCAACTCCATTATAACTAATTGAAAAAAGTTTCTTTTTGTTTTGCCATCTTTCTCAACATTGGACTACAGCGATAGCGATCTTCTCGATAGGTGTCGTATAAATCATCCATTTGGTTTACACACCAATCTATGCCTTTTTCGTTTGCCCAAGCTAACAAACCTTTGGGATAATTTACACCGCCTTTCATGGCTAAATCAATATCTTTTGCTGAAGCCACTTGCATGAAAAGTGCGTCTGCGGCTTCATTGATTAACATGACTAAAACACGTTCGAAAATTTGCTTTCCTAATTTTTCGTCAGTATTGGGTTTTGGGTTTTGCGCATTTTCAGCATAGTCATAATATCCTCTACCTGATTTTCTGCCTAAATAACCGGCTTCAGCAAAACGTTTTTGTGTAAAAGATGGTTTATAGCGTGGGTCGTAATAAAATGCTTCAAAAACCGTTTCGGTTACGGTATAATTTACATCGTTCCCTATAAAATCCATCAATTCAAACGGACCCATTCTAAATTTCCCAAAGTGCTTCATCGTCCAATCAATGGTTGCAAAACTTGCTATACCTTCTTCATAAATGCGAAGTGCTTCACCATAAAAAGGGCGTGCAACACGATTAACAATAAATCCGGGGGTATCTTTCGCTAAGGCGGGCGACTTTTTCCAATCATTTAAAATGGAAATGACTTTTTGAGTAACTTCATCGCTAGTTTGTACCGCTGGAATTACTTCGACCAACTTCATCAACGGAGCCGGGTTAAAAAAATGCATTCCGATGCATCTATTCGGATTTTGCAATGCTGAAGCGATGGAAGCAATAGAAAGCGAAGACGTGTTGCTTGCCAAAATTGTTTCGTTAGCCACTAAAGTTTCTAATTCTTTAAATACACTTTTTTTAATATCTAAATTTTCAACAATGGCTTCAATTACTAAATTGCATTCGGTTAAATCGGAAAGTTGCTCGGTATAACTTAAATTCGATTGAATGCGTTGTTTTTCTTCTGCTGTAATTCTATTCTTTTCGATTAAACGATTTAATATTTTATCGAGTTTTTGCTTTGAATTTTCGAGTGCTTTGGTTTGTTTATCAAAAAGATAAACCTGGCAATTTGCGGCGGCTGCTATTTGAGCAATTCCGCTACCCATCGTTCCTGCGCCAATTACGCCTACTTTCATAAGTACTTTTTTTGTGTTGCTCAAAATTACGGATTTTATTTTGCTTAGCTCCAGTTTGATTGAATTGAAGTTGTGATTCAAGAGATTTAAAACAAGTTGTTTTTTTGGCATGAAGAATTTGTTCGCCACTAATGCACTAATAAACATTCGTGCATTAGTGGCGAAATAAAAATTTGCAAAACCAACTCACTTCAAAAAGCCGTATTTTTGAAGCATGGACTTCCGCGATTACCTTCGAAAAATTATTCATGTAGATATGGATGCATTTTATGCTTCTGTAGAACAATTAGATAATCCAAGTTTACGCGGAAAAGCTATAGTTGTTGGTGGAAGTTCAGATCGCGGAGTGGTGGCAGCCGCCAGTTACGAAGCGCGAAAATTTGGAGTAAAAAGTGCTATGAGTGGAAAACTTGCTAAACGACTTTGCCCCGAACTCATTTTTGTAAAAAGTAATTTTGATCGCTACCGAGAAATTTCTGAACAAATTAGAAGCATCTTTTTTGAATACACCGATTTGGTTGAACCCCTTTCTTTAGACGAAGCCTACTTAGATGTTACGCACAACAAAAAAGGAAATCCGAGTGCTACGCAATTGGCCACCGAAATTAGAAAACGCATAAAGGAAAAAACAGGCTTGAATGCTTCTGCAGGAATCTCCATCAATAAATTTATAGCTAAAGTGGCGAGCGACATTAACAAACCCAACGGACAAAAAACCATTCCACCAGAAGAAGTGATTTCGTTTTTAGAAGGTTTAGATGTGCGTAAGTTTCATGGTGTGGGTAAAGTAACTCAAGAGAAAATGTACAAAATGGGAATTTTCACGGGAGCCGATTTAAAAAAATACAACTTAGCAGATTTAGAAGATAAATTTGGTAAAAGTGGAAAGCATTACTACCAAGTAGTTCGTGGTATTCACCTAAGTGAAGTAAAACCCAACCGAATTAGAAAATCTTTAGGTGCTGAGCGTACTTTTTCTGAAAACATTTCTTCTGAAATTTTTATGCTCGAACGCTTAGAACAAATTGCGGCCGAAGTAGAACGCAGATTAAAAAGTAAAGATGTCGCTGGAAAAACAATCACCCTAAAAATTAAATACAGCGACTTTAGCATACAAACCCGAAGCAAAACTTTGGCTTATTACATTTCTTCAAAAAGTTTGCTGTTAGAAGAAGCCAAAAATCTATTATACCAAGAAGAAGTTCGGGAATCCGTTCGTTTATTAGGCATTAGTGTTGCCAATTTGAATACAGAAAAAGACAGTGCTTCAAAAGCAAAAGTGAATGTACAACTGAAGTTTCCTTTTTGAAAAACTAAAGTAACTCGAATCTACCTTTCTAAACTTTTAAAGTGGTATAAAAAAGGTATATTTCATTTCAAAAAAAAACCCTTTGCCTGTAGGTATTTTCCCTCTACGGGAAAAATTAATTCAAACTAAGGAATCAAGTTAATGGAATTCTGAAAAATCAATATAAAACTCAGAATATGTTCCAAAAAGTATTTTATTATATCCTTGTCATCTGCTATCTTTACACATCTAATTCAATTTTATGCTAACAACTATCCTTATTATTTTAGGAATTGTACTCCTTGTTGCAGGCTTAGTTGGCAGTTTTCTACCTGTAATTCCAGGTCCACCTTTGTCTTGGTTGGGTTTGCTTTCTTTGTATTTTATAGAAGGTGTTCCTGAAAATGTACTTTTATTGGTCATCACTTTTGGTGTAGCGGTGGGTATAAGTGTTTTAGATTATTTTTTACCTGCCATGGGTACCAAAAAATATGGTGGCAGCAAATATGGCGCTTGGGGAGCAACAATAGGTTTGATTTTAGGTTTGATCTTTTTCCCGCCGTTCGGATTTGTCATTGGTCCATTTGTCGGTGCATTTGTGGCGGAAATTATTTTCAATAAAAGCAATACAAAAAATGCATTGAAATCTGCTTGGGGTTCATTTATGGGTTTTCTGGTTTCTAGTTTTATGAAGTTTTTGGTTTGCCTGAGTTTTTTAATCATTTACATTTACAAAATGATTGAATATCGTGATTTCATTTTTTAAACTATAAAGCATGTCTAATACCAACATCGAGCAAGTAGCCGAAATACTTTACCACGCTAAAAACAGTAAAATTCCGTGTTTGCCTATTCGGGATGTGTTACCATCAGGAAGCATTGAAGAAGCTTACCAAGTACAAGCCATCGGAATTGAAAAAGAAATTAGCCTAGGAAAACAGATTACAGGTAAAAAAATAGGTTTGACATCCACAGCTGTTCAACAACAATTGGGGGTGAACGAACCTGATTTTGGGACCTTGTTAACAAAGATGGAAATTCAAAACAACCGATTGCCATTTACTCAACTCATGCAACCCAAAGCAGAAGCCGAATGGGGTTTTGTTTTAAAACAAAAAATAGATTCACCTATTACTAATATCGAAGCGCTTCAAGATTATATTGATTATGCTGTAGTAGCTATCGAAATTGTGGGTAGTAGAATCAAAAATTGGGACATTCAAATTACAGATACAGTGGCGGATAATGCTTCAGCAAGCCATTATATTATAGGTTCGCAAGCTATTCCGCTTAGCGAAATCAACTTCACCCAATGCCAAATGCAATTGTTCCAAAACAAGGAATTGGTTTCTCAAGGAAAAGGTTCAGCTTGTATGGGAAATCCACTAAATGCAGTGCAATGGCTAGCTAATAAAATGATTGAAATGAACACCCCACTTCAAAAAGGAGAATTAGTCTTGTCTGGCGCTTTAGGACAGATGATTAATTTAAAGAAAGGAGATCAATTGGAAGTGAAGATTGATGACTTTCAGCCGGTGTATTTGGAGATTACTTAAAAAAATTGTAACTAACTATTGGTGACAAGTCTTCATTATTAAAATTTTAATACTAAAATTAATATTGTCTAAGAAGAGATGAAAGACCGCTGCGCTGTTAGAAATAAGAATCAAGACTTCTTTGCTACTAATTAATTATTAAAGTGTATTTAAGGTTTAAGAATGTTATAAATTGAATTATATATTAAACATACTTTCATTTACAGGTGTGAAATAAAAGTATAGTGTAAAAGTCAATAAGGGTAAACCAAAATTTACTACATCAAAACCTTCTCCACTCGTTGAGCAGCTACCCAAGAAGCCAAAATTCCTAAAACCGAAATGGTTGCTCCAACAATCAATAGGTTGGAAATTTCAATTTTAACGGGATATGGTAAACTCGGAGTAATTAAAAACCAACCGAATTGCATTTGGCAAACTACCAACAACAAAGCTAAAACTAATCCAATTCCACCACCAATTAAAGTCATGTAAACGCCTTGTTTAAAAAAAATATTTTTCAGTTGAGCGTTTGTTGCTCCCAGATTAGAAAGTGTTTTTATGTCTTTTCGCTTATCTAAAATAGCCATGATCAACGACCCAATCACATTAAAAAGAGCAACGATAATGACTAAGGTAAAAATAAAATACACCGCTAAATATTCTGTATTCAGCATTTTGTAAAGTTGATCGTTCAATTGAACGCGATCTTTTACAAAAACGGCTTCATCAAAAACCGCTGCCACTTGTTCTTTTACTTCGCTCAAGTTGGCGTCGGGAGCTAATTTAATTTCAATTCCAGAAAATTCATCTTCTTCTAAACCAAGGTAATCTTTAGTAAAATCGATGTCTGCAAACATGTATTTGCCATCCAACTCTTCACTAATTCTATAAAAACCCGTTGCCATGGCGTTGGTGGTTCTAAAAGCGCCATCCAAGCTAGAAACCTGACCTTTCCCTGGCTTTGGCACCATAAAAGTAATCACGCCAGTGGGATCGTTTATGCCTGTTCCTAAAGTACGCGCTATCTGGTTTCCCAAAACTACTTGATATTCTTTAGTAAACCAATCGCCTAAATCTACAGCACGCTGCATCTGGCTTACATCTAAAAAATTAGCATCAACTCCTTTTATAAAAGCAGCGGTGGTGTTGTTTTTAAATTTCACTAAGCTTCGTTCTTCAACAAACTTGCTGTATAAACTCACGCCCGTAATGGCTTTCAGCTTCTCTTCTTCTTTATTAGAAAATTGAAGCGTTTTCCCAAGTTTGGGAGTCACTTTAAGGTCAGGGTCAAATTCGTTAGAAAATTGCAAGCTAAATTCCTTCAAACCTGCAAAAGTAGACATCACTACAAATAAGGAAAACGCTCCCGCAATTACCCCAAGAGCTGCGATTCCTGTAATCCAATTAATAGCATTACGCTCGCTTTTCGAAAACAAATACCGCTTAGCGATGTAGCTAGAAAACTTCACTTTTTCTTTCTCGGCTTCAATAAATCTTGATCGGTTAACGGATTATTTTCCCCTTTGGCAGCCTTGTCCAACTGCTCGATGTACTCCAAAGTATCGTCGTTATAAAAAGTCAATTCAGGCATTCTGCGCAACTGATTCTTGGTTTTCAAAGCCACTTGATGCTTCAATTTGTTTTTCATTTCGTTGATTTCCTTAATCAGAGCAACAGCATGCTCCGCTGGAAAAACACTCAAATAGGCTTTGGCAATTAGCAAATCCGGAGTTACCCGCACTTTCGTTACCGAAACAATTACATTTCCACGTCCCGCATCTCTCAACGTCCGCGAAATAATATCACTTAAATCCTTCTGGATAATACCAGCAATTTTCTTTTGTCTTGTCGTTTCCATGCTGCAAAAGTAAGGTATTCATTTTAAAGTTTGTCCCAGAATATACAAACTGTTTTTAACGCAATTCCGTATACTATTTGGGCGTTTATACGGGCTTTCCGTTCCAAGTACGCAGCCAAAGACCAACAAAATTACACCCATTCAAAAGCTTCTTAACCGCCATTATTTATAGATTTTAAAAATTCTGTCTTTTTTGGCGGTTAACCCCGATTTAGAAAAACTCAAATTTGAGGTACGAAAATTCTAGTTTTTCTTAGTCGCAACAAGTCAAGAATGCTTTTTAAATGAATATTACGGGTAAGGTCGCTTTTCCCTGATATATTTTGTAAGGCCTTTGGCTTTGTGGGCTTTTCTCTGCAATCCCTAACGCGGCATTCGAATTTCAAATTGAACTTCTTAGTGACATTCCAATTTTCCTAAAATCACTAACTTTGAAATTCAAACAAACCCATGAACAAAATTGAACATTTAGGCATTGCCGTAAAAGACCTGGAAGCTGCATCAAAAACCTATCAGACTTTGTTGAACACCGCTCCATACAAAGAAGAGCAAGTAGAAAGTGAAGGCGTAACTACCTTGTTTTTCAAAACAGGAGAAAGCAAAATCGAATTGCTTTCAGCTACCAACGAAAATAGTCCCATTGCTAAATTCATCGCCAAACGCGGAGAAGGAATTCACCACATTGCCTTTGCCGTAGACGATATCGAAGCAGAAATCAAACGATTAACTTCCGAAGGATTTCAATTACTCAACTCCACACCCAAATCGGGAGCCGACAACAAATTGATTGCCTTTTTGCATCCCAAATCCAGTAATGGCGTGTTAGTAGAATTATGTCAAGAAAAACCAAAATAAAATTTTGGTAGATATGGCTTTAATCTCTATTTTTGCCCACCTTAACAAAATACAATCAAGTTTTCCAGCAACTTGATTTTTACATACAAATTTGGTCCTATAGCTCAGCTGGTTAGAGCACCTGACTCATAATCAGGGGGTCCATGGTTCGAGCCCATGTGGGACCACAGTAGTATAGATAAGCCTTTCAAGAAATTGATAGGCTTTCTTTTTTTAGCTGTTGCAACTATGCTGAAACATTTTACTATTCTTACTTTATAGTGAAAAAGACTAATTAAAAATATTCATAATCAAGGGGTTCATGCCCCGATAGCTATCGGGGCGAACCGAGGTGGTACCACAATTAAAATCAAAGTCTTACAGAGTTGTAAGGCTTTTTTTTAATTCTTATTGTAACACATATCTATATCATTTGCATACTTAAGTACGCTTAATCATATCTTTATCTTCTAATTGCTGAAATTCAAATAATGCCAAAAAAGGAAATTTCTGATTAATTTTTAGCCAACCTAACCACTTCTTCAGCAATCTGTTTTCCTTTGTCTTTATTGAACCACATTTGCAAGGCTTCTTTTACTTCTGTTGTAATTTTTCCATCTCGGGCTCTAGCTTCTTCAAACAAAGTGGTTGCTCCTTTTGGACGTGGACCCCAAGTAAACAACACTTCTTGTTCTTTGGGTTGATAAGCAATCATTTTAGCTATAGACTTTTTTCCATCGGTTAAAAAAGTATCCATTAAGGCTTCATTTTCATCGCGTAAAACTATACGGAAATCGATTAAGGGATTGGCTTCTGCTAATTTTGAAATGATGGGTAAAGCGTGAGCAGCATCGCCACACCAAGCTTCAGTAATAACAATCCAAGTTTGAGCAGTACCAATTTTCTTGATGTGCTCCAAATGCTCAAGTGAAATTTTTGCGGTTTTATCCCAACGCTTCATCCGGCGAATTCCCAATTCGGTATAACCTAAAAAAGCTTCATTTTGGGTTAAACCAGTAGTTTTTCCCTCAGCAAAAAGTAGGTGAATTAAATCTTTATATTCAGTATACGAATAACTTCGCTGTAAAGCTTCTTCAATTAATTGAGCTATTTTCATGTATTATTTTTCTATTGTTGTCGAATCACCAAAGTTATGCTTACAAACTAAACTTGTCAAAATTTTTCATTTACATTAGCAATTGTAAACTACATCTTCACTAATTTCGTAGGTATTGTAAGTTGTTGTTTTAACTTACTACTACCTTAAAAAAATGATGATGCAGCATTTGAAATTTATCTTAATCAACTTCTTAAGCCTATTTTTAATAGCAGGACTAAGCAGTTTACATGCCCAAATTGAGCATTCATCCTTCACTAAAATTCTTCAACAAAATGTAACTGAATCTGGTTTTGTAAACTATAAACAACTTAAAAAGGATGAAAAAAAACTAGACCGCTATCTAGATGTATTGTCCGATAATACACCCAAATCCAATTGGACAAAAAATGAAAAAATGGCTTATCTCATCAATACCTACAACGCGTATACACTGAAGTTAATTTTAGATAACTATCCCGTAGAAAGCATTAAAGATATCGGGGGATTATTTAGCAGTCCGTTTACAACCGATTTTATTCCGTTTACAACCGATTTTATTCCGTTTAATGGTGAACGGATTTCTTTAGATGATGTTGAAAAAGGAATGTTGCTTGAAATGAACGACCCCAGAGTTCATTTTGCGATTAATTGTGCTTCAGAAAGTTGCCCAAAACTGCAAAATGAAGCATTTGAAGCTAAACATCTAGATAAGCAATTAGATGAAACTACCAAAGAATTTATCCTTTCAAAGGAAAATAAAATTACAAAAAATCAACTTCAACTATCTAAAATTTTTAAATGGTACGCATCGGATTTTGAAAATGCAGCCGGAAGTATAATCGAATTTATCAATCCATACATCTCGGTTCATATTTCAGATAATGCAAGTATTTCCTTTAAAGATTATAGCTGGAAATTGAATGGCAAATAAACAGCATGAT
Source organism: Psychroflexus planctonicus (assembly GCF_014640195.1). GTDB lineage: Bacteria > Bacteroidota > Bacteroidia > Flavobacteriales > Flavobacteriaceae > Psychroflexus > Psychroflexus planctonicus. The sequence goes on from NZ_BMGM01000001.1 coordinate 162,624, forward strand.
TAGTATTGTAATTCCTGTTTACAACGAAGCTGAACTAATTCAGCAACAAATTTCGCTTTTGAAACAGCGAATTAGTAAGCAGAATTACATCGAAGAAATTATTGTTGTGGATGGCGGCAGTAAAGATAAAACGCTAGAAATCGCTGCTTCTATTGAAGGAATTAAACTTGTACAATCTGAAAAAGGCAGAGCCAAGCAAATGAATGCGGGAGCAAAATTGGCTTCCCAGGAAGTTCTATATTTCTTACACATCGACTCTACTCCACCAGAAAATTTTGACATCTATATTATTGAAGAAATCAAGAAGAAAAATTTAGCAGGATGTTTTTGTATGAAATTTAGAAGCAATCATCCTTGGTTGTTGTTGATGAGTTGGTTTACTAAAATTAACCACAAATCCTGTCGTGGTGGCGATCAAAGTTTATTCATCAAAAAAAATGTATTTGAAGAAATTGGGGGTTATGATGAAACTTATCAAATTTATGAAGACAATATTTTAATCGGTGAATTGTATAAACGAAATCAATTTACCGTGATTCAAAAATGGATAACAGCTTCTCCCCGATTGTACCACAAAGTTGGTTTTTGGAAATTACAATGGGTTTACATCATGATTTATTTCAAAAAATGGCGTGGTGCAAGTCCCAACGAAATTTATTCCTACTTTTTATTGAAACTAAAGTAAAACTAATGCATAGTACCAATTCCAACATAAGTTGAGATAGATAAAAAAAAACCCAAGTTAAACTTGAGCTTTTCATTTTATAACCAATGTAAATTGCAATTACATTGCAGCATCAATTGCTTCGGTATAAGTATCTTTTGGTGCAACGCCTACTTGACGATTTACCAATTCACCATTTTTAAACAACAATACGGTTGGAATGTTTCTAACTCCATATTTTGCAGCAAATTCTTGATTAGCATCTACATCTACCTTACCAACAACAGCTTTACCATCGTAATCTTTGCTGATTTCATCAATAATTGGTCCTACCATTCTACAAGGTCCACACCAAGCAGCCCAAAAATCAACCAATACAGGTTTATCACTTTTTAGTACTACTTCTTCAAAATCTTTATCTGTTATCTCTAATGCCATAATATTATTTTTTACAAAATTAATTTTTCTATTTATATCGTCGAACAAAACTAAATCAAATTACAAAATACTTGTATGCATTTAGCTAATCCTTAAGCTTTTCGTTTTACTACTTTTTTGGCTTTTTCTACAATTGAAGCTGCACTTAAGCCATACTTCTCCATGAGTTGTGCAGGTGTTCCGCTTTCTCCAAAAGTATCTTGCGTTGCCACAAACTCTTGTGGAGTAGGATGATGCATAGCTAAAGTTCTCGCTACACTTTCGCCTAAACCACCTAAAAAATTGTGTTCTTCCGCAGTTACTACCGCACCTGTTTTCTTAGCTGATGCAATAATCGCTTCTTCATCTAAAGGTTTAATGGTATGAATATTAATCACTTCAGCAGAAATTCCAGCTTCATTTAAAGTCTTGGCTGCTTCTAAAGCTTCCCAAACCAAATGACCGGTTGCAATGATACTAACATCGGTTCCATCTTGTAAGTGTATGGCTTTCCCGATTTCAAAAGTTTGATTTTCGGGAGTAAAATTCGCCACTTTTGGTCTTCCAAAACGCAGATAAACTGGACCATTATGTTCTGCTATAGCTAAAGTTGCCGCCTTGGTTTGATTAAAATCGCAAGTATTGATTACCGTCATTCCAGGTAACATCTTCATCAAACCAATGTCTTCTAAAATTTGGTGTGTTGCTCCGTCTTCGCCTAAAGTAATTCCGGCGTGAGAAGCGCAAATTTTCACATTTTTACCTGAATAAGCAACACTTTGTCTAATTTGGTCGTAAACGCGACCTGTAGAAAAGTTAGCAAAGGTTCCTGTAAATGGGATTTTTCCGCCAATGGTCATTCCTGCTGCAATTCCAATCATGTTGGCTTCTGCAATGCCGATTTGAAAAAAGCGTTCTGGGTGGTTAGCTTTAAATTCGTCCATTTTTAACGAACCCGTTAAATCTGCACACAAAGCAACTACGTTGGGGTTAGACATGCCTAACTCGGCTAATCCAACGCCAAAACCGCTTCTTGTATCTTTATTTCCTGTATTTTCGTAAACTTTCATGTTATAACTTTTATTTGAAGAAGTAGTTTTTAATAGTCACCAAGGGTTTCTGGATTTTGCGATAATCCCGTAACTAACTGTTCGTCGTTTGGTGCTTTTCCATGCCATGCGTGCGTGTGCATCATAAAATCAACGCCGTTACCCATAACGGTATGCAATAAAATAACTACTGGCTTTTGTTTACCAGATCTTGATTTGGCTTCAGCTAAACCTTGTAATATAGCTTCTACATCATTTCCTTGTTCAACTTCCAACACGTCCCAACCAAAGGCTTCAAATTTAGCTTTTAAGTTTCCTAGTGGCAGAACATCTTCAGTAGAACCATCGATTTGTTTTTTGTTGTAATCTACCGTTGCTATTAAATTGTCAACTCCTTTTGCTCCGGCGTACATGATAGCTTCCCAATTTTGTCCTTCTTGCAATTCGCCATCGCCGTGTAAAGTGTACACCAAATGCGTATCTTTATTTAGTTTTTTGGTCGACGCTGCACCAATGGCAACCGATAAACCTTGACCTAATGAACCAGATGCAATTCTAATCCCCGGTAAACCTTCGTGGGTTGTTGGGTGTCCTTGCAAACGCGAATTTATTTTTCTGAATGTATTTAGCTCTTCGACAGGAAAATAACCTGTTCTAGCCAAAACGCTATAAAATACAGGGGAAATATGCCCGTTGGATAAAAAGAAAAGGTCTTCATCTTTCCCATCCATGTGAAAATCTTTCTTGGTTTGCAATACTTCTTTGTATAAAACGCTAAAGAATTCTGCACAACCTAAACTTCCTCCGGGGTGACCTGAATTTACTTGATGTACTTGCCTTAGAATATCTCGCCTTACTTGCGAAACAAAATCTTCGAGTTGTTGTGTTGTAGACATTGAATTATTTTAATTTCGTGCAAAAGTAACTTTTTAAATATGCTTAAACAAGTTTTTATGAAAGGCTAATCATCAAAAATTGAAGTCATTACTATATCGCGACTTTTCCTTTAATGTGCGGATGTGGATCGTAATTTTCTAAAGTGAAATCTTCAAAATTAAAATCGAAAATATTTTTAATATCAGGATTTAGCTTCATCGTGGGAAGCGATCTTGGCTCACGCGAAAGTTGAAGCTCCACTTGTTCCATATGATTATTGTAAATATGAGCGTCTCCAAAGGTGTGAATAAATTCGCCAGGCTGAAAACCGCAAACTTGTGCTACCATTAAAGTGAATAAAGCATAAGAAGCAATATTAAAAGGGACACCCAAAAACACATCTGCACTACGTTGATACAACTGGCAAGACAGTTTACCGTCAGCTACATAAAATTGAAAAAAGGCATGGCAAGGCGGCAAGGCAGCTTTTCCATTTTTTACATTTTCTTCAAATGAAACTGAAGTGTCGGGCATCACACTTGGATTCCAAGCAGAAACCAACATTCTACGTGAATTGGGATTATGCTTCAAGGTATGAATCAATTCCTTGATTTGATCGATTTCTTCGCTGTTCCAATTTCGCCATTGGTGGCCGTAAACCGGACCTAAATCACCGTTTTGGTCTGCCCATTCATTCCAAATACGCACGCCGTTTTCTTGCAGATACTTCACGTTGGTATCGCCTTTCAAAAACCAAAGCAATTCGTATATAATGGATTTTAAGTGAATTTTCTTGGTGGTAACCATCGGAAAACCTTGAGCTAAATCGAACCGCATTTGGTATCCAAAAACCGACTTGGTTCCCGTTCCCGTGCGATCGCCTTTCTGTACTCCGTGGTCTAAAATATGCTGAACTAAATCGTGGTATTGTTTCATAGTAATCTAAAAATTGTTTTCAAAAATAACTAGTCTAATTCAGTTTAGCTTCGTTTTAAGCAGTAAATTTCTTCAAAAAATATCTTCATTTACAAATAAATTATTGCAGCTTAACTCAACAGCATATCTATAAAATTAATATTAACCCGTAAATTCATTCAAAAAGTATCTACGTCTTGAAGCGACTAAGAAAAACTAGAATTTTCGTGCCTCAAATTTGAGTTTTTCTAAATCGGGTCCCGTCTCTGTTTTAATTCAAGAAGTTGAATTAAATTACAGAACCGAGGACTCTCGAATAAAACACGAAATAAAGATTTCTTTTATTCGGAGGTTAACCGCCAAAAACAACAGAATTATTAATATTAGTGAATAATGGCGGTTAAGTTTACATTAAGACAATTGTTATGGTTAAATTTAGCCCATGAAAAAGACATTGGTTGTTGTATTGGTTTGTTTAGTATGCAGCAGTTGCACCAAACTATACAATTTAAAAGAACGCTTAACCTTAGACGTGAGCGTAATAGATGAAAGCAATACGGAACTAGCTAATGTAAATATAGATGTGTTTGCAGACAACTATAGAAGTTTATTTTTACCCGATGTAGTACAAGGAATAAATCCTAAATTTCAACCACCGGATTATAACAACGATTTAATCAGCTTTGGTGAAACAGATTTAGATGGAAATGCCAGATTACATTTTCCTAGAGATGGTGGCGGTAGCAAGGACAACGATTATCAAGTCATTTTATCTAAAGATGAAGAAGGTAGAAAGCCACTCAGAATTTTCTTAAAAATTGATGACTTTCAGGATTTTTATGTTCAAATCCCTCCACAAAAACTTTATCTGCAAGCTGATTTGACACCGTTTTTGGTTTCCAGTAACTTAAGTGCAGACTACAGTTTAGTAGAATACGAACTGATTGGAGAAGTGGCTCATGATTTTATTACTGTTGATGAATTTTCGGCTCCCAAAAAATACACACAAGTACAAGAAATCATCGATGTACAAAAAAACCAAACACTTCAACTGAACTATACCTTGTTAGAAAATATACCAGGTAATTCTAACGAAATTACCTATCAGGTTTTTATTGAAATTGGAGAAGAACTCACCGAATATGCTATTGAAAATCCATAAAATGAAACATCTACTTTACCCGGTTATTTTTCTATTTTTCTTTTCCTTGAAGCCTGTTTTAGCACAAGAGAAAAACAGTATTAATCAGAATGAAATAAGCATTCAAAAAACGGATAACGATATTTTTGAAATGGGTTACATCGATTTTAGAATCATTTCGCCTACTGCCTTAGGAAATCATTTTTTAAATGAAGGCTATAATCAAGATGTTGCTGGCTTTGAATTGTATATGAATATCTATAAAGTTTATAATTTTAGAATTGGATTTGGACATTCTCGTTTTGGCTCTTCTTTAACCGATGCATCCTTGGCGGGCAATTTTAAACGCGCTAATTACCGAAGTTATTATGTACAAGTCTCCTATGCAATTTATCGAACCAATTTACTAGAAACAGGCTTAAATTTGGGTTATGGAATTAATTATTTTAGGCAAATTACACGTGGAGATCGTCGGGGAAGTTACAACACAGGTGAATTAAGAGCTGGCATTTACGGTCGCTATCAATTTGCTGAAAATTTTGGATTAAGTTTTGGGGCAAATTATTTAACTACAAATAAAGACATTAAAAGCTCAAATGTTGGCAAAGATTTATTTGGAAGTACGCATATAATTTATCCTTATATTGGTTTATATATCAATTTTGAATAGCATTTTATAATTTAATTTTATATTTGCTTTAAAATAGGCAATGATGTCTGCCTCGAACCGCCCAAACGCTAATGACGTCTACTTAACAAACTATATAAAGTAGTCATTTTGCGTACACAACAATTTTATCCGTATTTAAAAAAAGTAATTTCATACCTTTTAAAATGGACTTTGCTGAGCTTACTCGTTGGCAGCCTTGTTGGTAGCGCTTCCGCTTTTTTCTTAGTTGCCTTGAGATGGGCAACTCAATTCCGGGAAATGAATATCTGGGTAATTGTATGCTTGCCTTTAGGTGGTTTGTTAATTGGTTACATTTATTATTGGTTAGGCAAAGCAATAGAAAAAGGAAATAATTTGGTTTTGGAAGAATATTACCAACCCAACAAAACCATTCCTTTTAAAATGGCTCCTTTGGTTTTGTTTGGCACCGTAGCAACTCACTTTTTTGGTGGTTCAGCCGGTCGAGAAGGCACCGCCATACAAATGGGCGCGGCTATCGCCGATCAATTTTCTAAAATTCTGAAGCGTTTTCACCTCGATCGAAAGATTTTACTCATCATGGGAATAAGCGCTGGTTTTGCATCGGTTTTTGGAACACCGCTCGCTGGTTGTATTTTTGCATTAGAAGTTTTAGTGATTCGAAAAATAAATTGGAAAGCCATTTTTCCGAGTTTACTGGTTGCGTTAGTAGCCGATATTTTTTGTGCTCGAGGTTGGCAAGTTCCACATACGCATTACTACATTACAGAAATAGCCAATTACAGCATCATTAATTTACTTTGGGCCGTATTTGCGGGAGTTGCGTTTGGTTTTACTGCAATGGTATTTTCTAAATCGAAAGTATTCTTTAAAAATGTATTCCAAAAAATCAAGTTTGCACCACTTCGTCCTTTTATGGGTGGAATTGTAATTGCGCTTTTTGTATTTTCCATAGGAAGCACAAAATACTTGGGTTTAGGAATTCCGATTATTGAAGCGGCTTTTTCCAGTCCTTTAGAACCCTATGATTTTGCTATAAAAGTTCTTTTAACCGCTTTTACTTTAGGCGCAGGTTTTAAAGGTGGTGAAGTTACTCCGCTTTTCTTTATGGGCGCCACTTTGGGAAATGCCTTATTTTTATTTGTACCTCTGCCTATGTCTTTGTTAGCAGGAATGGGATTTGTAGCCGTTTTTGCAGGAGCAACCAACACGCCACTAGCTTGCATGGTTATGGGAATGGAATTATTTGGGGTAGAAGGTGGTGTTTTCATTGCTATAGCTTGTGTAACAGCTTATTTTGTTTCCGGTCAAACCAGTGTGTATACTTCACAAAATAAGAGCAAACTTAAACATGGATTGTATGCTTTTTTGAAATTGAAGAAGGTCTAGGGTTTTGAATAAATTATTGCATTTAGTATAACTTTTAATTCCCAATTTTAGCCACTAATACACGAATAACTATTCGTGCATCAGTGGCTTTATTTTAGAATTACTGTTGAAAATTTCTGCTATATCAACCCAAACTGCTCAAAGTGATGATTGAAATGTTTTCTATTTAAAAGCTTCCATTCAAAAGCGGTCAATTCGCCAAACACTGCATTTTTGGTGGTGGTATCTGGGTTTTCTCTAAAGAACACTTCGTAAGTTTCATAAGCTTCTAAAAGTGCTTTTTTGGCTTCATCTAAATTTTCGTGCTTCAAATCTTCCAATTCATCTTTCTTCATCAAAGGCATTTTGTAGCCTTGGGGCATTTTCTCGTAATTGTATAAAGTTTCTTGTACCTTTTCAATGTATTCATCTGGAGTGGCGACTTCAAAATCAGAAATTTCTCCTGTGGCAATTCGAAGTCCCATTTCCAAATGTTCCACCATGTGTTGTGGTGTCATCATTCCCCATTTGGCTTCGGCTTCTTCTGTTAGCGAATTCAATTTACTTTCAATAAAATCTTTATCTACTTCATGAAAGGTTTCTTGTTTTTTCTGAACCATGGTCAGAATGGTGGCAATGGCCACTAATTTATCTTCTTCTTCCACGGCTTCCACATCAAATACTTCTACATACCATTTTACGATGCCACTAGGCAGTTCTTTTCCTTTTGGGTCACGATCTACTTTTTCTTTGCAAGTCAATCGCACATTGATGGTATCATTGTGATACAAGGGTCTTAAAAAACGAATTTCTTCCAAACCGTAGTTTGCTGCCACTGGTCCTTTATTGGGATAAACGAATAATCCCGCTGCAGCGGAAATAATGAAATAACCGTGCGCCGTTCGTTGTTCAAAAATACTGCCTTCCAAAGAAGTGATGTCGGTGTGCGCATAAAAATGATCCCAAGTTAGGTTACCGAAATTGATGATGTCAGTATCCGTTAAAGTTCGGTTATGTGTTTTGAGCGACATGCCTGGCTGAATGTCTTCCCAATGGTAAGCAAACGGATGTTTTTCAGCTTCCTTGTATTTTGCTTTAGGCTGATAAATTCCTGTGATTTCCGTTAAAGTCGTCGGACTTCCTTGAATGGCACAACGCTGCATAAAATGTTTGATACCGCGTTTTCCACCCATTTCTTCGCCACCGCCAGCTCGTCCTGGACCACCGTGAACCAGGTTGGGCAATGGCGAACCATGACCTGTACTTTGTTTAGCCGATTCACGATTGATACACAAAATTCGACCATGATGTGAAGCAGCTTGTATGGTATAATCGCGAGCAATGGCATCGTCATTGGTAAAAATGGAACTCACCAAAGAACCTTTTCCTTTTTTTGAAAGTTGAATGGCTTCATCTAAGGTTTTGTAAGGCATCAAGGTACTTACAGGGCCAAAAGCTTCCGTAACATGAGCTGCTTCATTTTGAAACGGATGATCTTCTCTCATCACAATCGGTTTGATGAATGCTCCTTTCTCGAAATCGGCATTGATGGTTTCGGCAATATCAAAATTACCATAAACCATCTCCGCTGTTTTTGAAATTTCGCTGACTGCTTTTTTTACCGCTTCCACTTGCTTTTTATCGATAAGGCTTCCCATACGAACTTCCTTCAATCGTGGGTCGCCTAAAGTCACTTTATCCAACGCTTTTCCTAAAGCAATTTGTACGTCTTCAATTAAGGATTCAGGAACGATGGCACGACGAATTGCCGTACATTTCTGACCGCATTTTACCGTCATTTCATTTCGCACTTCTCGAATGAATAAGTCAAATTCAGGTGTCCCTGGAACAGCATCTTCACCTAAAATAGAAGCATTCAAAGAGTCCGCTTCCATGGTAAACGGTACAGATTCTTCTAACAATCTGGGGTGGTTTTTCAATAGTCGACCTGTTGAAGCTGAACCTGTAAAGGTGACGATGTCTTGAGATTCGACACTTTCTAGAATGGTTTTTTCCGTTCCTGAAATCAGCTGTAAAGCACCTTCAGGTAAAATTCCTGAAGCGATGATTTCTTTCACTACCGCTTCCGTTAAGTAAGCCGATTGTGGTGCAGGTAAAACTACAGCAGGAACACCAGCCATCCAGTTGACCGCGCATTTTTCCAACATTCCCCAAACTGGAAAGTTGAAGGCATTAATATGCACCGCGACACCTTCTTTAGGAACTAAAATGTGATGTGCCATAAATCGGCCACCGCGAGATAAATCGATAGGATCGCCTTCCACATCAAATGGCTGATTGGGGAATAATTTTCTTAAGGAAGCATTGGCAAACAGATTACCAAAACCACCATCGATATCAAACCATGAATCCATTTTGGTTGCTCCTGTTCGGTAGCTTAATTCGTAAAAGGCTCTTTTTTTCTTTTGAAGGTAAAATGCTAAAGATTTCAGCATATTTCCGCGTTCTTGGAAAGTCATTTTACGAAGTGTGTCCCCTTTTTCTCGACCGTAAGCCAAGACTTCAGGAATGTTGAATCCTTCAACATTTACCGAAGTAAAATGTTCGCCGGTAATGGAGTCATAAATCGGTTGACCTTCGCCTTCGCCGCTTGTCCATTTTCCTTGTATGTAACTTTGAGTGGTTTGCATGTTTAGTATTTTAGAATTTTATTGAGTGTTTCTTTAATTTTTTCTAGTTCTTTATTAGAAATTCTACCAACCTTTTTTTTGAATCTTAATTTAGATAAGGAACGAGCATGAAATACCATAATCTCAGATTCTTTTTCTAGACCATTAGTTTCATTAGGCGTCAAAATAGGATGCCCTTTATAATTTTTGATAGAAGAAGTAATAGGACATACTATAACTACATTGAAAAATTCATTCATAGTATCACCACTAATTACAACAGCAGGTCTATTTCCAGCTTGCTCACTTCCGACTATTGGGTCAAAATGAACCTGCCAGATTTCTTTTTGCCTAATTTTCATTTTCATAATCTAATAGCATTTGAAAATAATCTGCCATACCTTCTTCTGCCATAGCCATCATATCTTTATCCTTGGCTGCCCTTTGAAAAGACTTTCTATAAGCTGCTTTATCTAATTCTTCTAAATATACTTCAACAGCCTTTTCTATGATTTTGTTTTTAGGCATTTTCAGATTTTCTGAAGCTTTTGCAAGCTCTGTTAGAAGTTGATCGGGTAATGTTGATGTGTAAGTTGCCATTATCAAAATTTTAATTTAAATATAAAAAATATTTACATATCATATTTAAAAAGTATAAACATAGTCGTGAACTTGTTTATCAATTATGAATCACTGACTCCTATTCTTTAGAACATTCACCACAGAGCCTGTCCCGACTTTTCGGGAGACACAAACTACACAGAGCGCTTAAGTATTTCAATAAGAATAGTAAACCGAAAATTTGCTCTCGGGACTTCGTTTCACTCAGCATACTAAACTCTTTCAATAACAGCAGCATAGCCTTGACCAACTCCTACACACATAGTGATGAGTGCATACTTTTTATCAGTCAATTGAAGCTGAAGCGCTGCCGTATGTGCTAATCTTGCGCCGGTAACACCTAATGGATGACCGATGGCAATGGCGCCACCATTGGGATTGATTCTTGGGTCGTCGTCTTTTAAACCCCAAGCGCGAATGCAGGCCAAAGCTTGTGCAGCAAAGGCTTCATTTAATTCGATAATATCCATATCTCCCATGCTTAAGCCTGCTTTTTTCAAGGCTTTGTTGGAAGCTTCAACTGGACCGATGCCCATAATTCGTGGCTCCACTCCAACCACGGCTGAACTTAAAATTTTAGCCATGGGTTTCAACTTATATTTATCGACTGCTTGTTGTGAAGCTACAATCGTAGCTGCAGCTCCATCGTTTAGTCCTGAAGCATTTCCAGCAGTAACACTTCCTTCTTTTCGAAAAGCTGGTCGTAATTTGCCTAAAATTTCGAGTTTGGTTTGTGGTTTAATGAATTCATCTTGAGCAAAAATTAAATCGTCTTGCTTTCTACGTGGAATACTAACCGCCACAATTTCTTTAGCTAATCTTCCATTTTCTTGTGCTTTTGCTGCTTTCATTTGCGAATGGTAAGCAAACGCATCTTGATCTTCGCGTGAAATTTTATGAATATCGACTAAATTTTCAGCTGTCATGCCCATACCATCGGTGCCGTACATTTCTTCCATTTTAGGATTCACAAAACGCCATCCAAAACTGGTATCGTACATTTTGGCGTCGTTTCCATACGCCGATGATGTTTTAGATATAGCAAAAGGTCCACGCGTCATGTGTTCTACGCCTCCAGCAATAAATAAATCTCCATCGCCCGCTTTTATGGCTCGGTTGGCGTGAATGATGGCCGAAAGTCCACTGCTACACAATCTATTCACAGTTTCACCAGGAACGGAATGCGGCAAACCCGCTAAAAGTGAACACATTCTAGCTACGTTTCGGTTGTCTTCTCCAGCTTGATTGGCACAACCTAAAATCACATCATCAAAAGCTTCTTTTGGAATATTGACATTTCGTTTTACAATTTCTTTAATTACCAAAGCGCCTAAATCGTCTGTTCGTACTGGCGAAAGTGTTCCTTTGTAATTTCCGATTGGGGTTCGAATTCCATCTATAATATATGCATCCATTGCGTATTCTTTAATTTTAGTTCAAATATGAATTATTGATTTGCTAAAATTAAAATATTTAGACTGAAAACTGAAGATATTCAATTAGATTTTAAAATTTTGATTTGTTCACAGCAAACATTTCATAAAAGAAAATTTGAATTTACTTAATTAAAACTGAAACCTAAGGTTTAGCATTATATTCCTCCCAGGACTAGTTACGCTATTAGCTCGTAAAAGAGACATGTGGTCTACGTAAGTTTCATTTAAAAGATTATTTCCTGTAAGACCAACTTGAAGTTCATTAGCGCCTAATTCAAAGTAATGAGAAACGCCTAAGTTGAATAAAGTATATCCATCCGTTTGCTCTTCATTAAAACCAGGGCGACTTTGCTCACCGATTAGTCTCAGTCCAGCTGAAAAAGTAGTGGGAGTGTTGAAGGGCAACCAATTTACATTAAAATTCATATTATCCGGCGGAATAAAAGTCAACGGTTCATCTATATCTACATTATCGCCACGCACCATCGCACCCGATAAATTAAAACGTAAGGAATTATTGGAAAAAGGAATGTATTGAAAATTAAATTCACCCCCATAAAGTCGTGCATCAACTTGTTGGTAAGTCCAAATGTTCATGCCTGTTTCTGGTTCGGTTTGGTCTGAAGATGAAAAAAAGATGTAATTATCTACCAAGCTACTAAAAACAGAAAGCGATGCAGAGAATTGCTGATGGGTGTATTCATAATTGATATCAGCTTGATAGCTTTGTTCTCTATCAAAATTAGCATTACCAATTTCAAAACGCGTAGTTCCGGGATGTGAGCCATTCGAAAATAACTCTGCTAAATCAGGAGTTCGAAATCCAGTAGAGATATTGGTTTTTACTTTGTGTTTATTCATGGTTTTGCTGACTCCTAAAGAACCCGTAATTCCATCAAAAGAAGAAGATAGTTTTCTGTTTTCAGGTTCACCTGGCAATATAAAACCATCGTTAATTAAAGCTTGAGAACTTGCATCTGCAGTAACTTCTCGAAAATCGTAACGCAAAGCTCCTTGAAAAAAATAGTCTTTCACTTCATATTCTGCCATATAGTAAACGCCTGTTTCAAAAAAACTGGCATCTGGCACTAAAAATTCTTGTGCTTCATCTAGGTTTTTATTGTTTAAAAAACTTCCTTGCAATCCAAAACTGTGTTTAATTTTGGTGTTGGTTAAACTAATTCTTCCATTATAAAACGTATGCATTTGTCGAAATCCTAAATCTACTTCATCAAAAGCTTCTTCTATTTCTTTACGGGTGTTGACGTGATGTGAAAGATGCAATGAAGTTTCAAAATTTTCATGTTGTGTACTTTGCTTATAGGATAACAAATAGTCTTTTACTTCTTGAAAAGGAAGCTGCATAGAACGATCGTTTCGAGATGTAGCTAAAGATGAATCATCTTGCATTTCATTTTCACTGATAATGCCTAAATTTTGATTATGAAATGTAAAAGAAAGTTTATTTTGAAATTGCTCCTTTTCTATACCAGTATGCAAACGAATTGAGCTTGTATTGAAGCGCGAATTGCCAATTATTCTTCCATCACCATCTTTGTAATCTGCATGATTTTCATAAGCTAAATCGGTAGCAAAATAAAAATCGTTTTCTAATTTTTTACCAATTGAAGCAAATGTCCTGTATCCATTGGAAATGGAATTGAAACTTGAACCCACATTTCCAGTCCAATCCGTAGATTTTAAGTAATCTTCGTTATCTTTTATTAACAAAACTCCACCTAAAGCTCCTGAGCCGTATAAAACTGAAGCTGGACCTTTAATGACATCTACTCTGTCTACACCTAAGTCGTTGACGCCTAAACCGTGGTCTGCTCCCCATTGCTGGTTTTCAAGTTTATTGCCTTGAAAAACGGTAACCACACGAGAAAATCCAAGACCGCGAATAAAGGGCTTGACAATACCTTGACCAAATTCAGCTCCGTACACACCCGGAACTTCGCGAAGCGTTCCCATTAGTCCATTTGGTGAACTTTTTTGCTGAATTGCTCCCATGGAAACACTTGTAAAACTGTAAGGTGTTTTAGAACTAATTCCGGATTGTTCATCTAAAATAATAACTTCATCTAAGGCGTCTTCAGGTATTTGTAACAGAATATCAAGTTTCATAAGTTGACTTGGCTTCAATTCAATTTCCTTTTGAAATAGCTCGTATCCAATAGCCTGAACTTGAAGTGTGTATTTACCTGGCTTGACGTCTTTAAACTGAAAGCCTTTCTCCAAAATTTCAGCATCAACCGAACTACCGATTAACTTAGCATCAAAAAAAACATCAAATCCATCTTCGGTTGAAACATTTACATCTAAAGTTGCATTTTGAGCAAAACTGAAAAAACCAATGCATAAAAAGAAACTTATAACACAATATTTCATTTACAATAAATTTATTTTTAGTCAAACCTAAATATATTTAATTTATGATACAAACATTAATTTAGTTTTATAAAAATATTATATTTGTATAAAATAATTTTGATGTTTAGTTTATCTGAAGAAAATTATCTAAAAGCCATTTTTCATTTAGAAAAAAAGATAAATGCGGAAGTAAGTACGAATGCATTAGCAGAAGAAATGAATAGCAAAGCATCTTCTGTAACCGATATGCTAAAAAAAATGGCCGACAAAGACTTGGTCATTTACAAGAAATACCAAGGTGTAAAACTAAGCGAACTCGGCAGAAAAACAGCTGTTGAAATAATTAGAAAACACCGATTATGGGAAGTTTTTTTAGTTGAAAAACTCAATTTTTCTTGGGATGAAGTTCATGATGTAGCTGAAGAGTTAGAGCACATCAAGTCTAAAAAATTAATTACCGAGTTAGATAATTTCTTAGGAAATCCAAAACGAGACCCGCATGGCGACCCCATACCTGATGCAAGTGGAAACTTTTTAGTTGTAAACAAAGCCATATTAAAAAACCTAAATGTCAGTGAAAAAGGAATTTTTGTAGGTGTAAAAGATTCTTCTGTTGAATTTTTACAATATTTAGATAAAAATGAAATTGCCTTGGGAAAAAGCATCAAAGTAATTGAAAAAGAAGCCTTTGATGGATCCATGCGTATTCAAATTGAAAATGATCAAACCGTGAATATTTCTGAACAAGTCAGTGAAAATTTATATATAAAATCTATTTAATGAATGAAATCATTACATTTTTTAGTAACCTAGACCCTGTTTTAGCTGCGCTCTATGCTACTTTGTTTACTTGGTTATTAACCGCTGTTGGTGCTTCTTCAGTGTTTTTTATCAAAAAAATGAATCGTGTATTTTTTGATGGAACATTGGGGTTTACTGGTGGGGTTATGATTGCTGCCAGTTTTTGGAGTTTGTTAGCGCCAGCTATAGAAATGAGTGAAGGAGATGGTTTTACCAAAGTTTGGCCAAGTGCAATTGGATTTGCTTTGGGAGCGATATTTATTTTTGGTTTAGACAAAGTCTTACCACACCTTCATGTCAATTTTAGAGAAAGTAGAAAAGAAGGAATTAAAACACCTTGGCATAAATCGGTTTTGCTCACCTTAGCAATCACTTTGCATAATATTCCTGAAGGACTTGCGGTTGGCGTTTTGTTTGGCGGAGCAGCTGCTGGCATTGAAGGTGCAAGCATTGGTGGTGCTGTTGCATTGGCGCTTGGTATTGGAATTCAAAATTTACCTGAAGGTTTTGCGGTTGCCGTACCACTACGAGGATTAGGTTTAAGTAAATTGAAAAGCTTCAATTATGGACAACTCTCTGCTATTGTTGAACCTTTTGCGGCGGTATTAGGTGCTTGGGCTGTTTTGAGCTTTACAGAAATATTGCCTTATGCGCTAAGTTTTGCAGCAGGAGCGATGATTTTTGTGGTTATTGAAGAAGTAATACCAGAATCCCAATTGGAAAAAAACACAGATATTGCTACACTAGGATTTGTAGGTGGCTTTATTTTGATGATGATTTTAGATGTAGCATTGGGCTAAACAAAAAAGTCAACTTATAGAAAAGTTGACTTTTCATGTTTAGATATAGTAATGAAACTTAAACCTTCATAATTTCAGCATCTTTAGCTTCATACACTTTATCGATATCTGCAATGTATTTATCGGTAAGTTTTTGCACTTCATCTTCTGCATCCTTCAGCATATCTTCTGATATGTCTAGTTTTTTCAACTCAGCATTGGCGTTTCTTCGGGTATTTCTAACTCCAATTTTAGCTTCTTCAGCTTCCGATTTAGCTTGTTTAGAAAGTTCTCTTCTTCGTTCTTCTGTTAGAGGCGGAACATTTATAATTACGCTTTCACCATTATTCATCGGGTTAAAACCTAAATTAGCATTCATAATTGCCTTTTCAATTTCTTGAATTAAAGATTTTTCGAAAGGTTGAACCGATAAGGTTTGTGCATCTGGTGTATTGATGTTACTCACTTGGCTTAAAGGCGTCATGCTTCCGTAGTATTCTACTTGAACACCGCTGAGCATTGTTGGGTTAGCTTTGCCTGCTCTAATGTTTACGTATTGCTTTCTGAGGTGCTTCACTGCACCTTGCATATCATCTTCTGTAGATTCTATAATAAAGTCAACTTCTTCATTCATGGCTTACGATATATATTTTTATAAATTTACTTTGGTTCCAATATTCTCTCCAGAAATTACTTTTTGTAAATTTCCTCTTGTATTCATATCGAATACAATTATGGGTAATTCGTTTTCTTGACTTAAAGTAAACGCAGTAGTATCCATTACTTTCAAACCTTTTCTGAGTACATCATCAAAAGTAATAAAATCAAATTTAGTTGCTTTTACGTCCTTTTCAGGATCTGATGTATAAATTCCATCTACTCGAGTTCCTTTTAAAATAACATCTGCTTCAATTTCAATTGCACGCAGAACGGCTGCAGAATCTGTGGTAAAATAAGGATTACCAGTTCCTCCACCAAAAATAACAACTCTTCCTTTCTCAAGATGGCGCATGGCTTTTCTTCTAATAAAAGGCTCTGCAACTTCATTTATTTTAATAGCAGATTGCAGCCTAGTTTGTATTCCTGCATCTTCACAAGCACTTTGTAAGGCCAAGCCATTAATTACAGTAGCCAACATTCCCATGTGATCGCCTTGTACCCGATCCATTCCTTTACTCGCTCCCGCTATACCTCGGAAAATATTACCTCCACCAATTACTATTGCAACTTCAACACCTTGATCTACAATCGATTTTATTTCGCTTGCATACTCTGCTAAACGTTCTGGATCTATCCCATAACTTCGATTTCCCATTAAGGCTTCACCAGATAGTTTCAATAATATTCGTTTGTATTGCATAAATTGGAATTTGTTTGCAAAAGTACATTATTTTTTAATATTGAAATCATCAAATAAAGCATAGATATTTCTTATAAAATTTCACAAAACTAAATAAGGTAAATATAAGGTCTCATTGTTTTTATTAAGTTAGAAATATGTTCATTCACTCAAAAATGATTAATTGTTTCATCTCTTTTGCTCATGCAATTTAGCCACACTAAAACTACTTGATTGCCTATTACTAATTTGATTGAAATCGTAAGTTTTTCAATATTTCTTAAAATTTAAATCAATAAAAAAACCGCTTCAAATTGAAGCGGTTTCACATATATAACTCAATTAAAAATTAACCTAGTGCTACTCTTTCAAAAGCAGTAATTTCAACATCTTTACCAAGTGTATTTTGCACATGGTCTGATACGCTTATTTTACTATCTTTAATGAAAGCTTGATGCACTAATGTATTGTCTTTAAAGAATCGCTGAATTTTTCCTTTTACAATTTTATCCAACATATTTTCAGGCTTACCTTCTTGACGTAATTGGTCTTTAGCAATCTCTGTTTCGCGCTCAATGGTTTCGGTATCTACACCATCTTCATTTAAAGCAACTGGATTCATTGCTGCTGCTTGCATAGAAACTTCTTTTGCTACTTCTTCTGCTCCGTCTGCAGATTTAGACAAACCAGTTAAAACCCCAATTTTATTACCTGCATGAATGTATGAACCAACAAATGGAGCTTCTAGAGTTCTAAAATCGCCTATTTCGATTTTTTCGCCAATAACACCAGTTTGTTCAGTTAGTTTTTCTTCTACGCTAATACCCTTATAATCTTGCTTTAGTAATTCTTCTTTTGAAGATACCGATAAAGCTAAATCTGCAAAATCATTTGCCATTTTAACAAAGTCGTCATTTTTAGCAACGAAATCTGTTTCACAATTTAGGGAAACAATCACCCCTTTGTTAGCTTCAGCATTTACTTTGGCAATTACAGCACCTTCGCTAGACTCTCTGTCTGCTCTTTTAGCAGCCACTTTTTGTCCTTTTTTACGAAGCACTTCTATCGCCTTGTCAAAATCGCCTTCGGCTTCTACAAGTGCTTTTTTGCAGTCCATCATACCTGCACCTGTACTTTTTCTTAATTTGTTTACTTCTGCAGCAGTTATTTTAGCCATAATTCTATTTTTTAAGAAAGTCGCTTAGTAAAACTAAACGACTTGAAGTATTTTTATTTGTTTAAAATTATTCTGATTTAGCAGACTCTTCTTTAGAAGCTTTTGCATCTTCAGCTTTAGCTGCCTTTTCAGGAGTTGCTTTTGCTTCTGCTTTAGGCGTTTTTGCTTCGTCTGCTTCTTTAGCTTCTTTTACTTCTTGAGCTTTTTCTGCTTTCTTAGTTTCTTTAGCATCTTTTGCTTCTGCTTTCTCCTTTTTTTCTTCTTTACGAGAAGTAATTCCATCTATAATAGCATCGGCAACATAGCTTACTACTTTTTCAATAGACTTAGAAGCATCATCGTTAGAAGGAATTGCATAATCTACTTCACGTGGATCTGAATTGGTGTCTACCATTGCAAAGATAGGAATGTTTAATTTGTGTGCTTCTTTAACTGCAATGTGTTCACGCATGGTATCCACAACAAAAATTGCACCTGGAAGTCTAGTCATGTCGGAGATAGAACCTAAGTTTTTTTCCAACTTTGCTTTCATACGGTCAACTTGTAAACGTTCTTTTTTAGAAAGTGAATTAAAAGTTCCATCTTTCTTCATGCGGTCTACTGCAGCCATTTTCTTAACCGATTTTCTAATGGTTACGAAGTTGGTTAACATACCACCAGGCCAACGCTCAGTAATATAAGGCATGTCAGCACGCTCAGCTTGTTGAGATACAATTTCTTTTGCTTGTTTTTTGGTAGCAACAAAAAGGATTTTTCTGCCACTTGCAGCAATCTTGGCTAAAGCAGTTCCTGCTTCTTCCATTTTTGCTACGGTTTTGTATAAGTTGATAATATGAATTCCGTTACGCTCCATGTAAACGTAAGGTGCCATATTTGGATTCCATCTTCTAGTCAGGTGACCAAAATGAACTCCAGAATCAAGTAATTCTTTTACTTCTATTTGTTTTGCCATTTTTTGTAATAGTTTACGTTCTGTTGAGATAGCAATAAATAAGTGGCAATAAAAATTGGCCTTATTTATTTAGATGCTAAACTAACTTTTCGCTTAAAGCGAAATTGAACAGCTGTTTTTTAATAATTTTTGAACTTTTCAAAAAGACCACGAGAGCCTTGATGACATCTTCAATTGAATTGAAAATATTAACGTTTTGAGAATTGAAATTTCTTTCTCGCTTTCTTCTGACCAAATTTCTTACGTTCAACCATTCTTGGGTCTCTAGTAAGTAATCCTTCTGGTTTCAGCGCGCCTCTATGCTCAATATCAATGTGGCATAAAGCTCTAGAAATTGCTAAACGAATTGCTTCAGCTTGACCAGTTATCCCGCCGCCGAATACATTTACATTTACATTGTAACTTCCTTCGGTACCTGTAAGTAAGAAAGGCTGATTTACTTTATACACTAATTGTGCAGTTGTAAAATAGTCTTTTGCTTCTTTACCATTTACCTTTACTTCACCTTTACCATCTGAAAGATAAATACGAGCTACGGCTGTTTTTCTACGACCTATCTTGTGAATTGTTTCCATTTACACGAGTTCGTTTAAATTAATGTTTTTGGGTTTCTGAGCATCTAATCCGTGCTCTTCCCCAACTACTACTCTCAAATTTCTGAATAAAGCAGCTCCTAATTTGTTTTTAGGTAACATGCCTTTAACTGATTTTTCTACAAGACGCTCTGGTCCTTTTCCGAACATTTCAGTTGCATTCATACTTCTTTGCCCACCTGGGTAACCTGTGTAACGCAAATATTCTTTGTCGTCCCATTTTTTTCCCGTCAAGTTGATTTTCTCTGCATTGATAACAATTACGTTATCTCCACAATCTACGTGAGGTGTAAAATTTGGCTTGTGTTTACCACGAAGAAATTTGGCTACAACAGAAGAAAGACGTCCTAGAGACTGTCCTTCTGCATCTACTAACAACCATTCTTTTTCTACGGTTTTTTTGTTAGCTGATACCGTTTTGTAACTTAATGTATCCACACTTTTAAATTTACTAATTAAACATTCCTTTCCTAAAAAATTTTAGGAGTGCAAATGTACAATTAATAATTTTAAATTCAAGTTGTTGTTTGTAATAATTTAAATTGCTCGTAATCAAAGTTAAACATCTATTGTTTAAGATCTGAAAAATCAGCTACCTTAAGCATTTTAAAGCTTAATAAAATTAGTACTGCTCTAACAACTACAAATTTAACAAGCTTTGATATCACTTTCGGAATTTTCTCTGAATTTTGTTTTTTGAAGTGGATAAAAATTCAAATTGAGAACAAAATTCTACAAAAAATAATAAAATATATTTTTGCTTCGTATTAAGTTCATTTACTTTTATATTTTTACCAAAACAAAATAAATGTCTTCATCTTTTGAACGATACCAACGCAGAAGGCTAATTTCTTCTTATTTTTCAGTAGTAATTAGCATAGCGCTTGTTTTATTTATACTTGGCGGACTTGGTTTGCTTGTTTTAAACACCAAGAAAGTTGCTGATTATTTTAAAGAGCAAGTAGCGCTTAGCGTATTTTTTCACGATACCGCTAAAGAAACTGAAATTGAAGAACTGAAAAAAAGTTTATCCTTATCCGACTATACCAAAAGCGCAAAATTCATATCTAAAGATGAAGCAGCAGAAATTTACAAAAAAGAAATAGGTGAAGATTTTATGGATTTCCTAGGATACAATCCGCTTCAAAACAGCATTGATGTATATTTTAATGCAGATTATGTTACTGAAGTCCAACTTGCCGAAATAAAACGAGACTTATTAGAAAACGATTATATCGATAAAGTGGTTTACGACAAACCTTTAATTGCCTTATTAAACGACAATATTAAAAAACTGAGTTTTTGGATTCTTATTATATGTGGCATTTTCACTTTTATTGCCGTTTTACTCATTAATAGCTCTATACGTTTATCGGTGTATTCCAAACGTTTCATAATAAAAACCATGCAAATGGTGGGCGCTACCAAAGGATTTATTCGAAGACCTTTTATATGGAAAAGCATTAAATTAGGAATTATTGGATCTATACTTTCACTTATAGGTATGGCGGTTTTACTGTATTACTTAAATGAATCTTTTCCCGATTTAAACTTATTGAAAGACGAACTTTTAGTCGCTTCGGTATTTATTGGCATTTTTGTACTCGGGATCCTAATTACGTGGATCAGCACCTTTTTTGCCACCCAACGTTTCTTAAATTTAAAAACAGATGAACTCTACTACTAAACATAAAAAGCAAACTGCTACATCATCAAAAAACCAGGTTCAAAACGAATTTATTTTCGAAAAGAAAAATTACGTTTTTATGTTGATTGGTCTAGGTATTATTTCGCTTGGATTTATTTTAATGACTGGTGGCGGAAGCGATGATCCCAATGTTTTTAATCCTGAAATTTTTAGCTGGAGAAGAATTCGCCTAGCACCCACTTTAGTCATCATTGGTTTTGCAATTGAAGCTTACGCCATACTGCTGAATCCGCACAAAAAATAATTTTACAACAGCTATATGAAGCTTGCTTCAACCTTAGAAGAATTTCAGAAAGGACAAGTTTTACTTTTTGATAAACCCTTGCATTGGACGTCTTTTCAATTGGTGAATAAAGTGCGGTGGCTCATCAAAAAACAATTTCAGATCAAAAAATTGAAAGTAGGTCACGCAGGAACTTTAGATCCGTTAGCGACGGGGTTAGTGATTATTTGTACCGGGAAAATGACCAAACAAATTGAAAGTTTCATGGGGCAAACCAAAATCTACACGGGTGAAATTACCTTAGGCACCACGACTCCGTCCTACGATCTGGAAACTGAAATAGACCAAACTTTCGATATATCGCATCTAACGGAAGAATTGTTACACAAAACCACAGCTCAATTTATTGGCGAAATCGATCAACAACCCCCTATTTTTTCAGCTTTAAAAAAGGAAGGAAAACGCTTGTACGAATATGCCCGAAAAGGGGAAGAAGTTGACATTCCCACTCGAAAAGTGCATATTGAAGATTTTGAAATCACTAAGATTCAGCTTCCAAAAATTGAATTTCAAGTGGTTTGCAGCAAAGGCACTTACATTAGAAGCTTAGCGCATGATTTTGGAAAAGCTCTGAATGCAGGCGCACATCTTTCCGCATTACGAAGAACTGCAATTGGCGAATTTAAAGTTGAAGATGCCTTGAATTTAGAACAATTTCAGGAAGATTTGACGATGTAAAGCAATTGGCTTAAAAGTCAATACTTATTCAAAATTGCCTACCTTAGTGTAAGTAAATTAATGGGTTTTCGACCTTAACTAAAAACAATCTCTTTTGGAGCAAGAACACATTGTCATTATAGGAAATGGCATCGCAGGAGTCACAGCAGCTCGGCATATTCGGAAAAATTCAGATAAACGAATTACAATCATTTCTGCTGAAGCGGAACATTTTTTTTCGCGCACTGCTTTGATGTATGTGTACATGGGACACATGAAATGGAATCACTTAAAGCCTTACGAAGATGATTTTTGGAAAAAAAACAGGATCGAATTAAAGCAAGCTTATGTGGAAGAAATTCAGCCAGAAAACAAGCGATTATTGTTCGCTTCTGGTGAAACATTCGCATACGATAAGCTGGTGATTGCAACGGGCTCAATACCCAATAAATTTGGTTGGCCAGGTCAAGATTTGCCTCAAGTACAAGGTTTATATTCCAAACAAGACTTAGAGAAGTTAGAACAAAATGCACCCAATAATCAAGTTTGTAAACACGCCGTAATTGTAGGCGGTGGACTAATTGGTATTGAGTTAGCCGAAATGCTTAACACGCGAAATATTCCTGTTACTTTTTTGGTAAGGGAAGAAAGCTTTTGGCACAATGTTTTGCCATTAGAAGAATCGCAACTACTCAATAAACACATTGTAGAACACGGCATCGATTTGCGTTTACAGACCAATTTAAAATCCATTGAAGCTGATGAAAATGGAAATGTAAAATCGGTTATTTTAGCTGAGACAGAAGAAGAAATCCCTTGCAATATTGTGGGATTAACCGCTGGCGTTTCACCGAATATTGATATTGTAAAAAATTCTCCTATTGAAACAAATCGTGGAGTTTTAGTCAATCGAGATTTACAAACCAATATCCAAAACATTTATGCCATTGGCGATTGTGCCGAACAACGAGAAGCCATCGGAAATCGACCGCCTATAGAGGCTGTTTGGTACACCGGCAGAATGATGGGTGAAACCTTAGCCCAAACTTTAACAGGAAACCCAAGAAGCTATAATCCCGGAAATTGGTTTAATTCTGCGAAGTTTTTTGATATTGAATACCAAACCTACGGTTGGGTTTTTCCGAAACCAAAAGATGGGCATTCCGATTTGTATTGGGAACATGAAGATGCAAAAAAATGCATTCATATTCATTTTGAAACCAAATCTAGAAAATTTTTAGGCATCAACACGTTTGGTATTCGCTTACGGCACGAAGTTTTTGACCGATGGTTAACCCAAGAAGCCAGCGTTGATGAAGTAATTAAAAATTTAAAACAAGCCAACTTTGATCCTGAATTTTTTAGGCGATATGAAAATGAGATATTTGATGTTTTTAAGAGAGAGTTTGTTGGAGTTTAAAATCAGACCTCACAGGTCTTTGAGACCTGTGAGGTCTCTATTAATGCAACACATATAAGATAAAAACAAGAACACATGAAATACGAACCTTTAACATCCGATCATTTTTATCACATTTACAATTGTGGAAACAACAAGGAGAACATTTATATTGAAGAAAGAAATTATAGTTATTTCTTGAAGTTATTAAAAAAATACATCCTACCGATAGGTTATATTTGGTCGTATTGTTTATTAAAAAATCATTTTCATTTATTGATTAAAACAAAGGAAAACCTAAACGAAAAAGATAACTCCCAAGCTTTTTCCAACCTATTTAATGCCTACACAAAAGCCATTAATAAATCATATAATAGAACAGGGAGTTTGTTTAGAGATCGGTTTTCAAGAATTAAAATTCACGATGAAGTGTATTTAAAAAAAGTAATTGTTTACATAAATGCGAACGCCGTTCATCATGGTTTTGTAGACAAAGTTGAAGACTATAAACATTGCTCCTATTTAGCATTGATTTCTAATAAACAAACACTTTTAGAAAGAGATGAAGTCATTGAACTTTTTGATGATAATGAAAATTTCAAATTCGTATTGAAACAAAAGCAAGAGATCATTGAAGAATTAGCTCTCGAGTAAAATAAAAAGACCTCACAGGTTTTAATCCCGAACCGTCGGGACTGTGAGGTCTAAAAAAATTAGACAATGGAAAATCCACAAAATTTATCAGTAACCGCAGCCAGTGCAGAAAGCTTAAGCAATGCACAAAAAGCTTATTTGTTTTTAGGCTTTACTGGATTATTTATTTTAGTTTTAGCAAGCCTAAACGTAAATTTTCAACACAAAGCAATCTGGTTATCGGCATCCTTAATTGCTATGAGTATCGGCATAATTGGTTATGCTAAAACCTTGTATGCAAATAAAATTCCAGGGATTAAAAATGACCAAATTTACTTTAAGTCCCTGACCAATCGTGGAATTTGGGCTTATGCTTTGGGAATTTTTATCACGGGTTTTTACATTGTTCTCTATTTTTATCCTGAATATCTAGGCTTGGTAAAAGATGGAGAAAATACAGGACTTGTAGCACTTTTCGATCCGCTGAGCAGAGCCATCAGTGGTAATCCAGCAAGCCAATGGTTCATGTATGGTACTTTGTACACCTTGGCTATTTTAGGTTTTGGTATAAAATTTCTATGGAAGTACAGACACAATAGTTACCAAAGTTTACGTACGTTTTCGGTGATGTTTTTCCAATTGGGTTTTGCTTTTCTGATTCCTGAATTGATGGCTAGACTAAACAGTGATAGCTTCAGTTTGCCTTATTACAACATCGTCAACATCTGGCCACTGAATTATTATAATTTTGAACAATATCGGGTAGATGAATTCATAAGCGCTGGAACTATTGGTTTGGCCTTATTGTTGTTTGGAGTGGCTTCCATCTTTATCATTACGCCTATTTTAACTTACAAATACGGAAAACGCTGGTATTGTTCTTGGGTTTGTGGATGTGGAGGTTTAGCGGAAACCGCAGGCGATTCGTTTCGGCATTTAAGTGACAAATCTACTAAAGCTTGGAAGTTTGAACGCTGGTCTGTTCACTTGGTTACGGTGTTTGTACTCGTTATGACTACCGCGGTAATTTCAACTTATTTGGGATACGATGCTGAAAAATACTGGCTGACCAAAGACGCATTTTTAATAGGCGTAGGCGTTCTACTCACTTTAGTTGTTGCTTTAATTTTTACCTTTAAACGAAAAGCGCTTCAAAAAGATGCGAAATATGCAGCTATAGGGTTTTTGGTCATTATACTTGCTTTAATCGGTTTGCACTTTGCTGGCAGTAGCAACCAAGTATTTTTCCTTGAAGCCGAAACCTTGCGTTCCAACTACGGTTTTTTAATCGGAAGTATTTTTTCGGGAGTCATTGGCACGGGTTTTTATCCCATTTTTGGAAACCGAGTTTGGTGCCGATTTGGTTGCCCCATGGCTGCTATTTTAGGTTTGCAACAACGCTTGTTTTCTAAATTCAGAATTACTACTAACGGTGGACAATGCATTTCCTGTGGAAATTGCTCCACTTATTGCGAAATGGGAATAGACGTTCGCGCTTATGCCCAAAAAGGCGAAAACATTGTTCGCTCATCTTGTGTAGGTTGTGGCATTTGCGCTTCCGTTTGCCCTCGCGGTGTTCTGAAACTGGAAAACGATAGCCTTAACGGAAGAATTAACAGCAAGGAAATTTTGTTGGGTAACGATGTAGATTTGATGGATTACGTCAACCAGAAGAATTGACACCATACCAACTCTGCAAGGGTTTTGAACCCTTGCAGAGTTAAGAATTATAAGTGACGAAATTTTACTCGGCAACGATGTGATTTGATGGATGATGCAAATAATTAAATTGTTGATTTATAAACATTGGAAATAGCAAAGGCAAACAACTGAAGCTTAATAACCCCATTTTTCATAAATTTATAAAAACAAAAACACTTTCGCTAATTTAATTTTTATTTTTCAATTTCAAATTGAAACTAGTATGCTTTACCCCAATTTCAGAATTTTCACATTCATATTACTACTCAATTTTTTCAGTTTCAAACTATATGCGCAAGACCCAAAACCACCAAAAACTTTATCCTCCGACGTTTCTTTTGCGAAAAAAGGTACGCATTGGCTGGACCTCAACCTAGGCTTGAGTATAATGAATTCCAATTTAGCTGATTTTGAAGATCCGTTTTTGCTAGCGGATGAAAACCGCAGAAACTTCGGATTAATCCTTCAGCCTAAGTTTCAAGTGTTCTTAAAAGATCAATTTTCCGTTGGCTTTCATCTTGGTGTGGCTTTGGATGAATTTGAAAATAAACAAATTGATTTTCAACAAAACAAAAACAATTATTTTGTGGGTTTACAAACAGAATATTACTTTGTGAATGTAAAAAACATCTTCTACATCAGTAGCGAATTGGATGCTGGAATACATTATTTAGAAAATAAATTCAGTTCCAGTTCAATTGGAATCAATAATTCCTATCGTACTTATTTTAAAAGTGGTTTACACCTCAACTTTAATTTTATGCTTAATGATGATTGGGTATTTTATGCCAAGTTTTATGATTTGGTAAGTTATACCAATTCTGAAAATAACTTTTTTGGATATGATGAAGGAATTCAATTGAACAATAGCTTAGATAACTTTATCAGTTTCCCACAATTTGGTGTCATGTTGAAATTGTTTTAGTATGGTTATTGAAGGTGAATTTTTCAACTAAGCACATAGAAAGTTGTATTTTTACTTTATTAACGAACTAAAACTCGATTTACATGAAAAAATACATAACACTATTGATTATTTTTTCAGTTTTATCATGTGGAGATAAGGCTAAAAAGAATTCGGAAAACAAGACAAATACAAAGCAAGAGTCCAAGCAGGTTAAAAATAAAATGCAAGCTGATGTTGAACAACTAGCTGGCGATTTTAAATTTACAGAAGGACCTGCCGTTGATGCAGAAGGAAATGTATATTTTACCGATATTCCAGAAGCTAAGATTTGGATTTGGACTGTTGATAATAAAATGGAATTATTTAAAGAAAATTCTGGTGGTGCCAACGGATTGTATTTCGATAAACATCAAAACCTTTGGATTTGTGAAGGTTGGGAAGGGCAAATTAGCAAAATAAGCCCTGAAGGCAACTATGAAGTTGTAGCTTCAACATACAAAGGAAAACGCTTTAATCAACCCAACGATATCTGGCCAGATGCAAAAGGGGGTGCGTATTTTACCGACCCCGAATACAATGAAAATCCTGACTTGCCACAAGGTGGAATGCACGTGTATTACATTCAACCTAATCACTCAGAAGTAATTCGCGTAACCGATGATTTGGTAAAACCCAACGGTATAATAGGAACTCCAGACGGAAAAACACTTTACATCACAGACCATGGCGACGATAAAACGTTTAGCTATACTATTGAAGAAAATGGAAATTTATCGAATAAAACCTTATTTACAAACGTAGGTGGCGATGGCATGAGCATCGATCAAAACGGAAGCATTTATCTAACTACAACTGGAAAAAAGGCAATTGATGTATTCAACAAAAATGGAGATTTGTATTATTCTATTGCCTTACATCAACAACCTTCTAATGTGTGTTTTGGCGGAAAAAATCGAGATGAATTGTTTATCACCGCTCGAACTTCTGTCTACAAAATAAAACTAGATGCAAAAGGCGTAAAATAATTTGTAGATGAAACAATTAAACTGGGGAATAATTGGTTTAGGAAAAATGGCTCGCATTTTTGCTGAAGATTTAGTCCAAGTTGAAACAGCTCGACTTTACGCTGCGGCTTCTCGAACGATAGACAAAGCTACTGCATTTGCAACCGATTTTAATGCTGAAAAAGCTTACTCTTCTTACGAAGAATTAATTGAAGACGAAAAAATTGATGTAGTCTATATTGCTACACCGCATGCTTTTCACTTTGATTTGGCAATGCAATCTTTACGCGCTAAAAAACATGTATTATGCGAAAAACCCATGTGCATGAATGTTCAACAAACAAAAGAACTCATTGCAGAAGCAAAAAAACAAAAGCGTTTTTTAATGGAAGCCATTTGGACGCGCTTTATGCCGACAACTAAAAAGTTGCTTGAGCTTTTAAATGAAAATCGGATTGGCAAACTCATTTCAGTTGAAGCTGATTTTGGTTTTAAACCAAAAATGAATCTCGAAAGTAGGCTTTTCAAGAAATCACTCGGTGGCGGTTCGTTGTTAGATATTGGTATTTACCCCGTTTTTTTGAGCTTGTTATGCTTAGGCAAACCTAGTAAAATAAATGCTTTGGCAAGAAAAACCACAACTGGCGTTGATTATTCCTGCTACATGCTTTTTGATTATGCAACGGAAGAAAAAGCTATTTTGAAATCTACTTTTGAAAACCAAACTCCTTGTGAAGCTGAGCTTTTCGGAACAAAAGGAAGCATTAAATTACACAGCCGTTTTCATCATTCTGAACAACTGGAAGTCTTAGACGAGCAAAGAAATACAGTTGAAATTTTTGAACTTCCCTACCAAGGAAACGGTTATATTCATGAAATTGAAGAAGTGAATTCTTGCATACAACAAGGCAAAACAGAAAGCAATTTACTTTCCCACCAATTCAGTTTGGATTTGGTAAAAATTTTAGAGGATGTGAAAAAGCAAATCGGTTTGACCTACTAATCTGTAACAATATTGAAAATTTATACACTTATTTATCAAACAAATAACTATGATTGTAACAACCACAAACACCGTTGAAGGTAAACACATTTCTGGATACCTGGGTATTGTAACAGGAGAAACCATTATTGGAGCAAATTTATTTAAAGATTTATTTGCCAGTATTACCGATTTAGTTGGCGGTCGCTCATCTTCTTACGAAAAGGTACTGCGCGAAGCCAAAGAAACCGCATTGCGTGAAATGGAACAAAAAGCAGCAAGTTTAGGAGCCAATGCCATTGTAGGTGTAGATTTAGACTACGAAACACTGGGTAAAGCAAACGGCATGTTGATGGTTACCGCTTCAGGTACCGCTGTAAAAATTTAGTTTGCAAGTTGAATTGAAGTTTGCATTTCGGTTAGGGATGGAGGCTTTGTTGGAGCTCTTTCTTTGCCCGAAAGGCAAAGGAAAGCGACTGCCGAGAGCCTGACCGCAAGCTGAACGTAAATATGGTAATGTGTTAAAATGTTTATTCAGCTTGGGGTAACCGCCAGAAAAAGACTACCTTAAACAGGTTTGGTCATTTTGAAATACTTCTGCATCACCAATAAGGAAATGAGCTCTTCCCGTTCGCTGTCTTGAAATTGCTTTACGTATTCGTTTGCATTTTTGATGATTTGCAAAGCTTCATCCTCGTGTTCGATATAGTAATTTAGTCGTTCTTCTAGGTCTGAAAAATCGGGTTTGATTTCTACATAATGGTAGTTGGGAATGAGTTTAGCTTCCATGAACCAGGTTTCAAAACTAGGCTTGGGCATGACCGCCAAAGAGTTGGAAGACATGACCCATTTTAGGTTGCTGGCCACATCGATGCCTTCGATTGCCAAGATGAATTTGTATTGCAAGAGATAGTGAATGCTGGTCTTTTTTACTTTCCACTCGTCTGGGTTAATTTGTTTTTGCTGCGTATCGCCCAAATCGCACATGGGGTGGTTGAAGTACATTTCAAAAAACTTTCGGCGTTGTTCTTTAAAGGTGACTTTGCCGCGAAACACCAATTTATTTTTCTTTTGCTGAAAGGCTTTGTCTTTTTTGATGTAGACAAAATGTCGAACACGGTTCAATTTTAAGACCACCGAATTTTGGTTGTTGTTGCTTATAGGTCGGCTTTTTAAAATGGAAGGCGTTTCGGGAATATGCACCACATCGCCAAATTCGTGGCAAAATTGATAGTTTTCTGGAAATCCGCGTAAAGTCTGGTAAGCATCAAAAAAATATACTTTTTGATCGATATCCTTTAGTTTGAAATCGGTTATAGAAACCGGATTTTCTAAAGGCGTTTGTTTTTCTAATTTGTTGTAATAATTTACCCTTTCCATCAATTGATGAAAATCTTTTCGAGAAGGGGCGTTTTCCAATCGTTTTTTGGCTTGATTTCGATAAATGAAATTGGGCAACAAACGAAGACTGTAGTGTTTTAAATAGTATTTCCACTTGGGATTTTTACCGTTGTTGAAAACAATTGGAGAATTCATTTATGCGAATTAAAAATGAACTGTAAAACTAACTAAAAACTTGCAGTTTGATATAATTGAAAAAAAGTATTGTTGGAATAGGAATGAAATGAAGATCAATTTTTGAGTGAAATTTTTAGTTTAAATCAAACACTTAAAGTAATCGAAGGTTTCTTCGCAGTCTTGGCATTTGAACATGGCTTTGCAGGCGGTTGAAGAAAACTGACTAACCAGTTTGGTTTTGGTAGATTCGCATTGTGGACAAGGTATGATTTGTTCGTTGCCAAGTAGTGCTTTTTTGTCGGCTTCGGCACTTTCGGGCGGAGCAATGCCGTATTCTTTAAGTGCTTGTTTTCCTTCTTCAGTCATCCAATCGGTAGTCCAAGCAGGCGACAAGATGAGTTTAACTTCAGGTTGGTATCCGTTTTCTTGTAAGGCTTTTTTTACATCATCGCCAATTACATCCATGGCTGGACAACCGCTGTAAGTTGGGGTAATTTCTACTTTTACACGATTGTTTTCAAGTAATTTAGCTGAACGTACCACACCTAAATCAAAAATAGATAAAACCGGTATCTCTGGATCGGGAACCGATTTTAAGATGGAAAACAATTTGGGATCGATGTCTTGTGTTGGGTTCATTATTGGAAACTGTTTTATAATTACAAGTTTTTAATTATGAATTTATACTTTCTAAATATCTTAGATAAACTAAATTATAAAGGTTTCAAGAATTTCAAAATAGTCTAGTTAACATCAAAAAATAAAAGATTTAAAAACTTCTATTACTGAGTCTTTATTCTAATCTCTAACTTCTTAGTTCTGTTTACTAAAATCTCACTTCTAAAAAACTACCACTTCATATCAGGAAACGTACGTTGCATGTACTGCATATCAGCTAAGATATATCCCATGTGTTCGGTGTGAATTCCTTTCTTACCTCCTTTTTGAAAATACGGTGTTGATGGAATTTCTATAGTAGCTTTTTTCAACAAAGCTTCAACTTCGTTGTAATAGGTTTCTTTTAGTTCGGTATTATCTACACCAAAACCAGCTTTTGCCACCACTTTATCATCTTCATTCATATGAAACAATTCATCGGTATACACCCATAAATCGTTTACAGCTTGTTGCATTTTTTGATGACTTTCTTCAGTTCCGTCGCCTAAACGCTTCAACCAATCGCCTGAAAAACGTTTGTGGTAAGCCACTTCTTTCATGCTTTTTTTGGCGATAGCTTGTAAGTTTACATTTTTAGACTCCATCAACTTTTCTAATAAAAGAAAATGATACACATCAAAAAAGTATTGACGGGCGATGACATAAGCAAAATCCGTATTGGGTTGTTCAACTATCAATACGTTTTTGTACTCGCGTTCATTTCGTAAAAAAGCAACATCGTCTTCAGTTAAATCTTCTTTACTGAGCTCGCCAACATATTGATAATAACTTCGCGTTTGACCTAGTAAGTCTAATGCTATGTTGGTTAAAGCAATATCGGTTTCCAAAGTTGGACCATGGCCACAAAGTTCGCCCAACCGTTGACCAAGAATCAATGAATTATCGGCTATGCTATATATATATTGAATTAAATTTTCGTTTGTCATAAGGCTAATGATTTAGCTGAAATTTACATGTGTTCTATATCGTCTGGTAAATCATAAAAGGTTGGATGTCTGTAGGCTTTATCTGCTGCTGGCTCAAATAATTCGCCATTGTGTTCAGGATTAGATGCGGTAATGTTTTTAGATTCTACTACCCAAATGCTAACGCCTTCACTTCTACGGGTGTACACATCGCGGGCATTATTCATTGCCATTTCTGCATCGGCTGCTCGTAAGCTTCCAAAATGGCGATGTTCCAATCCGTTTTTACTTCTTACAAATATTTCCCAAAGGGGCCAATTTTTATTCATATTATATTATTTTTAAAGACTTTGTAATTATTTTTCTAGCAAAGCTGCCTAACGGCGAGGCAGAGTCGCAAAGGCACAAAGATTTTTGCAGTGCGAACAGTGTGTTAGTTTTTTTTAAAGAGATACATCTATCATTTAACTCCTCATTCCTTGTACCATATTTCATTTCAGCACAAAGTCGCAGAGTACGCAAAGATTTTTTATTCTCTATTTTTCTAATTTCTTAATTCTAATCTCTAATATCTCATTTCTTTCTACTAAATACTTTATACTAACTAAACCGCTTTCTTCACTTCATCCTTCTCCACTTGCTTTTCAGCATAAGCAACCGCTGCATCACGAACCCATTCACCGTTATCCCAAGCATTTTTTCTAGCTGAAATACGTTCTTTATTGCACATTCCATGACCTTTTACAACTTGCCAAAACTCATCCCAGTCAATTTTACCAAAGTCGTAATGACCTGTATCGTTGTTGTATTTTAAATCTGGATCGGGTATAGTTAAACCCAAAATATCAGCTTGTGGAACAGTTTGGTCAATAAACTGCTGACGTAACTCATCGTTGGTTTTACGCTTTAATTTCCATTTCATGGATTGTTCGGTATGGATAGATTCATCGTCAGTTGGGCCTAACATCATTAAAGATGGCCACCACCAACGATTCAATGCATCTTGCGCCATTTCTTTTTGTTCTTGAGTTCCGTTGCAAAGCGTCATCATAATTTCATAACCTTGACGTTGGTGAAAACTTTCTTCTTTACACACACGCACCATGGCTCTGGCATATGGACCAAAAGATGTGTTACACAACGGTACTTGATTGATAATGGCTGCGCCATCTACCAACCAACCAATGGCTCCCATGTCTGCCCAAGTAAGTGTGGGATAATTAAAAATACTTGAATATTTGGCTTTCCCAGAATGCAATTGATCGTACAATTCTTCTCTAGAAATGCCTAAAGTTTCGCAAGCGGAATACAAATATAAGCCGTGACCAGCTTCATCTTGAACTTTAGCCAATAAAGCAACTTTTCTTCTTAATGAAGGAGCTCGAGTTATCCAATTACCTTCGGGGAGCATTCCTACAATTTCAGAATGTGCATGCTGCGAAATCTGTCTGATATGTGTTTTTCGATATTTTTCAGGCATCCAATCTTTCGGCTCGATTTTTTCATCGCGTGCGATTTTGGCTTCAAATATCTCTTCTAAGTTTTTGGTTTGCTTTTCATTCTCGTTCATGTTTTCTTTATTTTTCATAGCAATTTATTTTAGTTCTTAATTCTCAATAGTTTGTATTGTTCTTTAACCAAACAGCACAAATAGGGTTTTTATTCATTTTGTAACTTCTGCTGTAGAAGTCTATGTTCTTTGCTCTAAATTCTAAAAAAAACCACACAGCTAAAAGCTAAAGGCTAACAGCTAACAAATTACACATCAAAATCTACTACCACACTTTCTGAAGTGGGAATGGCTTGACAGCTTAAAATAAACTTCTTCTCTACCTCATCTTTTTCCAATGCGTAATTTACTTTCATTTCTACTTCGCCTTCTTTCACTTGGCATTTACAGGTGCTACAAACACCACCTTTACAAGCAAATGGCAAATCAGCTCCCGCAGCTAAAGCGGCATCTAATATGTTATCGTAATCTTTTGTCATTTCAAAATGAAACTCTTTTCCGCCATCTAAAATGGTAATTTGTGTTCCATCTTTTCGTTTCGCCATGGCAGCTTCAGCACGTTTTTTGTCTTCTTCACTCAAACCAGAAACAAACAACTCAAAATGAACTCGGTCTTTAGGCATACCCAATTTTACCAATTCATCCTGAATCATGAAAATCATTTCTTCGGGTCCGCAAACAAAAACTTCACTTACTTCATCAACATCAAAAACTTGCGAAGCTAATTGCTGAATTTTTTTGGGTGTGAATCTTCCGTTTAATAATTCAATGTCCCGCTGTTCGCGAGTTAAGAAATAAAAAATTTCTAATCTACCGAAAAATTGATTTCGCAATTGCTCAATTTCTTCCTTAAAGATAATGGATTTTGCGTTCTTATTCAAATAGAATAGCTTGCAATTGGCATTCGGCTCTTTTGCCAAATGGGTTTTCAGCATCGAAAGTATCGGTGTAATACCACTTCCTGCTGCAAAAAACAAGTAGTTTTTACTGGTTTTTTCGTCTATATTAACGCCAAAATCTCCACTAGGCGGCATTACTTCCAACACATCCTTAGGCTGCAATTGCTGATTTACAAAACTGGAAAATTTTCCTTCAAAAATCTGCTTCACCGCTACACGCCATTCATTATCTAGCGGACTAGAGCACAGCGAATAAGATCGCCTTACATCTTCTCCATCAATTATTTTTTTCAAGGTAAGATGCTGCCCTGGCGAATAGGTAAATTCAGCTCTCAAATCTTCGGGAACTTCAAACGAAATCACCGAACAATCATCCGTTTCTTTATAAACATCCTTAATCTTTAAAGGAAAAAATTTAGCCATGTATATTTGATTATACTAACAAAACTAACGATTGTTAGTTTTACTTTCAAAAAATTGATGTTAAATTTAACTTTTAGACTTTTCGGAAGAAGCTAATCCCGCTATTCATTTCAAGTCCGCAGCCATCACTAAGCAAAGACATCGGCACCCCAAGAGCTTCCTTTTGGTCGCTTTGTGGCTTGTGTTTTGTTAAGTTCAGGCTTTACGGGCTTTACATTGCTATCGGGGCTACAAGTAGTGATGAGAAAATCAGTTAAAAGTAGTTGAGATCTACATTTAAATCAAATTTATCAGCTCACAGAAGTTGATAGACGTGGCGCAGAATAAAAAAATATCCAACAAAAACTGTAATTCCGCATACAGATGCGGAATAAAAAAGAACATCCAAAAAACCTGTCATTCCACACGTAGATGTGGAATAAAAAAACAACACCCATCAAAACCTGTCATTCCGCACGCAGATGTGGAATAAAACAACAACACCCATCCAGAACCTGTCATTCCGCACCAAGATGCGGAATCTATTTGTCGTTAGTTCTGGTGTTATTAAGGACTTGCTTTGTGCTTCCATAGTTATAAGATTCCGTATAAATTTGCTACGCAAATTTTACGGAATGACAGCACAAAGTGAGTTCTACGGAATCACAGTCAACTAGAAGTTTTACGGAGTGACTGAATAACAGAACAAAAACCTACAAAACCCGCTTGCGTTCCCGATTGCTAATGTACTCCATCACGGCATCTTTGGTGGTTAGCCAATTTCTGCCTTCTTTGTAAGCATCAATCTTACCTTGCCTTGCCAAAAGACTAATGTATTCTTGACCATAGGGCAAACTTTCTTCTTTAACCAAATTAGAAATTTCCATAAAACCCATATCATTGTCTGGCAACGAACCGATGTAAATATTCATGGTGCGTTCAAGGGCTTGTACCATGAGCAAACTAAGATTATGGTAGTTGCCTTTATTGGCTGCATTTAAAGCCGTATAGTATTTTTTGCGGTCGGTGCTTAAAATAATGGCTGGCGTAAAACCTACTTTTAGCAATAGTAAATTCATGGCCAACCTAACTGTGCGGCCGTTTCCATCGAAGAAAGGATGAATCCAGACAAACTTATGATGAAAAACAGTAGCCAACTCGATATCGTTAAGTTGCAAAGGATTTTCTAACACAAACTGAATAAGCTCATCGAGTAGATCTGGCACTTTACGCGCATTTGGCGGAACAAAGTTTGCTCCAGAAATACGAACTCCTCCCGTACGCAACCTTCCTGCATAATCTTCTTCGATGCTTCTGAGTACATAACGGTGTAAATCTAAAATATCGCTGGCATTGAGTATGTAATCCGACTTGATTAATTTATACAAATGCTGTAAAGCCAACTCATGGTTTTTGGCTTCAAAATGCTCACGAAGCGATTTGCCTTTTATGGTAATGCCTTCTTGCAAAACCAATTGGGTTTCTTGCAAAGTAAGCGTATTGCCTTCTATGCTGTTGGAATTGTAGGTCCACTCTACAGATAAGGCTTCTTGAATTTTTTGCAAAGCGATTTTTGGTAGCGGTCTGGCTTCGTGCAACAGCGCTTTTTTTTCGTACAACCGATTGAAACTGGGTTGTAATTTTTCGCGATATGTTAAATCTATATTCCACACACTCCAAAGATACTTCTTAATATCGGTAATTTAAAATTTTTAACACATCCGATATTAAGAAATTCCGTTTAATAAAACTTGATGAAGTTCATTTTTAAGTTGTTCGGCTGGAATTGAACCGCGTTTTTTAATCCAGACATTTAAATTGCGAAGCGTAGACAGTAACGAAAACAAAACCAATTCGGTATGCAATGCTTTCAATTCGTTGTTTGCTTTTCCTTGGTTGATAATTTGCCGCAGTTGTTCTTCATATTGATTTCGCATCGTTTTAAAATCCGCAAGCGATTGCCCTTCCAAATGCATCCATTCGTTATTTAGCAAAGCTAATTTATTGGGGTGATGCAAACTTAAATCTACATGATGTTCGATAATTTGCTTCAATTTATCTAGGCTTGATATTGACTTAATAGCAACATGTTGAATTTGCGAAGTAAAATCTTCAGCTAAATGAAGAATAATTTCAGCAAGAATTGCTTGTTTAGATGGAATGTGATTATACAACGAAGCTGCCTTAACTCCAATGGCTTTGGCTAAATCGCGCATACTTAAACCCACATATCCTTTTTCGCGAATAAGTCGTGCCGAAACTTGAAGTATTTCATCTTTTCTAGTCATCAATCAAGTTGTAATCTGGGTTCTAAAGTCAATAATTCTTGTCTCATTGGACCCAATTTAGCCTGATGTGAAACTTCAGCATCAGGACTTTGCTGCATAGGTCTGTGGGACGAAAATTTTCTAAACTGATTTACTTTTTTCATGCTTTGCAAAGTAGCTTCATCAAAAAAAGCATGGCTAAATTTTTCCCAAACATAATCGACAGCAAGTGGATCGGGGTGCAATAAATCACGATCATAAAAACGATAATCTCGCAATTCATCCAACACGATTTCATAAGCCGGAAAATAGCTAACCTGTTTGTTTTTTGAAATCACTTCATGAACAGCAGTCAATAAATGTGCTTTACTCCGATTGTTTTCAACAAATCCATCTTTTGCATGCCGAACAGGCGAAACACTGATGTACACTTTTGCCTTGGTGAAATTCAAAAAAGTGTCGATGCTTTTCTGAATGGCTTCAACTAAAGCTTCAACTTTAATCAATTCTTTTTGAAATAAAGCTGCTTTTTGTTTTTGGCAGTTGGCAACATATTTTTGAGTAGAAAGATGCTGGTAAGCGAAAGCCGTTCCATAAGTTATAAAAATGCTATCGGTTTTGGCTAAGTAATTTCGGCTTGCTTCAATCTGTTGTTTCAAATTGGTTTTCAATTCAAGTTGAGTTTCTGCATAGACTTGCGAATGTGCCTGAAGCGATTTCCAAATGCCATTATCTTCTACAAACAAATGTTCATCGATGGGTTCGTCATCTAACCATTTGCAAAACTGCTGAATGGCAAAGGGATGAAACAAAATACCCACCGGGTTTTGCTGAGTATGAAACCCAAAATGTTTCAGCTTATTAGCTAAATGATTAGCAAAACACGAACCGATATTAAAAAATTGGCTCCCATAAGTAAGTGGCAAATCAGGCGATTGTACAGATATGGGCGTCGTCAATTTCATTTTTAACTGATGTATTTTTTAGCTTCTTTAAGTGCATCGGCGATTCCATGTGGATTTTTGCCACCTGCCGTTGCAAAAAACGGCTGACCGCCGCCGCCGCCTTGAATATGCTTGCCTAACTCACGAACAATTTGGCCTGCATTCAGCTGCTTATCTTTAGCCAATTTTTTATCAATATAGCAAGTTAATACAGCTTTTCCATTAACTTCTGCTCCTAAAACAAGGAACAAATTGTTGACTTCTCCAGCCAATTGAAAAGCTAAATCCTTCATTCCATTGGCATCTAAATCTACTTGCTTAGCTAAAAAATGTATTCCGTTTATTCCTTGTAATTCAGATTTTAAATCGCCTTTTAGGTTTTTGGCTTGGGCTTTCTTTAAGTTTTCAATTTCCTTTTTAAGCTGAAAATTTTCATCGTGTAAATTCTGCAAAACCTTTTCAGGCTCGTTGCTGTTGTTCAGCATTCTTCGCAACTTATCGAAAGCTTTTGCTTTGTCTGTTAAATGGTTTTTGGCTGCATTACTAGTAATGGCTTCAATTCTTCTAATTCCTGAAGCTACCGAAGTTTCTTGGATAATGATAAAATGCCAAAGTTCTGATGTGTTTTTTACATGTGTGCCACCACATAATTCAGTTGATTTTCCAAAATTTATTGTTCGTACTTGGTCACCGTATTTTTCACCGAATAAAGCAATCGCCCCATTTTCAATAGCTTGTTGATATGAAATATTTCTATTTTCAACCAACGGAAGCTGTTCTTGTATTCTGGCATTCACAAAAGCTTCCACTTGCTTAACTTCATCATCAGTGAGTTTTGAAAAGTGTGAAAAATCAAATCGCAAATATTCAGCATTTACCAAAGAACCTTTTTGTTCTACATGCGTTCCTAAAACCACGCGCAAAGCTTGGTGTAATAAATGCGTGGCGGTATGATTCCGAGCTGTAAGTTCACGGTGTTTTTGATCTACAACTGCTGTAAATTTCTTTTCCGGTTGCTGGGGGAGTTCTTTCGAAAAATGAACAATTAAGTTATTTTCTTTTTTGGTATCGGTAATGTAAGTCACATCGCCATTGGCACTTTCTATATAACCTTTATCGCCTACTTGTCCGCCGCCTTCTGGATAAAACGGGGTTTGATTAAATACCAATTGGTACAATTCACCATCTTTTTGGCTAGTAATTTTACGGTATTTCACCAATTCTACTTCCACTTGAAGCCTATCGTAGCCTATAAATTCTTCATTTTCTGTTTCTTGTAAAACTTCCCAATCGCCTGTTTTTGATGCAGCTGCATTTTTAGAACGGTCTTTTTGAGCTTGTAATGACTTTTGAAAGGCTTCTTCATTTAAGGTCATGCCTTTTTCTTCCAAAATCAAGGAAGTTAAATCTACAGGAAAACCATAGGTATCATATAATTCGAATGCTTTTTCACCGGGCAATTCTTTTCCTTTATTTTTTTCGACCATTTGGTCTAAAAGAGAAAGTCCTTGTGCCAAGGTGCGTAAAAAGGAATTTTCTTCTTCTTGAATTACATTTTCACATAAAGTACGCTGCTTCTTCAACTCAGGAAAAGCTTCACTCATTTGAAAAACAAGCACTTTTACCAATTTGTAGATAAAAGCTTCTTTGGTGTCTAAGAAGGTAAATCCGTAGCGAATGGCTCTTCGCAAAATTCTTCGAATAACATAACCTGCGCCAGTGCTGCTAGGCAGTTGTCCGTCTGCAATGGCAAAAGTTACCGCACGAACGTGGTCGGCAATAACCCGCATGGCAATATCGGTAGCTTCATTTTTAGCGTAAGTATGACCCGTAATGGTTTCAATTTCAGAAAGTAAAGGAGTAAACACATCCGTATCGTAATTGGATTGCACACCTTGCATCACCATGCTTAAACGTTCAAAGCCCATTCCCGTATCGATGTGTTTGGCAGGGAGTTCTTGCAATTTTCCGCTAGCTAAGCGGTTATACTGAATAAACACCAAATTCCAAATTTCAACTACTTGCGGATGGTCTTGGTTCACTAAATCTTTACCTGGAGTTTTTGTTTTTTCTTCGGGAGAGCGAATATCCACATGAATTTCGGACGCTGGTCCACATGGACCTTGGTCGCCCATTTCCCAAAAATTATCTTTTTTGTTTCCGAGTAAGATTTTGTCTTCATCTACAATATTCTTCCAAATTTGAAAAGCTTCATCGTCTTTTGCAATGCCATCTTGCTGATCACCTTCAAAAACAGTGACATAAAGTGTTGATTTGTCAATTTTTAATTCTTCTGTTAAAAATTCCCAAGCCCATTCAATGGCTTCCTTTTTAAAATAGCCTACAGAAGCATCTTTAGGATCGCCAATGCTCCAATTTCCTAACATTTCGAACATGGTATGGTGGTAAGTATCTTTACCTACTTCTTCTAAATCGTTGTGTTTTCCACTTACACGTAAACATTTTTGTGTATCGGCTAATTGATGGTGCTTGGGTGTAGAATTTCCTAAGAAATATTCCTTAAACTGATTCATTCCTGCATTGGTAAACATCAAAGTAGGATCATCTTTTAACACCATAGGTGCAGATGGCACAATTACGTGAGATTTATTTTCAAAGAAGTTTAAAAAACGCTGTCTAATTTCTTGTGATTTCATAAAAAGAAGCTATAATTATTGAGGTTTCTGTGCATAACAAAACAATTTTTATCTTTGTGAAATGTTTTATTACTACAAAACGTATTTTGAAGCGCAAAAATAGTATAATTTAAAGAATGAGTAAGGTAAAATATTATTACGATTCCGAAACACTATCTTATAGAAAGATAGAAATTAAAAAAGGAAAAAAACTAGGTTTAAGCCTTCTGTTTTTATTGGCTGTAATGGTTACTTCTATCATCTTACTTATTATATATTTAAACATTCCTAATTTAGAAACTCCAAAAGAAAAAGCTTACAAAAGAGAGTTGCAAAACATGAAACTCCAATACGAATTACTTAACCGAAAAATGGATCAAGCTGTTAATGTTTTGGAAGATTTAGAAGATCGAGACGATAATATTTACCGTGTGTATTTTGAAGCCAATCCCATTTCTGATGAACAACGTAAAGCTGGATTTGGCGGAGTAAACCGATATAGCAATTTAGAAGGTTTTGACAATTCTGAATTAATTATAGGCACAAAACAAAAACTTGACCAACTTACCAAACGCATAGTTGTACATTCAAAATCTTTAGACGACGTTACTAATTTAGCTGAAAACAAAGAAGCTTTACTTGCCAGTATTCCAGCCATACAACCCATTAGAAATAAAGATCAAAAAAGAATGGCTTCTGGATATGGCATGCGTATGGATCCGATATATAAGTTCAGAAAAATGCACAATGGCATGGACTTTTCTGCTCCTACAGGAACGCCGGTTTATGCCACGGGTAATGCAAAGGTGAAAGAAATAAAAAGACCCAATCGGTCTGGCGGCTATGGAAACTTAATAGTTCTTGACCATGGATTTGGAATTGAAACTTATTACGCGCATTTAGACGATTTTAATGTTCGTAGAAATCAAAAAGTAATGCGAGGTGAAATTATAGGATATGTTGGAGACACAGGAAAGTCTACCGCTCCACATTTGCATTACGAAGTGAGAAGAAACGGAAGACCCGTTAACCCAATTAACTATTATTACAACGACTTGAATTCAGAAGAATACGAAATTATGATGAATCAAGCTTCACAAGAAAACCAATCTCTAGATTAATGAAAACCCAACTAAAAGATAAACTGTATTATGGAATTGGAGAAGTTGCCGAAGCTTTTGAAGTGAATGCATCCTTAATTCGATTTTGGGAGAAAGAATTTGATGAGATTAAACCCAAGAAAAACGCAAAAGGAAATCGGAAATTTACCAATGAAGATATCAAAACCATTGAGTTAATTTATCATTTGGTAAAAGAACGCGGATTTACTCTAGAAGGTGCTAAAACACATCTAAAAGAAGAAAAAAACAAAACTTTGACCACTTTTGAAATGATTAGCAAACTGAAAAACGTAAAAGCAGAACTCTTAAAAATCAAGGAGCAGCTCTAAATTCTGCTTGAAAATTGGATTTGCCCAAGTTGGAAGCTTTCCTTATTTTGCTTCAAAATAAAAAAACAGTTTTTATGAAAAATAGCTTTTTTACATGGGTATGCCTTTTGGTTTTACCATTTCAACTTTTAGCACAAAGCGAAACAGAAAAACACCTTGAATATTTATCTTCAGACCAACTTACAGGAAGAGAAACGGGAACCGAAGGAATAAATCTAGCAGCAACTTATATTGAAAAGGTTTTTGAAAAAAATAAGGTTCAACCTTTTTATGAAACCTATCGAGATAGTTTTGAAGTAAAAAAGAAATTTGGGTATAACATAGTAGGTTTTGTTGAAGGTACTGATAATAACCTGAAAGATGAGATCATTCTCATTGGAGCGCATTACGATCATATTGGAATTCAAAAACCCGTGGCTGGAGACAGCATTGCTAATGGAGCAAACGACAATGCCTCTGGAACGGTTACTGTAATGGAATTAGCTGCACATTTTGCTAAAAACCCAACCAAAAGAAGTTTAGTTTTTGCCTTATTTGCTGGAGAAGAAATGGGATTGCTCGGTTCTAAGCATTTGGCTAAACGCATGAAAAAAGAAGACCAAAACCTGTATACCGTTTTTAATATAGAAATGGTTGGTGTTCCTATGAAAGACAGAAGTTATGCTGCATACCTTACAGGTTTTAAAATGTCTAATTTTGCAGAAAAATTCAATACTTATGCAGGAAATGAAACACTAGGCTTTCTGCCTCAAGCCAAAGATTACCAATTGTTTAGTAGAAGTGATAATTTTCCATTTTACCAAGAATTTAAAATTCCAGCACAAACCGTTTGCACTTTCGACTTTACCAATTACGAATACTACCATCATGTAAACGATGAAACAACAGAATTGGACATCCCACATATGCAAAATTTAATTGAAACATTTATTCCTGGAATTGAAGGAATGGCCAACGCAAGTAAAAAAGAAATCAAGTTAAAGTAAGATGAGAAAAAATATAGTAATAACTGGAACAAGCCGAGGTATTGGTTTTGAAATGGTTCAGATTTTAGCCGAACAAGGACATCAAATTTTGGCACTCTCTAGAAACGAAAAACCTATAACTAATTTAAAATTACCTAATGTAACGGCTCTATCTTGCGATTTAGGCGAAGAAAAACAAATTAAAAAAGCGGTAGATTATGTCAAGCAAAATTGGGATGCGGTAGATGTACTCATCAATAATGCAGGATTGTTTTTAAAACAAGATTTTGCTGAAACCAAAATGAAAGACGTAAAAAAAATATACGAAGTAAATGTGTTTTCAGTTTTTAATCTAACACATCAATTATTGCCTTATTTAAGTGAAAATGCACATGTAGTAACAATTAGCAGTATGGGCGGTGTGCAAGGTAGCGTTAAATTTCCTGGCTTAGCCGCTTACAGTTCAAGCAAAGCCGCTGTAATAACCTTAACTGAACTTCTTGCTGAAGAATACAAAGAAAAAGGGCCAAGTTTTAATGTTTTAGCTCTGGGCGCGGTACAAACTGAAATGCTTGCTGAAGCTTTCCCCGGTTTTGAAGCTCCAGTAACGGCAGAAGAAATGGGAAGTTATATTGCTAATTTTGCACTTACAGGACATCAGTTTTACAACGGTAAATTGCTTCAAATTTCCAACTCAACACCTTAAAAGTGAATGAAGTTTTAAAAAAATATATTCCTGAACGTGCAGTAGAACCATGTATTGAGTTAATTAAAAAACATGGAGTGTATTTGCAAATTGTAGGTCAGCGTAAAACCCGTCACGGAGATTACCGAAAATTACCTACTGGGCAAGTAAAAATAACTGTAAATGCCAGTTTAAATAAGTATAAGTTCTTAATGACTTTAATACACGAGTTTGCTCATTTAGCAGCTTATCAAAACTATGGAAACTACATCAAACCTCACGGCAGAGAATGGAAACACTGCTTTCAACAACTCATGCTACCTTTTTTAAATCCAGAGATTTTTCC
Organism: Psychroflexus planctonicus; assembly: GCF_014640195.1. GTDB lineage: Bacteria > Bacteroidota > Bacteroidia > Flavobacteriales > Flavobacteriaceae > Psychroflexus > Psychroflexus planctonicus. The sequence goes on from NZ_BMGM01000001.1 coordinate 206,883, forward strand.
GAGTAAACTTTTGCCTTTGCTGGCCAAACATTTTAGAAATCCAACTGCAAGTAGCGATACAGACGCAGTTTTATCGGTAGCGTTAAAAGAATTTGATGCACCTAGTTTAAAAAACTATATATTTGAAATTCCTTTTGGTAGACGTTTTAGAATTGATAACGGACGCGTTTTTACCAAAGGAAAAAAGCGCATAAAGCGTTATGAATGTGCTTGCGAAAAAACAGGGCAAATTTATGTTTTTCAACCCCATGCAGAAGTTGAACCACTTTAACGAAAACACAAATGACCAATAAAAATAATTATGCAATTTTAATGGCTGGCGGAGTAGGTTCACGATTTTGGCCTGTAAGTAGAGCAAGTTTCCCAAAGCAATTTCATGATATGCTGGGTTCAGGAAAAAGCTTGCTTCAGTCTACTTTTACAAGGTTAGAGAAAAGTGTTCCTACCCAAAACATTTTCATTTTAACCAATGCCAATTATGCTAGTTTAGTAAAAGAGCAACTTCCGCAGATAGAAAACAGGCAAATTGTTTTAGAACCCGCAATGAGAAATACTGCACCTTGTATTTTATTGGCAGGATTAAAAATTCAGAAGGAAAATCCTAATGCTCAAATTTTGGTAGCCCCAAGTGATCATTGGATAGAAAATGAAGAAGCCTTCACCAAAGATATTCTTGCTGCTTTTGATGCTGTACAACGCCAAGAAATATTGATGACTTTAGGCGTCAAACCCACTTTTCCGAACACGGGTTACGGTTACATAAAGGCAGAACAATTTGATAAATCTCCAGTAAAAAGAGTAGAACGCTTTACAGAAAAACCTGATTTTAAAACCGCTCAATCTTTTCTGTCTGAAGGAAATTATTTCTGGAATGCAGGAATTTTCATTTGGAGTGCAAAAGCGATTGTAAAGGCTTTTGAAAAACATGAACCCCAAATGTTTGAGCTATTTAAAAGCGGTTTAGCCGCGTTCAATTCAACTGAAGAAACACAGTTTTTAGATGAGCATTATGCCAAAGCTGAAAACATTTCAATAGACTACGCTATTTTAGAAAAAGCAGATAATGTGTACGTTTTAGAAGCAAGTTTTGATTGGAGCGATTTAGGAACTTGGGGCGCATTGTACGAAGAACTGCCAGAAGACGAAAACCAAAATGTTTTGGTAAATACCACAAAAGTTATTGCAGATACAGCAAATGGTAACATTGTGCGGACTTCAAAAGACAAGTTGGTAGTAATAGACGGTTTGCAAGATTATATTATTGTAGACCATGATGATGCATTAATTATTGTACCTAAAGAAAAAGAACAAGACATCAAACAAATAAGAGCAAATGCCGTTAAGAAGTTTGGTAGCAATTATCAATAATGGAAGAAAAAAACCAACAAAACCAGAACCCATCTGATAAAAAAGGAAGCGATGTACAACGTAATGTAAAACAAACTTACGGCAGTATTCGTTCTTTTTTGCACGAATTACTCGATATCCGCGAAGATACCGATCGGGATTCTACAATGGAAGCCATTTTAAAAGACATTCCATTTAAAGGACATACTGCGTGGATTTTGGTTTTCTCGATAATTGTTGCTTCGGTTGGACTTAATGTGAGTTCTACAGCAGTTGTTATTGGCGCCATGCTTATTTCCCCATTAATGGGACCAATTGTGGGTGTAGGCTTTTCTGTAGCTATAAACGATATTGATACACTGAGAAGATCGCTTGTAAATTTAGGTGTAATGGTAGGTTTAAGTTTGCTAACTGCATTTTTATATTTCCAACTTTCGCCTTTAACTGAACTTACTCCAGAATTGGAAGCAAGAACTTATCCTACCATTTTAGATGTGTTGGTTGCCATCTTTGGTGGTTTAGCATTGATTATTGCTAAAACTAAAAAAGGAACAATTATTACGGTAATTTCTGGTGTAGCTATTGCAACTGCCTTAATGCCGCCATTGTGTACCGCTGGTTATGGTTTAGCCGTTTGGAATTTAAGCTACTTTGGCGGAGCTATGTATTTGTTTACCATTAATGCCATTTTTATTGCGCTTTCTACCTTTTTGGTTTCCAAAATTTTAAAATTTCCTTTGGTAAAATATGCCAATTCTATTCGTAGAAAACGCATTGCGCAAATTGCTTCTACTATTGCGGTAATTGTAATGATTCCTAGTGTTTATCTTTTTTACAACTTGCTAAAAGAATCTTATTTTGAACAAGATGCAAAGCGTTTTGTTGAAGAAGAATTAATGGTATATAAAAATGCTTTTATTCAAAAAAATGCAACGGTTTACAACTATAATTCTGGAGTTGAGCCTGAGATAGAAGTTTCCTTTTTAGGAAAAGAAATACCGCAATCTGTAATTGATATATGGAAAGCTAAGTTGTCTTCGTATTCTGCTCTTGAAGATGCTAAGTTAAAAATTCTTCAAAATGAAAACTCCGAAAATTTTGACCAAATGACTTACATCATGGAGTTAAAATCCCGTGATTCATTAGAAATAATTAGCAAAGGAAAAGAGATTGAGCAGCTCAAAAAAGAAATGGAAAAAATAAAAGCTAGCGTAAAATATGTGCCATTTGGAGACATTGCTCAGGAGATAAAATTGAATTATGGCGATGTAGCTAATGTAGAATTTGCAGAGTTACTTTCTACCGATTTTAATAAATTAGACACCATTCCATACTTTAAAATTACCTGGAAAACCGAATTAGATAAAGAGCATAAAGACGATTTCGAAAAGAAACTTTCCAATTGGTTGAGCTTCAAATTAAAGCAAGACAAGGTAAAAGTAGATATTGTTGAAGAGTAAAAAATGAAATCACCATCAATTCATTGATTAAGATTGAAACCACTAACTACAATCCTTTCTGATAAGCTACTTTTACTTTTCTGAATAGGTTTGAAGAATACACAAAATCAGTTAAATCTTTGTTCTCACTAACATGAATTTCTTCTTTAGTACCTTCCCAAGCTAAGTGACCATCTTGTAAATACACAATTTTTTCTCCAATTTCAAAAACAGAGTTCATATCGTGTGTGTTTATTACGGTAGTAATATCGTACTCTTTGGTTAATTCCTGAATTAAATTATCTATAACAGTTGCTGTTCTTGGGTCTAGTCCAGAATTGGGTTCATCGCAAAACAAAAATTTAGGTCTGTTAACAATTGCTCTTGCAATAGAAACCCGTTTTTGCATACCTCCACTAATTTCAGCCGGAAAACGAGTGTTTACATCTTTTAAATTTACCCGTTCTAAGACTTCTTGTACACGGTTTTTCATTTCAGCATTGTTTAGCTTGGTAAACATTCGCAAGGGAAATTTTACATTTTCTTCTACATTCATCGAATCGAACAGAGCTCCACCTTGAAAAACCATTCCCATTTCTTTACGCAAATTTCTTCTTTCTGATGCAGATAGATTTTGATAGCGTCTGTCTTCATAATAAATGTAGCCTTGTTCGGGTTCAAATAAACCCACCAAATTTTTCAAAAACACAGTCTTACCAGAACCTGATTGACCAATAATTAAATTGGTTTTTCCCTTGTCAAAAACCGTACTAATTCCTTTCAACACGTCTGTGTCTCCAAAAGATTTATGTAAATTTTCTACTTTAATCATTAGCTTAGTAAAAGTTGAGTGATAATGTAGTTGGTTATAATAATAACAACACTTGTCCAAACAAATGAAGTGGTACTAGCTTTTCCTACTTCTAGAGCGCCACCTTTCATATAATAGCCATGAAAAGCAGGAATGGTTGCTAACAAGAAGGCAAAAACTATGGTTTTAAAGAAAGCATAAAAAATATGAAAAGGAATAAAATCGTCTCTTAAACCTTTTAAAAACTGAGCTCCATCTAAAAAGCCTCCGTAGACTCCAGCCAAATATGCGCCCATAATTCCCACAAACATCGAGATGCCAATTAAAAAAGGATAAATTAACATGGCTATTATTTTTGGAAAAACCAAATAATTTAAGGAATTGATTCCCATGACTTCGAGTGCATCAATTTGTTCTGTAACACGCATTGTTCCAATGCTTGATGTGATGTAAGACCCTACTTTACCTGCCATAATAACAGAAACAAAAGTAGGAGCAAATTCCAGTAATATAGATTGTCTTGCCGCGTAACCAATTAATTCTTTCGGAATTAAAGGATTGGTTAAGTTTAAAGCGGTTTGAATAGTTACTACCGCACCTATAAAGAAGGAAATGAAAACAACAATTCCAAGTGACTTCAAAATCAAGTCGTTAATTTCTTGAAAAATCAATCTCCATAATACTTTTCTCTTGGTCATCCTACGAAAGGTGTCCTTGATCATTATCAGGTAAAGTCCAATGGAAGAGATGTAATTCATCTATATTATTTGAGACCTTAAAAATAGAAAAAATGAATTTATCTTTCTGCTATTTTCACAGCTTATCTTTTAGGAAGTTTTTTTAAACAACAAAGCCTGCGAATGTGCAGGCTTTGTTAGTGCATTTTAATTGAGCTTATGCCAGCATGGTTACTGGATTTTCTAAATAGGTTTTTAAAGTTTGTAAAAACTGAGCTCCAGTTGCGCCATCTACTGTTCTGTGATCGCAAGCTAAAGTTAACTTCATGGTGTTTCCTACTACAATTTCTCCGTTTTTAACAACAGGCTTTTCTACAATAGTACCTACTGACAAAATACAAGAATTAGGCTGATTAATAATGCTGGTAAATTCTGTAATTCCAAACATTCCTAAATTAGAAACCGTAAACGTACTGCCTTCCATTTCTTGTGGCTGTAGTTTTTTATTTCTCGCTTTTCCAGCTAAACTTTTTACATTATTCCCAATTTGACTAAGCGTTTGTTGGTCTGCAAATTCTAAAACAGGAACTACCAAGCCTTCATCTACTGCAACAGCAACACCAATGTGAATGTGTTTTGCATATCGCATAACATCGTCTTTCCACTGTGTATTAACTTGCGGATGTTTACGCAATGCCATTGCAGAAGCTTTAATTACCAAGTCGTTAAACGATACTTTAGTGTCTGGCATTTCGTTAATTTGCTTACGAGAAACCATTGCATTATCCATATTTACTTCTACGGTTAAGTAGTAATGTGGAGCAGAGTTTTTAGATTCTAACAAACGTTTAGCAATAGTTTTACGCATTTGCGAATTCTTCACTTCTTCAAAAGACTCTTCTCCAGCTGGAACATAAGTTTCTACTGGTTTTTCTTCTTTTGCTGAAGCTTTATCTTCCGCTTTAGGTTGCTCTTCTTTTGCACTTGAAGCTTTTGGCTTGTAACTTTCTACATCTTTCTTTACAATTCTTCCGTTTTCGCCTGTGCCTTCAATTTCAGCTAAATCATATCCTTTGTCTTCAGCAATTTTCTTCGCTAATGGAGATGCAAAAATACGTTCGCCGTCTTTTTTCTTCGTTGAAGAGCTTTCTGAACTTGAATCTTCTTTTGAAGTTTCATCTTCAGTTTTCTCTTTTTTATCTTTATTATCTTTTGAAGCTTTTTTAGCTGAACTTCCACCCGACTTAATCGATTTGAGAACCGCATCTACATCTGTACCGCTTGGTCCAATAATAGCCAAAACATCGTCTACAGGAGCAGATTCGCCTTCATCTATACCGATGTGAAGTAATTCGCCTGCGTAGAAAGATTCAAACTCCATAGTAGCTTTATCAGTTTCAATTTCAGCAAGAATTTCTCCTTCTTCAATTGTATCACCAACTTTTTTCAACCAAGTTGCCACGGTACCTTCTTCCATGGTATCACTTAATCTTGGCATTGTAACTACTTCTACATCATCAGGAATTCCAGATTCTTCATCATGATCTGCAGAGTCTTCGTCTTGGTCTTCTTCATCTTTTGAAGAAGATTTTTCTTCTTTATCATCATCAGAAGATTCTTTATTTTCTGCATTGGCATTTTCAATAAGGTCGCTAATATCTTCACCTTCTTCGCCAATAATAGCCAAAAGTGAATCTACTGGTGCGCCTTCTCCTTCTTCAATACCAATATGCAGTAAAGTACCATCATGAAAAGATTCGAATTCCATGGTGGCTTTATCAGTTTCAATTTCTGCTAAAATATCACCTTCTTCTACTTTATCTCCTTTTTGTTTTAGCCACTTAGCAACCACACCTTCTTCCATGGTGTCGCTAAGTCTAGGCATGTTTACTACTTCTGCCATAAGATATTATAATTTATGTGGAATAAAAGGATAGTCTTCTTGTTCGTATACAACGTCGTACATTACATTTTTCTCTGGAAAATCAGAATCGTCAGCAAACTCTTCGCATTCTTTAACGCGTTCCTTCACTTTCTTATCCATTTTTTTCAACTCATCTTCAGTTGCGTATTTTTTCTCTAAAATAGTTTCTTTTACCTGCGCAATTGGGTCTATTTTTTGGTACTCTTCTACTTCGTCTTTGGTTCTGTATTTTTGTGCATCACTCATAGAATGTCCACGGTAGCGGTAGGTTTTTAAATCTAAGAAAGTGGGTCCTTTTCCAGAGCGTGCTCTATCTATAGCTTCATCTAAGGCTTCGGCCACTTTAACAGGATTCATGGCATCTACTGGTCCACATGGCATTTCGTAACCCAATCCGAGTTTCCAAATGTCTTCGTGACTTGCTGTACGTTTCACAGAAGTTCCCATAGCGTAACCGTTATTTTCTACACAGAAAACTACAGGCAAATTCCAATTTACGGCCATGTTGAAGGTTTCGTGTAAAGAACCTTGTCTTGCTGCACCATCTCCTAAGAAACATAAAGTTACGCTGTCTCTTTTAAAATATTTATCTGCAAAAGCTAGACCTGCACCTAGTGGAATTTGACCACCAACAATTCCGTGACCACCATAAAAACGATGTTCTTTAGAAAAAATGTGCATAGAACCGCCCAAACCTTGCGATGTTCCTGTTCCTTTACCGTACAATTCTGCCATTACGCGTTTGGGATCTACACCCATACCAATAGGCTGAACGTGATTTCGGTAAGCTGTAATCATTCGGTCTTTTGTTAAATCCATAACATGTAAAGAACCGGCTAAAATAGCTTCTTGCCCGTTGTATAAATGTAAGAAACCTCTTACTTTTTGCTGAATGTAAACTTGAGCAAGTTTATCTTCAAACTTGCGCCAGAAGGACATTTCTTCGTACCAATTTAGGTAAGTCTCTTTGGTGATTTTTTTCATCTCACAATTTGTTTTAATACTTTTATCAAACTGTTTAGCAATAAAGCCTAAAAACCTAGCTTATGGCAAAAAAACAGAGTTACAAAAGTAATATAATAAATAAGAATTGAAAACACTTTAAGATTTATAATAAGACTATAAATCACGAAACCGTTTTCGTTATCAGACTACAAGAAATGACGATCGAAAGCTAAGGGAAGTAAACTTAATAAAGATGCTACTTTACACACTTTTCCAGATTTACCCATAAAATAAACTTCGATGGGTTGCTTTTGCTTTTGTTCGTATTCTGCAATGGCTTGTCGGCACGCGCCACAAGGCGGAACAGGAACAGTATTTGCTCGTTCTCTAGGACCTGCCGTAATGGCTATTTGCAGTATTTTTTGATTTGGAAAGTTAGCTCCCGCAGCGTAAATTGCAGTTCGTTCTGCACACAATCCAGAAGGATATGAAGAATTTTCTTGATTGCTACCGCTCACTATTTCTCCATTGCTTAACAACAAAGCTGCACCAACTAAAAATTGAGAATAAGGTGCGTAAGCATTTGCTCTTACTTCTTTGGCTTTTTGCATTAAATGCTGCACTGCAGCTGGAAGTTCGCTTACATCTTCATAAATTTCAATTTCGGTTGTAATCTGCTTTTTTTCCATTCAAATAATTAAAATTCTACGTAAGCTTTTTCTCCAATATTAAATGAAATAGAGAAACGTAAAGTTCCTTCTAGCGGATTGGTAACTCCTTGTGCTGTTGAAAATAAGTAAGAGGCATCAATAATAACAGATGTGTATTTGAATCCGAAACCAAACGTGGCGTATTGTCTGAATCCCTTTTCTGGAGCTTCATAAAAATATCCTGCTCGAATAGCAAAACTATCTTCATACCAATACTCGGCTCCTAAAGACCAAATTACTTCTTTGAATTCTTCAGACAAACCATCAGGCGCATCGTTCCAAGATGAGAAAATAGCTCCAAATTGACTTTGAGACCTATATTCTTCCGCGAGTTCATTTCTCTCTTGATTAGTTGCATCCTCTGGAATATCTGGCGGCGTAGGCACTAAAAGTTTGTTAGCTTCTAAATAAACACCTATTCGGTTGGCATCATCTAAAATAAAGTCGAAGCCTCCACCAATTTTAAATGTGGTGGGTATAAAATTATCTTGTTCAGTTGAGTTAGAATAGCTAATTTTTGGTCCAATATTGGTAATGGCCGCTCCTGCTCTCCATCTCCCAGCAAAATCTTGATATGCTTTAACTGGACCACGGTAAAACGCATGAATGTCTGCTGCAAAACTATTGGCAGCGGATGCATCTTGTCCGCCTTCAGATGGTATTCGTAAATCTGAACGCAAATAGCGTCCGGTTACTGCCATGGAGAAATTTTCGCTCAATCGTAAAGCATAGCTTACATCTACTGCTAATTCGTTAGGCTCTACTTCTCTTGCAACTTGATCAGCAGTTTGTCTTAATTCTACTCCACCTAAACCAAAATAACGCAAACTACCAGAAAATGAACTTCTCTCGTTGATGCGATTATAGTAGGTAAGTGTACCTAAATTAATATCGTCTACCAATTCTCTTAAATAAGGTGTATAACCAAATCCAACTCCTTGTTTGGTTTCCGAAAAAGCAAATTTTGCTGGATTCCATTGTTGTGAAAATGCGTCTACCGGAGTAGCAATACCTTGGTCTCCAATAGCTGAAGAACGTGCATCTGCTGCAATAGATAAAAAAGGAACAGCTGTAGTAATTGGTCTTACGGGTTCTGTTTGACTAAATGTTGTTTGAGTAAGTAAGAAACAAGCTATTAGGGGTAAAAAAATCTTCTTCATAAATTTCTAAAATGTTTGCAAATATAGGTTTTATTTGAGACTATAAAATGACGAGTTTTTCGTATTTTTCTGTTTTATGATTGGTTAAGGTTGAGCGAACTGTTAATTTATATACATAAACTCCTTTTCCTATTCGATCTCCAAAATCGTCTCTTCCATCCCAAGTAATGTCTCTGGACAAGAATCCATCGGTATTGATTAATTGGTTTTGAGACCAAACCACTTTCCCTGTTACCGTAAATACTTGCACTTGCACTTCTAAAGGTTCGAATGGACGGTTATGGTTAAACCAAAATTCTGTATAATCTGTAAATGGATTTGGATAATTTAAAACACGTGTAACGCTTAACTCTTCTTCGCTAGAAACGGTGAAATGGATTTCTGCTATGGAAGAATTGTTGTAGGTATCCCAAGCCCTAAATCGCAAGACGTGCGGACCTTCTTCCAAATCGCGTAATTGATAATAAACTGTACCGCGAGTAAAATCGTCTGCTTCTGCCTCGTAATATTCGTTAAGCACAACCGGATTTTCATCGTCTTCATCTAAAATGGCTACAATATCGTGACCAATTCCACCGGCGGTATTAATGCCACTCATGTCTTCTAAATTGGCTAATATAAACGGTGAACTATCTGTAATTCCGCCATCAACAAAAGTTTCATCATTCATAAACAACTGAATAAGTGGACCTTCATTATCTTCGGGTGCATCTTCATTGATTCCGCCTACTAGAATTTCATTGGAGTGGCCAACTTGGTCTTCTAAAATATTGTCTCGAACAGCGTACATACTAATCCGACCGTTATCTACTGGAACACGTGTATCTTTTGGCAAGATAAATTCTACTTCAAAAGTTCCATCAGCAACAGTAGACTGACCTTTGAAAAGGGTTTCGCCTAAAGTAGTAAAATCTAAAACCAATATTTCACCATTATTATTAGTAGTACCATCGTTTGCTAGAGTAGAGCGATCAATGCGTTTATCGAAAATAGTGGTGCTTAAACTTCCACTATAATTGGTCATTCGATCTCCATTAGCATTTACAATTTCTCCAGTAATTTTATTTCTGCTTAATCCTTTTAAGGTATCCGTTGATTGAGCAAAAGGTTGATTATTTAGCGTAGTTAAACGAATTTGTGGTTCACCATAAGGCAATCTTAGTGCGGGATCACCCAGATAAAAGACGATTCTTTTTCCATCTGAACCCAAATTGTTTTTAGTTTGCATTACCGCTTCACCCACAGTATAACCAACTTCATCATAATCGAATAAAAAAGGAGCAAGTACATTGTTAAAACTAACTCCCGCACCAACTCCAATGGCTCGCGTGGTCGTAATCATAGAAACAGGTCCGCCTTGTGGGTTTTGATAACATAATTCGCCTGCGGTAATTCGCAACGGGTTATCAAACTTTGTAAATTCACAAGTAACCGTTACAAACACATTGTACCTGAGCGGGTTTCGCCAAGATTGCACATTTTCTGCAGTTACTAAGCGTTCTTGGCCTAAACCTTCTTCGCCGCCGTGCCCAAAATAGTTCACTACAGAAACTCCTAATTCAATTTGGTCTGTTATGGCTTTATTCACTTCTGGATACCGATCGCCACCTGCCGAAGAAATTTGCTGAAATGCATCTGCATGAATTTTCTTTACATTAATATTGGGTTTATTCAATGAAATTTGATCTCCCAAATTATCCAATTGTACTTGTATTTGTTGGTGTTCCCAACTTAAATCTACGTCATCAGAAATCAACAAGAAGTTATTTCTCCAACTTGCATAAGAAGGTCTACTTTCAAATTCTTCAATTTTAGTAATCATTTGGTCTGCAAGTTGCGGTGTGTCTGCAACAATTCTACCAATTGCCAAATCCATTAAATTATTAGCACTCATGTTGCCTTCGCTCGGATCCATCATGGTGTAAAAATCGTCTGACATAAACGAACTAACAGTAGTTGCAAAACTACCTAAATTTTGAAATGTTGGAACAATATTGTTATTGTCCTGCAAACGGTCTTTGTAGTCTACAGAAGTATCTCCTATTAAAGCAACAAATTTTAGGCGGTTTTCTGGAGAAGATGCATTGTAATAAATGTATCTGATAAAATTTCTAATTGCAGCAATATCTTGTTTTCCAGAATTAAACTCGTTATAAATCTGGTCTAAAGATACCACACGCGAAGTTAGGTTGCTTGTTGATGATCTTAAATCGGCCAATCGATTAGCTTGAGCTAAAAAATCACTATGCGTTATCACCAAGTAGTCTATATCTTCAAATTGACCTTGGGCATTGGTTAAAATTGTTCCTTTTAAATTTTGGTTGCTTACATTCTTATTACTTTGGTCTATTAAAGGCGTAAATGCATCTGAAGGAACAAAAGCTTGATATTTTCTTTGTTCACCTAAATTAGCTTTAAAAGAAAAGCTAGCTTGATTGGTTTCATTTTGATAAGAACTAACTTGATGCATGTCTGTAATATCCCAAACCTGGCTAATCCTACTAGCATTGCTAATTACATATTCACCAACACCAATTTGCGTATCTATATCATTTTTCTGAAAAGTAAATTGTAGGTTGTTATTGGTTCCCGATAATTCCCTAACCGCTTCTAAGCGAATATAATCTAAAAAGCCTCTAGCCGCCGGATTACCTTGTTTGTTGTAAGTTAAGGAAATAGAAATGTCATCTTGGTTTACATTTAATACTCTATTGAAACTAGCTCCTCTAGATGGCAAATCTCTTCCTGTAGAAAGTATGGTAGCATTCCCTAGAAATTCTCCGTTTACACCAACCGTCATTGAAGTTGTACTAATGGAAATCCCGCCTAACAAAATATTTAACTCAACAGGCTCCGTAGTTACTAAGTTTGGAAAATTAAAGCTGTAATCCCGTTGAGTAGTAATATCAAAACGATCTCCAAACCAGCGTCTACCAACTAAAGAAAGGGATGTTTCATCTACTTCATAATACCTAGAATCATCAAAAGTTGAAATTACAAGGTTTGGATTTGCTGTTGGCTCAACAGCAGGCTCAACTCTTTTTCCTTGTCCACCACTAAAGGTAACATAATAATAAGCACGGTCTGCATATAGGTTTAGGTGAGTTTCGTTTTCTGGTGAGTAATTCCCATCGGTAGCTTCAGCATAAAAAAGCGCATCATCTCCTTGTGAAAAAGAATTGGGATTGGCCAGATTAAGTTGAAGCGGAATTTCAGGTAAATCGTAAAATTTTTCTGGTGTATTTGCATTAATTAAAGGAAGCATTTGCCCGCCGTGACCATAAATTTTAAGTGTGTTGGGATTGATTTCGTCTTGCGTAAAACCTAGACTTCGTAAAAAGTTAAAATCGATGCGGTGTATTCCTGATTTTTCAACGTAAAACTTTCGCCATTTACCACTTTCTAATACAGAATTTACAACTGGCGGTACTTGGTCTTGATTTTTGTTTTTCGCATAGGTATTAGGACGAGAAGAAACGGTATTAAGTGTAAAACTTACTAAGCGCTGCACGCGATTGTTAACTTTTCGAAAAGGATTTAATTCAAGAATGGTTTTTGATTTGCCACGTGCATTTGCAATGCTAAATTGATAGTTGAAATCTGAATTTTCTAGCTTAATATTTTCAAGTAGATTTTCATTTACATCTTCAAATACTGGATTTGAAATTTCGTAGAATACGGTACCATCAAAATTGCGCACATACATCAACTTTTCTTCAGCTAAGTCATATTGGCGAAAATCTGCATTAAAACTTGGAATGTAGACGGGCTTTTCTGGATCTGAAGAAATGTTTTCCTGATCATTCCATTTTAAATCAATTTGTTGGTTTTGAGCAAAGCCAACAAAACAACTCATTAATAGTATAAGTAAAGTGATTTTTTTCATTCCCATGCAAAAGTTATATCAAGATAACGCAAACAAGGCTCGCGTATTATTTTAGTTCAAAAATACTTTATTTGAATAAAATATAAAGACAATCTCTAATTATTAAAAATAAACTTGATTTTACATCGTTAATTAGTATATTGCGAGCCTATTTTTAGGATAAAATTATCATTATGAAGTGTATATCTTTTTGGAAACTATCCCTTTTCTTAGTTATTGTTGGAAGTGTAACAAGTTGTTCTCTTTTTCAAAACGAAGACAAGTATTCTAGCGCAACTGGCTGGGATTTAAGCGGTGGCGAAGGCGGTGTTGAATATCAAACTGACTATCGCGAACAGGAGCCTGGACCAAATTTAATTTTTGTGGAAGGCGGAACTTTTACCATGGGTAAAGTTCAGGATGATCCGATGAAGGATTGGAACAACACCCCTACTCAGCAACACGTTCAATCTTTTTATATGGATGAACATGAAGTTACCAACTTAATGTACTTAGAATACTTAGATTGGTTGAAGAAGACTTTTCCACCTTCAGAATCTAATTTTAGAAATATTTATTACGGTGCTGTTCCTGATACCTTGGTTTGGAGAAATCCACTTGGTTTTAACGAAAACATGACCAATAATTACCTAAGACATCCTGCTTACAGAAAATATCCTGTTGTAGGTGTAAACTGGGTACAAGCTGTGGAATTTAGCAAATGGAGAACAGACCGAGTTAACGAATTACGTTTAGAAAGAGAAGGCTACACAAGTCTAGAAGCAAGAACAAGCACAGACCCAACTTCTATATTTACCACAGAAACTTACGTGAATACACCTACTCAAGTTTATGGTGGAGACGAAGAAAAGTTATTAGGTGGAAGAAAATCTGACAAAAAAGGATATGAAGACGAAAACGGTGAACGCCGTGATAAGTTTGTACAGCAAAAAGATGGTGTTTTATTACCAGATTACCGCTTACCAACAGAAGCAGAATGGGAATATGCAGCATTAGGACAAAATTCTATTCGCGATTTTAATTCTTACCGTGGTAGAAAAAAATATCCTTGGGATGGTCGCTACACTCGTTCTGAAAGTAGAAAATCTTTAGGAGACCAAAGAGCAAACTTTAAACAAGGTTCTGGAGATTATGGTGGAATTGGCGGATGGAGTGACGACGGCGCTGACATTACAGCTGAAGTAAAAACTTTTGAACCAAACGATTATGGATTGTATGACATGGCTGGAAACGTTGCAGAATGGGTAGCCGATGTTTACAGACCTACCGTAGATAATGAATATAACGATTTTAACTATTACCGTGGTAATGTATACACCAAAAACGTAATCAACGACGACGGAACAGTAAAAGTTTTAGATGCTTCTGAAGTAGTTTACGACACTTTGCCTAATGCTAAAATTGTAGCGGTAAATTTACCTGGTGAAATTAAAAAACAACCTATTGATGAAAATGAAACCTACATGCGTACTCAGTTTGACGAAAGTTACAATGTAGATTATAGAGATGGAGACAAACAATCTTCTATTTATTTTGATCAATCTTCAACTAATGTTGAAAATAAAATGTACAACTCTCCTGAAAACGAAGTAACTGTAAATCCAAACACAGATAACTTAGTAAGAAAGAAAGACGAAAGTAACAACCGTACAACACTTATTGATGACAAAGTAAGAGTGTACAAAGGTGGTTCTTGGAGAGATAGAGCATATTGGTTAGATCCAGCTCAGAGAAGATATTACCCACAACATATGGCAACCGATTATATAGGCTTTAGAAATGCAATGTCTAAAGTTGGGGCTAAATCAGATCAAAAAGGGAGAACTAGAAAATAATCTAAGTTATCCAATACTTAACACTAAGCCCATTCTTTATGTTTGGGCTTTTTTAATACTCAGCAATGTAGAATTATGGATATTTCAAAATTACATCAGCATTTTTTAAACAGTAGAGGAGTTTCAACAGACACGCGTAAAATTGAAAAAGACTCTATCTTTTTTGCTTTAAAGGGAGCTAATTTTAATGGAAATGAATATGCTCATCTAGCTTTAAAAAAAGGAGCCAAACTAGCCGTTGTAGACGATGCAAATCTTAAAGATGAACATTTTTTAAACTGTGATGACGTGCTGAAATGTCTTCAAGAATTAGCCAACTTTCATCGGAAATATTTGGGCTTACCTATTATTGCCATTACAGGAAGCAATGGAAAAACAACTACCAAAAAATTGATTTTTAGTGTGCTTCGACAAAAATTCAACACCAAAGCCACGCAAGGAAATCTAAATAATCACATTGGTGTTCCGCTTACCTTGTTGTCATTCAATAAAGAAACCGAAATCGGAATTGTAGAAATGGGAGCCAATCACCAAGGAGAAATTGCTGCACTTTGTAAAATAGCGGAACCTGATTATGGATACATCACTAACTTTGGTAAAGCTCATTTAGAAGGCTTTGGTGGTATTGAAGGTGTTATAAAAGGCAAGTCTGAATTGTACCGACATATCATAGCAAATAAAGGCTTCCTTTTCATCAACGCAGATGATGATTTACAAGTAGAAAAAACAAAAGAAGCAAAACGATTTAGCATTGGGGCTAATTCTGCAGATTGTGAAGTAGAATTGGTAAAAACACATCCAACAGTAGTGGTGAGTTATCAAAACCAGCAAATTAAAAGCAAACTATTAGGCGCCTATAACTTTAAAAATATTGCTGCTGCTATTGGAATTGGAGCTTATTTTAAAGTTCCAACAGATGCTATTAAAAAAGGAATTGAAAGTTTTATGACGGAAGAAAATCGTTCACAACTGCTTCAAACCAAAAACAACGCTATTTTATTAGATGCTTACAATGCTAACCCAAGTAGTATGCAAGCGGCTTTAGAAAACTTTCATGGTCTAGATGCCGAACATAAAGTACTTATTTTAGGCGACATGTTTGAAATTGGTGAAGATTCCATGAAAGAGCACCAACACATTATTGAACTGGCGAATCAACTTCAATTTGAAGATGTTTTGGTCTGTGGTGAAGCCTTTTACGAAGCCAATCAAAAATTAAATCATCCTGTTATTGCATTTCAGAAATTTGAAGATGTATCCAATTACTTAAAAAAGAATGTCTTTAAAGACAAAACAATTTTAATTAAAGGTTCGCGTGGAATGGCATTAGAACGTTGCTTGGATGAATTATAAAACCCAAAAAGTAAGTTTTAAAGAGATCAATAAAATAGCTGTCCCAGCTATTATCGCCGGTATTGCTGAACCCTTAATTTCTTTAGCCGATATTGCCATCATTGGAAATGTTCAAGAAAATCCTGTTGAAGCTTTGGCTGCGGTAGGCATCGTTGGGTCTTTTCTTTCGGCTATAATTTGGATTATCGCACAAACCAAAACCGCAATTTCAGCAGTGGTTTCACAGCGTTTGGGTCAACAGCGAATTAACAGTGTAAAAACATTAGTGCCACAAGTTATTCTGTTTAATTTTATGCTCAGTTTACTTATATACTTCAGCACAGCACTTTTAGCAGAGTTTATTTTTAGCGCTTATAAAGCTGAAGGTTTGATATTGAATTATGCTGTAGATTATTACCGAATTCGTGCGTTGGGCTTTCATCTTACTTTGGTTACGTTTGCTATTTTTGGAGTATTTCGTGGGCTTCAAAATACATTGTGGGCCATGAAATGTAGCTTGGTTGGTGCAACGGTTAACATTGGTTTAAATTACGTTTTAGTCTACGGAATAACAGGCTGGTTTGAAGGATTTCATATTGCTGGAGCTGCTTGGGCAAGTCTTGCTGCACAGTTAGTCATGCTGCTCATGGCATTGTATTTCTTTTTCAAAAAAACACCTTTTCATTTAAAATTGAGTTTCACGATTAATCCAGAAATGAAACCGCTTTTATTAATGAGCGCCAATTTATTTATCCGAACATTATCACTCAATATTGCTATTTACTTAGCCAACACCTACGCTACTGGGTATGGCAATTCTCATATTGCAGCGCAAAGTATTTTAATGAATATCTGGTTGTTTTTTTCCTTTTTTATAGATGGTTATGCCAATGCAGGAAATGCCATTGGTGGAAAATTATTGGGAGAAAAAGCTTATCTCAAACTATGGAATTTAAGCAAAGACATCAGCAAATATGCGGTTGGAATTGCAATTCTGCTCGGTATTATTTGCAGTCTTTTTTACACTGAAATCGGATTGATTTTCAATAAAGACGAAAACGTACTGCGTTTATTTGAAAGTGTTTTTTGGATGGTCTTAATCATGCAACCTGTAAATGCAATTGCTTTTATGTTCGATGGAATTTTCAAAGGAATGGGGGAAGCTAAATATTTAAGAAATCTATTGTTAGTGGCTACTTTTCTAGGCTTCATTCCTAGCTTATTAATAGCAGATTATTTTAATTTGAAGCTGTATGGAATATGGATTGCCTTTTTTGTATGGATGTTAATTCGCTCGAGTGTTTTGGTGTATAAATTCAAAAACAAGTATGTTGCTAAAGCCAAAATAGAGCAAGATGCTTCTGCTTAACTCACTGTTTTTTTTTTAACAAAAACCCCTTAGCTTTTCAGCTTAAAATTTAGCCGCAGTTTAACAATTAGTTATTCAGTATTCGTTCAAATACTTCTATTTTTAAGCTATGAGAAAAGATTTTAATTCTACAGGTTTTCGCTTTAGTCAATTTGAAGAGAAAAACACATCTCAATTCGATCGCATATTCGAAGTATTTAAAGAACTCATCACCTACACTTCTGGCGATTTTGATGAAGCGATGGACTGGCTAAAACAGCTGGATAAAGAATACAAACTAACTACAGACGAGTATAGTTTAGACGATTTTATTGAAGACTTAAAAAAGAAAGGATATCTAAGAGAAGAAGTTCAACCCGATGGAAAAAACGGTTTAAAAATTACAGATAAAACCGAACAAGCCATTCGAAAAAGAGCTTTAGAGCAAATTTTCGGAAAACTGAAAAAAACACGATCCGGACAACATAAAACCAAATATACTGGATCCGGTGACGAAGAAACAGGTGTTCTGCGCGATTATCAATTTGGTGATGCATTAGATAAAATTTCCATGACCGATTCCATTAAAAATGCGCAAGTAAACCATGGAATTAGCGACTTTCAACTTACCGAAGACGATTTGGTAGTCAAGGAAACTTCGCATAACAGCCAAATGAGCACAGTCTTAATGATAGACATTAGCCACAGCATGATTTTGTACGGCGAAGACCGAATTACACCTGCCAAAAAAGTAGCGATGGCTTTGGCCGAATTAATTACTACACGCTATCCAAAAGACAGCATAGATATTATTGTTTTTGGAAACGATGCATGGCCAGTTAAAATTAAAGATTTACCGTATTTACAAGTTGGTCCTTTTCATACCAATACCGTGGCAGGATTACAATTGGCAATGGATATTTTAAGAAGAAAAAGAAATGCCAACAAGCAAATTTTCATGATTACCGATGGAAAACCGAGTTGCTTAAAAATGGCTGACGGAAGTTACTACAAAAACAGCGCAGGTTTGGATCCGTTTATTACTGAAAAATGCTACAATATGGCTGCACAATCCCGAAAATTAAATATTCCGATTACTACTTTCATGATTACTTCCGACCCGTATTTACGAAGATTTGTAGAAGAATTTACAGCTTCTAATCGCGGAAAAGCCATTTATGCAGGTTTAGAAGGTTTGGGCGAAATGATTTTTGAAGATTACGAAAACAACCGAAAAAAAAGAATGCGATAATATGAAAATCAAGAATATAAAAACCCTAGGTGAATTGAAGGCAGCTGGCTATCAATCTCAACATATAAAGGATGAATTACGGTCGAATTTAATTCAAAAAATTAAAAATAAAGAAAATGCTTTTGAAGGTATTCATGGTTTCGAAAACACTGTAATTCCTGAATTGGAGCGTGCCATACTTTCTAGGCACAACATTAATTTATTGGGTTTACGCGGCCAAGCCAAAACCCGAATTGCTCGGAATTTAATTCATTTATTAGACGAATACATTCCCGTTGTAGAAGGTTCTGAAATCAATGATGACCCTTTGCAGCCCATTTCACGATTTGCCAAAGAACAAATTGAAAAGCATGGCGACAAAACTCCCATTGCTTGGTTGCATAGAAGCGATCGTTTTTTTGAAAAATTAGCAACTCCCGATGTTTCTGTAGCCGATTTAATTGGCGACATCGATCCGATTAAAGCAGCCAATTTAAAATTGAATTATACCGATGAACGCGTAATTCACTTTGGAATGATTCCGCGTGCACACCGATGTATTTTCGTGATAAATGAACTTCCCGATTTACAGGCTAGAATTCAAGTTGCCTTGTTTAATATTTTACAAGAAGGCGATATTCAAATACGTGGTTTCAAATTGCGTTTGCCATTGGATTTACAATTTGTATTTACAGCCAATCCAGAAGATTATACGAATCGCGGTAGCATAGTAACTCCGTTGAAAGACCGTATTGGATCTCAAATTTTAACGCATTACCCAAAAGAAATTGAAATTGCCAAAACCATTACACAGCAAGAAGCTAAATTAGACACAGCTCAGCAAATGGTTAGCGTTCCTGAAATTGCAAAAGATTTATTAGAACAAATTAGTTTTGAAGCTCGCGAAAGCGAATATGTAGATGCTAAAAGTGGCGTGAGTGCAAGGTTGAGTATTACTGCTTATCAAAATTTAATTAGTACAGCAGAACGCAGAGCTTTAGCTAATGGCGAAAAATCTACCCAAGTACGCTTATCTGATTTTGTAGGAATTATTCCTTCCATTACTGGAAAAGTTGAATTATTATATGAAGGTGAACAAGCAGGAGCCGATCATGTTGCTTTTCAATTGTTAGAAGATGCCATAAAAAAACAGCATGAAAATTACTTTCCTCCACTCAAAAAATTAGAAAAAGAAAGCGACAAAGCTCCGTATAAAGAATTGTTGGAATGGTTTTATGAAGGCAATCAAGTTGAATTATTCGACCATGTTTCTGACGATGAATACAAATCAGAGCTTTTACAAATTGAACCTTTAGTAGCATTTGTAAAAAAACATGTGAAAGATGCAAATGAAGATGAAACCTATTTTTATATGGAATTGGTACTTTGGGCGTTAACTGCGCATCAAAAATTGAGCAAGCATCGATTTACTGATGGCAATCAGTTTCGAGATTTACTAGGGAATTACCTAAATAATTTATAAATTGAAAATTATGCAAAGTGAACTACCTAAACAAGAAACCTTACCAGATGATTATGAATTTATTCTCGCAGAATTTTTAAGCGAAAACTGGTTTTATCTAGTAGCCTTCGTATTAATTGTAGCGATTGTAATTTTTTATTCGATACATAGGAAACAGCAAAAAAATAAGTAAAACTCTACGTGTTTTGAGCTTTTAACAAATAAAAAGGAGCTTTTTCGAGCTCCTTTTTCTACATATAAACGAGTTAATTAAGCCTTCAGTTTTCTAAATCCCAAATAGCTTCCTATTAGTGCTGTCATTCCTATAAACATACTAATGGGTGCTTCTGGAACATCATCTACGGTTTCAGAAAAACCAAGCGCATTACCTAGTTCACCGGCAGAAGCTTGACCTAAGCTTACTTGCGTTAGCAAAAGTGCTGCCACAAAAAGCAATAAACCAAGTTGCTTACTGTTTATTTTTTTCATGTCTCTTGAAGTTTTCTATAATACGAATTGGTATTTTACATGTCACGCAATCAAGTTCTTTTAAAATACGTTCCTGACTGGTGTAAATGGCAAATACCATAACAAAATGTCTAGGACTAAGTACCTAGATATCTAATAATAAATATGATGTTACTTTCAAATGAGTTTAAACCATAAATTCATAAAAAAAGCCGTTTCAAAAATGAAACGGCTTTTACATATGATTTAAAATTCTGAAATTGAACTTACTTCAGCTTTTTCTTTACTTCAACTTCTTGATACGCTTCTATAATATCGCCTTCTTTAATGTCGTTGTAGTTTTTAATTTGCATACCACAATCGTAACCTTTAGCTACTTCTCTTACATCGTCTTTAAAACGTTTTAAGGTAGATAAAGTTCCAGAGTGTACTACAATTCCATCACGGATAATTCGAATATTGGAGTTTCTGTAAATTTTACCAGAAGTTACCATACAACCAGCAATGGTTCCAACTTTAGAAATCTTAAAGGTTTCTCTAATTTCAGCATTACCTGTAATTTCTTCTTTCAATTCAGGAGAAAGCATGCCTTCCATCGCATCTTTAATGTCGTTAATAGCATCATATATAATAGAATACATTCGGATGTCTATTTCTTCTTTATCTGCTAACTGTCTTGCAGCACCTGCAGGTCTAACATTAAATCCGATAATTACAGCGTCGGATGCAGAAGCTAACAATACGTCAGATTCGGTTATGGCTCCAACTCCTTTGTGTATAATTTTCACCTGTATTTCTTCGGTAGATAATTTTTGTAAACTATCGCTTAAGGCTTCAACAGAACCGTCTACATCTGCTTTTAAGATGACGTTTAATTCTTTGAAATCTCCTAAAGCAATACGTCTTCCAATTTCATCTAAGGTAATGTGTTTCTGTGTACGCACATTTTGTTCCCGCATTAACTGCGTACGTTTAGCTGCAATATCTTTAGCTTCACGTTCGTCTTGCATTACTTTAAAGGTATCTCCAGCTTGTGGCGCACCGTCTAAACCTAAAATAGAAACCGGTGTAGATGGTCCAGCTGTTTCAACTCGGTTGCCACGTTCATCTTGCATGGCTTTAATTTTACCAGAAGTTGTTCCTGCAAGTAAGTAATCTCCTACTTTTAAAGTTCCTGTTTGTACTAAAATAGTAGACACATAACCTCTACCTTTATCTAAGAATGCTTCCACTACCGTTCCTTTCGCTAAACGATTCGGATTGGCTTTTAAATCTAATATTTCTGCTTCTAAAAGTACTTTTTCTAATAATTCTGCAACGCCTGTTCCTTGTTTTGCAGAAATATCATGCGATTGAATTTTACCACCCCAATCTTCTACCAATAAATCCATTGCTGCTAACTTTTCCTTAATTTTTTCAGGATTAGCCGTTGGTAAATCTACTTTATTAATCGCAAAAATGATAGGCACTTCTGCTGCTTGGGCATGCGCAATTGCTTCTTTGGTTTGCGGCATCACGTCATCGTCTGCTGCTACTACAATAATAGCAATATCGGTTACTTTTGCCCCACGAGCACGCATTGCCGTAAAGGCTTCGTGACCTGGTGTATCTAAGAAAGATATTTTTTGTCCGTCTTTTAACTCTACTGCATAAGCTCCAATGTGTTGGGTAATTCCACCACTTTCACCTGCAATTACATTTTCTTCTCTAATGTAATCTAGTAAGGATGTTTTACCGTGGTCTACGTGACCCATTACGGTAACAATTGGTGCACGAGGTTCTAAATCTTCTGGATTTTCTTCAACAATTTCGGTAGTAGGTTCAATTTCTTCAGAAACAAACTCTACGTCATATCCAAATTCTTCTGCAACAATACTTAATGTATCGGCATCTAAACGTTGGTTCATGGTTACCATCATTCCCAAAGACATACATGCCGAAATAATTTTGGTAACGGGAACGTCCATCATGGTAGATACTTCGTTAACTGTAACAAATTCTGTTACTTTAAGTACTTTGCTATCTAGTTCTTGTTGTTCTTGTTCCTGTTGTGTTTTTTGCTTGTGTTGATCTCTTTTATCTTTACGGTAGCGAGCGCCTCTTCCTTTGCCACCTTTTCCTTGAAGTTTTTCAAGCGTCTCTCTAATTTGTTTTTGTACTTCTTCTTCTGTAGGCTCAGCTTTTGGAGTTGTTTTTTGTGGTCCACGAGCTTTGCCTTTGGTGTTTCTTCTATTATCTGAAGCACCTCTTCCTGCATTCGGGTTTTTAGTAATGCGTTTTCTGCGTTTTTTCTTTTGGTCTGCAGCAGAAGTTGTTTTCTTCTCTTCTGGTTTTTTCTTTTTCTTGAATTGATCAAGATCAATTTTTTCACCAGTAAAGTTTGGTCCTTTTAACTTCGTGTATGAAGTTTCGTGGGTTTCCGTTACATCTCCAGGTTCGGCTTCTTTACGTTTAGCAGGTTGACTAGGAGTATTCTTGTCTTGTGGTTTAGGTTTTTGCGCCTGTGGTTTGTTATCTTGTTTAGGCGTTTTAGTTTCCTTGGATTCTTCTTTTTTAGCCGCTTCTTTAGGTTTTTTTGTATCTGAAGGAGCTTCTTTTTTCTTTTTGTCTTTATCCAAGTCTATTTTACCTACTTGCTTAGGTCCTGCAAGTTTAGCTTTTTCCTTTGCCTTAATAATTTCTTCTTCTCGAGCTTTGGCTTTGGCGGCTTCAGCATCTTTGATTTTTTGAAGTTCTTTTTCTCTGGCAAGACGTATTTCTTCCTTCTCTTTCTTTTTCTCTTCGCTTACTTCTTTTGAAGCTACCTTTTTACTCTTATCGGTTTCGAAATTATCAGAAAGTACCTGATATACTTCGTCAGAAATTTTGGTAGTAGGTCTAGCTTCAATTTCGTAACCTTCAGAATTAAGAAATTCTACAGCCCGGTCTAAAGAAATATTAAACTCTCGTAAAACCTTATTTAACCTTATTTTTTTTGCTTCCGCCATATATTGCTCTCTAATTTGCAGTCCAAAAATACATAAAGATTAGCTGAAATTGCTAATCTTCAAATTCTTCTTTTAAAATTCTAATTACTTCTTCAATTGTTTCTTCTTCTAAATCAGTTCGTCTAACTAAATCTTGAAGATCTTGTTCTAATATACTTCTTGCTGTATCTAAACCAATTTTCTTAAATTCATTGATGATCCAGGTTTCAATTTCGTCTGTAAACTCAGTAAGTTCAACATCTTCTTCAGACAATCCTTCACGAATTACTTCAATTTCGAAACCGGTTAATTGGCAAGCTAATCTAATGTTATGGCCACCACGGCCAATTGCTTTAGAAACTTCTTCTGGCTTTAAAAGCACTTCTGCGGTATTGTTTTCTTCATTAACTGTTAATGAAGCAATTTTAGCAGGACTTAAAGCTCTGGTAATGTACAAATGTTTGTTGGTTGTATAATTTATTACATCAATGTTTTCGTTTCCTAATTCACGTACAATTCCGTGAATTCTGGAGCCACGCATTCCAACACAAGCTCCAACTGGATCTATTCTATCATCATAGGTGTCTACAGCAACTTTTGCTTTTTCTCCTGAAACACGAACACATCCTTTTACGGTAATTAAACCGTCAAATACTTCTGGTATTTCTTGTTCAAATAACTTCTCTAAAAATACTGGAGAAGTTCTTGACAAGATTATAGATGGTTTATTCCCGCGCAACTCTACACTGTGAATTACTCCGCGAACGGAGTCTCCTTTTCTGTAAAAATCTCTAGGAATTTGGTGTTCTTTAGGAATAACTAATTCGTTTCCGTCATCATCAACTAAAATAACAACTTTATGACGAACGTGATGGACTTCTGCAGTGTAAATCTCCCCTTCTAAATCTTTGAATTGTTTAAAGATATTCGTGTTATCGTGCTCATGAATTTTAGCAATTAAGTTTTGACGAAGAGACAAGATTGCTCTTCTTCCTAAATGCGCTAATTTCACTTCTTCAGAAACATCTTCTCCTACTTCAAAGTCAGGTTCAATTTTTCTTGCTTCGGCTAAGGATATTTCTTTGTTGCCATCTTCTACTTCTCCATCATTAACAACAATACGGTTTCTCCAAATCTCTAAATCTCCTTTATCTGGATTTATAATAATATCAAAATTATCATCTTCGCCATATTTGCGTTTTAGAGCAGCTCTAAACACTTCTTCCAAAATGGCCATTAAGGTAACTCGGTCTATAAATTTGTCGTCCTTAAATTCTGAAAAGGAATTAATTAAATCGATATTCTCCATATCCTTATTTATTAAATATTATCATCACTTTCGCTTGTTTTATTTCTTGATAAGCTAGTTTTAGCTCTTTTTCTACCGTATGCTTCCCTTTGCCAACTGGCTTAGGTTCTCTTGCTTTCCATTGCAATTCAATGCCATCTTCGGTTGCTTCAACTAAATCTGCTTTAATTTTTTCATCGGCAGTTTCAACTTCCAATTTTCTACCTACGTTTTTTATAAATTGCCTTGGGAACATCAATTTTTCGCCTACACCAAAAGACAAAACTTCAACAGAAAAATCTTCTTCGTCTCGATCTAATTGATGTTCAATTTTTCTACTCACTGCCATGCAATCTGAAATAGATACATCTTGGTCACCGTCAATCACCACTTTAATGTGGTTGGCTGCGTTTACATCAAAGGAAACCACAAACAACTGTGGATTTTCTTCCAGTGCTTCGTCAAGGTAAATTTTGGCTTTATTAATTAATGTACTCATAGTTATAAAAAGAGGGGACAAATTGTCCCCTCTTCCTCCAATTCTAAAAATCGATTGCAAATTTAAGTATAATTTACGGTTTTGAAAAACTTTTATGCTACGATATTCTTTGACAGCCAAATTATTAGCTATCAAACAAAAAATAGATGTGTTTTTCAGGGTAAAATGAATAGTTTTTTGTAATTTTAATTAAACTTAAATAACAATGAAAAAAATCCTCGTACCAACCGATTTTTCACCGCTTGCAGAAAATGCATTGAAAATTGCAGCCAATATTGCGAAAAAACACAATGCTGAAATTTTCTTATTACACCTTCTAGATTTACCACTAGACTTAATTGACCCTACGCAAGCAAACACCAGTAACGATTTACCTGAATCTATCTTTTTCATGAAATTGGCTCACCAAAAATTTACTGCAGCCATGAAAAAAGATTACTTAAAAGGAATTAAAGTTCATGAAACCGTTGAATTTAATGAAGCCTTTGACGGAATTATGAAGGTAAGCAAAAAACATGATTGCGACTTGATTATTATGGGATCTCACGGAGCAGAAGGCTTAAAAGAAGTTTTTGTAGGTTCTAACACAGAAAAAGTTGTGCGCTATTCTGAAATACCTGTATTGGTAATTAAGAATAAAGCTGAAGATTTTAAGGCCGAACACTTGATATTTGCTACTAATCTAGCACTTGAAACAGTTGGTTCTTACCAAAATGCGCTCAAATTTTCGAAAAAAATGGGAGTAAAAATGAAAACTGTTTTTATTAATACGGTTGGAAAATTTAGAACTTCTGACCATATTGATGGGCAAATTGACAAGTTTAAAGAAGCCATTGATGATGAGCATTTTGATATTATTGTACGCAATGATAAAAATACAGAAGATGGTATTTTAAATTATGCTGAGAAAATTAACGCAGACATGATTGGTATTGGAACTCATGGTAGAAAAGGAATTTCTAGACTACTAAATGGCAGCCTAAGTGAACACTTAGTAAATCATGCTAAAAGACCAGTTATAACCTTTAAAATTAAGTAGTATTTATTTTAAGCGTGTAAAATGAATAAGGGAGTTTTAAAATGTAAAGCTTCCTTATTTTGTTTTAATTCAGAAAAAACTTTGTTTCCTACACTTAGGTTTTTCGCCGCAAAAACCAACAAATCAAAATTTGTTGCTTCTTTGGTAACCGAATCTTCTTGCTTGGCTAAGTTTATAAATTCGAAACTTTGTTTTTTTAAAGTGTTTTCTAAAATTTGTTTGGAGCTTAGCACCAAATGTTCAGCCGTTGTCAATGGTTTTAATTCTAATATTTTAAGTGATAAACCTTTCCAAACGGGTAAGTTTTTTAGTTTATTTAAGCAAGCTGGGTACAATGCGTCTGTGTAATTTACCGGAAACAAAGCAGATGTCGGTTTTACTACAGACGTGTTTTCAAAAACAATTAAAGCAGGGCATTTTACTTTGGTAGCAATGGCTTGAGTATAACTTCCTATTGCATTTTGATTTTTAGCAGATTTTCCTTTCGCCCCAATTACTAATATATCGATATTATGTTTAATTACTGCTGCACGGATTTCTTCAATAAAGCTTCCTTCTACTAAAACTGCTTTTGGTGGAGCTTGTTGATTAATCTTAACTAAGTCTTTTGCATCGCTCATCAATTTTTGATGCAATCCTAACTTGCATTTCCCACTGCATTTTTGGGAGTTTAAGCATGGTTTTTTGATATGCAGCAAGAAGAAGTTTACATCATGGTCTTTATATAATTCTAATGCGTACTGATGTGCGTGACGCGCATTAGTAGAAAAGTCGGTAAGCATTAAAATATTCATCTGTAGTAGAAACTCAAAATTTCTACAAATGTATTGGCGGATGAAGTTTTAAAAAATGATTTTTATCAATCTAAGATGATTTCTTATTTTATCTTCTCCAGAGCATCAAAATCAATGATTTTTATGTTTCTACCTTCAATTTCTAAAATGCCTTCTTTTTTAAATTTAGAAAGCGTTCTGATTAAACTTTCGGAAGCAATTCCAGCAACTGCCGCTAAATCTGAACGTGAAATGCGAATTTGACTCAATTTGTTTCGTTTTAAACGCTCTGTAAATAATAATATAGTTTGAGCCGTTTTACGTTGAACAGAGCTGTAAGCCATATCTAATAATTGGTGCTTGGTTTCTTCCAAATTTTCATCTAACAAGTCTATAATGTCATACAAAACATGGTGATTATCTTCCAAGAAAGATTGCACTTCTTGTTTGGGTATGCAGTGTATTTCTGCATCTTCTAATGCTGCTGCAAATTCTTTATATTCTACGGGTTTTTTAAAAATTAAATTTCCAAAAAAGGAATCTACTTTGTGTAGACCTGTAATCAATTCTTTTCCAGAATCGTCTATTTGAAAAGTTTTAACTACTCCATTTTTAATTAAATAAAGGTTTGTTGCTGCTTCACCAGGTTGGTAAACATAGCTTCCAGCTGTGTAGCGCTTGGTGGCAAAATTCTTTAAGCGCTCCTTAAAATGCTCGATATTTAAGTTTTGCTTGATCTCAGACTTTTTTTCAGATCGTTTTGCTTTTAAGATGTCTGTTTTAGCAATTCTACTTTCTATGGCGTTAATCAAATCTTCTTCTTCAAAAGGCTTGGTTAGATAATCGTCTGCGCCCAATTCCATTCCTTTTCTAACATCTTTATGGTCTGTTTTGGCCGAAAGAAAAATAAATGGAATTTCTAATGTAGTATCATCTTGTGCTAGGTTTGTTAAGACGTCGTAGCCATCCATTTCTGGCATCATTACATCACAAACTATAATATCAGGTAATTCACTTTTTGCTTTTTCTACTCCTTCTTTTCCGTTTTTAGCAGTAAAAACGGTGTAGTCTGAAAGCATTAAAAGTTCTTCGGTATTTTCTCTTACCGTTTTGTCATCTTCAATTAAAAGTACTCTTTTACTCATATTTTATTGGTATTTCAAAAGAAAAAACACTGCCTTTGTCTTCTTCGCTGGTAAAGTTCATTTTACCACCTAAGTTTTCCAGATGTACTTTTGCAATGTTCAATCCTATTCCTGTTCCTTGGTTAAGTATTGCATTTTCCGCTCTAAAATAGCGTTCAAATATATGTTTTTGATCTTTTTTAGGTATCCCAATGCCTTGGTCTTTTACTTCGAAATAAACTTTATTGTTTTCTTTTTTAATATTAAAATGTATTAAAGTGTCTTCCCCTGAATATTTAATAGCATTTCCTAACAAATTGGTGAGCACTAATTCTAAAACACTTTTGTCTTGTTTCATTACGCAATCTTCAAGGTCTTTTTGGTAAATAATATCTTGGCCATTTTTAAGATTAATATTTGCCGAATAAACTACTTCATTAACCAAGCCAACTAGACTAAACTCTTCGAACTTATAGTTTACTTTTCCAGACTCAAGGCGCTCTATTGAAAGAAAATCGTTTAAGATATTGGTTAAATAATGTACTTTGTTT
Organism: Psychroflexus planctonicus; assembly: GCF_014640195.1. Classification (GTDB taxonomy): domain Bacteria; phylum Bacteroidota; class Bacteroidia; order Flavobacteriales; family Flavobacteriaceae; genus Psychroflexus; species Psychroflexus planctonicus. Next base: position 235,698 of record NZ_BMGM01000001.1, read on the forward strand.
TTTATGGTTGTCAGGTGTTTTTCTCTGTTGGGTTGTTGTTCTTCTTTTTGATACTTCCCAATGAGTGTTGCAGAAGATAAAATACCGCTTAAGGGTGTTTTAAATTCGTGAGAAACCAAAGACAGGAATTTGGTTTTTAAATCGTTTAACTCTTTTTGTTTTTTTAAAGAATCTTTTATCTTGGTTTCAGCTTGCTTTCGCTTTTTTATTTCTAGCTCTAAGTCTCTGTTAAACTCGTACAATTTATCTACAGTTTCTTTGAGTTCTTGCGTTCGTTGGTCTACTTTTCTCTCTAAAGCTTGGTTTAATTCTGCAATTTCTTTTTCGTTTTCTTTTCGAACACTAATATCTGTTATAAGCGATAGTACAAAGCTTTCACCTTTGTAGTTAAATGGGCTCAATCCTGCTTCAACTGGAAATTTTTCACCTGATTTTTTAACACCAAACAAGTCGCGCCCTACACCCATTTTTCGGCTTTCGCCTTTTTCCATAAAAAGCTTAAAATAAGCATCGTGTTTAGCATGAACTCGACTAGGAATAAGCGCATTTAAATGTTCACCAAGCAACTCGTTATTTGCGTAACCAAACATTTCTTCTGCAGAGTGATTAACTTGAACTATAATTTGGTCTTGATTCACTACCAAAACACCTTCGGAAACACCCTTAAATAAAATTGAAAAAACTTTTTGTTGGTCGGTTTCTTGAAACACAGATTTATTTTTTATCGTTCAAATTTACAATACATTTAGATTTTTACCGCTTAAGCGAAAAGAAATTACAAAAATACACTTCCTAAGCTTCATTTATTATGTTTTTACGAGTGCTTAAAGTATTTGTAATGTGTAAATTGAAGTTAAACATCAAGGCATTTAAAAGCTTTTACGAAAGCTTCACTTACATTGCATTGGTTTTAATAAATTTGCGAACTTTTTAAAACATAGCGTTGAAGTTACTTACATTTGGTTTTTGGAATACCGTTGCTCGTTTCATATTAAGAAATAGAATCTTGATTATTGTACTGCTAATAGCTAGTACAATCTTTTTATCATCGCATTGGAGTAAAATGCGATTCTCTCATACCGAAGCTAACTTATTGCCCGATAAAGATTCAATTAACCTAGAATATCAAGGTTTTTTAGAAAAATTTGGAGACGAAGGAAATTTAATTGTTATAGCTACTAAAGATGCGGATTTATTTACTCCAGAAAAGTATTCTGCTTGGGTGCAACTGGCAGATTCATTAGAAAAATATCCAGAAGTAGAATACAGTATTGGTATTGGAAACCTTCAAAAGCTACAAAAAAATGAAGAACAAAAATCTTTTGAATTTATTGCAGCTTATCCCGAAAACCCTGAAAACGAAGAAGATTTATTAGCTTACCAAAAACAACTTTTTGAAGAATTGCCGTTTTATGAAGGTTTGGTTTACAGCAAAAAATCGAATACTGTTCAAACTGCAATTTACCTTGATAAGGCCATTGTTAACGAAAAGGAACGCAAAGATTTTGTGCTTCAAGACCTTGTTCCTTTTATTGAAAGTTTTCAAGAACAACACAACATCAAGTTATATGTTTCAGGAATGCCATACATCCGTACGCTCAATTCCAAAAATATTGTAGATGAGATACAATGGTTTGTAATTGCAGCTTTATTGGTAACTTCATTTATCTTCTTCTTTTTCTTTAGAAGCTACAGAGCAACGCTTATTTCTATGCTTACCGTTGTAATTGGTGTAATGTGGGCTTTTGGATTTTTAGGCTGGTTTGGTTACGAAATTACGGTATTAACAGCCATTATTCCACCTTTAATTATTGTAATTGGTATACCAAATTGCATCTTTTTAATCAATAAGTATCAACAAGAAATAAAAAAGCACGGAAATCAGGCTAAGTCTTTGCAGCGGGTGATTACCAAAATTGGGAATGCCACTTTAATGACCAATTTAACCACTGCTTCTGGTTTTGCCACTTTTATTTTTACACAAAGTGAATTATTAACCGAGTTTGGAGTTGTTGCTTCGGTTTGTATTCTTTCTATTTTCTTACTCAGCTTACTTATTATTCCTATTATTTATAGCTATATGCCGGCTCCAAAAGACAAGCACCTTAGGCATCTTGGCAAACAATGGATTGAAGGTTTTGTAGATTGGATGGAAGCCAAAGTGAGATTTAATCGCGTAAGTATATATTTTGTTTCAGTAGGAGTTTTAGCCATTAGTATAATTGGAATCTTTAATATCAGAATTTCTGGCAGCTTGTTAGAAGACATGCCACAGAAGGCAGAGTTTTTTAAAGACATTCAATTTTTTGAAGAAGAATTTGATGGCATCATGCCTTTAGAAATAATGATAAATACCAAGCGACCACAAGGTGTGACCAAACTATCTACCATTCAGAAAATGGAAAAACTTTCTGAAATTATTACAGATTTACCACAGCTTTCTAGACCTTTATCTATAGTAGATGTTGCCAAGTATAGCAAGCAGAGTTTTTATAATAATAATCCTAAATATTATCAATTACCTACACGACAAGAACAAAATTTCATAGCTCCTTATATTAAAAGTTTGGACAATGACGAAAATAGATTTGCTGCTTACATAGACTCAACTGGGCAATATGCAAGGATGACAACCTTTATGAAAGATGTAGGTACAGAAGAAATGGAGCAAATTGAAGCTACACTTTGGCCTCAAATCAACAAAATTTTTCCAGATGGACAATTTGAAGTGAGCATCACTGGAAAAGCCTTGATTTTTCAAAAAGGAACGCGCTATTTGGTTAAAAATTTAATTATATCACTTGGGTTGGCCATTTTACTTATTGCAATATTCATGGCATGGATGTTTCGTTCTTTCCGAATGATTTTAATTTCCTTAATTCCAAATTTACTTCCCCTGTTAATGACGGCTGGTATGATGGGTTGGCTGGGTATTCCTATAAAACCATCAACTATTCTGGTATTTAGTATAGCTTTTGGAATTAGTGTAGATGATACCATTCACTTCTTGGCCAAGTATAGACAAGAACTAAAAGCAAACCATTGGAAAATTAAAAAATCGGTTTACCCTGCTTTACGCGAAACGGCGGTGAGCATGTTTTATACTTCTATTGTACTCTTCTTTGGATTTTCAGTGTTCATGATCTCTAGTTTTGGTGGTACAGTTGCTTTAGGTGGTCTAGTTTCAGCTACTTTATTGTTTGCCATGTTAGCTAACCTATTGCTTTTACCTTCACTTTTGCTTTCTTTAGAAAGAAGCATTGCCAATAAAAAAACATTGAAGGAACCACAAATGAAAATTATTGATAGTGAAGAAGACGAACAAAACATTTCTGAACAAGGGGGAAAATAACAAAAGCCTAGAAATTAAAATCTAGGCTTTTAAAGGTTGAATAAGAAATACCCCTAAAACTTATTCAGCAATACCCAAATGTAGAGATTATTTTTCTAAACTAGCATACCCAATAATGGGTATTTTTTAGCATTTTATGTTAAAATTCATTTTTACATCTAGGTTTTTATCAATTCATTACATTTTGAGTGCCGCGCATAAAGCACAATTTGTCTTGCTGAAAGGGCTTTAAAAAAGTATATTTGCGGCTAAAATTATCCGAAAAATGATAAAAGCAGATATAAAAGAAATTCTTAATAGCAATGATTTATTAAAAGAGTTTGAATGTCAAGGTTGGGTAAGATCTTTTAGGAGCAATAGGTTTATAGCTTTAAATGACGGTTCTTGTTTAGAGAATTTGCAATGCGTAGTAGATTTTGAAAGCATGGACGAAGCCGTTTTAAATCAAATAAACACAGGTGCAGCTATTTGCATACAAGGAACTTTAAAAGAAAGCGAAGGCAGTGGTCAACGCGTAGAAATACAAGTTGAAAAGCTCACAATTCTAGGTGAAGCTGATCCAGAAGATGTGCGTAAAACCATTTTATCACCAAAACGCCATAGTCTAGAAAAACTAAGAGAACAAGCACACCTGAGAGTGCGAACCAATACTTTTGGTGCCATCATGAGAGTGCGCTCAAAATTGTCTTTTGCAGTTCACCAATATTTTAACGAAAATGGCTTCAATTATGTCCACACTCCAATTATAACTGGATCTGATGCAGAAGGCGCTGGTGAAACTTTTAAAGTTACCAATTTTGATTTAGCAGATATTCCTAAAAACGAAGACGGTAGCGTTAACTTTAAAGAAGACTTTTTTGGTAAAGAAACTAACTTGAGCGTTAGTGGTCAGTTAGAAGCAGAAACCTACGCCATGGGCTTGAGCAAGGTGTATACTTTTGGTCCTACTTTTAGAGCAGAAAACTCAAATACATCAAGACATTTAGCAGAATTCTGGATGATTGAGCCTGAAGTAGCTTTTTGTGAATTGGATGGAAATATGGATTTAGCTGAAGACTTCATAAAATACGTTTTATCCTACATTAGAAAAGAATGCGATAGCGATTTAGCCTTTCTCGAAGAACGTTTACTACAAGATGAAAAAAGCAAACCGCAAGCAGAACGCTCTCCAATGGCTTTAAGAGAAAAAATTGATTTTGTATTGAAAAACAATTTCAAAAGAGTAAGCTATACGGAAGCCATAGAAATTTTAAAAAAATCAAAACCCAATAAAAAGAAGAAATTTCAATATATAATTGAAGAATGGGGAGCAGACTTACAAAGTGAACACGAACGTTATTTAGTTGAAAAACACTTTAAATGTCCTGTTATATTGTTCGATTATCCCGCAAACATCAAAGCATTTTATATGCGTTTAAACGAAGACGGCAAAACAGTTCGCGCAATGGATATTTTGTTTCCAGGTATTGGAGAAATAGTAGGTGGTTCTCAGAGAGAAGAACGTTACGATGTGCTTCTTGAAAAGATGAAAGCACTAGATATAGATCCAGAAGAACTGTGGTGGTACCTAGAAACAAGAAAGTTTGGAACTTGCAAACATAGTGGCTTCGGACTTGGTTTTGAGAGACTAGTTTTATTTGCTACTGGAATGGGCAACATCAGAGATGTAATACCCTATCCTAGAACACCACTAAATGCAGAATTTTAAAAAAATAAGTCGCTTCTTTGGCGGCTTTTTTTATTGTCTTTTCAACACAAATGCTGTAAAAGATTACTAATTATTAATTATATTTGGGTAAACATCAAATTAAACAATGCTCAAGCAACAATTCAATTTAAAACTATCGCAAAAGCTATCGCCTCAGCAAATCCAGTTGATGAAGCTGATACAGCTTCCAACTATTGCTTTTGAGCAACGCATTAAACAAGAGCTTGAAGAAAATCCAGCTTTAGAATCTGGAAAAGAAAAAGATGATGCTGCTGATGATTTTGACAATACAGATCAAAATGAAGATCACGATGTAATTGAAACTGAATTTGATGTTGATGAATATTTAAGTGATGATGAAGTCCCTGACTACAAACTATATGCAAATAATTATTCTCCAGATGATGATGAAAAAAGTATCCCGTATGCATCTGGAATTAGCTTTACACAATATTTAAATACGCAATTACAAACCTATAGTTTTACAGAAAACGAAGCTAAAATAGCTGAGTTTTTAGTGGGGAGTATAGACGATGCTGGCTACATACGCAGAAACACATTAGATTTATTAGATGATTTGGCTTTTACCCAAAACGTTTACACAGATGAAAATGAGTTACTTAAAGTTCTACAAAAAGTACAAAGTTTAGATCCGGCTGGTGTTGGAGCTCGCGATCTTAAAGAGTGTTTATTGATACAGCTTCAACGTAAAGAAAAAACAAAATCTGTAGAACTGGCTTTACAACTCATCGATGAAGCATTCGAAATGTTTGCTAAAAAACACTACACCAAATTGATGCAAAAGTTTTCCATTAGCGAAGACAACTTGCGCGATGCAATTGAAGAAATTGAAAGTTTAAATCCTAAGCCTGGAGCATCTTATGGTGGTGGAACTAAAATGGTTGAGCATGTAATTCCCGACTTTAGTATTAAAATTAAAGATGGCGATTTAGAATTGAGTTTAAATTCGAGAAACGTACCCATGATGCATGTTTCTAAGAATTACGCTAACATGCTTAAAACGTATAAAGAAAGTAAAGAAAAAACAAAAGCGCAAAAGCAGACCGCATTTTTTATCAAACAGAAACTAGATTCAGCTAAATGGTTTATTGAAGCTATTAAACAACGCCAAGAAACCTTATTTGTAACCATGAGTGCTATAATGAATCACCAAAAAGAATATTTTTTAACGGGTGATGAACGAAATTTAAAACCCATGATTTTAAAGGACATTGCTGAAGAAATAGACATGGATATTTCAACGGTTTCTCGTGTGGCAAATAGCAAATATGTAGATACACCTTACGGTACAAAACTGATAAAAGTTTTCTTTTCTGAATCGATGAAAAATGATAAAGGAGAAGATGTTTCTACTCGCGAAATAAAAAAAATTCTTGAAAATACAATTGCAAAGGAAGACAAGAAAAAACCTTATACAGATGCTAAACTGGCCAGTTTACTTAAAGAGAAAGGATATCCTATAGCAAGAAGAACCGTTGCTAAATACAGAGAACAATTAGATGTACCTGTTGCCAGATTAAGAAAAGAAATCTAGTGAAGCATTTTTTAACTTTTGGTTCTTATTTTTTTCATCCAATTTGGCTGCCTTTAGCTGGTGTTTTGTATTATTTTTTAAGCACAACAGGCTTGTATACTTCTGAGTTTGTTATTGCTCAAATTCTTGCCACAGCAACGCTAACTATATTTTTACCCATGTCCTTTTTATTTACTTTAAAGAAATTTAAAATAATTAGTAGTTACCAAATGCCTAAGGCAAAAGAAAGAAGGCTGCCTGTTTTATTTTTTACCAGTATTGCGGCATTTATGGTCAATTTTGTGTTTGGTGCTGAAAAAGCACAGGTCCTATTTTACTTTTTCTCAGGAATTTTTTTTACGGGCATAATGGCTTGTTTGCTCACTTTTATCAATTTTAAAGTAAGTTTACATATGTCTGCAATAATTGGCCTTACCTTTTTTATGGTAGCTTATATGTATCATTTTTACCAACTTGATTTATTGATAATAGCTGGGTTGATATTTGGAATTGGTTGGGTGGCTTCATCAAGATTACACCTAAGAGCCCACTCTTATTTTGAATTAATTATAGGTGCTTTGATTGGTGCCTTACCACAATTATATTTTTTCAACTTAATTTTTTAGGCTTACAGCATGTAAAAAATAAACCCGAATTTTAAAATCTCAATACCTACATCTTCTTGAGAGTCTTGGATTTGGGCATCAAAAAGCGGATTAAAATTGTACTGCACATGAAAATTTACAAAATTACTTCCGAAGGAAATATGTACACCTGTACGCCATCTATTTAATTCTGAAATACTGGAATAACGGATTGATTGCTCTGGACTTTTAAAATTTGTTCTAAAATGATACAAGTATCCTAAAGTAAAGCCAGCATAAATTCTATAAAATGAAGGATCTTCAGGGGTTGATGTTCTCCAACGCAACTGTATAGGAACTTCGGCAATATAAGTTGAAAATCGATTAGAAGAATATTCAGTAACATCTCTATCTAATACTTGAAAAACACCTCTGCTATTTTCGTCTTTAGTTATTAAGAGATTATGGCCATAGGTGTTTGCAGATAAACCAGCACCTAAACCAATTGCCCAGTTTCTTCGTTTATTGATAGGCATATCTCTTATAAAACCGCCCATAATACCACCGGATAATCCAGACTGACTTAAAGCTTCTGGAATATTATTCATTAAATTAATATGAAATCCAAAATACAGCTGGTCTTCTCTGTACAATGAATCTGGTGTGCTTAAATCTATGCGTTCAGTTTGCTCCTGAGCTAATCCTGAAAGACTGATAAATAAAAATACTACAAACAAATACTTCATAATTCAAAGATAAGCGAAAAGAGAGCTTCTTTTATAAAATACAAAAGCTGCCTTCCAAGAAAGCAGCTTTTATAATATCACTAAACTAACAAGTACTAACTATTCGTAATTCGCAAGGGAATTACCTTGTTTAGTGGTATAATTAATCTTTAAAGCTTCAGCTTTACGTAATTCTTGTTTAATATCAGATACTAAACCCATGTTGGTTTCTTGGTCTACTTTTAAAGCAGTTGTTAAATATGGAACTAATTCTTCTCTCTTAGATTGTCTCTCTTCGAAAATGAATTGTTGTATATCTGAAACTGATGCATACTTATCATTCAACTGTATTCTAGCTTCAGAGCCATATTGTTGTTGATATCTTTCTGATGGTTTACCTGCATAAATATACATGACCAAATCCTTTTTATCTAATTTTTCAGTCTGATCTGCAAAAGGCAGAACATTTTGAACTTTCAGGGAGGTGTCACGCATAACGGTAACCACCATAAAAAAGAAAAGTAGCATAAATACAATATCGGGTAAAGATGCGGTTGAAATTGCTGGCGTTCCACCATCGCCTTTCTTTTTAAACTTTGACATAGGTTCTAAAGTTTATGTTTTTAAGGTTATTAACGTTTAGGTTCTGCCTCAGATAGTTTTTGAGGATACATTTCCTTGATAATTTTTATACGCTCTTCCAGTTTCTCCTTTTTATTTTTAGGATATTCTGGATCGTTATAAGCCGCTTCCATCGCTGTAAAATCAGTTTTAAACAAACGCTTAGCTTCTCGATTTCTTAAAAAGTTGTAAGCTGCAACCAATTCATTCTGCACAGTGATGTAATTTTTATACTTGGTCTGTCTGTTGTTTTGAAGTGAGATTACAGCCTTAACAGGATTATCTGAAGAATCTGGATCTCTTGCTCCTCTACAATAATTACAAGCTTCATCTCCTTTTCCACCTCCATTATCTAAAAACTGGATAGCTGCTTCACGAAGATTTTCTACTTCCATTAGTTTATCTTCAACAAGAATATTTCCAGCATCATCAACCAAGACTTCAAAAATGTTTCTTTCTTTAAGAGTGACATCTTCTTGATCAGTATCATCTATTGGTGGCAACTTACGGCTTATCCCGCTATCGGTTTCAATAGTGGTAGTAACCAAGAAGAAAATTAAAAGCAAGAAAGCAATATCTGCCATAGATCCTGCATTAACTTCTGGTGCGTTTCTTCTAGCCATAATTTAAGATTTTGCCATTAAACTCTTCACATTAGAAGCAACAATAGCAGCTATTGCTAAACCAACTAAGATGTAAAACATAGTTAAACCTGCGCTTACCCAACGTGAACCGTATTCAGATAAAACTTCTCCGTCTCTTAAAGCAGTTTCTTGTCCTTCAGACACTAAGAAGGAAACTACTAAGATTACCAAGAAGGAACCTAATCCTATCAAGGTGTTTTTTACATTTCCAGAAAACAGACCTTTAATTACAAAGCCTAATACAGAAACTACACACAATAGTAAGATAGCATAGGCTACATACATTAGGGGTGATATTACGCTAGACTGCAATGCGGTGTCTGCTTCTAAGGCATCGTCTCCAGTGTTTAGGATTCTGAAAAACAGAATAGCTCCTAAAACACCTACTACGATTTTAAATATTTTTAAAAACTTACTCATAATAAAGTATTATTTGTTTTTGTGTGCTACTAGTAAATCGATTAACGTGATAGAAGCATCTTCCATATCGTTAACAATATTGTCAATTTTTGCTACAATATAATTGTAAAAAATCTGTAATATAATAGCAACAATAAGACCAAATACAGTTGTAAGAAGTGCAACTTTAATACCACCAGCAACTAGTGATGGCTGCATATCTCCTGCTGCTTCAATTTTATCGAATGCTTTAATCATACCAATTACTGTACCCATGAATCCAAGCATTGGTGCTAGTGCAATAAATAATGAAACCCAAGAAACGTTTTTCTCTAACTGTCCCATTTGAACTCCACCATAAGCAACTACCGCTTTTTCAGCAGCATCAACGCCTTCGTCCATTCTGTCTAAACCTTGGTAATAGATTGATGCAACTGGTCCGCTTGTATTTCTGCAAATTTCTTTAGCCGCTTCTACTCCACCGCTATTTAAAGCGTCTTCTACATTAGCAGATAATTTTTTAGTGTTTGTGGTTGCTAAATTCAAGTAAATAATACGTTCGATAGCAATTGCTAAACCTAAGATTAAACATAAAAGTACAATCCCCATAAATCCAGGACCACCTTCAATAAATCTTTTCTTTAATTCTTGGTGAAAGCCTAAGGTTTCTTCTTCTTCAACTTCAGCAGTTTGTGCAACTTCTTCTACTTCTTCAACAGCAGCCTCAGCTGTTTCTTCTACTTCAATTGAATCTGTTTCAGCAGCAGCTTCTTGTTGTTCGTCTGAAGCATCTTCTTCTGTCATTTCATCTTCTTGTAACAAAATTGTTGATGTATTTGCTTCTTCGAAATACATATTTGCACTCATCGAAGTGCTTGCGAAAAATAAACCAGCAATGGTTAAAATTGAAAATAGTCTTTTCATTGTTGTTTGTCTTAAATTAGTACTTGTTTTAATTTGGGTTAAATATATAAATAATTGTTTATTCTTTAAAAGCAGAGAGGAAGGGATTCGAACCCTCGAAACGCTTTTGGCGTTTACACACTTTCCAGGCGTGCGCCTTCGACCACTCGGCCACCTCTCTTTAACGGCCGTAAATTTATGTTTATATAAATAAACAGCAAAAAAAATTACTAGATTATCTTGTTATTATTTAATTATAATTCAAAAATGACCATATAGTAAGCATATAAGAACATTTTTATGATAATTCTCCGCGTAATGATGTTTCAAAAATAGTACGAAAAACCTTTTTACCTAATTTTTTGGTCAATAAATACATTAACTTAGCTACAGCTGCTTCAGTGGTAATGTCTTTACCAGAAATAACCCCAATTTTGGTCAAGCCTTCACTAGTTTCGTATTTCCCCATATTTACGCTTCCCCCACTGCATTGTGTAACGTTAACTACGGGTATATTATTTTGTATGGCTTGTTTTATTAATTTAATAAACCAAGGATTTAGTTTTGCATTACCGCTGCCAAAGGTTTCTAGAATAACTCCTTTTAAATTTGGGTTTTGTAAAAGATGGGCTAAAGTTGCTTCATTTATTGCAGGAAACACTTTTATAATTAATATGGCATCTTCTAATTCCTTATGAACAATTAATTTTTTTCTTCGGTTAACCTTTAGCAAAGCTGTTTCATTTACTTTTAAATTTACTCCTGATTCTGCTAAAGCTGGATAATTTAAACTGGCAAAAGCTTCAAAATGTTCTGCATTAATTTTAGTTGTTCTGTTGGCACGATACAATTTGTATTCAAAATATAAACCCACTTCGTTGATAATGGTTTTTCCGTTTCGTTTTAATCCAGCAATTTGAATGCTGGTAATTAAATTCTCTTTTGCATCGGTACGTAAATCTCCAATGGGTAACTGCGAGCCTGTAAAAATTATAGGCTTACATAAATTTTCTAACATAAATGAAAGCGCAGAAGAAGTATACGACATGGTATCGCTACCATGTAAAATTACAAAACCATCGTATTGAGTATAATTTTCTTCAATAATTCCAGCAAGGTTTATGTAATTTTCAATGCTCATATCTGAAGAATCTATTGGTTTTTCGAAACTGGTAACTTCTATATGATGTTCCAAAAGCTTGAGTTCAGGAATATTCTCCAGCAATTTGTTGAAATTAAAAGGCTTCAAACTACCCGTATTGGCATCTTTGATCATACCAATAGTACCGCCGGTGTAGATTAATAAAATAGTTGAAGTGTTGTTGTTACCCATAATTTTTAAATATATTTTTCGCGTTTTGAGTAGTTATTCTTGCCACTTCTTCAATACTTACATTATAAATTTCAGCTACTTTATTGGCTACATTTAATAAGTAACTACTTTCGTTTCTTTTCCCTCGAAAAGGTACTGGAGCTAAGTAAGGCGAATCGGTTTCCAAAACAATTTCTCTTAATGAAATACGATCTAAAAATTGATCGATTTTACCATTTTTAAAAGTAACAACACCTCCTATTCCTAGTTTCATTCCTAACTCAATGGCTTTTTCAGCTTGTTGAAAAGTGCCTGTAAAGCAATGAAAAATTCCATATAAATCATCGTCTTTTTCTTCTTCTAAAACCGAAAAAACTTCATCAAAAGCTTCTCTGCAATGTATAACAATAGGCAGCTTAAATTCCTTTGCCCATTGTATTTGCTTTTTGAAAGCTGAAATTTGCAAATCTAATTTTGTTTTATCCCAATACAAATCGATTCCAATTTCTCCAATGGCAGCAAATTTTCTTTGATCAAGTTGTGCTCTGATGTGTTTTAATTCGTCTTCTACATTTTCTCTTACTGAAGTAGGATGCAAGCCCATCATTAATTGAACCCGATTTGGATAGTTTTTTTCCAAGTTATACATAGCTTCTGTATACGAAGAATCGATAGCTGGAATGTAAAAATGCTCTATACCATTTGCAATGGCACGCTGTATCGCTTCATCTCGGTCTGCATCAAATTGTTCACTATATAAATGCGTGTGTGTATCTGTTAAAGTCATAATGGCAAATTTATTGAAATGCAAGGGCTATATTTGCCAAAAAAACTAAAAATGTCTTCGTTAAAGCAATTTCTTCTTCAAAAAAAATATAGTTTAATAAAATTAACCACAACTGCTACTGAACATCTGCAACTTACGTGTACCATAAATAATGTAAGTGGCGATTTTATTTTAGACACTGGCGCCTCCAATTCGTGCGTAGATTTTAAATATGCAGATTACTTTAAATTGCTTACAGAAGACAGTAAAGTAAGAGCTGCTGGAGCTGGAGCAACTAATATGTTAACGCGATCTTCTACAAAAAACAGTCTGAACATCGGAAATTGGACGTATAGTAAATTCAATTTGGTGTTGTTTGACATGACTCATGTTAATCAAGCCTTGGTAGAACACGAATCTGAAGTAATTCACGGAATAATTGGCGCAGACATTCTCAATGCAGGCAAAGCTATTATTGATTACAAAAAGAAGCGCTTGTATTTGAAATAGGGATTTCCAGATACAGAAATAAAACCTAAAGGATTTTCAAAGCTATGCGTTGTTTGCTACTTCGCATTTATTCACTTCTAATTATCACATCAGGAATGTCATGTTGAGATGGCAAGCAAAGCTGATAAATCAAAATCCATAAAACCATCCAATTGAGACTGTCATGCCGTAATCGGCAAGAGTCGATGTACGGCGCCTTTTTGGGTTTAGTTAAAAGATGCCGCATCAAGTGCGGCATGACAGTTAATCATGAAAGTTGTCGTTCATGTACTCTCGGGTTTGCAATCCGTGAAACAAACAAAAAAAGCCCCCAGAAATGGGAGCTGTATGTTCTACAAACAATAAGCTTAAATTTAAGCTTCTGTTTCTATTTCTTCTGTGTTATCGATTAGCACTTGTCCACGGTAATACAATTTACCTTCAGACCAGTGTGCTCTGTGGTAAAGGTGTGCTTCACCTGTTGTAGAATCTAAAGCTACTTGTGGTGCAGTTGCTTTGTAATGCGTTCTACGCTTGTCTCTTCTTGTTTTGGAAATCTTTCTCTTTGGATGCGCCATTGCTCTTATGTATTAATCTTTTAATAATCCTTTTAACTTGTCCCACCTTGGGTCTATTTCGTCTTCGTCTTTTGTTTCTTCTTTTTGGTCACTGGTTTGTGGCTTTAGTTCTTGTAATTTATTTAAAATTTCAGAATCTAAAGTTCCATCTTCAACACCTGGATGAACTCGTTTAGCCGGAAGTGCAAGCACAACAGCTTCATAAATATACTGTTGAACTTCAACTTCAAACTCGCCATGTGGCAAAATAAGAAGTTCTTCATTTACTTCTTCGTAATCATCACCAAACTTCACAACTATGTTCAAGTCATTTTCAATTTCTTGATCATAAGGCTCTAACGTAAGGTCACAGTTTAAATTCACCTTACCATCCACATCAAAATCAAGCTCGAGCATATTTGCCTTCTTGGTTAAAAGCAAATTCACCTTTACATCAGCTGCATTGAATTCTTGGTAATCAAAAAGTTCAAAGAACGAATTATCTATCTCATATTCAAACTGGTGCTTTCCAATCTTCAATCCCACAAACGGAATTGTGTAATCTTTAAATACCTTCTTCACGACATCAGTTTTGAGCCTGCAAATATAAAAAATAATTACAAACTACAAGTTGTTAGTTTAATTATGTTTAGAGCCTTGATTTTCTCTTGCTGTAGGCTTTATTTGTAAAGGGTTTTTATTCATTTCCATATAGCTCATTCTATTTTTATAAATATCAATTGCCATGTAAACCGCTTGTAAGAATGAACTCGGGTCTGCTTGATTTTTACCAGCAATATCAAAGGCGGTTCCATGGTCTGGCGAAGTTCTAATGCGGTTCATCCCTGCGGTAAAGTTGACTCCTTTTCCAAAAGCCAAGGTTTTAAACGGAATTAATCCTTGGTCATGGTAAGCAGCGATGACGGCATCAAAATTTTCATGGTTTTTAGAACCAAAAAAGCTATCTGCTGCATAAGGTCCGTAAACCAATTCGCCCTTTAAATCGTTTATTTTATGTATCGTTGGTTTCAACACCAATTGGTCTTCGTCTCCAATTACGCCGTTGTCGCCGCTATGTGGATTGATTCCTAAAACAGCAATTCTAGGTTTTACAATTCCAAAATCTTGTTGAAGCGACTGACTCATAATTTCCACTTTCTTTTGAATGCGCTCCGGTGTAATATGCGATGCTATATCTTTAACAGGAACATGGTCCGTAAGTAAACCCACTTTCAATTTTTCTGAAACCATAAACATCATGTTGTCTCCTTTCAGCTTTTGAGCAAAATAATCTGTATGTCCTGGAAAAGTAAATTCTTCAGATTGAATGCTATTTTTATTGATGGGCGCAGTTACCAATACATCAACTTCTTTGTTAATTAAAGCTTCCGTGGCAACTTCAATAGAGCGAACGGCATATTTACCTGCTACTTTATCTTCTTCACCAAAATTCACTTTAAAGTTAGATTTCCACGCATTTACCACATTTACCTTTCCATCTACTGCTTTAGATGAATGCGGAATACCGTGTAATCTAATTTCTAAATTAAAATACTTTTTAAAAAAAGAAAGCATTTTTACGTTGGCAAAAATTACAGGAGTGCAAAAGTCTAACATGCGGATGTCTTCAAAGGCCTTCAAGGCAATTTCGGGTCCTATGCCATTTAAATCTCCAATGCTTATTCCAACTTTAATGGGTTTATTCGTGCTCATCTTATGTTTTAATTTTTGTTTTGCTTTTTCTTAAATCGAACTTAAGTAAGCTGCGAAAAAGAAAGTGCTAAGTCTATTTCAATTACTTTTGCAGTACAAAGGTAACTAAATAATCAAGGAAATGTTTACAGGAATAATTGAAGAAGTGGGAAAAGTTACCCACATTACGCAAGAAGGTAGCAACTACCACTTTAATATACAAGCCAATTTTGCCAACGAATTGAAAGTTGACCAGAGCGTTGCACACAACGGCGTTTGTTTAACCGTAGTAGGTTGTAACGAAAATTCGTATCAAGTAACAGCTATTAAAGAAACCTTAGACAAAACCAATTTAGGCGATTGGAAAGTTGACACAGCTATAAATCTTGAACGCGGTATGCGTTTAAATGCGCATTTAGATGGACATATTGTACAAGGTCACGTAGACCAAACGGCAACTTGTACTTCGGTAAAAGAAGAAGATGGCAGCTGGTTTTTTAGTTTTTCTTACAGCCCGAAACAACAAAACGTAACCATAGAAAAAGGCAGCATAACCATTAACGGTGTAAGTCTGACTGTGGTAGACAGCGGTTTAAATAACTTTAGTGTTGCTATTATTCCATATACTTACAAACACACCAACTTCAACAACTTAAATGAAGGCGATGTAGTTAATTTAGAATTCGACGTAATAGGAAAATACGTAAAACGACTACTGGAAGTACAAGGTAAATAAGAAGCAATTTCCAGCTATCCGCTGCTATGCCTTCCCTTTTTTCTAGTAAAACTTTAACTGGTCTAGAAGCTTCTTAGGTCGCTGCTAGACCAGTTGTTTTACACCAAAAAAGGCTGCGGGATATCCGCTTCTATCTGGGCTAGGTCTTCCGCATTTTGCCATTAGCTTTTTGGAATAAGAAAATAAATATTCAGAATTCACAATAGAAAACGATTATGTAAAAACATCAATAGCTAATGTATGTTTGATGCTTTTAAATCAAAATGTGAAAAATCCTAATTATTCTACTAAAATCTCGTTAGCTAGTAAGTTAAACAACAAAGCTTTCGATTCAAACAAACGAGCTTTGGCTTTTATTTGTTCTAATCTAGCATCGATGAGTTGCTGTTCTCTAGAGTTAATTAAAAACACAGAACTCTCACCAAAAGAAAATTTACGTTCTTCTGCCGTTAGTAAATCATCAAAATTAGTAGCAATTTGCTGTATAGTAACCAACTGTCTTTCAAACGAACTTATTCCTTCTTGTGCGGCTTCTATTTGATTTCTAAGTTCGAGATTTTGAAATTCATATTCTAACTCTGCATCCCTAATTTTAATTTTAGTCAAACGCAAATCACCGCGTTCTTTTCTTAAAAATAAAGGCATACTAAAGGAAATACCTGCTTGGTAATTATTGGGCGTAAAGGAATTAAATTGTTCGGGTTGTTCGCTTAAAAAATTGTATTCAACATCTAAATTTGGTTTCAATCTTTCTGCTGCCAAACGCCTGTCTACTTCTAAAGATTCTATACTAGAACTTAAAAAACGAAGCAAAGGATGCTGCTCTACATCATATTGTTCTAGTTGTATTAAATTGGTCCCCAAAACATTGTCAATACTCAATTCATTCAACTCAGCAGGTAATATTCCTGGGTCCAATTGCAGAGGAACGTCGTTTTCTAACCATAAAAAATTAGAAAGTTTCAACCTAGTTTGGGTTAATTTTAAGCGTGACTTTTCTAAACTTAAATCTCTTTTTTGAACAATTATTTTGGCTTCAAGTGTATCAATAACAGGAATATCACCTTGTAAAGCGCTTTGTTTAATTCCTTGAAAACGGATTACTGCATTATCTAAAAATTCTTCAAAAATATCTACTTGTTGCTGAGCCTGATACCAATCTACATAGGCTAAAGTGGCTTTGTATAAGACTTCGTTTACTTTTAAATCTCGCTCTGCCTGATTTAAATTTTGAACTATTTTCGCTTTTTTAAGCGTGGCCATACGCTCATTGATAAACAAACCCTGACCAAGTGGCAAGGAAATTCCTGCTTTGTATAAACCATCTTCGGGAACACTGCGTTCAGGATTTAAAAACCCTCCTTCAGCTTTTTCGTAGCCTGCTTTTATATCTAAACCAAACCAAATAGGAATACTTAATCCTGCATTAAAAATTTGGTAATAATCTGTATCTTTAAAATCTTTTCCTTGATAGTCTCCCACTATTTTAGGATCAAAATTTCCTCGCGCTTTCATAAGATTTGCCTCAGCCGCAGTAATTTTTAACTCCGATTGTTTTGCAATTGGATGATATAGTTTTACATAGGCTAAAAACTCTTGCAAACTCAAGTCTAAACCCACATTGTTATCGGGTTGCTCTTGAGCATTTACGGTCAAAATAGCCGAGTAAATAAATAAGAATACAATGAAGTATTTCTTCATTAATTTATTTTTTAATGGTTGTTTTATCTACTTCTGGCTGATAATAATCGGGTGGAAATCCATTGATTTGTCGCCACAATTCATACCAAACCGGTACATTATTTAACAAAGCAAAAGAGCGCGCTCCTGTTCCTGCTCTTATGGGTTCTGGCCAGTCCGGCTCATCTGGATCGGGAGCAATTAAAACCCGGTATTTACCATTTGGGCTAATAAAGCGTTCAATAGCAACAACTTCTCCACCAAAAGTACCATACGAAAGATTTGGCCAACCTGAGAAAAATATAAATGGCCAACCGTCAAAAATAATTCGTACTTCTTCACCAACATGTATTAAAGGCAAATCGATTGGATCTACAAAAGTTTCTACTGCTAAATCTATGTCTGATGGCATAATAGTTACAATTGTCGCGCCCTCCTTAAAAGTTTCACCAACACCTTGTTGAATGGATCGATTAATATAACCGTCTTGAGGTGCAACAACATATTTAAGTGTTCGGCGAAAGCTAATGTTAGCATATTCGTTCTCTAGTTTGTATAGTTGTGACTCCGTGTCTGCTTGATTAGACAATGCCGTAAATTGTTCACTTTCAGCTTTAGAAATTTTATCTTTATATCCTGCTTTAATACTAGTAATTTCTATTTGTGCGTTTAAAACCATGTTTTTGCTCTCTAAAAGTTTGTTCTCTTGAGAAATGATTTTAGCTAAACTTTCTTGGTATTTTATCTTTTTAAGTTCGAGCTCAGTTAAGGCTTTTAAGCCTTCGCTTTCTAAAGTTTGTGTTCGTTCAAGCTGACGTTCTGCAATACCCAGTTGAATTTTAGATGCTTCAAAATTAATACTATCGCTTTGTACTTTTAAATTGGCTTGCAATAGTTTGTTTTCCGCTTGTTCGAGTTTAAGGTCTCGTTCTTCTCTAAGAGCGGCTATTTGATAGTCAAGTGCTTGTACTTTATTTTGGTAGGATTCAAACGAAAAGCCTTTTGCTTTTACTTGCGCATCTGTTCTTGCCAAAAGATTTGGATCGAAAAAGGAGTCTTTTATTTCTGAAATATGTACAATGGTATCTCCTTTTTGTACATAATCTCCTTCTTGAATATACCATTTTTCTATTCTACCAGGAATAGCCGATTGTATAGACTGTGGGCGTTGTTCAGGTCGTAAAGTAGTAATGCTTCCATTTCCACGTACAAATTGCGTCCAAGGCAAAAATAAGATGATGAAAATAATGATAAATAAAGCAATAACAAATTTATTGAAACTGTTATATCGCCTATCGTCTGAAGAGAATTTTACAGCTTTAAATTTATTGTAATCTTCTCTTATTTTTATTTTATTTTTTGAAATATGTAACATGATTACAACAATTAAGATTCAACTATTTTGCCTTTATCCAAGTAAATTTTTCGATCACACTTGCTAATCCATTTACTATTTCTGCTTACAACTATGATTGCCCATGGGTTAGTTGGTTCGAACAAGAAATCCATGATTTCATCAATTTCACCATCTTGAAATTCGACCAACGGATCTTTTAAAACCAATAATTTGGGTTTGGTTACAATCGCTCTTGCCAGCATTATTTTTTTGGCAACGGTATACGGAATATTTCTTCCTTGTGTAGCAATATTAGTATCTATCCCTAAACTTTGCGACTTAATAAACGGGCCTAAATTCAACTTTTCTATTGCCCAATCCAAATCTGCTTTTTTAACATCTGGATTGTTAAATGTAATGTTATCTCTAATACTTCCTTCAAACGGAAAATTACCAATTAAAGAGTGACCTACAAAACTTCTGTAATGATCTATTTGTATGTTATTAAATGTAATATCATTGATAAAGAAATCTCCTTCCGTTGGTAAGATAAGACCTGAAACCACTTTTAAAAGAGTTGTTTTCCCTGAACCAGAAGTACCATCTATAAAAATTCTTTCCTTTGGTTGAATAGTCAAATTTAGTCCTTCTAGAGATTTTTTCTTAGCGCCTTTGTATTTTAAACCTAGGTTAGTTAATTCTATGGTTAAATCTGTTCCAGGATCAAATGGTGTTGTACCATCAAAACGTTCTAGTTTAAGGTCGTTAACGTTACCTATTTTTTCTAAGCCTGTTAATACATCATACACATTTTCCAGTCCCAGAATTAATTTCTCAACAGAATTTACCATCAAAATAACAATTACTTCGGCACCTACAAACTGTCCGATATTCATTTGTTGGTTTACCACAAGTAATCCACCAATAATAAGTAAAGCACCAATAACGAGCACTTTAAAACCAATCATTTTAAAAAATTGCAAGCGTAAAATTTTAAAGTGATTTTCCCTAGCATTAAGGTATTTAATTACAATATCATCATGTTTTGATGAAGCCAATTTAGAACTTCCAGACACTTTAAAACTATCTGTATTTCTGGCTACTTCTTCAATCCAATGTGCTGTTTCATACTTATACTTAGATTGTATTAAGCTGGTCCGCACACCTTCTGGCGCGCTGAAGTTAAAAACCACGTACATCAACGCCACTAAAAAAACACCAAATAAAATGAAAAATGGGTGATAAAAAGAAAGTAAAATAAGACCAAAAAGAATTTGTACGCCTGCTGTGGAAAAATCGATTAACATTTTGGGTACGCCTTTTTGAATGGTCATGGTATCAAAAAAACGATTGGCTAACTCAGGCGGATAATTTGACCCAAAAGCCGTATAAATAATTCTAGGGAAACGGTATATAAATTCAAAGGAAGACTTGGTAAACAAGCGTTGTTGCAAATCTTCCGCAACCCGCATTTGCATGTAATTTAATAATCCCGCAAAAATAACACTGGCTAAAACAAGACTGATAAGTACAATCATGGTAATCCTAAATTCACCCGCTTGAATAAAGTTAATAATTGCCTGAATACCTAATGGTAGCGATAATGAAACTACTCCAGCAAATGCAGCGTATCCTAAAATTAAATAAATAGTTCTTAGTTCAAATTTGAGTAATTTAAACAACCTATTTAGTGGAGTCGGATTATTGTTGTTTTTAGTTGAACTCATTTGTAGCTAAGTTTAATTGGTTAGATACTATGTTTTTGAAAAATTGACAAGTTTTTTCTTCACTATCGCAATCGGTTATGTTTTGAAAATGCATGGCTAAATAATGTTGATGCAATGCGCCATCTATTACAGAAGATGCTAAACTTCTAGGGTAAAGATAATCTTTATTTACATGTTGAATCATTTCGACTAAACGAAACACCAAACGTTTGTAAACCTGAAAGAAACCTTTCTTATTTTCATCATCAACTGCTTTGTTATGGTAAGCTTTGGTAAATTCTTCAATAACAATTTCTCGCAAAGCAAGCTGATTAATAGCAAGGCTAAGACTTAGATTTTCTGGAGTTCCTGTAACTATTTCAATAGCTTTCATCAACTTTTGAGTACAATCCTGAATGGAATTGGTAGCGATAACTAAACGATACTCCATATAACTCCAATACAAAGAAGTTATGTACAAAAGAAATTTGTGTTTGTTTTCGAAATATCGGTAAATCGAACTTTCTGTTGATTGAATGCGCTTGGCCAGTTTCTTAAAAGTGAATTGCTCAAATCCAATTTCCTTGATTAGCTCTATACCTTGTGTTACTATTTGTGAACCCAAATTTGAACTTTCTGGATCCTTGATATACAGATTTTCATTGATCTGAATACGAATATTACTTAGTAGTTGTTCCATATTGAAAATAAGACTTACAAATTTAATAGTATTACTATCAAAAAAATATGCTTTACCATTTATTTAACGAAGAATAAAATGGAATGGACTGACTGTAAAAGGGGTAAAAATAAAAAACCCAGCTTGTTGAGCTGGGTCTTTACATATCAAAATAAAAATAGTTAATCGCTTAGTGCTTCTGCACCAGCAACAATTTCTAAAATTTCGTTGGTAATTGCAGCTTGTCGTGCCTTGTTGTAAGATAATTTTAAATCGTCTCTTAACTCTTTAGCATTATCAGTTGCTTTGTGCATAGCAGTCATTCTAGCTCCGTGTTCAGATGCTATAGAATCACGTAGCGCCTTAAACAACTGCATTTTTAATGCTTTTGGGATCAACTCTTCAACAATAGTTTGTTTTTCTTGTTCGAAGATGTAGTCGATTTGATTTGTTTCTGCTTCAGCATCTAGCATATCTTGCTTGATAGGCAGAAAATCTTCAGTTAGTACAATTTGCGTACCTGCATTTTTGAAATGATTATAAACCAAAACTACTTGATCATAAGTTTCAGCTTCAAAATCTTTCATGATTTTCTCAGTAAAGCTGGCAACCTCTTTGTAGTCTATATGATTTACAAGTTCTTCATTATGGTAATCTATAATGTAACTTTTTGAATCTAAGACTTCGTATGCTTTTTTACCTATAACCGCTAATGAAATTTTTTCATTTTTGAATCTACCTGTAGCTAAAGTTTTAACTTGTTTTACAATATTAGAATTAAAAGCACCTGCTAAACCTTTATTTGAAGAAACAGCAATAATCAATACATTTTTCACTTCACGTTCAACGGTGAATGGGCTGTTTGCTTCATTGTCTAAAGACGCACTTAAATCTTGTAAAAGCTCCTTAAGTGTATCAGCATACGGGCGCATTTTAGCAATTGCATCCTGAGCTTTGCTCAACTTTGCAGCAGAAACCATTTTCATTGCACTGGTTATCTGCATAGTTGAACCTACCGAGCTGATTCTATTTCTTAAATCTTTTAAATTTGCCATTATACTTCTTTTACAGAGTGCTTACTATAAGCTTAATCTACGTATTTTGCAGCAGCTTCTTTAGCTGCTTTCTCTAAAACGTCTGTAATTTCTTCATTAATTTTTCCAGACTTTAAAATGTCTAGTTCTTTACGGTATTGTGCATCTAGTAAAGATAAGTAATCTTTTTCGAAAGATTTGATATCTTCAATTGGCACTTTACGCATCAAGTTTTTAGTACCCGCATAAATTACCGCAATTTGCTTTTCTACTGGGAACGGATCCGATTCTGCTTGCTTTAAAATTTCAACATTACGTTTTCCTTTTTCAATGGTATTCTGAGTAGAAGCATCTAAATCTGAACCAAACTTAGCAAAAGCTTCTAATTCGCGATATTGAGCTTGGTCTAATTTTAGTGTACCAGCAACTTTCTTCATAGACTTGATCTGAGCAGAACCACCTACACGAGATACAGAAATACCTACATCAATTGCTGGACGAACACCCGAGTTAAATAAATCTGAAGTTAAGAAAATCTGACCATCGGTAATCGAAATTACGTTGGTTGGAATATATGCTGAAACGTCTCCCGCTTGCGTTTCAATAATTGGGAGTGCAGTTAATGAACCACCACCTTTTACTTTTCCTTTTAAGGATTCTGGAAGGTCATTCATTTCAGCTGCAATTTTATCGTCATTGATAATTTTTGCAGAACGCTCTAATAAACGAGAGTGTAGATAAAATACATCACCTGGATAAGCTTCACGTCCTGGAGGTCTTCTTAATAATAAAGAAACTTCCCGATAAGCCACAGCTTGTTTAGATAAATCGTCATAGATAATTAAAGCTGGACGACCTGTATCTCTAAAATATTCACCAATAGCTGCACCAGCTAACGGAGCATACACCTGCATTGGTGCTGGATCTGATGCATTTGCAGCAACAATGGTGGTATAAGCAAGTGCTCCTTTTTCTTCTAAAAGGTTAGCAATACCAGCAACTGTAGATGCTTTTTGTCCAATAGCAACATATATACAGTAAACAGGTTCACCTGCATCGTAAAATTCTTTTTGATTTAAAATAGTATCAATACAAACGGCTGTTTTACCTGTTTGACGGTCACCAATAACCAACTCACGTTGACCACGACCTACAGGAACCATTGCATCAATAGCTTTAATACCGGTTTGCATAGGTTCAGTTACAGGCTCACGAAAGATTACCCCTGGCGCTTTACGCTCGATTGGCATTTCGAAGGTTTCACCTTCAATTTGGCCTTTTCCATCGATAGGAATACCTAGTGTATTTACAACTCTTCCGGTAATGCCTTCTCCAACTTTAATAGAAGAAATCAATTTAGTTCGTTTTACAACATCACCTTCATTAACGCCAGTAGATGAACCTAAAAGTACAACACCAACGCTGTCTGCTTCTAAATTTAACACCATGCCGCGCAAACCACCTTCAAATTCAACTAGCTCGCCATATTGTACGCTAGATAAGCCATATACGTTGGCAATACCATCGCCTACTCGAAGTACTGTTCCTACTTCGTCTAATGAAGCTTCTGATGAAAATCCTGAAATTTGTTTCTTTAAAATTGCTGAAATTTCAGCAGGTTTAATCTCTGCCATAACTTGTTCTATTAAATGGGTATTTCTACCTTTATCCTTAATTAATTTACTAATTGTCTTTTTACTCTATGTAACTGATTAATTACACTTGCATCAAACTGCATATCTTTAATTCGCAATACAAAACCACCGAGTAGATTTTCGTCTACTTGCATATCTAGTTCTGCTTCTGCGCCAGTTAATTCTTTTATTTTATCTTGAATTTCTTTTTCTAATTTAGCATCTAGTTGCACTGCTGAAGTAACTTTAGCACGCTGTATTTGGTGCGCATCTTCATATTGTTCAATAAATACATTAGCAACAAGACCCAACAATTGTATTCTTCCATTAGCTGCAAGAACTTCAATTAACTGCAGGGCAGATTTATTTAATTGTTTAAATACTTCTTTTGCAACATTAAGCTTTTGTTCAACTGAAATAACTGGGCTACTAAAAACAGTTTTCAAGTTTTTATTTTCAGATAATGTAGATGCAACCAACTGCATATCTTCAAATATAGCTTTGGTATTGTTGTTCTCTTCAGCAATGCTGTAGATAGCTTTAGCGTAACGTTTTGCAGCAGATTTACTCATTTTGTAACTTATTAATTAAGTTGTACTTCTTTTAGCATTTTTTCTACTAAAGCTTTTTGAGACTTATCATCTTTCAATTCTGCTTTAATAACTTTTTCTGCAATATCAAGTGATAGCAATCCCACTTGAGATTTTAATTCTTTAATTGCTGCCTTCTTTTCTGCTTGAATGGTTTCTTGTGCTTTGGTAAGCAATTCAGCAGATTTTTTTCCAGCTTCTTCAGTTGCTTCTTCTAACAAACGCTTTTTCATGGCTTGAGCATCACGTAACATTTGGTCACGTTGTTCTCTTGCTTCGTTTAGCATTTGCTTGTTATCTTCTTTGAGATTCATCATCTCTTCTTTGGCACGGTCTGCAGCATCCAATGCATTTTGAATGCTTTCTTCTCTAGAATTTAAGCTATCTAAGATAGGTTTCCAAGCAAACTTTCTTAGTAAGAATATTAATATTACTAATATAATTGCCTGCCAAAAAAACAAGCCGAAACTAAAATCATTTATTAACTTCTCCATTATAAAAATTGTTCAGATTAATGTTAAAACAAACCGCTGTAACCAATCGTTACATACGGTTTGATTTTTTCATTTTCTTAAGCTTTACCTAAGATTAGAGCTGCGAATGCTAAACCTTCTAATAAGGCTGCAATAATAATCATGGCGGTTTGGATTTTACCTGAAGCTTCTGGCTGACGCGCAATAGCTTCCATGGCAGAACCTCCGATCTTTCCAAGACCCATACCTGCTCCGATTACAATTAATCCTGCTCCTACTAATAGTGGAATTTCCATAGTTTACAATTTATATAGTTAACAATTAAATAATTTCTTTTGTTGCATGCTCATCATGAGCGTGATCATGCTCTTCTACTGCTAAACCAATAAACAATGCCGATAACATTGTGAAGATGTAAGCCTGTAAAAAAGCTACCAATAATTCAATTACAGAAATAAACAATGCCAACAACAATGAAATTGAAGTATCTGCATAAATGTTATTTCCTACAAATATTAAAGCTATTAAGCTCATAATAACAACGTGGCCTGCAGTAATATTTGCAAACAAACGTATCATTAAAGCAAATGGCTTCGTCAAGGTTCCTAATAACTCTATAGGAATTAAAATAATTTTCATTAGTACGGGAACGCCTGGCATCCAGAAAATGTGTTTCCAGTATTCTTTATTCGCACTAAATTGTGTAATTACATAAGTAAATAAGGCTAGACAAGCTGTAACAGCGATATTTCCGGTAACATTTACACCAAGTGGCGTCATCCCTAATAAATTCAATATCCAAATAAAGAAAAATACGGTTAATAGGAAACCCATAAAGTTTCTGTATTTTTTCTCACCAATATTAGGAATTGCAATATCATCTCTTACATAAATTACCAACGGCTCTAAAACACGTCCAAAGCCTTTAGGCAGTTTAGAATGCTTGTAGTTTTTGGCTAAACCACCAAACATGAACAACAATAATATTGATGTCAATATCATAGTAGCTACATTTTTAGTAATAGAAAAGTCAAGCGGTTTGCTGTTAGTAGGATGGTTTTCTTCACCTAAGGTAATTGTTCCTTCTGCATCTGTTTTATAAATTTTACCGTGGTAAATTTTATAATATTCTCCATCAGCTTCAGCAACGGTTTCACCATGATGAAATTTTGAAGATAAAAAAACTTTCAAACCATCATCTATAAGAATTATAGGTAAAGGAAAACCAAAATGCTCACCAGTTTCACCATCGCTCCAAAAATTATAATCGTAAGAATCCTGAAGGTGATGATCTATGTATGCATCAATTTCAGACTTTGAACTTACGGCCCCGCCATCACTTTCGGCTTTTGCGAAGGTGCTAAGAGAGCAAAACACTAATAAAACTAGGATAAACTTGGCTATACTGAAGTTATGCATTTGTATCGCGTTAAATCTTTCAAATTCGGGTGCAAATGTAATTAAATAATCTTTATATTATACATCAATTTTTGAGAAGTTTCAATTGAAAAATATCTAGATTATTCCTTAAATGAAATATGGTCAAGAATTTTCTTAGTTACAAAGATTTCAAAGACTAAAGATGAAAAATAAGGAATGAAAAAAACCAAGAATTGATGAGCTTCAATCTTGAAGTCGGTTACATATTGTATGGTTAGAAATAAGATAATTTTAAATGTAGCAACTCCTAAAAAAACAAATCCAATTTGATGTTTAAAGCTTTCGCTAAAAAGCGAAACGATAATTAAGTACAAAAGTGTAATTATGGAATTAAAAGCATAGCTCCAATACATGATGCTATTATTTTCAACCTCTTCTAATAAAAAATGCGGTACAAAAAGAATGAGCATTAAGAGCAAATAAGCCAAAATAAACTTAAAAGGATGAAGAATGGGTTTACTCATCGTTCATTTTATTGAGTTGTTTAACTACAGAGTAAATGGAAGCTACTAAACCAAAAATAACCAATCCAAATGCGAAGTAGGGTTTGGATGTTTCAAATTTTAAATCGAGTTTTTCACCAAAAAATGCCATTAAATAAACCGTAACGCCTATTTGTAGACCTAATCCAGTAAAGAAAGCCCAGTTTTTAAGCGGTTTGTTCTTTTTTTCGGGTTTGTTGTTGTCTGCTTTTTTCGTCATTTAGTGATTTTACTGCTCCTTTCATTTTACAGGTTGCGTTAAAGACAGCTCCAGGTTCTATAGCAAGCTTTTCGGTAACTACATTGCCTTCGATAATAGCACTTGATTTTAGAGTAAGTGTAGAATTAACGGTAATTTCTCCAGAAAATTTACCTTCAAAATCAGCATATTCACATTGTATTGAACCTTCTACATAACCCGTTTTACCTACTACTACTTTTCCAGCTGTGGTTATATTACCCTCTACTTTTCCTTCAATTCTAAAACTTCCTTGAGAATCTATATCTCCTTTAAAAGTAGTTCCTTGTGCAATTTTGTTCTGCTCTTTAGTTAAGTCTTCCACTTTGTTATCTTTTTTATTTCCAAACATTTGCTACTGTATTTTTAGATATTCCTCCATATTTTTATGGATTTGTAATATGCTGTAATTGTCTTTCGAAATAGGGAAATATTCCCATTCTTTGAGAGTTACACCATTTTCCAATAGCAACTCTGCCATACCTTCGCTCCCTAATTTACTATTTAGGTCGTGTAAAAGTACAAAATTATAATCTTTGCTGTAAATATCTACAGAAAGCTTTAACTGTCCGTATTCCAGCTCGGTTAATCCTTGTTTTATATTCGCTTTTAATTGCGCTAACTCTTCTAATGTGTAATCATCACTTTCAAAGTAATAGACCAATTTAAAATCATCTTGATTGTTATCTGGTTTAAATTTTGCATTTTTCATGCTACCATTTAAATTATTGAGCAGTTTTTGTGCTTTTTTGCCTTCTTTAGTTTGCGGATGATCTAAAGCTACTAATTCCAGCTCTTCTTTGTAGGCATGGTAACCAAAAAGTCTTCCTTTTACTTGTGCTTGCAGCAATTTAAATTTTGGCAACATTGGTGTTGCCGTAAACTCTTCCTCCCAATACTGGATTTCTTCTAAAAGTCCTTTTAAATCTTGCTTCTGAAACTTCCTATACAATCTCGCATATACTTTGTTTGGGCTGTTTTCTCCATCCCGTAAACTTCTAGGATTCAGTAAAATTTCTGCATATCTAGAGTTTGGATGTTCACGAATAATGTTTTGTTTCCAGACTTCTGTATTGGCTTGGTCATCAAGATTCTTGTAAGCCAAATATAAATTGTACTTGGTAGGCAGAATTAGTTTTTCATCTACATTATTAAAAGTTAAAAGCTCTTTAAAACGCTCAATAGCTAGTTCGTTTTCTTTGAATTTTTCTTTGTAAATAACTCCTAATTGAAAATAAGCATAGGTGCGTTCTTCAGAAATGCTATCGATTATTTTTTTATCGGTAGGAATTTCAGAGATATAAGTTTGCGGATCGAACTGTGGGTCCGAAAAAAGATTGTCATCTTCTTCAGGCTCTTCTTCTCCATCTTCATTTGTATTTCCTTTGGAAGCTTTTTTTCCTTCCAAACGCCAATTATCGTCTAAAGCAATGTCACCCCAAGTACGCTTAAATTTTGTTTTTCCGCTAGAAATTTTAGCTGGATTGTAAAAATAAAATTCTTGCTTACTTCCATCATTTCCTGAATTGGATTTAGCACCTCCGAAGCCTCCAATTTGCGGCGCTACCACATTGGCCATGCGCTCATCTTTTTTCTGTTGAGCAAATAAGCTTTTGGCTTCTTCTTTTAATTGATTGGTGTATTTTGTAAAGTAAGCTATACGTGCTTGATCATCCATCTCAACTAAGTTTAAGATGCTGTCCGTTTCAATAGCAATGTCTTCGTATTTAATAACTTCGTCTAAATTATCGCGCTTCTTTTTGATGAGCCTGAATTCTCGCGTACTTTGATCCACATTAGTCATTGTACTATCATAATAAAAGCCGGAAGTTTTGTAGGATGCCTTATCGAAATAAATTTCTGCTAAATTAAAATAATCACGCGAACGCAAGTAAGTGCTTTCAGGTTGTTCTCGTAAAGATTTGTTGTAATAGTCTATTGCTAAATCTATGGAATCGATTTTTAAATAATGTTGAGCAGATTCGAAGTATAAGAAATCTAAGAAGTTTCTATTTTCCCAATCTTCGTGTAATTCTTGAAAATATTCTTTTACGTAGGGCGTATCTTCTGCTTGATGGTCTTCGTTTTTAAATATTTCCATAAGCGAATGTACCATGTAATTGCGTGGAGGTCTTCGTTTAAATTCAACTACCTGTTCAAAACTAGCGGTTGCTGAATCTTTATTGCCTATTTGATTGTAAAGTTGACCTTTAATATACGTCCACCTAGCTTTTTCATCATAGGTTTCTACATATTCAGCAGCAAGATCTATAGGTTCAATTGATGCTTCATAATTTTCAAGTTTAATATGAATAGCGCCAATTGTTGAATATATTTCAACTAAATCTTCTGGTAGAATTTCAGAATTTTCAGCAAGAATTTGTTGTAAATTTTCCAAAGCAGTTTCATCATAATTCAATCGCATATTGGTTTTCTGCAACCAAATTTCAGCTTTGGTAATAATTTCTGAATCGGGATAATGATTTATAATAAAGGAAAAAGCATCTTTTGCAGGAATAAATCGCTGATCGAAATAACGAGCTTTACCCAGCAAGAGATAAGCTTCATCTACTTGGTAATTGTATTCCCTACCACCCATAAACATGGAGTGTTTTTGTATACCACGTGTTGCTTTTAACTCCGCATTTCCAAAATATTCATTTAACGGAACGGTGTCGTTACGCTCGGGTGGTAATTTTGCCATCCGCTCAACAGGAAGAACTTCAAAATAATGATCTGCATTTTGTTGCTTTACATCATTAATTCCTTGAAGCATTTCAATATTACCATGATACAGAATATTATAATACGTAGTCATGGCATGGAAATTCCTATTCACGAACTTATTTTCTTTTCGCGAACAACCCCAAAGAGATAGTAAAACAATCCCTATAATAAAACTAGTTTTGTACTTCGGCATGCACTTTTTTACTTCTATAATGCTAACTCTAAAAAATATAAATTAGTATGATGTGGGCGCAAAAATAGGTTTAATATCTTAAACAAGATGAAGAAGACATAAATTTCAAAAGAAGCGAGTATTCACCATGCCATTTTTAGACTAATTCATATTTTTACTAAAAAGGAAAAATGGCAAATACTACAAATCAACTTCATTTGGCTTCTAGTCCGTATTTACTTCAGCATAAAGACAATCCAGTGCATTGGTTAGAATGGAATGCAGACAGTTTACAAATGGCAAAAAAAGAAAACAAACCGCTTATTATCAGCGTTGGTTATGCCGCCTGTCATTGGTGTCACGTAATGGCGCACGAGTCTTTTGAAGATGAACAAGTTGCTAAATTAATGAATGAACATTTTATTTGCATCAAGATTGATCGGGAAGAACGTCCTGATATCGATCAAATTTATATGGATGCTGCACAAATTTTAACGGGTCGTGGCGGTTGGCCTTTAAATGCTTTTGCTTTACCTAACGGAAAACCTTTTTATGCAGCTACTTACTTTCCTAAAGAAAATTGGAAAAAAGTGCTTCAAAATATTGCGAAAGCGTATCGGGAAAGTTATGCGCAGATAGAAGAAACTGCAAACAAACTCACCGAAGGCATACAGCTAAATGATGGATTTGAGTTTGCACCTGAAAAGTTTACCGCCTTTACCAAAACTGATTATCAGGATTTATTGGCAAGCTGGCAAAAATTCATCGATTTTGAAAAGGGCGGATTTAAAGGTGCTCCAAAATTTCCGATGCCTAATTCTTGGCAGTTTTTGCTACAATACTATTATTTTACAAAAAATGAAACCGCTTTAGAAGCCACCCTTTTGCACTTAAATGAAATGGCAAAAGGCGGAATTTACGATCAAATTGGTGGTGGATTTGCACGCTATTCGGTAGACGACAAATGGTTTGCTCCCCATTTTGAAAAAATGCTATACGACAATGCTCAACTTATAAGTTTGTATGCAAATGCGTATAAAATAGTTCCTAAAAAACAGTATAAAATACTAATCGAAGAAAGTTTAGCTTTTGTAGCCAAAGAATTAACCCACAAAAATGCTGGATTCTTTGCTTCATTAGATGCCGATAGCGAAGGCGAAGAAGGAACATATTATATTTGGAAATACGACCAATTAAACGAAATTGTTCCTGCTGAAGACTGGGATTGGTTTCAAAAATACTACCAAATTACCCAAAGAGGAAATTGGGAAAACGGAGTGAATATTTTACATGCTGTAGCTGATCCAATTCAATTTGCAAAAAAGGAAGCTTTAGATGAAAGCGATTTCTTGAATAGATTAAAATCTGTAAAAGAAAAGCTCCATGAAACACGATGGAAACGCGAACATCCCGGCTTGGATGATAAAATTCTGACTTCTTGGAATGCCTTAATGTGTAGAGCTTATGTTGATGCTGCAACGGCTTTACAAGATGAAAAGCTGCTGGAGTTAGCTGAACAAAATGCAGATTTTTTATTCGAAAATCTTTGGAGTAAAAACAAACAACTTTTTAGGAATTACAAAAATGGAAAAGCCAGCATTCCTGCCTTTTTAGATGATTATGCCTTGTTAATTGAAGCACTTCTTGCGGTATATCAAGCCAACTTTAAAAAGGAGTACCTTAACTGGGCAGAAGAACTGGTTGAAATTTGTATTCGGGATTTTTATGACGAAAAAACAGGTTTGTTTTTCTACACTTCCAAAAAAGGAGAACAACTAATCGCTCAAAAATTTGAAGTGAATGACAATGTAATTCCCGCATCCAATTCTTCTTTAGCAAAATCGCTTTACCAATTAGGATATTTACTGGAAAATGAAGAATACCTAAAAGCAAGTGAACAAATGCTGATGCATGTAAAACAAAAAATGTTTAAATCTGGACCTTATTTTGCCAATTGGTCTGTGTTAGCAGGTTGGATGACATATGCTTTAAAAGAAGTTGCTATTGTAGGAGAAAATGCAGCTAAAAAAACGTTCAACCTACAAGAAAACTTTTATGGAAACGCTTTGTTTTTAGGTGGAAACGAAGAAAATTTAGCACTACTGAAAGGCAAAAAACCCAAAACTGGAACCCGTTTTTACGTATGTGAAAACAAAACCTGTCAACAACCAACAACAGATTTAACTGAAGCGATCGAACAAATTCAAGCGTTTTAAGTTGAATAAGATAGGAAGTGTGAAGTGAAGCATATTGAAGAAACACCGTTGGGTATTTGTTTTTTTTTGAATAAATACACCCATCTCCGGTCTTCCCTCTCAGGGAAGAAAACTGATTTAGGATTATATCAACTAAAATGTTGAATTGAAACATTTTCCCTAGAGGGAAATGCCGACAGGCAAAGGGTGTTTTGAGATGAAAAAATTCCATCTCTTGGATTCTTTCAAATATACCCATCTCTGGTCTTCCTTCCTAGGGAAGATGAATGATTCAGGATCATATCAACTAAAATGTTGAATTGAAACATTTTCCCTAGAGGGAAATGCCTACAGGCAAAGGGTGTTTTTCAATGAAAAAATTATTTGATGGTTTTTTTAGAAAAAAGTCCATCCTTTAGATTCTTTCAAATACACCCATCTCGGGTCTTCCATCTCAGGGAAGAAGTTTGATTGGAGATCATATCAACTAAAATGCCGAATTGAAACATTTTCCCTTAGAGGGAAATGCCGACAGGCAAAAGGTGTTTTTAATGAAAAAATCATTTTATGGTTTTTTAGAAAAAAGTCCATCTCTTAGATTCTTTCAAATACACCCATCTCTAGTCTTCCCTCCTAGGGAAGAAGTTTGATTGGAGATCATATCAACTAAAATGCTAAATTGAAACATTTTCCCTTAGAGGGAAATGCCGATAGGCAAAGGGTGTTTTTCAATGAAAAAATCATTTGATGGTTTTTTTAGAAAAAATTCCATCTCTTAGATTCTTTCAAATACACCCATCTCGGGTCTTCCATCTCAGGGAAGAAGTTTGTTTGGAGATCATATCTACTAAAATGCCGAATTGAAACATTTTCCCTTAGAGGGAAATGCCGATAGGCAAAGTATATTTTTGTTCTTTGAAATTTACCATATTTTATTACTTTTAAAAAAAGTTGATTTGTATGCGTAACCATAATATCTTACCATATACCAAAGAAGCTAGAGAATATGCATCACAACTGCGAAAGGAAATGACAGCAGCAGAAAAAACCTTTTGGAATGCTACTAAAAAATCTAAACTAGGTGTTGTAATGCGAAGGCAAATGCCAATTCTTGATTATGTTGTAGATTTCTATATTAAAGAAATAGGCCTTGCCATCGAAATTGACGGTAATATTCATGATAATAATATCTTAGAAGATGGTTTGAGACAAGCAAGAATTGAGAAATTAGGGGTTCAATTTGTTCGTTTCACAAACCGACAAATTTCAGATGATTTACCCAAAGTTTTAGGAGAACTAAAAGAGTTGATAAATGAAATGAAAGACTAAAAATAAACATCCTTTAGGATTTTTTTCAAGCACATCCATCTCTGACATATTTCAAATACACCCATCTCTAGTCTTCCCTCCCAGGGAAGAAGTTTGATTGAAAATCATATCTACTAAAATGCCGAATTGAAACATTTTCCCTAGAGGGAAATGCCGACAGGCAAAGGGTGTTTTTCAATGAATGATTTGATTTTTTTTTTACAAAAAATCACACCCATTTCTAGAATTTTTCAATATCACACAGCTTTGATTTTCATTAAATACACCCATCTCGGGTCTTCCATCTCAGGGAAGAAGTTTGATTGGAGAACACATCTACTAAAATGCCAAATTAAAACATTTTCCCTTAGAGGGAAATTCCGTTAGGTAAAGGGTGTTTTTCAATGAGTGATTTGATTACTCTTCTTTCACAAAGAATCACACCCATCTCTAGTCTTCCCTCCCAGGGAAGAAGTTTGATTGAAAATCATATCTACTAAAATGCCGAATTGAAACATTTTCCCTAGAGGGAAATGCCGACAGGCAAAGGGTGTTTTGAGATAAAAAGCAACAAGCCGACAGGCAAAGGGTGTTCTTCAAAAGCCATAGAGCAAATTCAAGCGTTTTAATCTTCTTTGTACATCCCTATTTTTAGTTCGCCTTGTTCATTCATTTGTGCTCGAAACATTCCAGGAGTGTTGAATTCCATAACTACATTTCCTAAATGGTCTATGGCTACAATTCCACCACTTCCTCCTAGATTACCTAATTTTTCTTGAATGACTATTTTGGAAGCTTGTTCTAAACTCAAATTTTGGTATTCCATTAAAGCTGAAATATCATAAGCAACTACATTTCTGATAAAAAACTCGCCATGACCTGTTGCTGAAACCGCACAAGTTGCATTATTGGCGTAATTTCCAGCACCAATAATAGGCGAATCTCCTATTCGACCATATTTTTTATTGGTCATTCCACCTGTAGAAGTTCCTGCCACTAAATTCCCATCTTGGTCTAAAGCTACACAACCTACCGTTCCGTATTTATCATTTTGGATCAACTCGTCTTTAAAATATAATGAAGTCTTTCCATTATCATTGGCTTGACTTCGTCTTAAAGATGCTTTTTTACTTTCAGTGTGGAAATATTCGTTTTCAACCAATTCTAATCCTTGCATTTGTGCGAAAGTCTCTGCCCCTTTTCCACTTAATAAAACATGTGGTGAATTCTCCATAACTTCGAAAGCTAAATTAATGGGGTTTTTTACGGTAGTAACACCAGCTATTGCACCCGCATTTAAAGTACCACCATGCATAATTGAAGCATCCAATTCATTAACTCCATCTGCTGAAAAAACGGCACCTCTACCCGAATTAAACAAAGGCGAATCTTCTAAAATATTGATGGTTTTCATAACGGCTTCTTCAGCTTTACCACCATTAGCTAATATCTCATGACCAACACGAATGGCTTCTTCCAACTTATTTTCGTAAACAGTTTGCATTGAATCACTCATAAATTCTTTTTTAATCACTCCCGCTCCACCATGAAGTGCAATGCCAAATTGAGCTTGTTGAGATGCTCTAGCTTTTTCTACTGCTTCTTTTTGGTTCTCTACTTTTTGTTGAATTCCTTCTCGTTCTTCAACACAACTAAAAAGAAATAAACTAATCAGAAATACATAACATGTCTTCATAAAAATATTTTTTTAAATGTAAGCTAAATGAAATTTTAGGTAAAGAAATCTCTTACAAAAATTCCTTTTTATTAACATTTACGATGATTTAATATCAATTTTAGCGCGTACTTTTGCGCGCGATTTGAAAAAACAGAAATGGAATTTAATTTGAAAGA
This sequence comes from Psychroflexus planctonicus, assembly GCF_014640195.1. GTDB lineage: Bacteria > Bacteroidota > Bacteroidia > Flavobacteriales > Flavobacteriaceae > Psychroflexus > Psychroflexus planctonicus. Next base: position 271,268 of record NZ_BMGM01000001.1, read on the forward strand.
AATTTTTACAGCAGGAATGATTCTCTTTGCTGTAATTGATATTGTGGGCAGCGTGCCCATTATTGTTGACTTAAGAAAGAAAGTGGGGCACGTACAAAGTGAAAAAGCTACTTTAGTAGCTTGTATTTTGATGATTGCTTTTTTGTTTATTGGAGAAAGCATTTTAGAGTTAATTGGTATTGATGTAAATTCTTTTGCCGTTGCAGGAGCATTTATTTTGTTCTTTTTGGCTATTGAAATGATTCTAGGTATACAATTATATAAAGATGATGCGCCAGAAACTGCAGCTATTGTACCTATTGCGTTTCCTTTGATTGCTGGTGCAGGTACAATGACAACTTTACTATCTATGAAATCTGAGTTTGAAACGCAAAATATAATTGTAGCGGTAATTATCAATTGCATTATTGTTTATGCAGTCTTAAAATCTACCAAACTTATTGAACGAGTTCTAGGAAATCAAGGAATTGCAGTTATACGTAAAATTTTTGGTGTAATTTTGTTAGCCATAGCCGTTAAATTATTTACAGCTAACATTCAAAATTTATTTTAAGAATATGAAGTATTTTATTTATTTTTTAATGCTTTTTGCGGTTGCCATGATGGTTTTATCCTTGAGTTTAATAAACTTCGATAATCTACTTGGAGAAGAAAGTCAATTTGGAAGCATCAGTTTTATGGCATCATTAATTGTTTTGGTTTTACTGATTGTTTTATTGGCTTCGAAGAAAGTGAAGGAAAAATACAATGAACAATTACAAGACAAAACTCATTAAATAACAGAAATAAAAAAAGCCTGAATTTAAAAATTCAGGCTTTTTTTTGTGTAACTGCGCTGTTGTTTAATCTACAAGAACAATTACTTTATTTTCTTTTAGTTCAACTATTCCTCCATTTATAGGAAAAACTTTCTTGCCATTGATATTTTTAAACTGGCTTTCTACTTTTTCCGGTATTGGAGTATCTGCAGATAGCTTAATACCACCTTCAATTAAAATTGAAACCAAAGGCGCGTGATTGTTTAGCATCTGAAATTCACCATTAGCACCTGGAAGGCTCACTTCGTTCACCTCGCCGCTAAATAAAATTTGTTCTGGACTTACTATTTCTAAATGCATTCTAAATGGTTTAGTTATCGGCTAACATTTTTTCACCTGCTTCAATAGCTTCTTCAATACTACCTTTAAGGTTAAATGCAGCTTCAGGAAGGTGGTCTAATTCACCATCCATAATCATGTTAAATCCTTTGATGGTTTCTTTAATGTCTACTAAAACACCTTTTAAACCTGTAAATTGTTCTGCTACGTGGAAAGGCTGAGACAAGAAACGCTGTACACGTCTTGCTCTAGAAACAGCTAACTTATCTTCTTCAGAAAGTTCTTCCATACCTAAAATAGCAATAATATCTTGTAATTCTTTATAGCGTTGTAATAATTCTTTTACGCGCTGTGCACAACTATAATGATCTTCTCCTAAAATATCTGCAGTTAAAATTCTTGAAGTAGAATCCAATGGGTCTACCGCTGGATAAATACCAAGTTCTGCAATTTTTCTGGATAATACAGTTGTTGCATCTAAGTGAGAGAAAGTAGTTGCAGGCGCTGGATCGGTAAGGTCATCTGCTGGCACATAAACAGCTTGTACAGAAGTAATCGATCCTTTTTTAGTAGAAGTAATACGTTCTTGCATAGCACCCATTTCGGTAGCTAATGTAGGCTGATAACCTACTGCAGATGGCATCCGTCCTAGCAGTGCAGAAACTTCTGAACCAGCTTGTGTAAAACGGAAAATATTATCTACGAAGAAAAGTACATCTTTTCCTTCTGCGCTGTCTCCAGCACCGTCACGGAAATATTCAGCAATGGTTAATCCCGAAAGTGCAACACGTGCACGCGCTCCAGGTGGTTCATTCATCTGTCCGAAAACAAAAGTTGCTTTCGATTCTTTCATTACAGACTTATCTACTTTTTGCAAGTCCCAACCACCATCTTCCATGGAATGCATAAAATCATCTCCATATTTAATAATGCCAGACTCAAGCATTTCACGTAAAAGGTCGTTTCCTTCTCTAGTGCGTTCTCCAACACCTGCAAAAACGGATAAACCACCGTGACCTTTTGCAATGTTGTTAATCAATTCCTGAATCAATACGGTTTTACCTACACCAGCACCACCAAACAATCCAATTTTACCTCCTTTTGCGTAAGGCTCAATTAAATCGATTACTTTAATACCGGTAAATAAAACTTCAGTTGAAACGGATAAATCTTCGAAATCTGGAGCTTGTCTGTGAATAGACATTCCGCTTTCGCCAGTTTTAGGCAAATCACCTAAACCGTCAATGGCATTTCCAGTTACGTTAAACAAACGACCGTAAATATCTTTACCAATTGGCATTTGTATTGGATTTCCAGTTGAAACTACTTCAACTCCACGACTTAAACCGTCTGCAGAATCCATGGCAATTGTTTTAACTATGTTTTCACCTACGTGAGACTGTACTTCTAAAACAACTTTTACACCATCAGGACGAACAACTTCTAAAGAGTCGTAGATTTTTGGTAAGTCTTTTACATTGTCAAATTCTACATCGATAACTGGACCGATTATTTGAGCGATTTTACCTTTTACTTGAGACATTATCAATGAATTTTATTGAGAATTTATATCTAAATTTCGAGTTGCAAATATAGACGTTTTAAAAAAACTTTAAACTTACTTTTCTGTTTTTTATTTTGTATGATTTTTCAACTTAAAATTTACTATTCTACAGTAACTGATTTTGCTAAATTTCTAGGTTGATCTACATTTTTACCAAGCATTACGGCAATGTGATAAGACAACAATTGCAGAGGTATAGTAGTAAGCAAAGGCGTTAATGCTTCAAAAGTATCGGGCACTTCAATTACGTGGTCGGCCACTTTACTTACTTGCTCATCTCCTTCCGTAACTATAGCAATGATCTTTCCTTTTCTAGATTTAATTTCTTGAACATTGCTAACAACTTTTTCGTAATGGCCTTTTCTTGTAGCAATAACAACCACGGGCATTTCTTCATCTATCAAAGCAATAGGTCCGTGTTTCATTTCTGCGGCAGGATACCCTTCTGCATGAATGTAGGAAATTTCTTTTAGTTTCAACGCACCTTCTAATGCCACCGGAAAATTATAACCTCTACCTAAATACAAGCAGTTTCTTGAATTTTTATAGTGATTTGCCACTTCAATAATATGTTTATTTGCTTCTAAGGCTTTTTCTATTTTAGACGGAATCAAATCCATTTCCTGTAAATACAAATAAAAATCTGACTTACTTATGCTTCCTTTTTCTTTTCCTAATTTTAAGGCGATTAAGGTTAACAAGGTAATTTGTGTTGTAAATGCTTTGGTTGAAGCTACTCCAATTTCGGGACCAGCATGTGTGTAAGCTCCAGCATCTGTAATTCTTGAAATAGAAGAACCTACTACATTACAAACACCAAATACAAATGCTCCATTTTCTTTAGCTAACTTAATTGCTGCCATGGTATCTGCCGTTTCACCACTTTGCGAAATAGCAATTAGCACATCTCCTTTACCAATTACAGGATTTCGGTACCTAAACTCTGATGCGTATTCAACTTCAACTGGAATTCTTGCTAAGTCTTCAAAAATATATTCAGCTACTAGGCCTGCGTGCCAAGATGTACCACAAGCAACTATGATTATTCGGTTTGCATTTAAAAAGCGCTCTAAATGATCGTCTATTCCAGACATTTTTATAATTCCTTCTTTTACCAGCATTCTACCTCGGTAAGTATCTTCTATAGCGGAAGGTTGTTCATAAATTTCTTTGAGCATGAAGTGATCGTAACCGCCTTTTTCAATTTGGTCTAAATTCATTTGCAATTTCTGCACGTATGCATCAACCAAATTATCGTTTTTTATTTCGCGAACGCGAACATCTCTTCCTAAACGCACAACTGCCATTTCTCCATCTTCAAGATAAATAGCATCTTTGGTAAATTCGATGAAGGGTGAAGCATCTGAAGCGATAAAATATTCGTCTTCTCCTACTCCAATAGCTAATGGACTTCCTAAACGGGCAACCACTAATTCATTGGGTTTTTTACGATCGAAAACGGTTATAGCATAAGCTCCAACTGCTTGATTAAGCGCAATCTGAACAGCTTTTCCTAATTTTACATTATCGTTTTTTTGTACATCTTCAATTAAGTTTACCAATACTTCTGTATCCGTATCAGATGAAAACGTATAACCCCGATTAGTAAGTTCTTTTTTTAAAGATTCGTAATTTTCAATAATTCCATTGTGGATGATCACTAAATCTCCAGAATTAGAAATATGTGGATGCGAATTAACATCATTCGGTTCTCCGTGAGTAGCCCATCGGGTGTGACCAATTCCTATATTTGCAGTTAAATCTATATCTGCTTTACATTTTTTATCCAAATCTGCAACTTTGCCTTTGGTCTTACAAAGTTTGATTTCAGCATCTGAAAACAATGCAACGCCAGCACTATCGTAACCGCGATATTCTAGCCGCTGCAAACCGTTTATTACAATTGGGTAGGCATCTCGCTTCCCAATGTATCCAACAATTCCACACATAATATATTTGATTTAGTTAATTTCGGTAAATTGGAGTTTTAGTTTTACGCGTTTTTCTGGTACAGGAGAATTGCTTCCGTGAAGTACGGTACCTTTTGTAAATTCTACAGCCGATCTAAAAATACGTTCAATTTCGTCATCAGCTGTTTCAGCTTCAACTTGTACCGAAGAGTTGACGTTATCAGTAACCATTAATCCTAATTTTACATTTGTTGAATCTGATGCAATTACTTGATTGATATGGTCTGTAATACGTAAGCGATACCTTCTGCCTTCATCTTCAACATTTAAAAGTGGTCCTAAGTGACTAATTCTAGACGAACTCGGACTGTCTCCAGCAGTTCGATCTCTAAAATAATCTAAAAGCACTGTGTTGTCTTCTAGGTTAAATAAAATGATTCGGTTTATCCGGTTTGCTTTGGAGTTGGCCACATCTTCATTTACGTAAAATTCTAAATTGGCATCGTTCACCAAAATATCTCTATCGCGTAAATCTTGTAATTCGTCTGAAACTCCGTCACCATCGCTATCTTGACCAGTAAACAATTCAATTACACTATAATAACCTGCGCCACCTTTCAAGTAAAGGTTTTCTTCTCCTTCTTCTGTATTTGGATTACTGCTATCTATCAAGAAATTGTCTTCTAACAAACCTACTTTTATACCATCAAAATTAAGTCTAAAGCGATTCCAAACATTTTCGAATTCTTCTTCTGTATTTTCTGGGTCTTGGTTAGGTTGAAGCCTTTGAGTTTGGTAATGCAATGTTACATTTGCATCTTCATCTAACAAGTTGAAGGCTGCTGAAACACCATCGCCATTGGCTTTTTCCATTACAATATGTAAGCCTCTGAAAAAATTAACAAAGCTTGCGTTGCTTACCAATTCTAAATCTCCTTGTTTGTCTAAAATTGCCTCTTGAAAAAGTTGAACAGGCAAATGAACTCTAATTCTAGGCGCTAAGCTTAATGTATCTATTGATTCTGCCCCGGAACGCTGAATTAATTCTATGCGCTCTTTGAAATCTTCTAAATTAAGTGGACCTACTTCTGCTAAAGCTTCACTTTCTATATTGGGTTGAAAAGTGGATATTTGATCTGAATAATAAAGTTGATTTTGATCAAATTCTCCATCTTCACCGGGATCTATATTTCTGAGTAAATGATTAGACTTGTATACTTTTATAAAAAACTCACCATCACCTTGAACCGAATCTAATGTAAATTCTTCTTCTTCAATTTCTCTACTGTAAAAAGGCAAGGTTAGCACTACACTGTCTAATTCTGGGTCGGTTCCAAAATCTGAATTAGGCACACTAAGTTGCAATTGAGTAAGGATGCTGCTTTTAAAATTACCAAAAACAGGATCTTGATAATCTGCAAGCGTATGTAATCTTAAGTTATTAGATTGTACGCGGTTTACTCGTTTAGAATACGTAACCAGGTTTTCAGTTTCGTAAAGCGGTGGTAATTCTATTGTATTAATCAGGTCGCTTCCTGTTTCCATAAAGTCGTCATCGCACGACCAAAATGTTGTAAATATTCCAAAAACTAAGATTAGTTTTAGATAGGTTTTTTTCTGCATATTCATTAAGATTCTACTTCTTCATTTAAAACTTTAGCGAGGTAAAAGTTTTGATACACATTCGAGAATTCTTCTTTAGCAACGTAAGGCAAAATAGGGATACCTTTATCTTCTGCACACTTTACCAATTCTTCAGGCAAGTTTTCTTCCCCTAGAATTATAGCATCAGAATTTTGGATAGCCGTCTTCATCAATCCTTCGTAAGTTGGGTTTTTGAGCGCTTCTACGGCTTCGTCTTCAATCCCGTCGAACAAAACTTTTTTAATCATGTCTTGGTCTAACGTTCCTTCAAAGCCTTGATTGTATAAAGTGGTCACTATTTTTGCATCTTTAAACAAAGGTTCGTTTCCGTAGTAGTTTTTCAAGTAAAGCGGAATTAAAGCAGATAACCATCCATTAACATGAATAATATCTGGACCCCAGTTTAACTTTTTTACCGTTTCAATCACTCCTTTAGCAAAGAAAATTGCACGCTCGTCATTATCTTCAAAAAGCACTCCATCTTCGTCGCTGTAGGTAGCTTTGCGTTTAAAGTAATCTTCATTATCAATAAAATATACTTGCATTCGCTCTTTCGGAATGGAAGCCACTTTTATAATGAGTGGCATGTCTAAATCATTGATAACCAAATTCATTCCTGACAAACGAATTACTTCGTGTAGTTGGTGTCTTCTTTCGTTTATATTTCCAAATTTAGGCATGAAAATTCGGGTCTGACCACCCATGGCATTAACCATTTTTGGAGCTTCAAAAGACATGGTAGACATTTCGTTTTCAGGTAAGTATGGGATGACTTCGGAAGATACGTAAAGTATGCGCTTATCATTCATAAGAAAAACTTTATATTAAAAGTTATGTGTAAAAAACGTGCAAATTTACAAAAATTTATGCGGATTGAAGCTAAAATATTAGTTTTGCAAACAATTTCTAAAAAAGACATGTGTTAGTTAATCAAACTTCTAAGCTACAAACCAAGCTTAAAAAAGCCGTAAATAAGCAACAAAAAGTAGGCTTGGTTCCCACTATGGGCGCATTGCATTCTGGACACCTTGCCTTAATTGGTGAAGCTCAAAAAATCTGTGAGCAAGTAGTTGTCAGTATTTTTGTTAATCCTACACAGTTTAATAACGCATCTGATTTAGAAAAATATCCGCGAAATTTAGAGCAGGATCTTGCACAAATACAAAGCAGCTATCCCAATGTAATTGTATTTGCTCCAGAAGTGAGCGAAATTTATGGGAAAAATGTAGCTGCAGAAGAATTTGACTTTGGTAGCATTACCACTTTTATGGAAGGAGAATACCGCGCCGGACATTTTAATGGCGTTGGGACTATAATTAAACGCTTATTTAACTTGGTAAAACCTGATTTTGCTTTTTTTGGCGAAAAAGATTTCCAGCAATTACGCGTAATTCAAAAGCTGGTTGAAATTACAGAACAACCTGTAAAAGTAGTGGGTTGTGCAACCCAACGCGAAGTCAACGGACTAGCCAAAAGCTCTAGAAACCAACGCTTAACCGAAGAGCAAAAAGAAAAAGCTGCAATTATTTACCAAGCGCTAGAAACGGCTAAAAACAAATTTAACCAGTCTAGTATTGCTGAAATTAAAACAGAAATAAAAGGTATTTTTGAAGCTTATCCTGAATTTGAATTAGAATATTTTGAAATTGCAGACGTTAAGCATTTAGTTCCTACTGAAACCAAACAAACAAACACCCCATACCGAGCATTTATTGCAGCTTTTGTAAACGAAGTTCGCTTGATAGATAACATCGCTCTTAATTATTAATTATGTACGTACACGTAGTAAAATCGAAAATTCACCGCGTTAAGGTAACCGGTGCAGACTTAAATTATATCGGTAGCATTACCATAGACGAAGACTTGATGGATGCGGCTAATATTATTGAAGGAGAAAAAGTACAAGTGGTTAACAATACCAATGGAGAACGTTTAGAAACCTACGCCATCCCTGGTCCGAGAAAAAGCGGAGAAATAACTCTAAACGGTGCCGCCGCTAGAAAAGTAGCTCCTGGAGATATTTTAATTTTAATGACTTACGCCATGTTGGAATTAGAAGAAGCCAAGCAATTTAAACCTGCATTGGTTTTCCCTAACGAAACCAACAATTTATTAACCTAAATATGTCTGGATCTCTTGCCAAAAAAATAGCTAAAATTAGTATACCCATTGTATTAGGCGTTTTTTTTGTAGCCTATTCAATTTTTTCGGCAACTGAAGAAGAACGGCTTCAAATCTGGAATACCATAATCGGTGCTGATCCTTTGTGGGTAAGTATTTCCTTACTAATGGGAATACTATCGCATTGGGCAAGAGCTGCACGCTGGAAATACCTCTTGCTTCCCTTGGGCTGCAAACCCAAAACACTCAATAGTTTTTTTGCCATTATGTTTGGTTACCTCAGTAATTTAGGCGTCCCGCGTTCTGGCGAAATTTTACGTGGCGCCAGTTTAGCGAGTTACGAAAATGTGAGTTTTCAAAAATCTTTTGGTACTATAGTTAGCGAAAGGCTAGTAGATTTAATTGTATTGTTGCTTATTATTGGTCTAGCACTACTTTACCAATCTACAGAATTGCTGGAATTGTTTTCTACCTATCAAATCAATCCTTTACTAATTTTAGGCGCTATTGTAATCTTGATCCTGTTGTTCTTTCTTTTTCTGAAATTATTACGCACTTCAAACCATGCTTTGGTAATTAAAATACGTGAGTTTTTAGAAGGTTTATGGGAAGGTATGCAAAGCATTTTGCACATGAAACACAAGTGGCCATTCATTATTTATACCTTCTTAATTTGGGGATTTTACATCGGCATTTTTATGGTTATTAAATACAGCGTTCCTGAAGTAATAAACTTAGGCTTCGGACCGCTTTTGGTTGCTTTTATTGTAGGTACTTTTTCCATGTCGCTCACCAGTGGCGGAATAGGCATTTTTCCAGTATCTATTGGCGTGGTTTTGCACATGTATGGCATAGATAAAGTTGCAGGAGAAGCTTTTGGTTGGATTTTATGGTCAAGCCAAACCGCATTAACCATTTTTTTAGGGGTAATTTCTGCAATCTTACTTCCGCTGTACAATAAGAACCAAATTTTTAAGTAATTTAGTAGCCTAAATCACTCAATACTAACTGCTATGAAGAAGATAATACTACATGTAATCTGCTTGATTTTCTGTAACGCCTTGCTACAGGCACAACACCAATACCAAGAGATCAGTTCAGATTTTTTAGAAGAAAACAGACAGATTAAAATTCAATTACCGCGCTCTTATGAAAGCAATACCCAAAAAGAATATCCCGTTATTCTAGTTTTGGATGCCGATTATCTATTTGAACCCATAGCTGGAATGGTAGATTATTTAAGTTATTGGGAAGAAATTCCGGAAGCCATTGTAATTGGCATCATGCAAAATAAACAAAGAAGAGATGATTTTGAAATTGGTGACGAAGACCATTTGCCAATTGCTTCTGGTGAAGCTTTTTTCGATTTTTTAGAATTGGAATTAATGACTTTTGTTGAAAATAACTACCGCACAACACCGCTTCGTATTATTGCTGGACATGGCGAAAGTGCCAACTTCGCTAACTTTTTTCTCTTCAGAAAAGATCCTTTATTTCAAGCTTACATCAACTTTAGTCCATTTTATTCGCCAAAAATGAAAAGTAGAATTGTTAGCGGTTTAGAAAGAGCAGAAAGAAGAACATGGTATTATCATGGATACAGTGAAAACGAGCCGCCTGCTAAGCTTAGAGAAATGAAAGACCTTGCTATTGAAGCTGAATTAATTGAAAATCCAAATTTGAATTTCTTTAAAGATGATCACAAAAATGCAACGCATATTACTTCCGTTAGCCAAGGAATTGCCAATGCCCTAGAAAGTATTTTTTCAGTATTTAAACCCATTACACCTCTCGAATACGACCAAAATTTGTATCATGCAGAATCTGCGGTTACCTATTTAGAAGATAAATATTTTGACATTTCTACTTTCTTCAATTTAGAAATAGATATACGTATAAATGACATTATGTTTGCATCTAGAGCTATCGAGCAAAAGAAAAATTGGGATGAATACAAAGACTTGGCTAAACTCGCTAAAAAACATCAACCAAGAACACTTTTGTATAGTTACTTTTTAGCGCGATATCATCAAGAAATGGGAAATCCAAAAAAAGCCTTGAGACATTATCAAGATGCTTATGGTTACGAACCAGTAGGACAATTAACCAAAGATTTAATGCTGATTAGAGCCGAAGAAATTAAAGAAGTGTTTGGATACTAAATTATGCCGAAAAACAAAGTAGCTTACTTTTGCCAAAGCTGTGGCGCACAATACGCCAAATGGCAAGGACAATGCAACGCCTGTAAAGAATGGAATACGCTGGTAGAAGAAGTCATTACCAAAGAAGAAAAAACCACGTGGAAAACCACTAGCGTCCCTAAACGCATGACCAAACCCCAAAAAATTAATGATATTGAAGTGGCCAAAGAGCAGCGTTTGGTTACCCAAGACCAAGAGCTCAATCGGGTTTTAGGTGGCGGTATTGTGCCCGGTTCACTTATTCTGTTAGGTGGCGAACCTGGTATTGGAAAAAGCACCCTGCTGCTTCAAGTAAGTTTGCAATTGCCCTACAAAACCTTGTATGTTTCCGGAGAAGAGAGTCAGCAACAAATTAAAATGCGAGGCGAACGCATCACTTCGCAAAGCGAAAATTGCTACATTCTTTCTGAAACCAAAACCCAACACATTTTTAAGCAAGTGGAAGCTATTGAACCCGATATTTTAATTATCGATTCCATACAAACTTTGCATACTGACTATGTAGAAAGTTCGCCTGGCAGTGTTTCTCAAATTCGGGAATGCACTTCAGAGTTGATCAAATTCGCCAAAGAAACCAACACGCCGGTTTTACTTATCGGACACATTACCAAAGAAGGTAGCATTGCTGGACCCAAGGTTTTAGAACACATGGTAGATTGTGTTTTGCAATTTGAAGGCGACAGAAATCACGTATACCGCATTTTACGCGCACACAAAAACCGTTTTGGCTCAACGCATGAACTCGGTATTTACGAAATGCGTCACCAAGGTTTACGCCAAGTAAGCAACCCGTCTGAACTGCTTATTTCACGTGGTAACGAAGACTTAAGCGGCACCGCCATCGCTGCTACTTTAGAAGGCATGCGCCCACTGATGGTAGAAATACAAGCTTTGGTAAGCTCGGCCGTGTATGGTACACCACAACGCTCCACTACAGGTTACAACGCCAAACGACTCAACATGCTGTTGGCAGTCTTAGAAAAACGAGCTGGTTTTCGATTGGGTGCAAAAGATGTGTTTTTAAACATTACCGGTGGCATTAGCATAGACGACCCGGCATTGGATTTAGCCGTAGTCGCCGCCATTTTATCTTCTAACGAAGATGTGGCCATTTCCAGAACCTGCTGTTTTGCTGCCGAAATTGGCTTAGCTGGCGAAATTAGACCCGTTAGCCGCGTAGAGCAACGTGTTCTAGAAGCTGAAAAATTGGGCTTTGAAAGCATTGTAATCGCCAAATCCAGTAAACTGCCTAAAAACAATTACCAAATACAATTGATTCGTGCTGCCAAGATGGAAGATGTGGTTGATTTTTTGTTTTAAATTAAAAAAACCATCAAATCAAAAACTGAATACATAATTCGTTAAATTTGAAGAAACAATACAAATCATGAAGGCAGTTGAGTTTAAAACAAAAATAAAGGACAATCAAATTAAAATTCCAAAAAAAATGCTATCTAAGTTTGATTTTAATCATAATGAAAATATCAGGGTAATTGTACTGTTAGACGACCAAGATACAATTGATGAACAAATTTTTAAGGAAGCAACAAAGAAACAATTTCTAAAAGGCTATGCTGATTCAGATTCCATCTATGGTAATTAAAGACAAATGGACAACTTAATTTTTGGAGATATTGTTTTGCTTGAATTTCCTTACACTGACCTAAAAACATTCAAAAAAAGACCTGCTTTACTTATTTAAGATTCAAAAGATGGAGATATTGTTGTATATAGAATTACTAGCAAAATTCATACAAGTCCATTTGACATTTACATTGATGAATGGGAAGAAAGTGGATTAAAATTACCATCTGTAGTTAGGATACACAAGTTGGCCACTTTAGAAAAAGATATGATTGAATTAGTTTTAGGAAACGTAGACTATTCTTTAAAAAGAAGAATACGAGAAAAGTTAACTATGTTACCTGTTTAAAAAACTTGTTATCCAAAAACCTTTCAACTCTCCATTATTTTTTTTCGAAACTTTTAGTAGTTTTAAAATATTAACCTTGTGGCTTTCACACTGAAACTCTGCAAGGGTTCAAAACCCTTGCAGGGTTGAATAATAGTAGATAATTTAACCCGTTCATTTTGATAAAATTCTGTCAATTCGAATGAATTTCACGTTTGATATGAATAATCTCGAAGTATCGAGAATGATGATTTTTGGATGTAAATTAGGTCTCGACAGGATTTTTTTATCAAAAAATCACTACTAATTAATTTATATAATTTGTCTGTTTTCAGCTACTTTCAAAAAGCTTTACTGGTTTTACCATTAATGAACAAGTTTGATTTAATTTTTTTCCCTTAAGGGAAATGCCGAAAGGCAAAGGGTGTTTTTGCATTTTAGTTTACACCCATCCCTTACCCTTCCCTCAATGGAAGGGAAGAAGCTGACGCATAGTTTATAGATAAAGTATTGACTATCATCATCCTATTCAATATTTTTGAAACATGGCAAGCATAAACCAAATACCATTAACTCCAGATAGCACCTATCACATTTACAATCGGGCAAATGCAGATGATTTACTATTCACATCTAATAAAAACTATCTGTATTTTCTAAAAAAATACGAATACTATATTACACCTTTTGCAGATACATTCTGTTACTGTTTGATGCCAAATCATTTTCATTTTTTAATTCGAATAAAAGATGAGAAAGCAATTGAGGAATGGATGCAATTTAAAATGAAAAAACATAAAACCCTGCAAGGGTTCAGAAAGAATAAAACTTCTGACGAAACCCTCAAGGTTTCTAAAAACCTTGAGGGTTTTATCTCTCAAGAATTCAGTAACTTTTTCAATGCCTACACAAAAGCTTACAACAAAAAATACGGCAGAAGAGGTAGTTTATTCATGCATAATTTCAAGCGAAAATTAGTCAGCGATGAAGCATACCTTAAAAAACTATACCAATTAAAGTTTAGAGTGAGACAAAAAGAAAATGATGATTTTTTTCGTTTATACGAATAAAGAAAATTATGGCATAGCCTTAGCTACGGCATAATTTTATTTTGAAGTAGAAATAAAAAAAGGGTATTTTATTTATCTCAATTTAAGGTTTAATTGGTATTTGTTCATTACATTCATTACAACCCTGTTGAAGCTGGAATAGCTTCCAAACCCGAAGAATGGAATTTTTCATCGTATAAAGCCCTAATTTCAAATCAAGTAACAAAGCTCCAAAAAGACGAAGTGATTAAATGGTTCAACGACCTACAAAATTTCAAATATTGCCATCAAAAACCACCTTATCTTACCGGTGTAAACTATTTAGGATAAATTCAACAGAATGCAATAATAATGCGGCAAGGAGTCAAAAAACTCGAAAAACTTGACGAAACCTTCAAGGTTTTATCGCTAACCAGTACAACCCTGCAAGGGTTCGAAACCCTTGCAGGGTTTTGTAATGGTTATCGTTTTGTTTTAATAAGTATTGCCTATTTAATACCGATTGCTATTTTTAATATCGCATAAATGCTTCTTAAAATATGCATCAGCAATTGTATCATATTATTATTAAATTCGTAATATAAAATGAAGTAAGCTTCATTTAAAAACTCCTTCACTATGGAAGCATCTTTGGTATTTCAAATTGTCAACACTTTGGTTTTACCCGCGTGGATTGTCTTGATTTTCTTTCCTAAAAAAGCCTGGCGAAATCCTGTCATTTATACCTTTGCTGCACTAATGGCAAGTGTTTACGCCTTTTATGTCATAAGCCATTTAGGCAACTTCAATATGGAAGCTTTTAGCCAATTGGAAGGCATTAAAAGCCTATTTAGTACCGACCAAGCTGTTTTAACGGGTTGGATTCATTATTTAGTATTCGACCTGTTGGTTGGAAACTGGATAGTAAACAATGCGCAAAAAACAAGATATCCCATTACCTCATCATCCCGTGTCTCTTATTTTGTTTCTTGTTGGGTCCCGTTGGTTTTTTGTGCTACACCTTACTTAAATTGGCTAAAGTAAAAAGCTTGCAAGAAGTGAAGGCTGAAGAGTAAATTCAATATAGTAAGTTACCACCTTGCATACAGGCTTATACTTTAAATAGACTTCACAGGTTTTGCCTTTCCGCCTTTGGATGAAAAACTTATGAAGTCTTGGAAAAACAAAAACCTAACTTTCATTATTCAAAATTCAAATTGGTTACGCCCTACTTCACCCCTAGTATCCCCCAAGTATCTCCCTAGTATCTCCTAAGCAGCGTTTTGAAAAACCCAAACTAAAAAATACCCATTCCAACACATCGCCAAGCCAAAAATATTTGTTAGTTTTAGTGGATCTTAATTGGATTAAACTTTTGTAAATGAACCAACTTCCCTTTTCACCTGACATCAATAATACTGCTTTAGCTAGTGTATTTAATTACACTTCGGCTACGTATAAGTTTTATTGGTTTTTAGGTATAATTGAAGAAGTTGAACAAGGCAAAAAACAAATTCAAAAGCAAGCTATTTTTGCAAGAATGTTAGCTAATGCTTGGTATCCAGTAGAATATTACAGATTATCCTTCGGAAGTCAAGACAAAATTGAAGAATTAATACAGGATTTTAAAAGAAACACATTAATTAATCAAAGTGATTCAAAAGAGAAAATTTTTAATAAACTGATAGTTAGTGAACAAAAATCACACGAAACCAAACTATTTCATTTAGACAAAAATGTTCCACATAAATTTTTAAGTCCTTGGTTTAAAGGTTCAAAAAAAGTAGTTTATGGAGCATCAAGTAATGATTTTCAAAATGCGATGTATCGTTTATTTAAAGATAAAATTATCATCAATGACAATTGGTTTGAATACATGCAACTCAATGCAAGAATCATTAAGGATTTTATTTATTGGAATTTAGCTTTATTTGTTCAAGCGAGAAATCCAAGTACGCCAAACATTTTGAACAAGCTGATTAAACCAGCTAAAAGAAATCCACTAACCAAACAACGACTAAAATTTTGGAATGTATATTTAGAGCAAAAGCCAGAAACTAGATGTATTTTCACTAACGAAGTTTTAGATATTAAAAACTATCATGTAGATCATTTTATACCTTATTCATTTGTTACACATGATTTAATATGGAATTTAGTGCCTATAAACGCTAATTTCAATTCTTCAAAAAACAACAAACTACCACTTTTAGACAAACATTTTCATCGTTTTTACACGATTCAAAAAGATGCTATACAACTACTCGGTAAAGCCATGCCTAAAACTTTTAAAGAAGAGTATTTATCTACATTTCCAAGGTTTACAGAAAATCAGAATATAAGTTTTGATAATTATAAAGATGTAATTAGTCCTTTGATAACAGTAGCACACAATAATGGTTTTGAATATTTAGAATAGGTATCATGGTTAACCAAAACATTAACTCACACTTCACCGCCAAGGAAAGAGATAAAATGTCTTTTCCTACCCGAATTTTGCTGGATGAAAATTTAATTGAAGGTAAAGTATTGGATTTTGGTTGTGGTTTTGGGAAAGATGTTGAAGAATTAAAAGAAAAAGGATTTGATGTGCAAGGTTACGACCCACACTACCAACCCGATTACCCAGAGCAAAAATACGACACGATTGTATGTCATTATGTGTTGAATGTTCTGCAAAACCAAGAACAAGCAAAGGTTTTATATCAAGTGGCTAATCTGCTCAAATTTGGTGGGAAAGCTTATTTTAGTGTACGGCGTGACATCAAAAAACCCGGTTTTAGAACGCATTTTGTACACCAAGTAAAAACCTACCAAACCAATGTAGTTCTTCCGTTTAAAACCGTTTTTATCAATGAAAATATGGAGATTTATGAATACCAACACTACTGCTATCTCAACCAAAAAAAGACTGAAGTAAGTCCGTTTTTTGAAAAACTAGAACCCAAAGAGCAAGTTGGCGAATTGGCCAGTTGTTTTGCTTTTCGAGATAAATTTCCCGTATCAAAAGGACACACCTTGGTCATTCCCAAACGAAAAGTTTCCAATTACTTCGAGCTGAGTTTTAAAGAACAATCGGCTTGTTGGTTTTTGGTGAACCTGATTAAATCAGATCTACAAAAACAATTTAATCCCGATGGCTTTAATATCGGCATCAATGTGGACGAAGCGGCTGGACAAACTATTTTTCATTGCCACATTCACATTATTCCTAGATATAAAAATGATGTTGAAAATCCGCTTGGTGGAGTTCGTGGGGTTGTTCCTGGGAAGAAGGAGTATTGAAATGAAAAGTTTTGTATATATGACTTGTTTTTTATGTGCTTTTTTTAATTTATTACTTCTAAATATTTTACTAACCAACCCTTAATTTTGCAGCATCTTTCCACAGATAATGAGGTAAAGGTTCATTTAATTCCCATTTCACATTCATTGGCTTCGCTCCATAATATTCTCTTAGTTGTCCTTCACCAATAAAAACATAACCTATAGTTTTGCCATATTCATCTTTGTTTTTTTCTCGCACAAAGAGTAAGATTCTTTTTTCTTCTTCTTTATGCTTGATATATGAAATCCCTTTAGGAGTTTCTGGACCGGCAGAATTTTGACTTTGCCAGTGGAACAATTTTTCATTGATTGCGTAATCGTCATACATAGTTGTCGGAGAAAAATTTTCTTCAGATTTGATAAGATTTATAAAAAGTAATTCCGTGTTCAGTGATGAATTTTCTGCGACGCCTTCTCGACTTGGAGATTTTCTTTCAAATGTGCTTAAACCAAAGGCGACCAAAATTTGATCCCTAGTATAACGCGCATGAATTTTAAGCGGTTGACTGTACGGAAGAGTAATATCTATCTCTTTAAAACTGATTCCATCTATCAGCAACTCTAATATCTCAATAATTTCACCTAGAAGCACTTTGTTTCTCCCTAATTCTCGAACACTCTTTTCTAAAGAATTAAACTCACCGGCTTTTTGCCAAATGTCATAATGTAACATCAAAAGCATTTGTTTTTGCGTTTCACTAAAGTGATCTAATGATATATTAAACCCTTTTTTTGCAATGCTTAAAACGAACTCAAAATAGCTAGTTGAGCTACACGACAACCATTTATTCGAAATTGCTTTAACAATTTCCTTTTCATTTGTGTTATCAAATTCGTCTAACTTTCCTGCATCGAAACATAGTCTTTTCCAACCCCCTCTTTTGTATATTATTTGGATGGGAATATTGTTAAACTCAATAAAATTTTTCAAGTTTAACGATAAAGTTGTTTGATGTTGAAAGTTTTGAATCTTTTGAATCAGTTGATTTCGGTTTAAAGAAGTGGCTGTCGTAATGTTTGATAAAATGATTTGTTTGGCTTTCTTTTCTAAAATGACTGAGCACCCTAATGGTAAATGAGGGAAATTATCTTCGATTTCCTTTTTTACAGTAGAAGCTGTTTTGCCGATCAAAGCCCTAAACTTATTTTCAAAATTGTATTCAGGTCTAGTGTTACCAACAAAGTCTAAAACCGTCAGGCAATCTTTATTTTCTGCAAGTCGTAAACCTCTACCTAGTTGTTGTAAAAAAATAGTTAAACTTTCAGTGGGCCTTAAAAACAGAACTGTATCAATTTCTGGAATATCCACACCTTCATTGAAAATATCAACGACAAATAAATAATTAATTTCCTTTTTGAGTAACTGATTTCTAACACTATCTCTGTTTTGATTATTATCACTTGTCAAATAATCCGCCTTTAAACCTGCAAGAGAAAATTTTTCTGCCATAAATCTAGCGTGTTCCATAGTTACACAAAAGCCAATTGTTCGAACATCATTCAGGTCTTTAGTATATTTTTCTAAAGCATCAATGATTTCTCTGACTCTTCTGTCATTGGCAGTATAAACTGAAGATAATTCGCTAGCTACATAACGCCCTCTTTCCCATCTAACATTTGAGAGATCTATACTATCGGTAATTCCAAAATATTGAAACGGACATAAAAGCTTTCGATTCAATGCTTCAGGCAAACGAATTTCAGCGGCAATTTTATTGTGAAAATCTTCTTGAATATCGCCACCATCCATTCTTTCGGGTGTTGCTGTTAATCCAAGTAAAACTTTTGGCTTGAAATATTTAATTATACCGCGATAACTACTTGCTGTCAAATGGTGACATTCATCGATAACAATAAAATCAAAATAATCTGGTGACAAATTGATTTCATTCAAACGATTATTGATTGTTTGAACTGATGCAAATACAAATTCATAGGTGTCCGGAACCATTCCGTCAACCCACAGTTCTCCAAAATTATTATCTTTTAATATTCCTCTAAACACAGACAGAGACTGAATTAAAATTTCTTTTCTATGTGCTAGGAAAAGGAGTTTTGCCGATGGGTTTTCATTTTTAAATCGCTGATAATCAAATGCAGAAATCACTGTTTTCCCTGTTCCGGTAGCTGCAACCACAAGATTCTTATTTCTGTTATGAACAACTCTTTCAACCTCTAATTTTTCTAATATTTCAGATTGAAACGGGTAAGGTTTAATATCAAAAAAAGTAAGGTTCAAGTTTGAGATTTTTCCTGATTTCCCCTGATTCAATGACTGAATTAATTTTTCTTTATGAATCGAATCATCAAATAATTCAAAATCTTCACTTTGCCAATACGAATCGAATGTTTTTTGAAATTTATCAATAATATGATTTACCTCTTTCGTAGTAATTTTAAGGTTCCATTCTAGACCATCTGTTAAGGCCGAGCGAGAAAAATTTGAAGAACCGATATATCCTGTATGAAAGCCAGTATTTCTTTTAAATAAATATGCTTTTGCATGCAGTCTTTCATTTCCAGAATTATAAGATATCTTTATTTCCGTATTGTCTAATTTTGAAAGCAACTGGATGGCTTTGTAATCAGAAGCCCCCATATATGTGGTAGTAATAACTCTTAATTGACCACCTCTTTTAGTGAACTCAATCAATTCTCTTTCTAATATAATTATACCCTTAAATTTTATGAACGAAACAAGCAGGTCTATTTTATTAGATGACAGAATTTCTTTTTTTAGCTCACTTTCAAGAGAAAGACCAACATTTCCACCTGTGAACAATTCACTATGTGTTAAACGAGTATACGGAGTTATTTCTTTTAGATGAAGATTGAAATCCGAAAAATGAGCATCTACTTTTGTGAATACGGCTTTTAATATTTCTCCTTCAACAGCAATCAAATCATTTTCAAACTCTTCCTTTTTAAGTTCGTCTTTCAGAAAGAGAATAATCTTATTTGCAATTTCGATTTGTGCTCCAATTTTATCTTCTGCCTTTACATAATTAAGTGCATTCTTAATGGTTTGTGCTAAATGTTTAGACAGTATAGAAGAAGCTTCTTCTTTATCTAAAACGGATTTATTAACGAAAAATTCATTTTTGTCAATATATTCAAGTTTCTGTGAAACTAATTGGGTTACTAATTCTTCGTATATTCCTTCATTCATAATCTTAAAAATTCGTTGAGAATGGGAATATCTGCTTCCGCCCAGTCTAAATCGTTTAGTTCAACTTTTTCGAGTAAAAGATATTGTTTATGTTCAGACAACTTGATGTCACCGTCAACATATCTTGCAATAAAAGGTATTAGTTCAATCGAAAAGTTTGGATAATCAAAATTAGAATGCGATAACTTAGAAATCAATTCGATTTCAATATTTAATTCTTCCCATATCTCGCGTTTAACACAATCTTCTGCTGATTCACCGTTTTCAATCTTTCCGCCTGGAAATTCCCATTTTAAGGGCAGTTTCATTTTTTCACTTCTCTGAACAACAAGTGTTTTACCATTTAAACAAACGAGTGCACATGTCACATCTAATTTCTTCATTAAAAATATTTTATACCATAACAGCAATTAAACGTGTAGTGATTATAATAATGTTAATGTTTATTGAAAATGAACTGAAAAACTAAATCTTCTTAATTTACAATAAATATAAAACTAAAAATACACAAACATCGAATGCTTTGCAATAAAAGTTAAGATTTTATTTAGAAAGAGAAGATTTTCAAAAATATATGCAAGACTCTTCATAAACCCAAAACCTGCCCCAACCAAGGCTATTTTTATTAAGCTTTTGTGTTGTATAATTTCCGTGTCAAATGGCTTTTTCTAGGCGTAATTAAAATTAAAATGTAAATAAGACTTGACATTTCAATTTGTTGTTTATATTTGTAAAGTTTTATTTACATAATGTATAATCTTAATTACTTTTAAAATGAAAACAACAAGAAAACACATCTTAAATTTAGCGGGCTGGACTTGGTCTTGGGTAGCTACACTTGCCTTGGCCACCTTTGGTCCCATTTACATCTGGGACGACCATCAATTGCTGTCCATATTATTTGTAGGCGTTAATTTTGCCAACGGGGTTGCCATGCTTATTGCCAACCGAAACTTATTTAATAGCTTAGATGAGTTGCAACGGAAAATACAATTGGAAGCTTTAGGAATTACGCTGGGTTTAGCGGTTGTAATTGGCATTAGCTATTCGCTTTTAGATACCACCAACTTAATAGCAGCAGATGCCGAAATTGGCTTTCTAGTCGGAATAATTGGTATTACGTATTTTGTAAGTTTACTCATTATTAGAAAACGCTACGCATGAAAAACAAATTGAAAGTCTTGCGTGCTGAGCATAATCTCACGCAAGAACAATTGGCCAATGCGGTAGATGTATCCAGGCAAACCATCAATGCCATTGAAAAAGAAAAATTTGACCCGAGTTTGGTCTTGGCCATCAAATTATCGCGCTTATTTAAAACGGATATCGAAACTATTTTTACCTATGAAAAATAGCAGCATTCAATTACTCCAAAAGTATTTGCCTTTAAAATTGTGTAAGTGATTATAAAGCCTTATCTAGGTAAGTTGCTGAAACCACAACATTAATTTTGGAAACACCATAATGTTAGTTTCAGTGACTAAATTTCATTTTATGAAGAAACTACTCCTTTTATTAAGCACCGTATTCGCTAGTCAATTTGCTTTTGCACAAGTAGAAGAATCTAAATTAGGAGCTTGGTATATGTATTTTTACAATGCATCTTTTAACGAAAGCGCTTGGGGAATTCAAGGCGACGCACAATACCGAAATTGGAACAGCATTGGCGATTTAGAACAGCTGCTCTTGCGTTCGGGACTAACTTTTTCGCCACAGGAATGGAAAGCTACTTTTACCGTAGGCTACGCCAATATAAGTACGGGAACACCTGGTAACAGCGACAATACCTTTGCTGAAAACCGAATATACCAAGAAGCGCTTTTACCCCAAAAAATAGCCTCGCGCGTTTTTATTACGCATCGTTTTCGGTACGAACAACGTTGGGTGGAACAGCAAGATTTTAGAACACGATTTCGCTATAACTTATTTATCAACGTAAGTTTAAACGCTAAAGAATTGAAAAAAGGAGTCTTTTATGCTGCTTTTTATAATGAATTGTTTATCAATGGCGAACGCCACACGGGAAATGCAGAAGTGGCTTTATTCGATCGCAACCGAACTTACTTGGGTTTGGGTTATGTACTTAGTCCTACATCGCGAATTCAATTGGGCTGGATGCGACAAGAAACTGAAGTTTGGACAAAAAACCAATTGCAATTTAGTTTACATCAAAATTTGAATTTTTAAAAGGCTACTAAAATGCATTTCAATACTTTTGAAGCTATTACACTAAAAAATAAAAAACGCTAGATGAATTTACAAAACAAAACGGCTTTCATCACCGGCTCAACCCGTGGCATTGGGCAGCAAATCGCCATCGGCTTGGCTGAAAAAGGATGCAATATTATTGTACATGGTCGCACAAAAGCCAATTGCCAAACTACACTCGCTTTGTTAGAAAAATACAAGGTGAAAACCCATTCTGTTTATGGCGATTTAGCACATCCTGAAGAAGTGGAAAAAGTGATTCAGCAGGTAGAAAAGTTAAATATAGACGTAGAAATTTTATATAACAACGCTGCCATTATGCGGCCTTATCGACACGATTACTGGAGCCATACCCAAGAAGATTGGAGTTGGAGCATGCAGGTAAATGTATTTGCGCCGTATGCTTTTTGCAAAGCCTTTATTCCGAAAATGATGACTAACGGATTTGGACGGGTTATCAATTTGGTATCAGGAATTCAAGACCAACCTGAACTTTCGCCCTACAGCACATCTAAAGCAGCGCTAGCCAAGTTAACTAAAGACTTGAGTGTAAAATTAGATGAAACTGCCGTGCGCATCAACTCACTCGATCCAGGATGGTTGCAAACCGATTTGGGTGGCGAGTATGCCGACCATCCTGTTGAAGCCGTGATGCCTGGCGCCTTACAACCCGCCTTAATTGAAAACGACGGTCCCAACGGAACAACTTTTTTTGCATTGAATGCTTAACTTTGTAATCAATTTTAAAAATATGAAATTACACCACTTTACATTTACACTCGTTGCAAGTCTCCTCTTGGCTTGCAATTCTACCGCACCTAAAACACAAACCGAAAAACACAGCTATCCCGATACCAAAGTGGTCAGCGCCATGAAAGAAGTGATGTGGAAAGGAAAACTAGGAAGCCAAATTGATTTAGACAGTATTTCCAACACCAAAGGACTGTACGGAATTGGGCCGCTGAGTTATTTAAAAGGAGAATTGCTGATTAACAACGGAAAAAGTTATGTTTCTAAAGTAACTTCAGATTCCACCATGCAAGTAGTGCAAACTTATGCTGCTTCTGCACCCTTTTTTGTATACACCCACGTAAACGAATGGAACGAAGTAGCATTGCCTGAAGAAATAAAAAACATTCAAGATGTGGAGCAGTTTCTACAGCGCGAAACAGTCGACTTAAAAAGACCTTTTGCCTTTAAGTTAGTAGGTAATGTGACCAGTGCGAAAATTCATATTCAAAATTTACCGAAAGGAAGTAAGGTATCTTCACCAGAAGAAGCGCATCGCGGGCAAACCAACTATGCTATTCAAAATGAAGAAGTTGAAATTATCGGATTTTTCTCTACCGAACATCAAGGAATTTTCACCCACCACGATTCGTTTGTACACCTGCATTTAATCACCAAAGATGAAAGCCAAATGGGACATCTAGACGAGCTGCAAATTAAGGACATGAAATTGTATTTGCCTAAAAAATAGCTTGACACTTTTTTTGCGTTGCAAATGGGTTGGATGCTCCTATAAGTCTCGATGAATGCAATAATGCTTTTTTAAAATTGTAGGTAATAAAACTGACAAATATCATTTTTATACTGTTTCGTGTTTCTTGTGCTACCTTAGTTACAAAGCTAAAAAACGGATGTATTTATTTTTGAAACTAGTAATTGGTCTCACTTTAATTGCATTTACATCATGAAGTTTTTTATCTACACTACTTTTATTTTTTTACTGATCAGTTGTGATTCTTCTCCCAAAAAAGGAGCTTATACCAAAATCGTATCCGAACCCAAAAGTGAACTGCATCAACAAGCATCTAGTTTGTTTAGCTCTGTGAATTCTTTGCCTAATCAAGAACTTTCTGCTGAAAAAATTGCACTTGGAAAAAAATTGTATTTTGATAAACGCTTATCGAAAAACAATAGCATTAGTTGTAATTCCTGCCATAATTTGAGTACCTATGGGGTAGATAATTTGGCAACATCTCCCGGAGACACCAAAGAATTTGGAACTCGTAATTCTCCTAGTGTAATTTATGCTCATTTACATACTTCTCAATTTTGGGATGGTAGAGCTAAAGATGTAGAGGAGCAAGCAGGAATGCCTATTTTAAATCCAGTTGAGCATGCAATTCCCGATAGTTTGTACTTGGAGAACAAACTGGCTCAGGTTGATGATTACGTTCAAAGTTTTGCTAAAGTGTATCCTAAAGAAGGCCTAACCTATACCAATATCACAAATGCTATTGGTGCTTTCGAAAGACAAATGTCTCCAGTAAGTCAATTCGATTTATACTTAGATGGAGATGAAGCTGCGCTGAATACAAAACAGAAAAAAGGCCTGCAAGCTTTTATAGATAACGCCTGTATTGCCTGTCATGCTGGTGTTCCCCTTGGTGGAAAAATGATGCAAAAGTTCGGATTATTTGATGATTACTGGAACTATACTAAAAGTGAAACAATAGATAAAGGACTAGCTGAAGTTACTGGCAAGAAATCCCATGAATATATGTTTAAAGTTCCTAGCTTAAGAAACATAACCAAAACCAGTCCGTATTTTCATGATGGCTCTGTAGAAAGCTTAGAAGAAAGCATTAAAATCATGGCCAAGTTACAGAGCAACAAAGATATTAGCGATGAAGATATTGAAGCCATAATGGCCTTCTTTGAATCACTTGAAGCAGATCTTGATGATTCCATGAAAACACTTTAATAAACAAAAACGAGCGTAAATAAAGCCGTTTCAAAATTGAAACGGCTTTGTTGTGGAGAATATCGCCCCGAAACGTCGGGGGAATTCCGTAAATGAGAAAATATTCAATTTTTAATACATTTACGAGGATGCTCGCAAAAGCGGCACCGATGACTCCATTAAAAAATAAAAAACCACTTTAAAAAGTGGTTGTGTTGTGGAGAATATCGAACCCGAACGAGCAACCACCACAACAAACAACAACTTTAAAAGCTAGTAAATATAAGCATTTATAAAATAGTACATTGAAATAAAGCTAACTTAATCGAACAAAGTAGCAATATATCGAACAAAAATCGAACAAAAGTATTATCTTTGATATTGTCTAAAACGTACTAATTTAAAGCAATATCAATGGCAACGATTAATTTTTATTACAGAAGTAAAAAAGAACAATCTTATTTAACCGCAAAGCTGAGGTTTAGTTTCAATAAAAAACCTTTTGTTATAACGGCAAAAACAAAAACAAACACCAGTTTAGAAGTTTGGCAAAAAATAGATGCTAAACGTATTGACGACGGCGAAATAAAAGACCAAGTTATTGACTTGAAAAAAGACTTATCTAAACTAGAAAAATTTGTTTTAAACAACTTTGAAGCTGAGCCGAACAAATACAAGCCAACTCAAAAACAATGGCTAAAAAGTACCTTAGATACGTTCTACAATCCCGAAAACCAAGCCCCGACGGGTTTAGTTGACTATCTAAACTTTTATTTAGAAAATAGAAATACTGAAATAAAGAAACATTTAAAATTCAAGTTCAAAGCTTTAAAATCAAAACTTGAAGCACTTGAAGCACAAAAGAAAACTCAATACGAAATCAAAGACGTAAACGAAAGTTTTAAAAATACTTTTGTCGAGTTCCTAAAAGAAAAAAGCTATTCACAAAACTACACTAGAAAACAATTCGGCTTTTTAAAACAGCTTTGTAATCATGCAAAATACAACGGGCTTGAAGTAAGCCCACAACTTGACAAACTAAACGTAAAAGGCGAGAAAACCCCTAAAATTTATTTAACGCTTGCAGAACTTGAACAAATAGAACAAACCAACTTCAAAAGCGACGAATTAAAAGCGACTAGAGACTGGCTTTTAATTAGTTGTTATTGTGGGCAACGAGTATCGGACTTTTTAAGGTTTACCCCCGAAATGATAAGAACCGAGAACGGCAAACACTTAATCGAGTTCACACAAAAGAAAACCAGTAAAACAATGACAATCCCGCTTCATAAAAAAATACTAGATATTATTGAAGCCAACGGCGGGAAGTTCCCTAAAAAACTAATCGACCAAAAATACAACAAGTATCTAAAAGATGTTTGCGAACTGGCTGAGGTAAACGAGCCAACCAAAGGGCGTAAATTGATAAATTTAGGAACGAAAAAAGAACCGCTTTACAGATACAAAACAGACTACTATCCAAAGCACGAATTAATAAGTTCCCACGTAGGGCGACGTTCCTTTGCAACTAACTTTTACGGCAAAATACCGACCACGTTTTTAATTTACATTACTGGACATAGCACCGAAGCAATGTTTTTAAACTACATAGGCAAAAGCAATAAAGATTTAGCCCTCGAAGTATCGGACTATTTTAATACACTTTAAAACCTCAGCAAATGGAAACAAGAAAAAACGATTTTTTAGTTAGTTGGGAATTTTTAAAAATTGTAAAAACGGAAGCTTATAATATTACGTTCAATTACGAGAATGAAAATAAACTAATTGCTTCTATAAAAAACCCTTACTTAATTACACTTTTTTTAATAGAAACAAACTTAAAAGAAAAACTAATTAATATTGATGTAATACCTTATAAAGCCAACAACGATATAAGTTTTGATTATAAAAAACAAGCATTTTTAAACTTAAAATATATCTTTGGAAAAGGATATTTAGACGGACAAAATCACTACAACAAAGAAATAAAAAACGCCTTAAATACTTTTTATCTAAATGATTTTAATAGGCTTAAGACCGAATTTGATTTTTTGTATAATGAAAAAAAATATTCGCTTGACAACAAAGGAAAAAAAAAGGAAACAATTACTCAGTTTAGATTTGAGTACAAGCCTTTTAGTTTTTCTGAATTAAATGTTTACAAGTGGGGATTTTTAACAGCAATTGAAAATAATTTATTTGACTTTGCAAGTGAAAAACCTTACTTAATTGACTTAACAAAAAGAACACAAAGCGTAAGACCTAAAAATATAGCAGAAAAGATAAATGCTATTTGGATAAAAATAAGATACACCAAAAAGTTAAAAGGTAACCTCAACTTTGACGATGTCAAATCAAACTTCATAGACTCACTAGAACTATTTAAAACTTTAGAAAAACACCACTTAAACAAGTTAGAAACAAAGGAATTAAGGGGCGAAATAATAGAAGCCTTAGAGAAAATAGAATTTGAACTTGAAACAATAGACCAACGTAGATTTATAAGCAAACTTATTGCAGAATTTGAAGACACAAAAAAAATCAACCCTTTTACTATAACAATCAGTTTAACAAGTATTTTCTATAAACTAAAAAATGATATTAAAAACAACAAAAAAATTGACTTGATTGACCTAAAAAATAGAATAAATAGGGCAAAAGAGTTTTATAGAATAGTTCAAAATAATGATTTCGATAAAACTGAGATTGAAAACTTAAAGGACGATATAAATGATTTGCTAACTAAAATTGAAAATGAATTTGCCGAAGCAAAAGACAAAGACAAAAGATTTATAGCTGAGCTAATTGAAGACTTCAAAAGTATTGACTTAGATTTAAAAATGTTTGAAAATAAACACTTTACAACAATGGCAACAACAAAAGAGAGAGTTCATAAAAGAATAGCAATTGAAGCCTTTTTTAAGGTATTAAAAGAAGTTTCAGACCCTAAGACAACCTACAAGGGGGTAATAATTAATACAGCCAACTGGAACGAGTTAAAAGACTTGTTTTTTGAGCAAAGAATGAAAGCCTATGAAAGTAGCTTAAATAGTTCAGAAAAAATAAAACTTGAAAACGAACTACTCGACCAACTAAAAAACGAAAGCGAAAGCATTTTAAAAGGAATAAAAAAACAACAATTCAATACTTTAGTAGATAGGTATAAAAGCTTACTGAATACACCACAAAAAAAGACAAAAAACAAGCCTACTTTTGAAGACTTCTTTACTGGCATAGAAAAACAACAAATAGAACAATTAAAAGACTTCTCAAATGGTTTTAACTCAAAAAAATCAGCTATTTTTATTGACTTGCTTTATAATGAATTTAGGGTTTTAGATGTAATACCAGGAAACAAAAAAGGCAAAAGCCCAAAGGACTTTGCAAAGTTATTTAATACTGAAACCTACTCAGGTCTAAATGATTTTTTTGATAAGTCAAAAACTTTCAATGGGATAAAACTTACTTATAAAGACCAAGAGCAAAGCGAATATTTACAAATGAAAACACGACTTGAAACAATCTTAAAATAGCTTGATTATTGTTTATACTTGATTATCAAGTTTAATCAATTGATTATCAATGTTTTAGACCTAATAACTCTATAATTTTGGTTTTGAATTAATTTTTAAAATCTAAAAGAATGAGTTATTCAGAACCAGTACAATTTGTACAAATCACAACGGACGAACTGGCAAAGCTAATCGACCAAAAAATTAGCGACAACCTCAACAACTTCAAAAAGGAGTTTCTAAGCAAAGAAGCCGACGATGAACTACTAACTAGAGAGCAAACGGCTGAGTTCTTACAAGTCGATGTTTCTACTTTGTACTTGTGGGCTAAAAAGGGTAAAATCAAACCTTATGGAATTGGCAAACGTCGCTATTATAAGCGAAGCGAGTTAATCGAATGTTTAACCCAAATTAGACAACTAAATTAAATAAGGCTATGAGTACAAAAGATACAAATAGCCTTAACAATGCTTTTAACGAGAAGCACAACAAAGATAAGGCTTTAACGCAAAGAAAACGAGTATTTAAAGCATTTTTTGAAGCACCTAAAACGATGCTAATGGTATCGAACGAAACGGGTATTTTACGAGCTAATATTTGTAGATATGTCCGAACGTTTAGACAATCCGACAAAGTAGCTGAGGTTAAAAAAGGTTTATGTAAAATAAGCAACCACCGAGCGGGCTATTTAACAACCAATCCCGACCAGTTCCCTAAGTCAAACCAATTCAAAATGTTTTAAATATGAGTTTTAATAAATTAGACAACTTTATAAAGAATTGGGAAACTAAGTTTACCAATAGAATAGAACAAGCCGTAAAAAGTAGAAAAGAAGTATTCTTACTTTCGGACGCCATAAAGAAAAGCACCACTAAAAACAGACGTTCAGAATTGGACGAAGTAATGATACATTTTTTAGAATACATTGGTAAGAACCCACTAAATAAAAATGATTATTTTAAATATTTGAATAGTTACAAAAAAGGCAAAGAGTTAAATATTGAATATTTTAAACACGATAAGGAACTTTTATTTGAGCTATACAACAAAATAGATGAGTCCCCAGATTATAGTCCGTTTTCAATTGAGAACTGGAAAACCTATGTTTTGTTTATGCTTCTTAAATTTAATAACGTTTACGAGCCTAAGACAATGGACGAAGTATTTAGCGTTAAGGTTAACGGAAGTCGTGAATACAACCCGCTTACAAAGCTTACACGACCGTTAAGGGGGATGCTTCCCAGTTCTTTAAAATTAGTTCAGTATGATATTTCGAGAGCTTACCCTACTTTTATTGATATGGAGCTTAGTATTGAACGAAAAGAAGACGTTTATAGCCTTATAGATAAACGCAAATTCAATATGCTACTAAATACACACAAGGAGTGTAAAAACGCTAAAATTGAAGCTGTAAGGGGTCAATTGAGACCAGTTTACGGAAAGCGAGTTAATGAAGTAATAACAGAAGACCGATTTAACAATAAAGGGAAACTATTTGAAGACCTAAGCAAGTACGAAAAAAAGTACATTAACAAGTTTATAAAAGCCAACAATATTAAAAACTTTGTACGTCTTCACGATGCAATTTTTGTAGATGCTGAGACTGAAATAAAAGAACTTGTTTTTGATAAAATTACTTTTAAAAAGTCCGATGTAGAACCGCCCGAAGTTGTAAACGATAAAAGGCTATTTTATGAAATTGACGGCAACAATAAAGTTAAGACTTCCCCAGTAAGCTATAAAGATTTTTTTGAACAAGAAAATTTCATAAGAGTTTCCATAAAAGACGAAGACACAATTACAATTTTTAAAGATAGTAATAATGTTGTGAAGCCTTTTAACCACAAAACCGACACCGTTTCATTTTTAAAAAGTAAAGTAAATGAATGCAATCCCGAGCCAATTGAAAATAAAATTGCAAAAGACAACAACAAAGATATTAAAGATAGTTTTTGCTTACTCGATGCCGTTCCACTTACTTACTATCGAGACAATGCAAATAGTTTTGGAATACCTTTTAAAAATGGTTTTGTCTTTTACAAAAAGGATAGCGAAAAACTTGAAGTAATACCTTACAAAAAAGTAAACGGATTTTTTCCTGAGCATCCAACACAAAAGCGAGAGTTTAAATACATTGAAGAGCCTCAAATATCAATTTTTGAACGTTTCTTAACCTTAGTTTCAGTTGGCAAAGACCCAATAAAAGAAGCTTTAACGGAAGACGAACAAAAAACACAATTTCAATTTTTTAGAATGTTTGGTTACTTGCTTCACACTTACAAAGACCCGAGTTTTAGTCCGTCTATTATTTTGTCCGATTTTGGAGCTGACGACAATAGTAGAAACGGAAGACGTGGGAAGTCTTTATTAGCCGAAGCAATAAAACAGGTGCAAAGATTAAACGAAAAGCGAGGGAACGAATTTGACGGAGGTTACCGTCATAGGTTTGCAGACCTTACAGAAGCTGACAAAGTTTATTTAATCGAC
The DNA here is from genome assembly GCF_014640195.1 of Psychroflexus planctonicus. Lineage (GTDB taxonomy): Bacteria > Bacteroidota > Bacteroidia > Flavobacteriales > Flavobacteriaceae > Psychroflexus > Psychroflexus planctonicus. Next base: position 302,137 of record NZ_BMGM01000001.1, read on the forward strand.
GACGTAATGGCTAATTTTAATTATAATGACTTATACACAAATATTGTGGGAAGTATAAGCGTCGAACCAAAAGGAAAAAAAGCCCGAACAATAGACTTTAAGCAAACGCCTAAGTTTTTAATAACTACTAATTGGGCTGTAAGGTATGACGCAAACGCAAGTTCAACAAACGCCCGCTTTATGGAGTTTAAATTTGTCGACTATTTTAATATTAAACATAAACCAGTTGACTACTTTAAACATAGATTTTTTGAAGACTGGAACGCTAAGCAATGGAATGAATTTTATAATTTTTGTTTTAGTTGTGTAGCTTCTTTTATTGAGTTCGGCCTCGATGCACCAAAATACGACAAAGATGTAGATAATTATAGAGCTTATTTTTATAACGATACATTACTTAATGAATTTGAACGCATCTTAAACGAAGCAACGAGAGACAACGAAAAGGGTTTTAATGTGAGTGAGTTTTTAAGAATCTACAATACTGGCGGGAATACATTAAGGTTTGAAAAATTCTTTACTTCAAAAAACACAAAAACTCTAATTGATACTTATTTAAAGCATCACAAAATTGAGCATAAATATAGGGAAGACTTAAAAAAATGGTTTGTTAATTAGTTAACGTCATAAGCGTAATGTACATTACAGATGTAAAAAGGGCTTAAGGTATTATAAAACAATGCTTTAAGCCTTTACATTACAGATATGACGGTTATTTTAATAAAATGAGAATAAAATTTAAACTTGTGTAATTATAAATACACACACAACACGAATATTAATATTAATACATAAACTTTTATCCGTCATAAGCGTAATGTAATGATATAAGACAATAATATTCAAAAGCTTAACAACCAAAAATAAGCGTAATATAAATTACAGATATTACAGTTAACTGTTTTTTTTTACTGATTATCTACAACCGTAAAAAAACGGACATAAACGGAAAATCATACGAATCGTACACCCTTAAGAGAACTGTTTTTCCGACATAAAAAAGAATTTTCGGAAACCATAAAAAAGGAATTGTTTACAACGGTAAAAAACGGACAAAAACGGTCAACTTTGATTAATCAATTTTTTTCAATTTGAATAAAAAGAAACGAATAATACACCCTTAAGAGAATAAATAAAATTAATAGTTGATTTGTATTAATTAATTAATTTATATTAATGATTAAACAACCTTAATTTTGAGAAACCATAAAAAGGAACTGTTTTTCGGACATAAAAAAGGTACAAAAAATTACAATCCTATGAATAATTAGACTCCATAAAAAAGGAATAATTTATAAAAGTTCGTTAGTATCTACACGCACGTGAGTAAATATTTAAAAAACGACTAGAAAACGACTAGAAAACGGCTGAAAAAAAGGAATTGTTTACGTCGTTTTCGAAGCGACATGAAGTAGGATTGTTTTTCACACATAAAAAAAGGGGCTGAATAAATCAAACCCCCTTTTTGCCTTTTTGTCTAAAACGTACCAGTAAGGCAACCAATACACCGACAAAGATACTTCTTTAATTTTACCTTAAAAAACTACACTAATTTTTGATTTAGAACAAAAATCGAACAAATAGCTTTATAACTTATTGATAATCAATAAATATTGTGGAGAATATCGGATTCGAACCGATGACCCCTACGCTGCCAGCGTAGTGCTCTAGCCAACTGAGCTAATTCCCCGTTTTATTTTATGTAATGAACTTTTTTGATACTTTACAAAGCGCTACAAATATAAATGTATTTTTAAAATGAAATTACAAACAAGTCAAGAAATTAGAAAAGGATTTGTTGAAATGCTACTAAAAAACATTTAAAAGGCTTTTTTATTTTCGAACTCAACATCTTTCAGCAAATAAAAGCTCACTAAATCCATCTACGGCAAACCTATTTTACAATCAACTTTTTAGTAATGCTTTGTGCTTCTGTATTGATCTTTACAAAGTAAATTCCAGTTGATAAGTCCTGTAAGTCAATTTTACCTTGTACAGAGCCGAATTCGATACGTTTTTTCAATCTCCCTTGGAGATTAAAAATTTCAACTTGGTGTACATGTACTGCACTATCAAAATACAGATGGTTTTCGGTTGCTGGATTAGGATACATTTTTAAAGCAACTTTTTCAAAAGTAGGTGTACTTAAGCTGGTTGCTTCAATTAAAAAGTTGTCTACAGTCCAGCGGGTAGCTTCTTCACCAGAAGTGGTATCATATTTAAAAGCAATGTAGGCCGTGCCAGAAATAGCGCTGATATCAATTTCGTCAAAGAAAAATTCTACTTCATTATTACTTCCATCGGGATGCGTAGGAGCGGTAAAATTGGGCAAGCTTGTCCACGTAAAGTTAGATGGGTTGTTCCCTCCGTTATAGTCGGTAGAATAAACCACTTGCAAAGGGGTGTTTCCAAAAGTGGCTTCAGTATAAAAACTCAATTCTAGAAAAGAATAAGCATCAAAATCGATAGGATTGGTGGTAATTAGCCAATCTAAACTAGGTACTTGACCACCGCTAAAACTGTTCATTTGGTAGGCACCCGTATTGTTTAACCCATTATTGTCTGTGCAATTCCAATCTAAATCGCTCAATTCACTCACCGTAAAAAATGAGTCGGAAACCGTGTCGCAATTATCAAAATCTTCAAAAAAGCTAAAATCAGGTCCAGGTAAAGTTGTAGCTGTTGCGGTGTTGCTTGCATCTGAAACATTTCCGGTAGCATCTATAGCAAAAACTTGAAATATGTAAGTGGTTTCAGCTTCTAATCCATCAACTGAAAGACTAAGTTCGCTTGCATCTACAGTAGCAATGGTTTGGTTGTCTTGCTGAATTTGGTAGCTATCTAAAGCTTCATTATCTGTTGAAGCTTCCCAAGAAAGCAATAAGCTGTTGTTGGTAACATTAGATGCCGTTAAATTAGCAGGTGGTGTAGGCGCTTCTGTATCGGGCTCTGGATCCCAAATTTGCTGCACATAAGCTGGATTGTCTATCAAAGGATTTCGGTTTCCTTGAAAAAAATAACCATTGTTATTGCGGTCTATTTCACGTTGTGAAACTGGGTCTTGCAAATGCCAACTAATCAATAAATCGATGTACCATTGTACGTAAAACTGCTGTTCGTCGTTGCTTGTTAAAACTTCGTTGGCATCCCAACTCGAGCTAAATTCTTGCTCATACCGAATGGCGAAATACAAAACCGAACGGGCAATATCACCTTTAAATTCGTCAATAGGTTCAAAAACAACTCCGTTGTAACCCGGAAAAGTATTGTCTCCTCGTTTTGAGCCGTTTGTAGAAGTGTAATCTGGATTGTTTCCTACTTCGCCAAATGGAAAACTGCCACGTGCACCATTCACCGAACCATCAGTAGGTACTACATGAAAGTAATCGTTTTTCATGGGCGATGCGCTGTTAAATGTAGATTGTGGCACCAAATGTTCGCGGTTATAGCAAACGCCTTCGCCATTGTAGTTTCCACATTGATTTTGGAAATGATTGTAGTTGTATGCATCTGCTGAATTGGGTTGTTCTGAATACATGTCTAGCACCGTTCCGTCATTTTCGTAATAATCGTCTGTATCTCCGCTATTTGGATTGGCATACGCATCATACAAAGCGCCATAACCTTGGTCTTGATGAAATGGAAAACCATCGCCATCGTCTATATCATCTATAATTTGATTGAGCGCTGTTTTCAATTCAAAGCCAGTAAGGCCATCAGCATCATCGTAGTAACCTTGTGGTGCTTGAGCTAATGCCGAAAGAAAAAAGAAAAAAGAAAAAGCAAGCGATAAGTAATATTTCATGTAAAGAATTTTAATTTGCCTTAGCTTACGAAATTTGCTAAAGCGGATGCAAAAATAAGGATTGTAAATTGTTTTAAAGTACAGTTATTTCATAAGATTTGAATTCAATTAAAATTAACTGAATTGAAAATTCGAATTTTATAAACTTTTTTGCACCTTTGATTCCTTTTGAAACCCCATTTATAAAAGAAAATTATGGAAGAATTTTGGTTGTATTTTAAACTTGGGCTAACGCATGTTTTAGATGCGAATGCTTATGACCACATTTTGTATTTAACCGCTTTGGTTGCCGCTTATACTTTTTCTTCTTGGAAGCGCGTTTTTTATTTGGTAAGCATTTTTACCATAGGCCATATGCTATCTTTAGCGCTCGCAGCCTACAAACTTGTACAGGTAGACATTAGTATTGTGGAATTTTTAATTCCCGTTTCAATAATTATTGCCGCAGTGTACAATCTGATTAGCGCCAAAAAAAACATAGAAAGTCAAAAAGTGAATTTACTTTATTTTGTAACCTTGTTTTTTGGATTAGTCCACGGGTTTGGATTTTCAACTTACTTTAAAATGATTTCGGAAAGCGCAGACAACATGACGCTTTTACTCGTTGAATTTGCACTTGGAATTGAAGTAGCTCAGCTCATTGTTGTTTCAGTTGTGTTAATTCTTGGGTTTATATTTCAAAACATCTTTAATTTCGCTAAACGCGATTGGATATTGGTTATCTCATCTATAATCATTGGTTTAAGCATTCCTATTTTGCGAGATAATTGGTTATGGTAAGCAAAAATGAAAACAAAAAACAAGCAACTTAAATTTGACAAAGCCTATTTACGAATGGCTAAGGAATGGGGGAAACTCTCGCATTGCAATCGTAAACAAGTAGGTGCTATTATTGTAAAAGACCGCATGATTATTTCGGATGGTTACAATGGGACACCTAGCGGTTTTGAAAATAATTGCGAAGACCAAGATGGCATTACCAAATGGTATGTTTTACATGCCGAAGCCAATGCTATTTTAAAAGTAGCTGCTTCAACACAGTCTTGTAAAGGTGCTACTTTATACATTACGCTTTCACCTTGTAAAGATTGTAGTAAACTCATTCATCAAGCGGGAATAAATCGAGTGGTTTTTCAGAAGCGATACAAAGACGATAGCGGTTTGCTTTTTTTAGAAAAGGCAGGAGTAGAATTGGCGCACATAACAGACCTTGAACATGAGTAAAAAGCATTATCATAAAAAATATTTACCCTTAATTATAGGTACATCCATTGCCATGGGTTTGTTTATCAATTTTTTTATCAATGGTAATCCTTCGCGCTTTTCGGCAAACAATACTACACAACTCAAAATAAACCAACTGCTCAACTACATTGAAAATGATTATGTAGACGAAGTAAATACAGACAGTATGGTAACTACTATGGTAAACCAAATGTTGGATAATTTAGACCCACATTCTACTTATATTTCTAAAGAAGAATATGGTAGCATTAGAGAAAATATGAAAGGTGAAATAGTAGGTATTGGTATTAGTTTTTACAAAGTAGAAGACAGTATTGCCGTAATACAAAGCTTGCCTAACGGACCTTCAAAAAAAGCAGGGATTTTACCAGGAGACCGTATTTTATTTGCCAATGGCATTAAGTTGCACGATCAAAATTTAAGCAATGATAGCATTATCAAAGTTTTAAAAGGAAAAATGAACACCGATGTAAGCTTGAAGGTAAAACGAAAAGGAAAGGAAGAATTACTCGATTTCAATTTATCCAGAGACCGCATTCCTATTCAAAGTGTAAACGCTGGTATTGTTTTAAACCAAAATTTAGGTTACATAAAAATTAACCGTTTTGCTGAAACAACTTATCAAGAATTTATCGAAAAATTAAATCAACTAAAAAGACAGGGCACAAAAAACCTGGTCTTAGATTTGCGCGATAATGGAGGTGGTTTTTTAAAAGAAGCCATTGCCATTGCAGATGAATTTCTTCAAGATGGGACGCCTATTTTGTACACCAAAAATCGTTCGGGCAAAACTAAAGAAAACTTCGCTACACGAAAAAGCAGTTTTAAAAATGGACAATTGTACATTCTACTAAACGAAAATTCTGCTTCTGCTAGCGAAATTGTAGCCGGTGCTATTCAAGATAACGATCGCGGATACATTGTTGGTAGACGTTCTTACGGAAAAGGTTTGGTGCAACGCGAGATGAAATTAGCAGACGGAAGCGCTGTTAGATTAACCGTTGCTCGCTATTACACACCCACAGGAAGGTCTATTCAGCGTCCTTACAGCAACGGAAATAGTTCGTATTTTAACGACTACGAAAAGCGTTATGAAAATGGCGAACTGCTGGAACGAGATAGTATTCAAGTAAACGACAGCCTTAAATTTACCACTCCTGGCGGAAGAATTGTATATGGCGGTGGCGGAATTGTACCTGATATTTTTATTCCTAAAAAAGTGAACAACCTAGACGAAGATCTAGAATACATGTTGAAAGGCGGAGTTATAGATCGTTTTGTTTTTGATGAGTTAGATAAAGACAGAAAATTTTACAATAATCTAACGGAAGAAGATTATTCCAATTTTGAGATTCCTAAAGAAATGCTCTTAAATTATACTGAGTATTTGAATCAGTTAGCTTTCAATTATAATTTTGAAACGCACGAAGACAAGTTAAAACGCTTTTTAAAAGCAAGTATAGCCAAACAATTATTTGGTGAAGAAGCTGCTTACCGTATTCTAACCAAATCTGACCCAATGTTAGAAGCCGTTCAAAAACACTTGAACGAAAGTTCTTAGTTTAAATGGAAGCAGTAGTATAATTAACTACCTGCAAATGGAGTTCCAAATACACCAACCGCAAGCTCAGCCCAAATTAAAAAAAGCAGAAAAAGAATTCCGACTACGAAAAGGGTTCTCGTTTTTTTAGTTTTTATTTTATTCACAACAAGTAAAACAACAGAACCAAAAACTAGCAATAATACTGCTGCCACCAAAAAGTTGAATTCCGACCAGTTTACTTCGTCTGATACTTGCATACCTATCAACGGAATGAGCAACAAAACTCCTACAAGCAGAAGTAATTTAAGAAAAGAGTTGGTTTTCATAATTAAGGACTCCCTATTAGCATCGTAATTTGTAGTCTGTTCTTAGAATTTGTTACATCATTTTTTTTGGAAGGTAAAACTTTTTATTATTTACACCCTTTGCCTTCGGCATTTCCATCAAGGGAAAATTAATTTTTTGGCTTGAGCCTGCCTGACGGCAAAGGCAGGTGGTTTTGATGAAGCAGAGCGAAGTCAAAATTGTATCGAGAACTAGTCATAATTCCAGAGTTTAAATCTCATTACTTAAGACACCCTTTGCCTACGGCATTTCCCTCAAGGGAAAATTAATTTTTTGGCTTGAGACTGCCTGGCGGTAAAGGCAAGTGGTTTTGATAAAGCAGAGCGAAGTCAAAATTGTATCGAGAATTAATTTAGTAACTCTCACAACTCACTTCTCGATACAAATCCTGCGCATTCCATTCGCAGAATTCACTCGAAGAGACAGTGAGATAATATTATAAAAAATTAATAAATTTGAGAAAATAGTACATCTTGTATTTCGTATATGTCTTAAAGTGTTCAGATAAAACCTACTATACAGGTATTACATCTAATCTTGATAAAAGATTAAATGAACATCAGTCAGGAAAATATTTTGGCAGTTACACCTTCTCCCGCAGACCAATACATTTGGTGTACTATGCCGCATTTACTGACGTCAATAGAGCTATTGAAGCTGAAAAGAAAATCAAAAAATGGTCGAAAGCTAAAAAAGAAGCATTGATTAATAATGAATTTGATAAACTCCCTAATTTAGCAAAGAAAAAATTCAAATAACCAATGTCTGTTCGAGCCTGCCTGACGGCAAAGGCAAGTGGTTTTGATAAAGCAGAGCGAAATCAAAATTGTATCGAGAACTAATCATAATTCCATAGCTTAAATCTCATTACTTAAGACACCCTTTGCCTACGGCATTTCCCTCAAGGGAAAATCAATTTTTTGGCTTGAGCCTGCCTGACGGCAAAGGCAGGTGGTTTTGATGAAGCAGAGCGAAATCAAAATTGTATCGAGAATTAATTTAGCAAGTCTCACAACTCACTTCTCGATACAAATCCTGCGCATTCCATTCGCAGAATTCACTCGAAGAGACAGTGAAATCGTATTAAAAATAAAAAATCCGAACTCTCTTACGAAAATTCGGACTTGCATTTTGTTGGCCTACTAGGGCTTACTTCGGCAAGCCCAGCATGAACTTCATCGCCCTACAACATTTTCAATCAAAAAAAAATCCGAACTCTCTTACGAAAATTCGGACTTGCATTTGTTGGCCTACTAGGGCTCGAACCTAGACTCTTCTGGACCAAAACCAGACGTGTTGCCAGTTACACCATAGGCCAATTTGTCAATGCGGGTGCAAATTTATAACATACTTTCTTTACTGCAAAACATTACTGATAAATTTTCTTCATCTTTTTTAAAAATAAAAAACATCTACAAGTATTTGATTCATTATTCGTTCCAGCTTAGAATCACAAAAAAAATTCAACACCCAATTACAATATAATCCTTATTTTCGCTTTCTTAAATAAAAAAGAATGCCAAAACTAAACTTTAAACAACTCAACCTTTTACTGGGATGGTTTGCTTTTTTCATAGCTTTAATTACGTATTGGCTAACCGTAGAGCCAACGGCTAGTTTTTGGGATGCCGGGGAATACATTTCTACATCATCAAAATTACAAGTCGGTCATCCGCCGGGTGCTCCGCTGTACCAAATTTTTGGAGCTTTCTTTTCCTTGTTTGCTTCAGGTCCAGACCAAATTGCATTAATGGTAAATTTAATGTCTGTTTTATCTAGCGCATTTGCTGTTTTGTTTTTGTTTTGGTCCATCACTTTATTGCTTCGTAAGATTATTCCTAATTTCGAAAATGCTTCCACTTCCACTCAATTTGCTGTTTTATCTAGTAGTTTTGTAGGTGCGCTTGCGTTTACCTTTACCGATAGCTTTTGGTTTTCAGCAGTTGAAGCTGAAGTCTACGCTATGGCAGCTTGCATCATGGCGGCCATGTTTTATTTGGGCTTGCTTTGGGAACGCGATATGCATAAACCCCGCGGACATCGTTGGGTTATTTTAATCGCTTTTTTAGTTGGGCTTTCTTTTGGTGTTCACTTTATGGGATTGCTTACTATTCCTGCAATTGGGTTTTTATATTACTTTAAAAACACCAAAAAAGTTACCGTCAAAAACTTCATAATTGCTAATTTTATAGTGGTTGGTATTTTGTTGTTTATCTTCAAATTACTGCTTCCGTATACCATGACTTTTTTCGCTGAAGCGGAATTGCTTTTTGTGAATAGTTTCGGGCTTCCATTTAACTCAGGAACTATTTTCGCTGGCATTGTAGTGGTTGCGCTGTTTGTATTTCTGTTGAAATATACGCGTTCAAAAAAATATTTTCAACTCAACACCTTAGTGCTTTGCATCTTATTCATTTTAATTGGTTTTTCCAGTTGGATCATGCTGCCAATTCGTGCCAATGCAGGAACCGTTATCAATGAAAATGATCCAAACAACGCCAGAGAATTATTAGCCTATTACAACAGAGAACAATATCCCGAAACCAAATTGTTTTATGGTCCACAGTTTACTGCTCGATTTGCAGACTTAGACGCAGCCGAACCTTATATAGACGATAAGCCTAAATACGAAAAAGACGAAGAAGCTGGAAAATACATTGTAGTTAATAAATACGAAGATGTAAAACAAAACTTAAGTGGCGAGCATAAAACCATTTTACCACGCATGTGGTCTTGGGATCATATTGAAAATTATCTTTCTTACACAGGTCCGTTAGAAATTAGCATTAAATCAGAATATCGTGGAGAACAAGAATTGGTTGCCATGGTTAACGATTTAAACCTTCGATACGAAAATGGTGAGATTGAAACTTCAGAATACATTAGTTACCTCAGTGAACTGGAACGCTACATCAATGTAGAAAAACCGGAATATATAGACAACATTAGCTTTATGTTGGACTTCCAAATGGGTTATATGTACTGGCGATATTTCATGTGGAATTTTGCAGGAAGACAAGACGATGTTCAAGGCAGAAAAAACGATTTACACGGAAATTGGATCAGCGGTATTCCTTTTATAGATGAAATGCGATTGGGCAACCAAAGTGAACTTACCACCGATGCCTTGACCAATCCAGCAAGAAACACCTATTACTTTTTGCCCTTAATTTTAGGTCTAATCGGTATCTTTTTTCACTTGGCTAAAGACCAAAAAACCTTTTGGGCACTAACGGTACTTTTCTTATTTACCAGTATTGCATTAAAAATATATTTGAATGAAAGGCCCTTCGAACCCAGAGAACGAGATTATGCTGTAGTTGGCTCCTTTTATGTTTTTGCCATGTGGATAGGTCTAGGGGTTTACGGTTTATTTGAAACTTTCCAAAAATACATTCCCCCAAAAGTTGCTGCTCCTGTAGTTTTGGTAGCCTGTTTAATGGGTGTTCCTTTTTTAATGGCAAGCCAAAATTGGGACGACCATGATCGCTCAAATCGATACACTGCCTTAGCGATGGCTAAAAAATACTTAGATTCGGTTGACGAAAATGGAATTTTATTTACTATTGGTGATAACGACACCTTCGCATTGTGGTATGCACAAGAAATTGAAGGCTACCGAACCGATGTGCGAACCATCAACACCAGTTTGTTTGCTACCGATTGGTACATCGACCAAATGCGAAGAAAGTCCTACGAAAGCGAAGCCATAAAAACTTTACTTGAACACGAAGACTATCGCTACGGAACCAATGATGCTGTTTTGTATAACAAAGATGAGCGATTAGCAGACACGCTAGACATCATGCAGTTCATGAAATACATCAAAAGCGATAACAGAACTACGAGAGCAGAATTACAAAATGGCGAAATAATTAACACTTTCCCTACTCGTCACGTACGCGTTCCGGTAAACAAAGAAAATGTAATTAAAAATGGTATTGTAAAAGAAGAAGATGCCGACTTAATTGAAGATACTTTATACTTAGAAATCAATACCAACCAAATTTCGAAACACCGCTTGATGATGTTGGATTTATTGGCAAACAACAACTGGGAACGCCCGATTGCATTTACCGGCGGAAGTTTTGGAGACGATGATTATTTATGGTTAAAAGACTACCTACAAATGGACGGTGTGGTGTATCAATTGGTGCCCATTAAAACGCCTGTCGACCCTAGAATTCCATTTGATATGGGAAGAGTTGATGTGGACAAAAATTTTGAAATCATGACCAATTGGTATTGGGGCAATAGCGGTAGCGATGATATTTACCATGACCCTGAAACCAGAAAAAATTCAATAACCTACCGAAGCAACATAGCTAGAGTAGTTGAAAAATTGTTGCAACAAGATGATGAAGAACGCGCTAAAATACTAATGGATTTAGCCATGGAAAAAATGCCGATAGATAAGTTTGGTTTTTACACTTTAACCGAACCCTTTATTTCTGGTTATTACAAAATTGGTGAAACCGAAAAAGCCCGCACATACTGGAATCAAGTGGTGAAAAAATACCAAGAACAACTCGACTATTTTGCGAGTTTAGATTTGCCCAGACAATACTATTACATTGAAGATATTGTTACGGACATAGAGCGATATAGAACTTTTGTTGATATTGCCATTATGAATGAAGAAAAGGAATTTTCAGAAGAAAAAGCCTTAGAATTCAATGAATACATTCAACTGTTTTCTCATTTTTATGAAGGTGAAGAGCAGGATTTAGACCAAGAACTTTTAAACGAAATTGATGCAGAAAATTTAGATGAAGCTGAAGTAGATTCGGTTGAAATGGATGCCAATTTAAACGAACTGCTTCAACCCTAGTTAATGATGCTGTATTAGCTTGATTAAAATCAAATGAGTTTGTTTACGGAGTTGTAACTAATCAGTATCCAAAACATGTTCTACTAAACTTTTTTAGAAATGGATGTCTTTCCACATAAAACCCCATTTTGGGTGAAGCAGTTATATCCTAAACGAATTTGGGATATGCATGGAAAAGAAAATGTGCAAAAAACAATCTACCTTAGTTTTGATGATGGTCCCATTCCCAAAGTAACTCCTTGGGTACTAAAAACACTCAAAGAATTTAATGCAAAAGCAAGTTTTTTCTGCATTGGAGAAAACCTTCAAAAGCATCCTGAAATTGCTGAACGTGCTTTAAATGAAGGACATGCATTAGGAAATCACACCTTTCATCATGTAAACGGCTGGAAAACTTCGTTTGAAACCTATGCTGAAGAAGTGCAACAAACCGCAGACTTATTTACTCAACTTGAACTTAAGACCCATTTATTTCGTCCGCCATATGGAAAAATGAATTCCAAACAAGCTGATTTTATTTTGAAGAAAAACTATAAAATCATCATGTGGGACGTACTTACCAAGGATTACAATCAAGGATTGCAAGCCGAAGATTTACTTTCAAAAAGCATTGCCGCAACACGTAATGGAAGTATTGTTATTTTTCATGATAGCGAGAAAGCTTTTGAAAACTTAACCTACATCTTGCCCAAATACTTGCAACACTTTAGGCAACTTGGCTTTAGTTTTAAGAAACTTTAAGCGGTGGTTTGCAATTTGGCTACCAAAGTATTGGCATCCATCACACCTGATTTTCGCCAGACCATTTCGCCATCTTTGTACAAAACAAAAGTAGGGAGGCTTTTAATTCGCAGGACTTCGGCTAGCTCTTGATTTTTATCAATATCAATTTTAATCACCTTCGCTTGATCTCCCAAAGCAGCTGCAACATCCTTTAAAATAGGATGCATGGCTTGAGAATCTTCATCCCATTCTGTATAAAAATTCAACAGTATTGGGATTTTTAAATTGATTAAATCTCCAAATTTTGACATAACTCTTGGTTTAGTTTTTTAAAAGTAAGCATTTTGATAAAATTTAAATAATTTTTACAAAATATTGTTGATAAATTAATACCGAATGTTATTTTAAAGTATGTTATGAATAGTTTATTTCCATATTATAAATCCAAGCATCTATTACTTAATTACTTTGCTGCGAAGTCTTAGACTTCGAAGAGCACAACTTCGCAGAGCGCAAAGACAAAAGACTAAAGCTATGCGAAGTTTGAAACTTCGCATCATGAATTATCTAGTTTCTACATTACAAGTCCAAGCTATTTTCACCTAATTGCTTTGCTGCGAAGTCTTAGACTTCGCAGAGCTCAACTTCGCATAACCTACTTTTAAGCAACAACTTCCTTTTTCTTTAATCTCAATTTTGCTCTGGCTACCAAATAAAACATCACCGGCACCACCACTAAAGTTAAGAATGTTGCGAAAATAAGTCCGTAAATTACCGTCCAAGCTAGAGGTCCCCAGAAAATTACGTTGTCTCCACCGATGTAAATACCAGGTTCATAATCTACAAACAAACCAAAAAAATCGATATTGAAACCAACTGCTAACGGAATTAACCCACCAATAGTCGTAATGGCCGTTAACAAAACAGGACGCAGTCGCGATTTCCCACCAGCTACAATTTCTTCAAAATATTGCTTTTTGGTCAGCATTTGGTCAAAATCTAAATTGAGTTTTTCTTTTCTTCTATCGATTAATATTTGGGTATAGTCTACCAAAACAATGGCGTTGTTCACCACAATTCCCGCTAAGGAAATTACCCCCATCATGGTCATGATGATTACAAAATCCATTTTGAAAATGACCATTCCGAAGAAAACGCCTGCTAAACTCAACACCACCGCAGTTACGATAATGATGGGTTTGGAAAGCGAATTGAATTGACCTACCAAAATCAATAAAATTCCGCCAACGGCTATCAATAAAGCCTTTAACAAAAACGCCATGTTTTCTTCTTGCTTTTCTTGTTCGCCTGTAAACTTATAATTGATGTCTTTGTGAAGATCAAAATATTTCATTTCATCTTCAATCATTTCTACGATTTCATTTCCATTGTACCCTTCCAAGACATTGGAATATAAAGTGATCACTCGTTTTAAATCCTTCCGTTTAATAGCGGAAAAAGTAGTAGTAGGCTTGGTTTCAATTAAAGCTGAAATAGGTACTTGCACAATTTGTCCTTGAATGTTTCTAAACGTAATGGGCTGATCGAAAATGGCATTTTCATCGTACCTGAATTCTTCATTAAAGCGAACGTTAATCGGGTAATCGTCATCTGCATCTTTATAGGTTGAAGCTTCTTCGCCAAAAACTGCTCTTCGGATAGTTTGACCTACTTGTGCCGTGGTAATACCTAATCTTCCGGCTTTGTCTCGGTCTACTTCAATATCCAATTCGGGTTTGGATTTATTGATGTCAATTTTCAATTCTTCAATTCCTTCAATGCCGGTATTGTTGATGAATTGGCGTAAACGTTCCGTTTCATCTAGCATTTTGTCATAATCTTCACCACTGATTTCAATATTGATGGGATAACCCGACGGTGGTCCATTTTCATCTTTTTCAACTGAAATACTAACTCCAGCAAATCCTTTTAAGGCATCTCGAATTTCTGTTTGAACGGTCGAACTTAACACACCGCGCCTCAATTTGAATTCGCGCATAGACAAAGTAACTTTTCCGCGATGTGGCATGTCATTCACCATTCCACCATCGGTATTTGGGTTTCCAGAACCTTTCCCGACTAAGGCAATAGCTGACTCGACCATGAAATTGTAACCGTCTTCATCTTCATATTTTTCAATGGTTTCATAAATGCGTTCTTCTACTCGTCTTACCAATTCATTGGTTTTTTCAATATCCGTTCCTTCAGGATATTCAATATAGGTAATGATTTGGTTGGGTTCGTTTTCAGGAAAAAACAAGACTTTTGGTTGAACAATTGCTATCAATATGAAGGAAAATATCAGTAAAACAATCGTACCAAAAAAGGTGAAATACGCCATTTTTTTAGACAAGGCAAACTTCAATGTATTTTCGTATAAACTTTCTAACTTTTTCAAAAAGGTAAACTGAAAATAATCTACCGCTTTGGCTAAAATCAGTTTGTAAATGAAAATTAAAATAGCAGCAAGAATACTTAGGTTTCCGATGGCTCTAAAAGCGCCGTAATCTTGAATGAATCCAATGGCTAAAAATATTCCCCCGATAACCAACAGGCTTAAACTAATGCGGATGGTTTTTTTGGTAGTCAACTTTTTTTCTTCTACTTTCATAAAAGTGGAAGTAAGCATAGCGTTGATAATCAATGCCACAAAAAGTGAAGAACCCAAAACTACAGAAAGTGTAATCGGGAAATAAATCATGAATTTACCAATGGTTCCCGGCCATAAACCCAATGGAAAGAAAGCAGCTAAGGTAGTGGCTGTTGAAGCAATAATCGGCCAAGCAATTTCGCCTACACCGAGTTTGGCCGCTTCCATTCTACTTTTGCCTTGCGCCATGAGCGAATACACGTTTTCTACAACTACAATACCGTTGTCTACCAACATTCCCAAGCCCATTACCAAGCCGAATAAAACCATGGTATTTAAGGTGAAACCGAAAGATGACAAAATAATCAACGCCATTAACATGGATAAGGGAATAGCAATTCCCACGAAAAGTGCATTTCTAAATCCAAGGAAAAACATCAAAACCACCACCACTAGAATCACTCCAAAAATGATGTTGTTTACCAAATCGTCTACCTGATTGTTGGTTTTAATGGATTGATCGTTACTTAGGCTGATGTGTAAACCTTCAGGAAATTCAGTTTCCAATTCCGTTTCCACCATGGCTTTAATTTGGTCCACCGCTTCAATCATGTTTTTGCCCGCTCTTTTTTTAACGTCGAGCGTAACTACGGGGTCGCCATATTCTCTAGCGTAAGTAGTGGCATCTTGCATTTGAAAATTGACTTTGGCGATATCGCGCAAGTACACTTGTCCGCCATCGTCTTTCACAACAATATTTTCCAGTTCACTTGGGTCTTTTACTTCGCCAAGAATGCGGATGTTTTTTTGAAATCCATTGGTGACAATGTTACCACCGGAGATGGTTTTGTTTTCATTGCGAATGGAATTGATGACATCGTTAAAACTTACTTTGGTAGCTGCCATTTTGTAAATGTCTACCGCTACTTCTACTTCTCTATCTTCTACTCCACGGATGGAAGCTTCTTTGATTTGGGGAAGCAATTCAATTTTTTCCTGAAGGTATTCTGCATGTTCTTTGAGCTTCAGAATAGGAAAATTTCCCGTTAAGTTGATATTCAAAATGGGCATTTCTTCCGAAATATTCAAATCGAATACATTGGGTTCTACTTTGGCACCATTGTCTAAGGTAGGCCAAGTGGTAGCCGATTTCACTTGGTCTACTTTGTCTTTTACTAGTTGTTTGGCGTTTTGAACCGCAACGTCTTCTTCAAATTCAACAATCACCATGGAGAAATCCTGTTGCGTAGTAGAAGTGATTTCGCGTACGCCTTTTACATCCTTGAATTCTTCTTCCAGCGCTTCGGTAATGAACTTTTCAACATCTTCAACGGAGTTTCCAGGGTTTATTGAACTCACATATATTTTGGTCTCTACAATCTCCGGAAAAGCTTCCCTAGGCATGTTGAAGTAGGAAACAATTCCGCCTAGTAGAATAATGGCAATGATGACGTAAACCGTCATTTTATTGTCAATCGCCCAAGAAGATAAACCGAATTCTTTGTACGTATTTTTCTTTGCCATCCTATTTATTGGTATTAGCTATTCTTACTTTTTCGTCTCTCTTTAAGGTGCGAGCGCCTTCGGTAACAATGAAGTCTCCTGCTTGTAAACCTTCTAAAATTTCGATTTTCCCTTGGTAGTTTCTACCCGGTATAACTTTTTGATATACCGCTTTGGCAACATTGTCTTCTTGTTTTTCTAATTTGAAAACAAAAAACTCTCCCGTAGCGGTTTCTTGCAACACATTTTCTGAAACCTTGATGGCTTCATTATTGGTGTAGTCATTCAATTGAAGCGTTGCTATTAAGTTGGGTTTCACGTATTCAATAGAATCGGGAACACTTACACGAACTCTAAAATTACGGTTGCTGTCTTCAATAAAACTGGAAACGCGATCTACTTTGGCTTCAAATGAAGTTTCCAAAGCTCTAAGGTTTACAATACTTTCAGTGTCTTTATCAATTTTGCCTACGTAGGTTTCGGGTACGTTGGCTTCAATGTACATATTGCGCAAATTCACAACTCTAAAAAGCGCATTTTGGTTTTGCATCACTACTTGACCGCGGTCGGTAATTACTTCATCAACTACGCCATCAAAAGGAGCTCTTATTTCGGCTTTTGCCAATTGCTGCTGCATTTGTTTAACCGAATTGTCGATTTGCTCAAAACCAGTTTTGGCTTCCAAAAATTGAATTTCAGAACCGATGTTTTCATCCCATAAACGTTCTTGGCGTTCGAATCTAGTTTTTACCAATTCGCGTTGAGCCCTTAATTCTTGCAATTGATTTTGCATACCGCCATCGTCAATTCTAGCTAACAATTGTCCTTTTTTTACGCGGTCGCCTTCTTGAATGTAGATGTTTGTTAACACACCTGTGAACTCTGGATAAATTAAAAGATTTTCATCTGTGGTAACATTTCCTTGTACTTTGATGTAGTGTTTGAAATTGGACTTTTCAACTTGTTCTGCTTCCACTAAGGAATATTTACTTTTGTCTTCAAAAGCCAACAATTTTTCGTTTACGCGTTCTAAATCGGTAGTTACTTTGCGTTGTTCTGCGTACAACTCTTCCTTTAACTGCTGAATTTCTTCCTTGTTGTTGTTCTCAAGGATTTCATCGATATTTCTTTCGTTTTCCTTGTCGCCACAAGCAATTAACATCAAGGCGAAAAAAAGGAAGTATATGGTGTTTTTTGTTTTCATGGTCAAATATTATCGGGTGATGGGTTTGTTAAGTATGGTTTCTAATTCTGCTTTAGCGGTGATGATGTTGAGCATGGCTTGCAAATATTCGTTTTGAGCTGAATACAGTTGTTGTTGGGCCTGGCGTAATTCAAAACTAGTGGCGATGCCTTCTTTAAATTTCACATCGTTTTTATGTTCGATGCGTTCGGCTAAATCTAAATTACGTTGCGATGTAATGTAAGATTCCGCTGCATATTTAAAATCTGATTTGGCTCTGCTAGCATCTAACTTGAGTTGTTGGGTAGATTGTTCTAAATCTACTTCGGCTTGTTCTAGAGCAATTTCGGCACGTTGACTTCTAGCGCTTCGCTTCAATGAACTAAAAATGGGAACATTTAAACTCACTCCTACGGTTGAAAAATCGAACCAATCGGCATCAGAACTCAAAAAATTGAAGTCATCATTAAATGACAAATAGCCATAATTAGCAAAAGCACTTAAAGTTGGGAGCGCCTTGCTGCGTTCTAATTTCCACTCCAATTCGCGTTGTCTTACTAAATTGTCTGCAATTTTAAAATCGATATTGCTCTCTACATTTAGCTCTTCATCTAGTAAATCTTCTTCCATTAAGTTTTGTTGAGCTAATTCGGTTAAACCGTCTGTCAATTCAACCGAAACATCAATAGGAATACCCAAGACAAAATTCAAGGTTTCTTTGGTGATTTGCTGATTTCTTTTGGCATTTCGCAACTCGTTTTCCAATTGCAAAACCGTAATTTCCAATTGTTCAACATCTTCTTCTTCGGCTAAACCGTTTTCAAAAATGGCTTTGGTTTCTTGAAAGTTGCTTTGCGCATTGGCTAAGTTTCGTTCGATAATGGCAAGAGATTCTTCCATCAACAAAACGTTTCCATAGGCGTCAACTACGGCTTTTCTGACTTCTAATTGAGTTTTTTCTTCAAAGTTGGCAGAATACTTCAAGAAGGTTTTGGCTGCCCGCAATGCCACAATGTACGAACCATCAAAAATCAATTGGTTTAAGGTTGCTGTAGCATTGACGTTTTGCCTTGTAGAAAACTGAACAGGCACAAAAGTTCCAGGTTCTCCGCCCGTAATTTCTGCTGGCAGCGGCGTAACTTGAATAATGGGATTGTATTGGTAATCTACATTGGCATTAATTTGCGGCAATCCATCTGCTGTGGTTTCCCATTTTTGTTTCATGGCTGCCAAGACGTCTTTTCTGGCGTTGATGGCATTGTAGCTGCTGTCTACTGCAAATGCAATAGCTTCTTGCAAAGAAAATTGATAGGATTTTTGGTTTTCTTCTTGCGAATAGCCCAAAAAACCCATCAACAGCATGAGTGTAATTATGTAATTTTTGTACATCACGTGGTTATTTCTATTTGTTTTAATATTTCTAATCCTTTTGGCGTTACGATACTGCGTAAATGATAAGCTAAAAACTCTTCATACAATTGCTTTGGTGTTAAATCTGTATTCTTAAACAATTCTTCGTTTTTAAGATTCAGCATTCCTGAAATGTACAGTCTAGTTATAAAGGTTTCGTTTAAGTTTGCTCTGTAATATCCTTTTTTAATACCGCGCGTAAGGTTTACACTGCAACATTCGTCCATTTTGCAAACCTGATTATCTCGAAGGCGTTGGTATATTTCAGGATAATATTTCTGCATCTGAAATTGCGGAGAAGCTTTTTCGTCTTTCAGGCGTTTCAACACGCAGCGTTTGATTTCAAACAATTCTTCTATGGGATTGAAGTCTGCTTTCATAATGGCATCAATTTCCTGTTGAATTTCATCACTGATAAATCGAGCAACTTCTTCAATTAAATGCGCTTTGTTGTTGAAGTATTCGTAGATGGTTTTTTTGGAAACGCCCATTTCTGATGCTATGTAATCCATAGTTACGCTCTTGAAACCATATTCCAAAAACAACTCCGAAGACTTATGTATAATTTTATCTTTCATCGGGCACAAAAGTAATTCGGAAACTTTGAATACTTTTAAAGTTTCCGAAGTTTTAATGTTAGTTTAACATTGATAGTTTATCAAGTAAGTGAATTTGAAATGCAGTAAAAAGTAGCTTTATGTATAGCTAAATTTTAGGTTGTTAAGTTAGATTGAAGCAGACGGATGAAAAAAATGTCAGGGCGCTGCCCCTTAAATTTATTATCTTGGCTTCTTTAATTATTAACATATCAGGGCTATCGCCCCTTAGATTTGAAAAATCAAAAATGGTTTTACTGATTTATTGTCATTCCTTTTTTAAAATGATATTTAATAATACCTAGCAAAAAAACATATAATCTATTCAAATGTTCGGTTTAATGAAGACATTTTTTTATTCAATATAAAAATTTGGGGGCAGCGCCCACAAATCTTAATAATTTAGCTTGCGTACTTACATCAAGGGGCAGCGCCCTGAAATCTTGAAATCACATCAATTGTAATAAGATGTTTTTATTTTATAATGAATGCTGTTTAGTCAACTGAAAACTCCTAGCCCCGGTAGTAGTGGAAATCTATTTTGGCTTATGGGCAAGTAGGAAACGAACAAAAGAGCGACCCTAGAAGCTCCTTTTGTGAAGATTGAATACGCCCATAAGCCAAAAAAATTAAAACGGATAACGGGTTCTTGGCTTCTGATTGAATTTTTATAAATGGATGCCAATTTTTTATTTTGTTTTAGAATTTTGTTGAAAAAAAAGCTTTGTTTTGCCTTCAAAGCAAAGTAGAATGAAATCAGTGTCCAAATACCAGCAGGCGTTTTTAACTTATATGAAGGCTCAAAATTTTGAGAAAAAACCTGAGGGTCTTTACGAACCCATAGATTACATCTTGCATTTGGGCGGAAAACGCTTGCGTCCTGTATTGGTTTTGATGGCTGCAGAAGCTTTTGGTGCCGATGTAAAAAAAGCTTTGCCTGCTGCAATGGCCATTGAAACATTTCATAACTTTAGTTTGGTTCATGATGACATTATGGACGATGCGCCTTTGCGGCGTGGAAAAGATACGGTACATGAAAAATGGGATGTGAACACAGGAATTTTATCGGGTGATGCCATGCTTATACAAGCTTATCAGCAATTTGAAACTTATGATGCTGAATTGTTTAAAGCTTTGATGCAATTGTTTTCTAAAACAGCTCAAGAAGTCTGCGAAGGCCAACAATACGATGTAGATTTTGAAGAGCGAGACGATGTTACTATAGCCGAATATTTGCACATGATTGAATACAAAACCGCAGTTTTGGTTGCGGCGGCTATGCAAATGGGAAGTATGATTGCAGGTGCAAATGAAGCTAACCAAGAATTGATTTATCAATTTGGTTTGCAATTGGGCATTGCTTTTCAGCTGCAGGATGATTACTTAGATGCTTTTGGAAATCCAGAAAACTTTGGTAAAAAAGTAGGTGGCGATATTGCTGAAAACAAAAAAACCTATTTGTACTTAAAAGCGCTTGAGTTAGCAAGTAAAGATGAAGCACAGCAATTAAGACATTTATACAGCTTACAACCCGAAGATGATTCTGCTAAAATTGAAAATGCAAAGCAGATTTTTGAAGACAGCGGTGCAGCAAAAGCAAGTTTGGATGCCATTGAAAAATACACCACTTCTGCTTTTGAAAATTTGAATAAACTAGACATTGCTTCTCCTTATAAAGAAGCCTTTACCGATTTTGGAAACTGGTTGATGAATAGAAAACATTGATTTGAAATCTGAGTTATCATCTAGCGATTAATAACAATTGTATAACACAGTGTTATTTGTTATATTTGAAAAAAATTCATCATGAGTAACAAGATTCAAACCGCTGTGAGATTAGATAAAGATTTGTTGAAACTTTTAAAAGAAAAAGCAAAAGCGAATCAAAGAAGCCTGAATAACTACATAGAATGGTTATTGTATGAAGATGTAGGGAAAATTCCAAATGATTTAACTAAAGCAGCTATAGAAGAAGCTCAAACAGGAAAGTTAGAATCAGTAGAAGATGTAGATGATTTTCTTGCTAAATTTTAGATAAGAAAATGTATCGCTTAGAAGTTACAGGTCAATTTAAAAAGGATTTGAAAAAAGTCAAAAAAAGAGCAAAGGATTTTGAACTTACTCGGCATCTACTTTTAAATTTGCAATCCAAAGGAAAAGATGGAGTTCCTCCAAAAATGAAGCCCAATCAATTAATTGGAAATTATAAAAATCATTGGGAATGTCACATCAAACCCGATTTGTTAATTATCTGGTTTCAAATTGAAAATCCAAAAACCATCAAGTTGATTAGAATTGGATCACATTCTGATTTATTCAACTAGAAAAAAACTCAGGTTTGAATTCAGAAAAATATGAAATAGCTAAATATTAAAAATGAACACGTATTTTATATCAGGCATCGGAACCGAAGTAGGGAAGACTTTAATTTCTGCCATTGTGGTGGAAGCTTTGCAAGCAGATTACTGGAAACCCATTCAGGCAGGCGATTTACAAAACAGCGACACACACAAAGTGAAAAACTTAGTGAGCAACTCCACTTCTCATTTTTTTGAAAATGCCTATGCATTGCAAACACCTATGAGTCCACATGCAGCTGCTGAAATAGACAACATACGAATTGATTTAGCTAACATAAAACGTCCAAAAATCAACAATAATCTAGTAATTGAAGGCGCTGGCGGTTTGCTGGTTCCGTTGAATGATGAAGACTGCATTATCGATTTAATGCAAGCTGAAGACAAAATCATTTTGGTTTCTAGGCATTATTTGGGAAGCATTAATCATACTTTACTTTCTATTGAAGCCTTACAACAACGTGGATTCATACAAATAGGAATTATTTTTAGTGGTGATGAGCATCCTACTACAGAATCGATTATTTTGCAAAAAACCAACGCAAAGTTTTTAGGAAGAATTCCTGAGTTAAAAACCATCAACAAAGAACGAGTTGCCACTGAAGCTGCAAAATTGCGAAATAGTTTAATGGAGTTTTAGTTTTGCTTGGAAAACTCGGATTTGTAATCGGATAGCTCGGATTTGAAATCCGAGACATCAAACCTTTGCTTTAGGCATTATCTCAACGTATAACTCAGAAATTTTATATGGTTAAATTTCTGAAAAATATAAAATGCTAAACTAATAGCAAAGTCGATAATTCGGATAGCTCGGATTTGTAATCCAAGACAACAAACAAAGTAATATAAATTTAAGCTGCTACTTTCCGAGTAAACTTTAAAAAACACCCTTTGCCTTTCGGCATTTCCCTCCAGGGAAAAATATTCGGATAGCTCGGATTTGTAATCCGAGACAACAAACAAAGTATTATAAATTTAAACTGCTACTTTGCGCTTTAACTTGATCACCGTAATTTCTGGCCAAATACCTAAACGACCGGGATAAGCTAAATAGCCAAATCCACGGTTTACATTCAAAAATTGTCCTGCTTCTTTATAAATTCCAGCCCATTGTGGATAGCGAAATTGGACGGGAGAGAATTTAAACCAACCTGGAATTTCAATTCCAAATTGCATTCCGTGTGTGTGACCGCTTAAAGTCAATTGAAATTTTTTAGGGTGATTTTTGACTTTTGCATCCCAATGCGATGGGTCATGACTCATCAACACTTTGAAATCATTTTCGTTTAAATTTGCAGTTGCTTTGTCTAAATCTCCTTTTTGTTTAAAGCCACCTTTTCCCCAATTTTCTACTCCAACGATGGCAATTTTTTCATTAGCTCTGTTAATTTCGTGAGCTTCATCTAACAACAATTTCCAACCCATTTCGTGTTGAATTTGCTTTATCGAATTGAAGTTATTTAATTTTTCTCTGTCCGATTCCCAGTTGTAATAATCTCCATAATCGTGGTTTCCTAAAATAGAAAACACACCGTCTTTGGCTTTCAATTTAGCAAAAGACGATTTCCAATTGTCCATTTCAGCAGCGGTATTATTCACCAAATCGCCTGTAAACAAAATGGCATCGCTTTGTTGCTGGTTAATTAAATCAATGCCGTAGTTTACCATTTCATTATTATCGAAACTTCCACAATGCAAGTCGCTAATTTGGGTGATTTGATACCCATCAAATGAAGCAGGTAAATCCTCAAATTCCAATTCGTAGGTCAGTACTTTGTAGTTGTATTTGCCTTTGTACATTCCGTAGAGCAAACCCAAAAAAGGAATGCTGCCTATGCCGATGGCCAAAGTACTTATGAATTTCCTTCGACTAGGAATTTCGAAAGAATTAGTTGTAAATAGCTTCTGAAATAACGCCGAAAAGAACCGAAATAGGTCTTCACCAAAAAGAATAAACACAATGCTAATTTTTAATGCAGCCATACTCAACATTAAGCCGATAGCAAAGGAACGCAATCCTGTAAAAGAACCATTTGGATTGGGAGTATTGAAACTGTAGATGATAAATGCAATTAAAGTAAGGCTAACCAAAATGTAAATGGTTAAACTCCATTTGAATTTAAAAAGCGTCCTGAAAGCTTGAAATGCGTAGACTTCAATAAGCAAGAGAATAAAAATCGGGATAATCCAGCGCATTTTTTTTGCTGCAAATATAGTTTTAATAGCAGCTGCAGAAAGACTTTTAATTATTCATTAACCTATAATTAAATAGGCTAAAAGCTTCCTTTGAACTAAAGATTTTGTTTTTTTGTTGAAAATTTTTCAATTTGAAAAAGCAATCCGATCAAACTTGTTTTCATTTGTTTTCCACATCGGTTTCGGGGTATGAGATTCCGAATAAATTTACTTTTCCCTTTTATTACCAAGCGCATCCCTTAGCTCAACTTGCAGCCAAAGAAGTGCAGCAATATTTAGCCACCCAAAGCGATTTTCAACATCAGTTTGGTTTAAATGAAGATGAAAAAGATCCCATCGGAAAAATGTTTGGGGTTTTGGTGGTGAAAAACGAAAAAGATGAATTGGGTTTTCTAGCTGCCTTTTCAGGAAAGTTAGCCAACAGCAATGAACATGCTTATTTTGTACCACCTGTATTTGATTTACTGGCAGAAAACAGTTTTTTTAAAGCGGAAGAAGTTGAACTAAATAATATTAATGCTGAAATAGAAAAACTTCAATTACAACCAGAATACCTTGAACTGAAAAAAGAAAAAAAAGCGCTTCAATTGGAAGCTGAACAAGATATAGCGCAACAGAAAATTCGCATTCAACTAGAAAAGCAAAAACGCGATCAAGTTCGAGCAGAACAAAAAAAACACAAAACTGAAGCTGAACTTGAAGAGTTGAATTTCCGCTTAAGCGAAGACAGTAAAAAGGAAAGCATCTTGCTAAAGAAGATGAAGAAATTCTGGAAATATACACTTCAAGAAAAAGAAGAAAAACTTCAACAATTTGAACAGCTTATTCAGGAATTAAAACAAAGTAGAAAACTGAAATCAGCTGCCTTACAGCAAAAGATATTCAGGCAGTATGCTTTTTTAAATGCAGCAAAACAAGAAAAAAGTTTAGGTGCTATTTTTCAAGACAATCCACCTGCTGGTGCTGGCGAATGTGCAGCGCCTAAATTGCTTCAATATGCCTATTTACAAAATTTACAACCCATTTGTATGGGTGAATTTTGGTGGGGAACATCGCTACAATCTCAAATTAGAAAACACGCTAATTTTTATCCAGCATGCCGTAGTAAATGCGAACCCATTTTAGGACATATGCTAGAAGGTTTACAAGTAGATGAAAATCCTTTGCTTACCAATCCCGCAGAAGGAAAAGAACTGAGTATAATTTACGAAGATACGTTTTATGCTGCCATTTCAAAACCAGCTGAATTTCTTTCAGTTCCTGGGAAAACTTTGGAAGATTCGGTATTAACTCGCGCTAAAAAACTCTTCCCAGATGCCAGCGGACCATTGTTGGTGCATCGATTAGATATGAGTACATCGGGTATTTTATTAATTGCCAAAACCGAAAAAGCGCATAAAAAATTGCAAGCTTTGTTTATTCAGCGTAAAGTAAAAAAACGCTATGTGGCTTTGTTGGAAGGTATTGTAAAAGAAGAATCAGGAAGCATCAACTTGCCTTTGCGGGTAGACTTAGATAACCGTCCGCATCAATTGGTGTGTTACGAATATGGTAAACCAGCAGAAACACATTGGAAGCGGATCGAAATTAAAAACGCACAAACCCGAGTTCATTTTTTCCCAATTTCAGGAAGAACGCATCAATTACGAGTTCATGCAGCACATCAATTAGGATTGAACACTCCTATTGTCGGTGATGATTTGTACGGAAAACGTGCGGAACGTTTGTACTTGCATGCAGAAGAAATTCAATTTACGCATCCGTTTACCAAGGAAACAATCACGATTTATTCGCCTTCAGAATTTTGATCTGCTTGCTGATTGGCATTTCGCATTAAATACGAAAACATAATGACATCATACACAAAATGTGCAGCCATAGCGGTGTAGATGCTCATCCATTCGAAAGCATACCCAAAAGCAGCTGCCACAAAAACCAAGAAAAAGCCGTAAATACTTTTTGGCAAATCTTTTAGACTGATGTATCCGTGTAACAACACAAACAACAAAGCCGTAACCCAAATGCCTAAAAACGGCTGAATGGCACCACGGAATAAAATTTCTTCTCCTACTCCAGCACAAAACGAATAAAACAAAATATCAGGCCAGGTTAAATGGATTTTGGTAAAGATTTGCTGATAAAATTCACCTACTTTTTTTAAAGCTGGAATTTGCAAAACCGCTAAACCCAATGCAGCCAAAACACTTCCGCCTACCAAACCATAAACGATATCTACGTATGGACTTTCAGCTTCAAAAATTGCAGCATAACTATGCATATCACTAAAACTCAAAATAAAATATCCTATTCCGCTAAAACCAAATAAGGTGAAAATGGATAGAAAAGTGAGTTGGTTTTTAGTAAGCATATATTGAATTTCGGTAAAGGTAAGCATTGCATAGAGAAAGGGAATGGAATGCTTGGACTTTGAAATATGTTGTTTAAAATAATGTATATTTGTTTGAATTCAAATTTTGAAAAATGGATTTAGAAGTGATAAAAAAGCGATTTGCTTAACAGTTTTACATTGAACTTAATTAAATTCACTTTCGCTTCTATTAATCACTTAACTCCCAATTTCTTTTAGCCTTTGTCTCCCTTTATGTTTTTTAATCGGTTGTCCAATCTTCAATTACAATGTTATCTAGTCTAACAAAATCTTTCACATTTCTTGTCACTAAGGTCAGATTATTATGAATTGCAGTCGCTCCTATTAGTAAATCAAAATCATCTATTATTCTCCCTTTTGTTTTTAATTTAGCTTTTTCTTTAGCGTAAATATCAAGTGCTGGAAATACAGGAAGGATTTTAAATTTGGCAAGAAATTCTTCATTATTCTTTCTGTTTTTTTCTTTTTGTTTGCTGTTTTCGGCACCATATTTAAGTTCAGCTATAGTTATTTCTGACAGATAAAAGTTTTGTTCTCCAATTTGTTCAATTTTCCTGTGTAATTCAAATTGTCCTTTGAGGAAATAAATACAAATATTAGTGTCGAGAAGATATTTTTTCACAATATTTCTCTTTCACGATTAAAATTTCTGGCGCTTTTTAATTCAGCAATTATATCATCGGCTGATTTATCGGATTCCCAAGATCCATAGAGAGAATTTAATGAAACTTCTTTCTTTGCTTTTTTTGAAGTTTTCATCGATTTTGATAGTCGGGCAATAAGTTCCAATTTAGCATCAGCGCTTAAATCCTTCAAAAAAGAAAAATAATTATCTATCAATGTTGTATTTATGTCTGCTGCTTTCATTTTGATTTATTTTATTACGAATTTACAAAAATATCAAATACTTTTGATTGATAATGTTACGTATTCAACTTCACATCATTTCATTAGTTCAATTTTTCTTCTGTAATTCGAAATTTTATCTTTTTTTTATAGCAGGCAACGAAAATAGTTTAGCAACATTAGAGCTTGTTTTAAAGCGGAAAAAAGAAGAACTCCAAGAAATTTCTACAAATCATAAAAGAGAATTAGACAACCGAATGGATAATTACAAACAAAATCCTGATGATGTTTTAGATTGGGAAGATGTAAAAAACGACTGGTAATAAACTTATGCAGATCAACACTTTGCGTTTCCTTTTCGTGAAATAAAAACAACAATGGAGTACTTCTTTTGTGCTTACTGATTGGTTACTTTGATATCTGATTATACTCTATTTCTTCAATTAAAAAAATTCTAATTAAACTTGATTGGTTTTCTCGACTTCCGATTGGTAGGAACCCAACCTATGGTTATGTTGAGTAAAAAACCGTGACCGCTTGCATATTCATTCGCCGAATTAAAAACTCCATATGCATCGTACCAACCATATCCGAGTTCTGCGGTAATGTTTAAGTTTTTACTATTGGTACGCTGAAATCCGTAGGTTGGTCCGTAAAAAGTAATCGATCCATTTTTGTCAAAATCCAAATCGGTCGTTATTTGAATGGGTTGAAAAAAAACCGTTCGAGCAAACGAAACAAAGTTGGCCGAATTGCCCATTACATTTTTTTCTAAATCGTAGCGTTTTTTAAAATTATGGTAATAGCGAATTTGCGTATGCCAAGCGAACCCAAAGGTATATCCTTCAGAATAATAAGCAAGTGCCGAATTAATTCCAGAAGACAAACTTACGTTTTTGATTAAGCCCAACTCATACCGAATTCCAGGATTGATCAAATTTAAAGTGAGTTGGTGCCGTTCTAAATTGGGTGTATTGTCCCAACTTTCTACAAATTGTTGCGCCTTAGCTGAGAAACCAAATAGTAAAACTATACCTAAAACCCAATAAGTTTGTTTGATCATGTTCTTATTTTAAAACGAAATAAAAGTAAGCAAAAGCCCTGTAAGTAGAATTCAAACTGATCGATTAATTTTCACATATCAAAACCACTATCAACAAAATATGCATTTACAATTACCGTAAGATTTTTGTATTTTAGATGCTAAAACAATTTTTATGGCAGGACATAGCAAATGGGCTAACATAAAACATAGAAAAGGAGCTCAAGACAAGAAAAGAGCCAAACAATTTACACGCGCCATTAAGGAAATTACGGTGGCCATTAAAGAAGGCAATAGTGCCGATCCGGAGACCAATCCAACTTTGCGCAACGCCATAGCAAATGCTAAAGGCGTCAACATGCCAAAAGACACCATTGAACGAGCCATCAAAAAAGCTTCTGGTGCGGATGCTGATAATTACGAACAAGTTACTTTTGAAGGCTATGGCCCCTATGGAATTGCCATTTTTGTAGAATGCACCACAGACAACACCAATCGAACTGTAGCTTCTGTTCGCTCTATTTTCAGTAAGAATGATGGAAGCTTAGGCACCAATGGTTCGTTGGAATTTTTATTCGATAAAAAAGGCGTGTTTAATATTGAAACAACAGATTTGGAAATTTCTTTAGAAGAATTGGAATTGGAACTAATTGAAGCTGGTGCAACCGATTTTGAAAAAGAAGATGAAATGCTCACTATTTTTACTGAGTTTGAAAGCTTCGGAAGCCTTTCTGCTAAGTTAGAAGAATTCAAT
The DNA here is from genome assembly GCF_014640195.1 of Psychroflexus planctonicus. Classification (GTDB taxonomy): domain Bacteria; phylum Bacteroidota; class Bacteroidia; order Flavobacteriales; family Flavobacteriaceae; genus Psychroflexus; species Psychroflexus planctonicus. The sequence goes on from NZ_BMGM01000001.1 coordinate 331,495, forward strand.
ATTGAAGTGAAGAATGCTGAAGTTCAACGTATACCGTTGAATACAACTGAACTTCCTTTAGACCAAGGAATACGGATATTAGCATTAATCAATAAGTTTGAAGAAGACGATGATGTACAAAATGTTTATCATACTTTAGCACTAACCGATGAGCTGATGCAAGCTTATGAAGCAGAATAAATAGCATTGAATCAAACATCATTTTATAATAAGTAACGATTCATAAAACGTATATTTTTTCAAAATAAAATACGTACAACAATACAATTGATTATCTTCGTTAATCGAATTAAGTCGTATTACAATGAATACAAAACTCACTTTAAGTATTGAACAAGAAGTAATTCAACAAGCAAAAAAATATGCAAAAGCTCAAAACAGAAGCTTGTCTGATCTTATTGAAAACTATTTAAAGCAACTCACAGCTGTAGAAAATATAACCGAAGAAAAGAAAAAACTGAAGCCCATCGTAAAATCTTTAAAAGGTTCTTTTAAAATGCCTGAAAATATGGACTATAAAAAAGAACTCAGAAAAAGAGTAGAAGAAAAATACGATTGATGGATAGAGTTTTACTTGATACAGACGTAATCATGGATTTCTTCTTTAATCGAGAGCCATTTGCTGAATTTGCTATTGAAGTATTGAATCGTTGTGAAGAAGGTAAAATCAAAGGATTTATCACTCCTGTTATAATTTGCAACGTATATTATTTATTACGAAAAACAGCACAACATCAACTGATTATAGAAAAAATAAAACAACTTTTAAGCATAATCGATATTGTACAAATGGATAAAGAAGTGGTTTTAGATGCGCTAAATTCAGAATTTAATGATTTTGAAGATGCTTTACAAAATTATGCTGCCATACAAAACAGTACATTAAATATCATTCTAACAAGAAATATAAAAGACTTTAAAAAAAGTGACTTAGGCGTATTCACACCTGAAACTTATTTGAAATTAAACACATCAGATTAATGTCAAAAAACTGGATATTTCGCCTTTCTTTAGTTTCAATTCTTCTTTTAAGCAAAAGCTTATTTGCACAAACAGATGTGCCTTTAACTTCAGAAGAAATTACCAAACTAGTAAATCCCGATCAAAAAAAATGGCGGAATCTTTTTGTGAACGTAGGAGGTGAATTTGTAGATGATTATGCTATAAATTCTGTTTTATTTGCACAAGATGTTCCTGTAATACCCACAAATCTTTTTTATCTAGGAGTTGGTTTTTCGTATCGAAACCAAGAATTTAAAGATACCTTTGAAGTAGAATTGGGTTTCAACTTGGCAACAAGTGAAGAAGAAGAATTCAATTATGGTAACAATTACAACGAAGTTCAATTTCAACTCCGTTATGAACGAAGATTTTTAGATGTTAAATCTGCTTTTTTTTCCGCAGGATTACAAGCCAAGTATCTCTTTGCCAATTTAGATATCTATCCAATTGAAACTTCAGTAAATATAGACGAGCTAACTACTTCAGCAAATAACACATCCATACAAAACCAAGCTTTATTTTTGGGACCTTCATTTTCATTTAATTGGATTAATCCAAATTCAGACCGTTTGATGTTGCGGGTTATTTTGAATTACGATTTTAATTTATATAACACTGATTGGGAAGCGCAATACGGAACTACTATCAATTCATTTAATGAAGATGCATCAAGATCGAGTATTAGATTACTAATTCCTTTGTATTTTTAATGGAAAGCTATGAAACTTCAAATCCAACATCAACAATTTGAATTGCATTCGTCAGGTGCTATTTATTGGTTAGAAAAACAAATTTTGTTGGTAGCCGATGTACATTTGGGAAAATCGACTCATTTCAGAAAAAATGGAAGCGCCATACCTAGTTTTACAGATGTAGAGAATTACAACAGCCTTGATCGATTAATTCAAGAATACAACATAAAGCAACTGATTTTCTTAGGCGATTTGTTTCATTCGGTGTACAATTCTTCTTGGAATGCATTTTCAGAATGGGTGAAAAGGCAAGACTTTCAAATTGATTTAGTAGTGGGAAATCACGATGTTATTCCATCAATACATTTTGAAAAAATAGGCATACAAACCCATCAACATTTGCAGATAAACGATTTCAGTTTCACACATCATCCACAAAAAGAACCTGCATTTTTTAATTTTTGCGGGCATTTGCATCCGGGTTATCGCTTACGTGGAAGTGGTCGTCAAGTGCTCAACTTACCTTGCTTTTACCAACAAGAGAATCAGTTGATACTACCTGCTTTTGGAAATTTTACCGGGCACTTTTATGTTACTCCAGAACTTAACGAACGTGTTTTTGTTTTAGCTGAAGATGAAGTTTTCGAAGTGTGAAAATTTAATCAAGCAATTAGTTTTTCGTATCTTCATCATTCAAAAATTCATTATATGAAGATCCGTTATCTTTTGCTTTTTGTTTTTGCATTAAGCTTATGCCATTCTGGTTTTGCGCAAAAAAAACCAGCCTATCAACTGTACAAATCCAACGGTAAAAAAACCAAGTATAAACGCATGTTTAAAAAAGCTCCTAAAGCAGATGTGGTTTTGTTTGGGGAGTTTCACAACAATCCGATTAGTCATTGGCTTCAATTGGAATTGATTCAAGATTTACACCAAAAAGAGATTCAGCTTAGCCTAGGAGCAGAAATGTTCGAAGCTGATAATCAAGAAGCTTTAAATGATTATTTAGCAGGAGAAATCAATTCAAAAGAATTCAAAGAAAAAACCAGATTATGGCCAAATTATTCAACTGATTATGCACCGCTGGTCGATTTTGCTAAACAACATGATATTGCTTTTACAGCAACAAACATTCCCAGAAGATATGCTAGCAAAGTGTATAAAGAAGGTGGATTTGCAGCACTAGATTCTTTAAGCAAAGAAGAGCAAAGTTGGATGGCTCCCTTGCCTATTCCGTTTGATATTGAATTAAAAACCTATCAAAATATGCTTAAGATGATGGGCGACCATGCTACCGAAGATATTGCGAAAGCACAAGCCATCAAAGATGCTAGCATGGCACATTTTATTTTACAGAATAGAGAAAAGGATAAACTATTTGTGCATTTCAACGGCTCGTATCATTCTAATTATTACGAAGGCATTGTTTGGTACTTGCAAACTTACCAAGAAGATGTAGAAATCATGACCATTACTACTGTAGAACAAGCCGATATTAGCAAATTAGAAGAAATTCATAAGAATATAGCAGACTTTATTATCTGCGTTCCTACTAGCATGACAAAAACCTATTGATGATGCAAAACTTAAATCTAGCCATTTTACAAGCCGATTTAGCTTGGGAAAATCCACAAGAAAATATCGATTATTTTACGAAGGAAATAATAAGCTTAGCAGAAAATGTAGACGTAATTGTGCTACCCGAAATGTTTACAACCGGTTTTAGTATGAATGCAACACATTTGGCTGAGCCGCAAAATGGAAAAAGCTTATCTTGGATGCAACAAATGGCAAAAGAAAAACAAGCTTGTGTTACAGGCAGTTTAATTGTTGAAGAAAAAGGTAATTACTATAATCGACTGTATTGGGTTTTTCCAGATGAAACTTTAAAAACGTACGATAAAAAGCACTTATTCACTTTAGCTAAAGAAGAACAAACCTACACCGCTGGAAATCAAAAATTAATTGTGGAATATAAAGGCTGGAAATGTTGCCCATTGATTTGTTACGATTTACGCTTTCCAGTTTGGGCGAGAAATACAGAAGATTACGATGTATTGCTATACGTAGCCAACTGGCCCGAAATGAGAACATCGGCTTGGGATGCTTTATTAAAAGCCAGAGCTATCGAAAATATGGCGTATTGCGTAGGGGTAAATCGAGTTGGTGAAGATGGAAATGGCTATCCCTACAGCGGTCACTCTGCAGTGTATGATGCGTTAGGAAAGCAAATCACCAAAAGTGAAAATCATCATGAAGTTTTTACCGAAATACATGAATTAGATTACAAAAAGCTTCACGAAACTAGAAAAAAAATCGGTTTTTTATACGATAGAGATAGGTTTTCAATAAGTTGAATCTATACTAATCAGGAAGTGAAATTACATGCGAGTCGTCCCAATTGGCTCTAATCTTAATCGGCTCCATATAATAATCTACTGCTTCGGGTTGTATTTTTTCTAAGTAATCTCCGGTATCCCACTTTTGATTTTTATTTTCATCGTAAATTACACGAATATAATATTCAGCTGGTTCTAGGTAATTGAATTCAAAAACCTGCGCATTTTCAGAAAACTGCTCGTATTTTACTTCATCTTCTGCAGTAATAAGTTGCACAATTATTGGATAGCTTTTTATATTCTGTAGCGTCAACACTAAATTTCCATAATCTGAATATTTTTTGGTACTTACTTTGAGACTTAAAGTATCGTTTACTTCATCAAAAAAACTAGTTACTCCACCAGGTAAAATTTGCAATTCATAACTTTTTTGTTCATTTTTTTCAAATTGAACTTCCAATTGATTCCGATATTTATCTAAAGCAAGCGAAAAGTCTACTGCTACAGAATCTTTGGTATTCATAAGCAACATGCTATCTTTTTCAAATTCAACCAAAGGTATGTTGGCCGTTATTTTTATCGGCTCATCATAATATATGTTTCCCTTTGGCTCAAAAGCTATTTTTAAAGAATCTGGTATTTCCAGTTCTTTAGGGTAAAAGTATACTGTATCAAACTTTTTTTCATTTCCAAAAACAAATAGTAAAGAATCTCTTTCTAAGTAAGGTTTAAACCAATAATTAAGCGTGTCTGCGTCTTTTTCTTTCCAAATTTGATACGTGAAATCATCCGGTTTTTCGCCTAATAATTCTATGCTGTGGTTTTCTTTAGTAATTTCTCCTCGGTAACCAAAGATAATTTTGTTTAAATTATCTTGCTCGGGTCGCTCCGCTTTAAAGTCAACTGCTTCTTTAAAAAGTGAAAGAGAGAAAGATTCTTCATGGTCTCTAGGCAAAACAATGGTGTCTTGTAGGAAACCAATTTCATCTTGAGCTGCTTCAAATTTATAATTGTTGTTTTTATCTGAAATAGCTACCAATTTGTATTTGCCAGCTTTCATATTTTCCAACTGAAACGTGTTGGTTGAATCTTGTGTATAAGATATATAAGTTGGCATTTTTTGATACACCACAGAATCTGAATATACAGAATCTATTTGATAAAGTAAAATTGAAATAAACTCGTCTGCAACTCTTTTGCTGGGTTGGTAAACCTTTCCTTGAATGGCTAAAGAATCTAAATAGCTTCCTGTTGAAAATACATATTTGTAAAATGGAAAGGTATTGCCTTCGTTGTTATCTTCAATGCTTTTTCCAAAATTAATGGTATAAGTTGTTTCCTTTTGAAGCGAATCTAAGTCGAATTTAATACTAAGGGTTTTTGAAGCCAATCCCATTGGTAAAATTTGTGGTCTTGGCTCAATAGGAGGAGAAAAAATAATTTGATTTCTTGGATCGTCTAATTTAATGAATTCATTAAATGTAATCTCCAGTTCTTCTTTATCAAAAAAATTAGAAAAATTAGCTGGACGTTCTGTAACTATTTTCGGCGGATCTTCGTCAATGGGTCCACCATCCGGTCTGCCGCGTTGGGCACAAGCATAGACCAAAAGCGAAACAAATAATATAGCTAAGAATTCACGTATTTTCATTAATCAATCATATCAAATCCAGTATACGGCACTAAAACTTCAGGAATTTTGATGCCATCTGGAGTTTGGTAATTCTCTAAAATACCTGCCAAAACGCGTGGTAAAGCTAAAGCGCTTCCGTTTAAAGTATGCACCAAATGTTTCTTTTTATCCTTTGTTTTATATCGAATTTTCAACCGATTGGCTTGAAACGTTTCAAAATTAGAAACCGATGAGATTTCTAACCAACGGTCTTGTGCTGTAGAAAATACTTCAAAATCGTAAGTAAGTGCAGAAGTAAAGCCCAAGTCTCCACCACACAGTCGTAAAACACGATAAGGCAGCTTTAATTCGCGTAAAATTTCTTTAACGTGTGCTACCATTTCATCTAAAACTTGATACGAATCTTCTGGTTTAACCACGTTTACAATTTCTACTTTATCAAATTGATGCAGTCTATTTAAACCACGAACGTGCGCACCATACGAACCTGCTTCTCTTCTGAAACAAGGTGTATAACCGGTACATTTTATAGGCAATTGATCTTCAGTAAGCAAATCTTCCCGAAAAATATTGGTTACCGGAACCTCTGCAGTAGGAATTAAATATAAATCGTCTTCAGTTACATGGTACATTTGCCCTTCTTTATCGGGCAACTGTCCTGTACCAAATCCAGAAGCAGCATTTACTAAATGCGGAACTTGATATTCTGTGTAACCAGCTTTTGTGTTTTTATCTAAAAAATAAGTGATTAAAGCACGTTGCAATCGCGCTCCTTTTCCTTTGTAAACAGGAAAACCAGCACCCGTAATTTTATTGCCCAATTCAAAATCGATGATATCGTATTTTTTGGCCAATTCCCAATGCGGCAGTGCGTTTTTGTCTAAGGCGGGAACTTCACCTTCGCTAAAAATCTCTTCGTTATCATCTTCAGAGTTTCCTGTGGGCACACTTAGGTGTGGAACGTTAGGAATACTGTGCAACAATTCATCTAAAGCTTTGCTTACCTTTTCCATTTCTGTTGAAATGCTTTTGGTATTCGCTTTTATCGAAGCTGTTTTTTCTTTTAAAATATTGGCCTTTTTTTGCTCTCCACTTTTGAAAAGCATACCTATTTCTTTTGATAGTTGATTAGATTCGGCTAGCAATTGGTCCAACTCCGTTTGCATGCTTCTGCGTTGCTCGTCTAATTGAAGCACTTCAGGAAGCACTTTTGAAGCATCAAAATTTCTTTTTTGTAGGGCTTCTTGGTATTCAGCTAAATGCTGCTTTATATTTTTAACTTCTAACATGCGAAAATCCTTTGGCGTAAATGAAGCGCAAAGTTAGCAAAAGCATTTTGTTTGTAGTGTTATTTTTTAGTAGTAAAAATTGGTGGATAAATATTAAACTTCAAAGTTCTGTGCTATGGATTGAGCTAATTCAGCTAATTGGTTATTGTCCATTTCTACCTTATGTTGAAAGGTCATTTCTTTCATATCGTTCAACGGAATTAGATGAACGTGCACATGTGGTACTTCTAAACCCACTACCGCCATTCCAACGCGTTTACAAGCAATGGTTTTTTCTAAAGCATGAGCCACTTTTTTCGAGAATTTCATCAAATGGAGATAGGTAGCTTCATCTAAGTCGAAAATTTTGTTCACTTCTTTTTTAGGAATGCACAAGGTGTGTCCTTTGGCGTTTGGATTGATATCTAAAAAAGCTAAAAAATCTTCGTTTTCAGCTACTTTATGTGCTGAAATTTCTCCGTTAATGATTTTGGTAAATAAGGTAGACATGGTTTAAAAATTGGTGAGTATCCCTAAATTGAATACCACTTGGTTTATATCGTTTACAATGTATTTCGATTCTGCAAATAAAAACAGATTATTACTGAGTGCGTATCGAAATCCACCACCGAGATTTGCTCCTACTCCTGATTCTTGCAATTCAAAAAAGTCGATTTCATCCGATTCAAATCCATCTACATCATTATTTGCTTCTGTATAATTGAAACCTGCTAAAGCGTAAATCTCTAAGTTTTTAATGTATAAATCGAAAGTGTAATGCACATCTGCATTAAAAAGAATCATATTGGTTGTAGCTTCAAATGTCTGGTTTCCGTCGATACTTACATCTTGCTCCTTGGGTAAAAAAGCTACAATTTCTGGAACAAAAGAAAAACTTTCATTAATAACAATTACTCCGCGGAGTCCTGCTCCTATGGTTTCTATTTCTGTTCCATAAACTGCACTCAAACCCAATTGGTTTTGAGAAAAACTTAAACTTGAAACGAATAGAGCTAAACCTAAAATTATTTTTTTCATACAGTAAATGTAAAAATTATTTAACTACTTAGAAAGTAAATTTAAAACAGAAACTAAATTGTAATTTAAAAATGATAAGTTGCCCCTAAACCAACAGATGAATAATTTGGAAAACGCGTATCGGTATATATTTTTTGATAGTATACAAAAAATGAAAATTTCCCAGAATTGAAACCGATTTTAGGTTGATAAAAACCTCCGCCTTCAATATCATCTAAACCTATGGCGTAACCCAAATCTACTATAAGGTATACATTAGCATTAAAATTGATTCTCCCTAAACCACCAACACGTAAAAAAGAAGCATCAGGTAAAGCCAAATTTGCAGATTCGCTGGTTAAAACTTGATCTCCATTAAAATTGATATAACCACCTGTAAAACCAAAGTTTAAAACTTCTGCTATATTGATAAAATAATAGTTGAAATCTATACCATAAACCAGATTTACTGCATCTTCAATATCTTCTGTAGGAATTCCTAGATGAACACTAGCTTCTAAACCATTGCTATTTTGTGCATTAGCATTGAAACCTGACAAGCTTATAAAAGCAGCTAAAATGATGAGTTTATAATATTTCATAATTCAATTATTCTTCTGTTAAATCGTATCCTAAATCTTTTCCTTTTTGGGTTCTAGGCAATCCTTCTTTCATCCAAACGGGCTGTGGTGTATCTTTTAAAAAATGGTCGAAAAACTGCATCATGCGTATAGATAAATCCTGTTTATTTTTCATTTTTCGCAAGTTATGGGCTTCATTATTATAGACCAACAACCATGCTGGTTTTTGTAAACGTCTTAAACCCATAAAAAATTCAATTCCTTGATAATAAGGCACGGCTCCATCAGCATCGTTGTGCATTATTAAAACCGGAGTGTTTATATTTGGTACACCAAATAAAGGAGAATTTTCTAAATACAAATCTAAATCGTCCCACAGATTTGTGCCAATTCTACTTTGGGTGCGTTCATATTGAAACTGCCTGCTTAAACCTGAATCCCAGCGTATTCCGCCATAGGCGGAGGTCATATTGCTTACCGGCGCACCACTTCCTGCTGCTGCAAATTTATCGGTTTTAGTAATGAGATGCGCGACTTGATAACCACCCCAAGATTGTCCTTGTATGGCAAGCTTTTCTGAATCTACATAGGGTAATTTTTCCATAGCTTCAACACCCGATAAAATACAATTTTCTGCACTGCCACCAGGTTTTCCGTCTTGATAAACAATATCTGGAACAAAAACCAAATAGTCATTACTTACCAAATAACTCATATTTACGATGGATGCACTGGGTTGTGGCGAAATATATCGGTGTAAATTATCGCTTCTTTTTTCATAGAAATAGGTAATCATTGGGTATTTTTTACTTTCGTCGAAGTTTTCTGGCTTATACAACAAACCTTGCAGTTCGGTGCCATCGAAAGCAGTCCACTTAACCAATTCTACACTTCCCCATAAAAAGTCTTTTTGCTGCGGATTAACTTCGGTGATTTTTTGATGTTCTTGATTGGTTTTCAACACAAACACATCGGGATACGTATTGAAATCTTGCTTTCTAAAAATCATTTTTTCCTCTTCTTCTGCTTTATTAAAACTTGATAAAGCGTAATCGCCTTCACTCACCAAACTTTTTATTTCTCCATTAGCGTCTACAGCAAACAAGGCTTGTTTTTTGTTGAATTTCCCAAAAGAAGTTAGCAATAATTTATTTTGGTAATAGGATGCTAAACTTCGGTCTTCCGCATCCAATCGAAGTGTTCTAAATTCTTGGGAATTTGCTCTTCCTTTGGTCATTTTTTCTGGCTGATTAACACCCGACAAATCCAATTTCCAAACATCAAAGGCATCATAAACCAAAGCTTCTCCTTTTTGGGTAAAACCGCCAAATCCGTAAGCTCTTGGTGCACTTGGCGTATCGTTTTCTTCATCAAAAAAGTTAACATCTAAATTGTGCGTAAGTTTTATTTTTTCTTGTTTTGCTAAATTTAAACTCCACCAGTTTTGGTCTTCGGTGTTGTAATACAATGCATATTTTCCGTTAGGAGCAAGATAAGGACGTTGAGCTAAAGCTTCCAATACAAATGTTTTTTCGCCTGTTTCTGTATTCACCACAAACCAATCAGTTAGCCATGGGTAACTCCATGAACGCTGTAAGCGGTAAGCTTTGTCTGTATAACCCAAAACCCATTTTTGCACTTTATCTTTATCAAATACAATTCCGTCTAATTCTTCATCTTGCAAGTTTACCAGCTGGTTTTCGACCAAGTTGTAATACGAAATATAAGCTTGGTTTTCCAGTTGCTTTGCTCTTGCTTTTTGTTCAGGTTGAATGCGTTTGTCTTTATACGTCCATACATCTACTTCAGGAATTTCTTCTTTTAGCAAAGTAGTGTCTATGCTAAATTTAGGAATGGGTTTAGAATGGAAATACAAGCTTTTTTCATCTTCAGAAAAACTAGGTTTTTGATAAGTACTTACCTGCCAATTTTCACGAAGATTTGTACCTAAAGTATCGGTGATTTGTGAAATAACCTGCTGATTAAAAAGCAATAATTCAAATTGAAGCGAATCTTTTTCAACCGAATCTTTTGCTGCATAATAAGCTAGTTGTTCACCCGATTTGGATGCGCTTAATTTCTGATAGCGAAAGTAGGTAGAATCGATTACTTCAGCTTTCAAGTTAGCCACATCATATTTGTAAATTCCTAAAGCTGGCTTTTTCTTGCCTTGAGATTTCGAAAAATAAAAATGATTGGCTTCTTTGGCTAATTCAATTTCATCAATTTGAAAAATGCTGTCTTTTTCTTGTGAAGCTAGATTATAAACAATGGCATAATCCGCCTCTTGACGAAGTGGTTTTGCCTTTGGCTTTTCATCTTCTTTCTTCTTTTTCTTTCTTTTTTTCTTTGATGTAGTGTCTTTTTTAGACTTTTTCTTTTCGTCTTTAAATTTTTCAATAACCACCCAAGCATCTGCTTCTTCTGGAATATGAAACTTTTTCACCCTACTTAGACTGTCTACAATTTGTTGTTGTGCAACGCTAAAAATTTTTAGTTTTGGTTTAGACTGTTTGTCTTTTTTAACTTCTCGTTTTTTTTCTGCTCGTAAACTATCGTAAGCGGGTTGTTCTAAAAACACAATGTATTTTTCGTCTTGAGTAATTTTAGCATTGGTGCCATTGAAAAACTGTGCAGAATATTTGTTGTTTAATAAGTTGATTTGCAAGTAGCCATTGCCTCTACTGGTAGAAGTTTTTACTTCATTAAGTAAAATATTTCCCGACTTGCTTATTTGCGTAGAAGAAATGCTTTGCCATAAATCGTAATCATCGTGAGTTAGGGCTTTTTTTTCTTGCGAAAAACCAATACAACATAAGCTAAAAAAGAAAAAGAAATACTTCATATCAATCATCAATTAATTCGGTTAAACTATTTTGGTCTGCTTTGCGTTTTAGTTTGGCTACTTCTTTGGCATGTTCATTTGGAACAATAAGCGAAAGTACGTAGTGTTTTATCTTCCAAGTCTTGTTTTCTAAAATCATAACTCCAGAACCTCGGCAAACACCTAAGTGTTCGGAGTTTAAAATTTCATCGAACCAAGCTAATTTTCCAATTGCGTTGCACGGGAATAAACTCCCAAGCAGGCGCAGTTTCAAAATGCGGCTTAGCAAAGTTTTTAAATTGTTTTACAGACCAACGTTCGCTGGCATCGGTACCCAAAAAATAGGCGTCTTCAGCAAAACTGGAGAAGTATTCTTCAAAATTTGCTGTACTTGCCGCTTCATGCCAAGTATCTAACGTAGCTTCAATGGTTTTTTGAGCTTGCAGTAAGTTAAAACAAAAAAGACAACTCAATAGTATTAATTGCTTCATTTTTCTAGATTTTCTATTTCGGGCATTTCTATAAAGACTTCATTCAATTGAATATTTAGGTTGTAAAAATCAATTGGAATTTCTTCAGCTACTTTCTTTACTTCATCTAAGTCTTTTTGTTGTTTATTACATAATTGATTGAGTACACTTGCCTTGGTATGCAAAACTTTTATTCTAGATTCTACGGGCTTAATTCTAAATTGTTTTGGAATAGTTTGAACCAATGTATCGGTTGCTCTAAGAATGCTGGGTGCATTATTAATTACATCGTCCAATGTATAATTTTCCATGCGCGTTACTTCAGCTTCCATGGCAGTGTAAAGCATCCATTTTTCAGTTTCATTTTGAGCATTTTCATTTAAAGCAATTTCATTTTTAGGGTAGTTAAGCTTTACCTGAAGTAAACTATCGTTTTGATTAGTTTGCGCTAATTCTGTTTTATTTTGTTGATTTTGATCCTTCTGGCAAGCCGTAAAAAAAGACAATGAAATGAAGGTGAATACAATACAAGTAAATTTGTGCATTTTCATAAAATGAAGCAATTTTTAGGCTAATTTAAAACATTTCAAAAACTTAATCTACAATTCCCTTAAAATTAAGGTTTAACTAAATTTTGGAACAATTTATTAAGAATGTTTCATTTAAGAAAGGACATTATCTGTATTTTCGCAGAAATTCACATGTAATGAAACCAAGGATTTTAATTATTGGCGCATGCGGCCAAATAGGAAGCGAATTAACTTTTACTTTACGTGAAAAACACGGTGCTGATCATGTAATTGCAAGCGACATTAGAGAAGGCAGTGCAAGTTTAATGCAATCTGGCCCTTTTGAAATTCTTGACGCTACTAATTACAATGCTTTAGAAGATTTGATTTTGCATTACGATGTAAATGAAGTATATTTAATGGCTGCCATGTTAAGTGGTACTGCCGAGAAATTTCCGATGAAGGCTTGGGATTTAAACATGAACACCTTATTTCATGTTTTAAATCTAGCCAAAGATGGAAAAATAAATAAAATATTTTGGCCTTCTAGTATTGCTGTTTTTGGACCCTCTACGCCAAAAGACAATACACCACAAAAAACAATAATGGAACCTTCTACCGTTTATGGAATTAGCAAACAAACCGGAGAACGCTGGTGCGAATATTACTTTAAACGTTATGGAGTAGATGTAAGAAGCATTAGATATCCAGGCTTAATTAGCTATAAAACACCACCAGGTGGCGGCACAACAGATTATGCAATCGAAATTTTTCATGAAGCCATAAAGGAAGAAAAGTATACTTGTTTTCTTAGTGAAAACACGGCTTTACCGATGATGTATATGGATGATGCTATAAATGCTACCATTGCCATTATGGAAGCACCAAAAGAACAAATTGAAATTCGATCTTCTTACAATTTAGGTGGAATTAGTTTTACTCCTAAAGAGATTAGCGAAAAGATACAAAAACACATTCCCAATTTTTCCATTTCTTATGATCCCGATTTTAGACAAGCTATTGCTGATTCTTGGCCAAGTAGTATTAATGACGAAGCTGCTCAGAATCATTGGAATTGGAAACATTCTTTTCAACTTGAAGATATTATTGAAACCATGCTTAATGGCATTAAACAAGAATTGAAAGCAAACTGATTTAGGTCATTGTTTAGCATGTGTTAATGTAGAATATTTGTATCTACAATTTAAAACACAAGAAGATGAAACCTACCGTACCCGTATCTAACATAATGACCAAAAACTTAGTTAAATTGAATTTAGACGATTCTTTAACCAAAGCAGAGTCCTTATTTAAAAAACACAAAATAAGACATATTCCTGTTGTTAAAGGAAAAAAAATTGTTGGCATTCTTAGTTATACCGACTTACTCAGAATTTCTTTTGCAGATGCAACCGATGATGATGGAACAGAAGTAGAAACCACTATTTACGACATGTTTTCTATTGAACAAGTAATGACCAGCCAAATTGTAAGCTTAGATGCCGATGATTATATTAAAGATGCTGCTGAAATTTTTACTAAAGCAGAATTTCATGCACTTCCAGTACTCAAAAATGAATCTTTAGTGGGTATTGTTACCACTACAGATGTTATTAAGTATTTATTGAAGCAATACTAGTAAACTTCAACATATTAAAAAAGACAACGCCCAAGCAAAAATGCTCGGGCGTTGTGTTTGTTGAGATATAATTAAGCTTTAAAAGCCGTTATTTTACAATCAATTTTTGGGTAGAAGTAACTTGCGTTTCTTGGTCCGTTAACTTCACTAAATAAATTCCTGCATTGGCTTGATTCAAATTAATTTGAGTTTCATTTGCTCGAGCTTCTCCTTTACTAATTAGTCTTCCTGAAATGGTATAGATCTGATAATCTACAAGGTTGCCAGATGTATTGGAAATGTATGCTGTTCCATTTGTTGGATTAGGATACAGTTTCACATTATTATTCAGTTCAAAGGTGTCGTTGCTAAGTGAAATAAAATTATTAAAGTCAACCGATTCTGATGCATCAAAATCACCACCGCTAATTATTTCATCTCCGGCATCCGTTTCTAAAGTATAACTACCTGAGCCAAATCCACAACAAATTCCATCGCCATAAGCATCAAAAATGGTAAACGTGTAGCAATCATCATTATCTAAGCTAATATCTTCAGTTATAGAATCATCAGTATCTGAGTAAGGACCTCCACTTGCCACAACTGTTTCGCTAGAATTAACAACCTCCCATGTAGTTTCGTCTGGAAAATTATCTAACTCAATAGTTAAAACAAGGTTTGAAGAACCTACTGTTTCTGCAACTACAAAATCAGTAGTAGCTTGATTGTTGTTTATATCTTCATCTCCATTTAAGTCTATATCAACTACAAACGTATTTTCTTCTACTTGTAAAGTATATTGTGGTACTGAAATAGTTTCTGTTTCTCCTGCTAAAAGATTACCGCTCCAGTCTATATTGGTGGGAGCATCTTCGTTAAAAGCATAATTTATTGAGAGTGAAGTAATGGGATCATTCCCTGCATTTGTTAATACAATTTCTGGGCTTACATTATTGTCACAAACATCATCTAATCCGTTAATACTAACCGCAGCATCTACATCTAAAACTTCCATAGCTGGATACACATCTAAAGTAGTTTGGCCTGTGTTGTTTGGATCAAGCCAGTTACTTAATCGCGTACTGTTTGTATTTCCAAAATCCCAAGATGTAGCAAAGCGACCGTAAAAGTCTATTTGACCATTGTTAGATGTGCCAGAACATGCAGCGCCGCCACCAGCTAGTTGACCAATAATTCTTCCGTTTTGATCGAATAAAGCAGAACCAGATGAACCAGGTTCAGTAACGCCTTCTTCCCAATTGTTTACTAACCACATCTGCATAGAAGGATCGCCATTAAAAGGAGTTGTACTTTGAGTTGCGCCATCATCATCTCGGCAAACTTTCATGATGTCTCCACTTGGGTGGTGAATACCTACTTCAAAAGTGGGATTGGTATTAGACCTGTCCCAACCAGCCCAAACCAAATCCCAACTGTCAGGTAAGTTTGGATTAATTTCGAGCAATGCCATATCAGATTTAGAATTACTAGCTCTTAATACGGCACCACTAGCAGTTTGGTCAAAAGTTCCGTTTTGTGAGTTTGTAAAAGACGCACACACCGGATTTGGGCTCGTCCAATTGAAACGAAATGCCCAACTTCCAACTCCACCGCCTAAACAATGGTTAGCTGTTAAAAAATACTGAGCTCCATTATTAGATGTATTATTTATTAATGTTCCTGTACAAAAACCATTACCACCAACTACCGTCATCGCTACGGATTTCTTCAAATAGTCTTTCATATCTTCGAAATCGTCACCTATAGGACAATCTACATCTAAATTACAAGCACCAGAATCATTCAAGGCTTTTTGCATTGCATCGTTTTCAGTAACAGAACGGTAACCATGAACTACTTGGCTTATATTCAAATCGCCTTTCCCCATAGCTTCTTTGGGTTCGTAGTATTCAACAAAAACTTGCTCACCTTCAATTAACCATGAGCCAAAAACCATTTCATCTGAATTTTGGGTATGCGTATATGCACCCAAAAGGTCTGTTCTATCTTCATTATAAAAATACAACTTAGCTCCTTCAGGTAAGTAAAATTGGTCAAAAATAAAGTTGAGTGTTTTTGCTCCTTCCGATTTGAAACTGACTAACCAGATTCGATCGCCATTAGGTAAAGTTTCCCAAGTTCCGGTATTATCTAAGCCATAACTTACAGAATGTTCGTAACCAAATCTCCACGGAACATCATCTCGTTCATCGTTTACTTGATCTTCTTTTTGTAATTTTTTCAAATCGAAATCAGGTAAATCAATTGGGTCTAAATTTTGGACATCAAGTTTCCAACTAATTGGTTTCCCTTCATTAGTTACTTGACTCCAAGACAACGTAGTACATAAAATTAAAAGTAAAAGTGTATAGGTTTTGTTCATTATTTAATATTTTAAACCGCAATCTATTGTTTTGAATTGAAAAAAAGAAATTATATCGAGCTTTAACAGGTTGATTAAAATTACGTAAACAATGTTAACAATATAATAACAAAAAGTTTTTGTAACATTTTGGTAAATCTTCAGTCATATAAGCAAAGTATATTACATGATTGAAATTAAAGACTTACACAAATCTTACCAAATTGGTAAAAATTCGCTTCACGTATTAAAAGGAATTAACTTTAGCGTAAAAGAAGGAGAATTGGTTTCAATCATGGGTTCTTCAGGTTCTGGAAAATCTACCTTATTGAATATTTTAGGCATTCTTGATGAAGCAGATTCAGGTTCATATAACCTAGATGGAGTTCCAATTAAAAACCTAAATGAACGTATTGCTGCTAATTACAGAAATAAGTTTTTAGGATTCATCTTTCAATCTTTCAACTTAATCAATTATAAATCTGCTTTAGATAATGTGGCTTTACCTTTATATTACCAAGGTATTTCAAGAGGCGAAAGAACCGACCGCGCTATGAGTTACTTAGAGAAAGTTGGACTAGCCGATTGGGCTTCTCACAAACCCAATGAACTTTCTGGTGGTCAAAAACAAAGGGTTGCTATAGCGCGCGCTTTAGCCAGCCAACCCAAAGTTTTACTTGCGGATGAGCTAACAGGAGCTTTAGACACTAAGACTTCTTATGAAATTATGGATTTAATCCAGCAAATTAATGATGAAGGAAAAACAATTTTAGTGGTAACCCACGAAGAAGATATTGCACAAATGACTAAGCGCATTGTTCACTTAAAAGATGGTGTAATTATAAATGACGAAAAAGTTGAACAAGTAAGAGCAATCGAGAATGTTTAGTTTAGAACGTTGGCAAGAGATTTTTGAAACCATTAGCAAAAACAAACTCCGTACTTTTTTAACTGGGGTTTCTGTTGCTTCGGGTATCTTCATTTTAATTATATTATTAGGAGTAAGCGTTGGAATGCAAAACGGGATTGAAAAACAGTTTCAAAACGATGCATCTAACATTATTAATATTTATCCCGGTTATACAACCTTAGAATACAAAGGCTTAAACCCTAAACGAAGAATTCAATTTACCAATGAAGATTACGAATTGGCTTTAGGCGACAAAGAAGAAGTAGTACATAAATCTTCCGATTTTCAGATTTGGAGCCGTTTAATTTCCTATAAAAAAGAATTTGGCAGCTACCGAATTCAAGGTGTAATGCCCGATTTTCAATACTTAGAAAATGCTTCGATTATTGAAGGCAGGTTTATCAATCAACTCGATTTAGATCATTTAGAAAAACATATAATTATTGGTAATCGCGTAAAAAAAGATTTATTTAAAGATAATTCACCCTTAGGAGAATACATCAGTTTGTCTGGTTTAAATTTTAAGGTTGTAGGAGTTTACACCGATCCAGGTGGCGATAGAGAAGAAGCTAGAGTGTACATCCCACTTACAACAGCTCAGGTAGTTTTTGGTGCAGGCATCAATATTCGTTCTATGGGATTTACCCTACCAAAGGTAGATGATTATGACGAAGCTTTAGCCGAATCGAATAAATTTACAGCTAAAATTGAACGCCAACTAAAAGCTAAACTTCTCGTAAATCCTTTAGATACCAGTGGGATTTTCATCAGTAATAATATTGAAAATACCAAAGAAATTTATCAGCTCATTTCTGCTATGAAAATATTTTTCTGGTTTGTAGGTATTGCTACTTTGCTAGCTGGAATAATTGGTGTAAGCAACATTATGCTAATTATTGTAAAAGAACGTACTAAAGAAATTGGAATCCGAAAAGCGCTAGGAGCAAAACCCATGTCTATTGTTGCCATGGTATTGCATGAGTCGGTTTTTGTTACCGCTTTTTCAGGATTGATAGGCTTAATTTTAGCATTAGCATTATTAGAATTTGTAGGACCAATGGTTGAATTAGATTTCTTAATCAATCCTTCAGTTAACTTTAATATCGCCATGACTACCGTTGTTATTTTAATTGTAGCAGGAGCAGTTGCTGGATTTTTTCCAGCTTGGCGTGGAGCAAAAATTAAACCCATAGACGCATTAAGAGACGAATAATATGTTTAGTAGAGACAAATGGAATGAAGTAATCGAGTCGCTGTCTTCTAATTTATTTAGAACAGTACTTACTGCTTTTGGCGTATTTTGGGGAATTTTTATTCTCGTAATATTATTGGCTGCAGGAAATGGTTTAGAAAATGGAGTGAAGCAAATTTTCTCTGGTATTTCATCCAATTCTATGTTTATGTGGACACAAACCGCATCTAGACCTTATGATGGTTTGCCCAAAGGCAGACGCTATAATTTTGACGTTAACGATGTTACTGCCATCAAACAAAAAGTAAACGGCTTAAAATACGTTTCCCCAAGAAACCAATTGGGTGGATTCGGTGGCGAAAATAATGTAGTTCGGGGTTTAAAAAATGGAGCTTTTAACGTGTACGGAGATTATCCTGATATTCAGGAGCAAGAACCCATGAAAATTGTACGAGGTCGATTTATTAACCAAAACGACATTGAAAACAAACGCAAAGTAGCTGTTATTGGCGAAGGCGTACAAAAAGAATTATACGGAATAGATGAAAACCCACTTGGAACCTACGTAAAAATTCAAGGGGTTAATTTTATGGTGATTGGTATTTACAAAAAGCGAGGCTTTGGTGGCGGTAATGCAGAAGAAGACCAAAAACAAATTTATACACCTTTTACTTCCTTTTCACAAGCTTTCAATTTTGGTGAAGTAGTTGGTTGGATGGCCATAACCGCTAATGATAATTATTCTATCACCAACTTAAAAGAACAAATATTTGATGTAATAAAAGCTAATCACAGAATTCATCCAGAAGATGACCGAGCAATTGGCAATTTTGATTTATACGAACAGTTCTCTAAAATTCAAGGTTTATTCATTGCTTTAAATGCAGTAGCTTACTTTGTGGGAATTTTAATTTTACTTTCTGGAGTTATTGGCATCAGTAATATTATGCTTATTGTAGTAAAGGAAAGAACTAACGAAATTGGTGTTCGTCGCGCATTAGGTGCAACGCCTTGGAACATACGCGGACAAGTTCTGTTTGAATCTGTTTTTTTAACCTTAATTGCTGGAATGGCAGGAATTGTATTTGCTACAGGAATTTTAGCCATTATTAACCAAGTTTTACCTGAAGATAGCGACATACCATTTGTAAACCCAAGTGTAGATTTACCAACCGTTGTTACCGCTTTAGTTATATTGATCATTGCTGGATTGTTTGCAGGATTTATTCCAGCCCAAAATGCTATAAAAGTAAAACCTGTAGACGCTTTAAGAACCGAATAAAAACCAAAAGACCTAATACCTAAATAAAAAATGAAAAAAGCTCTTACCATCATTGTTCTCTTAATCATCGTTGCGCTCTTTGGCGGATCATTGTATTATTTGTATCAAAAAAACCAAGAAAACCCAGAAGTTTTCAAAACTGAACAAGCTTCAGAAGAAACCATCATTAGAAAAACAGTTGCTACGGGAACTTTAATCCCACGTGAAGAAGTGGAAGTAAAACCCAACATTTCTGGAATTGTAGATCAATTACTAGTAAAACCTGGCGATACCGTGCAAGTTGGAGATTTAGTTGCTAAACTGAAAGTTGTTCCTAATATCAACAATTTAAATTCAGCTAAAAACCAATTGCGTCAAGCT
Source organism: Psychroflexus planctonicus (assembly GCF_014640195.1). GTDB lineage: Bacteria > Bacteroidota > Bacteroidia > Flavobacteriales > Flavobacteriaceae > Psychroflexus > Psychroflexus planctonicus. Next base: position 351,554 of record NZ_BMGM01000001.1, read on the forward strand.
AAAATTAATCTTGAAAACGAAAAAAGAATTTTCGAACGTCAAGAAGAATTATTCGAAAAGGGAGTGATTTCTGCAAACGATTATGATTTGGCAAAAAACGCCTTCGATAATGCAAAGCAAACTGTTCTTGCTGCAGAAGAAAATTACGAAATAATTCAAACTGGTACTACGCAAGATGCAGGAAATGCAGCTACTACCGAGATTAAAGCTCGAATTTCTGGAATGGTACTCGATGTCCCTATTAAAGTTGGAAATCAGGTAATTGAAGCCAATAACTTTAACGAAGGAACAACCATTGCTACCATTGCTAAAGTAGATGATATGATTTTTGAAGGAAAGGTAGACGAATCTGAAGTTGGAAAAATTAAAGAAAGTCTTCCACTAGAAATTACAGTTGGTGCAATCGAGAACACCAAATTCGATGCTATCTTAGATTACATTGCGCCACAAGGTGTAGAAGAAAACGGAGCGGTTCAATTTGAAATTGAAGGAAGTTTAAAAGATACAAAAGGAATTTTTATCAGAGCAGGATTGAGTGCAAATGCATCGATTATTCTTGAAAAAGTAGAAAATGTTTTAGCTATTAAAGAAGCTTTAGTTCAATTTGATAAAGAAACAAAAGCTCCTTACGTTGAAGTTGAAGTAGGAGACCAAAAGTTTGAAAGACGTGATATTGAACTAGGCTTAAGCGATGGAATCAACGTTGAAATAAAGTCTGGAATTGACAAAGACGATAAGATAAAAGTCTGGAATAAAGTTGAAGAACCTATTGCTAAAGATAGAAGAAGAAGATAAATAATATCCCAAATTGAAGTTTATGAAAATTATATATAGTCTTATTCTTGTTGTGTTTGTTTTCTGTACGAGCACAACTTCTTTCGCACAAGAACAACCTACAGAGTGGACATTAGAAGCCTGTATTAAACATGCACTAGAAAATAACATTACCGTAAAACAAACACAACTCGATTTAGAAAATGCAGAAATAGACATTAAAGATGCTGTTGGAAACTATTTACCAAGCTTAAATGTTGGTGCTAACAATCAATGGGTTTCTGGTTTAACGCAAAATGTAACTACGGGTGTGTTAGAGCAGCAAGTTAACCGAAATTTTAGTGCAAATGCCACTTCTACAGTTTCTATTTTTAATGGTTTATCTAATTTACGCCAGTTTGAAAGAGCAAAAATAAATAGGTTGGCTAGTACGTATAACCTCAACCAAATTAAAGACGATATTTCACTTGCTGTAGCCAATTCGTATTTGCAAGTTCTGGTAAGCAAACAAAGCCTTGCTATTTTAGAAGAACAAAACAAAGTAACCCAAGAGCAATTACAGCAAACTCAATCTTTAGTAGATGCAGGCACGCTACCAGAAGGTGAAATCTTACAGATTAGAGCTCAAAATGCTGATGAAGTTCGTCAAATTGCTGTTGCTGAAAATGATGTACAAGTAAGCTTAATTGGTTTAGCACAAAACTTATTGATTAAAGATTACGAAAACTTTGATATTGCAGATGAAGAATACGATATTCCCATCACTGAAATCTTAGAGAAAAATCCTGACGAAATTATTGAAAAAGCAAAACAAGAGCGTTATGAAGTTCTTCTTGCAGAGCAAGATGTAGAATTAGCTAAAAAAGATTTACAATTGGCTAAAAGTCAATATTACCCAACGTTGAATGCTTTTTTTAATTACAACACCCGAGAAAGTGACAGAGAACGAGTTATTTCTGGTGGACTAGATCCAGACAACCCAACGCAACAAATAGGAGTTGTAGAAAATACTGGGCAAGCGGTAGTTTCTCCCAATTTCTTATTAGAAACAGTAAGTGCAGATCCATTTTTCGATCAATTGAGAAATAACGATGGATATGCTTTTGGACTTCAATTAAACATTCCCGTTTTCAATGGTTTTTCGGTACGCAACCAAGTAGCTAGAAATAAAATTAATGTAGAACGCAGCGAATATCAATTAGAGCAAATTGAACTTAACTTAGAATCAAATGTGTATCAAGCTTACTTAGATGCACGCGGAGCGGCAAAAGCATACGATGCAGCACTTTCTGCAGTAGAGTCTCAGCAAACTGCTTTTGATTATGCTAAAGAACGTTTTAATGTTGGCGTTTCTAATGGATTTGAGTTTACCCAATCTAAATTTAGGCTAACCAATGCTGAAAATCAACTAATTCAAGCCAAATACAATTTTATTTTTCAGATAAAAGTCTTAGAATTGTTCTTTGGAATTCGCCCAATTGAATATTAATTAGAATTTAAAAAATTGGCATATATATTAAGTATTGAAAGCGCAAGCACCAATTGCTCGGTTGCAGTTTCTGAAGATGGAAAAACAATTTCAGTAAAAGAATTGAATGCGGCTAATTATAGTCACGCAGAAAATTTACACGATTTTATTCAGCAAGTTGTAAACGAAGCAAATCTAGATTTAAACCAAATTCATGCGGTTTCGGTAAGCAAAGGTCCTGGGTCTTATACTGGACTTCGTATTGGTGTTTCTGCAGCAAAAGGATTGGCTTTTGGCATAGGAGTTCCGTTGATTTCAATAGGAACTTTAGAAGCGCTAGCTCTTCAAATTAAAACTGAATCTGCTGTGATTATTCCAATGTTAGATGCACGAAGAATGGAAGCCTATACACAAGTATTTTCAGCTAAACATCAACATTTAAGTGCTGTTGAAGCCACAATTTTAAAAGAAGATTCATTTGAAAATTACTTAAAAGAAAATCAAGTTCATTTTATAGGTTCGGGCGCAGCTAAATTTGGTGAAATCTGCTCACATTCCAACGCGCATTTTCACCCTAATTTGGTTCCTTCAGCAAAAGAACAAGCTGAATTAGCGTTCAACAAATTTCAACAAGGAGATTTTGAAGATACTGCTTACTTTGAACCCTTTTACTTAAAAGATTTTGTAGCAGGTAAGCCCAAAAAATAATTTTGAAACCATTCAATAAAAAAAGCTGCTTCCGTTTAAGTGGAGCAGCTTTTTTATTTTAATGTATTGAGTTGAATTCTATTGTTCCTTATCCATGTTGTACAAATGCACATCGCGTTGTGGGAAAGGGAAGGATACTCCTGCTGCTTCTAATTCTACTTTCATTTTTTCCATAAAATCGAAGTGCAGCCCCCAGAAATCTTCGTTAGTTGCCCAGAAACGAACTGATAAATCTACTGAATTATCTCCCAAACCTCCAAGAAGTACAACAGGAGCAGGGTCTTTAAGTGTTCGTTTGTCGTTATTTAATATATCAAGCAAAACCTCTCTTGCTTTTTTAATATCACTATCATAAGAAATACCTACGGTAACAACGTCTCTTCGGGTTGGCTCGTAACTGTAATTGGTCACTTTGTTATTAGACAACTGTCCATTAGGAATGACAATACGCTGATTGTTGATGGTAGTAATATGGGTGTAAAAAATAGTGATTTCAGTTACTGTACCCGACTCACCTTGCGCGTCTATAAAATCACCAACTTTAAATGGTTTTAATAAAATAATAAGTACACCACCGGCAAAATTGGATAAAGAACCTTGTAATGCCAAACCTATTGCTAAACCTGCAGCCGCTAAAATAGCTGCAAATGAAGTTGTTTCAACTCCTAATTTTGAAATAACGAAGATGAATAATAGGATTTTTAAGACAATACCTAAAATACTGAGTGTAAATCCACGAACACCGGGATCTACTTCCCGTTTTTCCATTATTTTTCTAATTCTCCCTGTAATGAGTTTTATAACCCACCAACCAAGAATTAAAATTACTAATGCACCTACTACACTTGGCAGGTAACTAATTAAAGTTTCTAAGCCTTCTTTGGCTAAGCTTGATAAATTTTCTACTGAATCATTCATGTTTAGTTAATTTTAAAATGCAATATTAAGAAATAATTTTACCATTTTTAACATTTTTTTGTTCAGAACTTACAAAAACCAATTGACCTTCAGTGTCTTCAGTCATTAAAATCATGCCTTCGCTTAAAGTACCACGCAATTTTACAGGTTTTAAATTCACAACTACGGAAACTTTTTTTCCAAGAATTTCTTCTGGCGTGTAATGTTCTGCTATTCCAGAAACTACACTCCTAACATCAATGCCTGTATCAACTTTTAGATGCAGTAATTTCTTAGCTTTTGCTATTTTTTCAGCAGAAACAATGGTTCCAATTCGTATATCTAACTTAGAGAAATCTTCAAAATTTATCGTTTCCTTTGCTGGTTCAACTGGTGTTTTTTCTGTTGAATTTGCTTTTTTGGTCGCTTCCAATTTATCCAATTGCTTTTGTATTTCGTCATCTTCTACTTTAGCAAAAAGCAATTCAGCTGTATTGATTTGATGTCCTTCTGAAAGCAATTCTTCCGCTTCTGCTAAATCATTCCAATAAATTTTTCCCACTTCATCTTGATTTAGCATCTTGCGTAATTTTTCACTGGTAAAAGGTAAAAATGGTTCAGCAATTACCGCTAAAGCCGAAGCAATTTGCAAACCAACATACATGATAGTTTGTGTTCTAGCTGGATCGGTTTTGGCTTTTTTCCAAGGCTCTTCATCGGCTAAATATTTGTTGCCTAAGCGCGCTAAATTCATCATTTCAGCTTGGGCTTCTCTAAATCGGTATTTTTCCAAAGCATTGGAAATGGTATTGGTAAACTTCTTGATTTCACTTAGCACATTTATATCTACAGCTTCTAAGTTTCCTTTTGCTGGAATTTTGCCTTCGTAATATTTGTTGGTCAACACCACTACTCTATTTACGAAGTTTCCAAAAATTCCGACCAATTCAGAATTGTTTCTCGTTTGGAAATCCTTCCATGTAAAATCGTTGTCTTTGGTTTCGGGTGCGTTGGCAGTTAAACAATAGCGCAAAACATCTTCTTTTCCAGGGAAATCTTCCAAATATTCATGCAACCAAACCGCCCAATTTTTAGAAGTGGAAAGCTTCTGCCCTTCTAAATTTAAAAATTCGTTTGCCGGAACATTTTCGGGTAAAATGTAGCTTCCTTCGGCTTTTAACATCACTGGGAAGATGATGCAATGAAACACAATATTGTCTTTTCCAATAAAATGAACCAATTTGGTTTCTTTATCTTTCCAATAAGGTTCCCAATCTTTTCCTTCGCGTTTTGCCCATTCTTTGGAAGCTGAAATGTATCCGATAGGCGCATCAAACCACACATACAATACTTTTCCGTCGGCTCCTTCAACGGGAACGGGAATGCCCCAATCTAAATCGCGGGTTACGGCTCTGGGTCGCAAACCATCGTCTATCCAAGATTTACATTGCCCATAAACATTGGGTTTCCAGTCCATTTTATGGTCTTTCAAAATCCATTCTTTCAGCCAATCGTTGTATTGGTCTAGCGGCAAATACCAATGTTTGGTTTCTTTGGTGATGGGTTTGTTTCCTGTTATTGCTGAAACCGGATTGATTAAATCGTTAGCACTTAGTGAAGTTCCACATTTTTCACACTGATCGCCATAAGCTTCTTCGTTACCACATTTAGGGCAAGTTCCCGTTACAAATCGATCGGCTAAAAATTGCTTGGCTTCTTCGTCATATAATTGTTCTGAAGTTTCTTCAACAAACTTGTTGTTTTGGTATAAATTTTTGAAAAATTCGGATGCCGTTTCATGATGAATCTGCGCTGAAGTTCTAGAATAATTATCAAATTGAATTCCGAAATCTGCAAAAGATTGCTTGATGATTCCGTTATATTTATCGACCACATCTTGAGGTGAAACGCCTTCTTTTTTGGCTTTTATGGTAATGGGCACGCCGTGTTCATCACTTCCACAGACAAAAAGTACATCTTCGCCTTTCAATTTTAAGTAGCGCGAATAAATATCGGCAGGAATATACACACCAGCTAAATGACCAATGTGAATCGGTCCGTTGGTGTACGGCAAAGCAGCAGTTATGGTATAGCGTTTGGGTTGATTCATCTTCAAAATTTAAGCTGCAAAGGTAGGTATTTTTGGAGATTGAGCATAAGCATCGCATCGCTTGATTGTTGAATTTCTAAAAGAAACCTGTACCAAGAACATGTTTTTCGCCATTGTGTAAAAAAACCACTAGCATTTGCATCTTTTATCTAGTACTGGATAATCCGGTTATTGTTTAAGCATCAAGCCTGCCTGAAGACTAGGCAGGCGAAGTCGAGATGTAGGTGGTTCTCGACTTCGCTCGAACTTGAAACAAAAAACAATGTCACTTCTCATTAAATGGAATTTTCAGAGGTTAAATACACCGATATTTTGTTTAACTATTTGTGATAGTAAACTAGCGGACAAACAAAGCATTGTTAAGATAGAATTTTGATGATGCATTAAGGAAAAAACGCTTTAATTAAGCTAAATTTGCAACTTGAATTAAATGCAAATTATGCTTAAAAACGATTTATTTCTTCGCGCTTTAAAAGGAGAAACCGTAGAACGTCCACCCGTTTGGATGATGCGTCAAGCTGGAAGGTACCTGCCTGATTTCATGAAGTTGAAAGAAAAATACGACTTTTTTACTCGCTGCCGAACTCCAGAATTAGCCACCGAAATTACGGTGATGCCAATTCATCAAGTGGGAACCGATGCAGCTATTTTATTCAGTGATATTTTGGTGATTCCACAAGCTATGCAAATTGAAGTAGAAATGAGACCTGGCGTTGGACCGTGGTTACCAAATCCTATTCGAGATAAAAAAGCAGTTGACCAAGTGGTTATACCGAATGTGTATGAAGAATTGAATTATGTTTTGGAAGCCATAAAAATGACCAAAAAGGAATTGAATAACGAAGTTCCTTTAATTGGCTTTGCAGGCTCACCTTGGACTATTCTGTGTTATTGCGTACAAGGTCAAGGCTCCAAAAACTTTGATAAAGCCAAGGAATTTTGCTTTACCCAACCTGAATTAGCACATCAATTATTGCAAAAAATTACCGATACGACCATTGCCTACCTAAAAGCCAAAGTAGAAGCTGGTGTAGATGCCGTTCAAGTATTCGATTCGTGGGGCGGAATGCTTTCGCCTGCAGATTACCAAGTATTTTCTTGGAAATACATGCAGCAAATTATCGATGCTTTAAAAGATGAAATTCCTGTAATTGCTTTTGGAAAAGGTTGCTGGTTTGCTTTAGACACGATGGCCAAATCGGGTGCTTCCGCTTTAGGTGTAGACTGGACATGTTCACCAAAAAATGCACGTTATTTAACCGGTGGCAACATTACGTTACAAGGTAATTTTGATCCATCGCGATTGTTTTCACCACCTGCTGAAATTACCAAAATGGTGCACCAAATGATCTATGAATTTGGAAAAGACAAGTATATTGTAAATTTAGGACACGGCATTTTACCCAACATTCCTGTTGAAAATGCTAAGGCATTTGTAGATGCTGTAAAATCGTATAAAGGTTAATCCTTCAATTTTAAAATAATGCTACTTCAAAGCTTTAGAAATACCACTTTCGTCAGATTCTTTTGGGGTTTCATGGCATTGTATTTTCTAAATATTTGTGTAGATGCTTCCGATATTCAGCATAACTCGATTGCAGAAGATTTGGCATTGAATGAACAAGAAAGCATTATAGAAATCGTCGTTGAAAAAGTTTTTGATTTAGGCGACGTTATTCAAGAACAAAATGATGAAGACCATGAAGATTATAGCAAAAAGGGGATTTCAAAATTCGATTTAAGTTTTCTGAAACTCGATTTTTCAATTCAAGTTTCCGCTATTTTTTCAACTTTAAAAAATAATTTTACACTACGTAAATCCTTCTTTTCAGAACCACACTACCAACTCGAAAAACCACCACCAGAAGTTTAGTCCTAAATTATGCAATTAAAAATTTAATTGCATAACGACTAAGAAAATTCAACCATTTTCTTGTTTTTACAAAACACTAAAATGGTGTTTTTCTAAATCGGGATTAAGCCTTACTAAAGCAGCTAGTTCTGCTCAAACTTCGCTTCCTACTGCATAAGTCGGGTTTAATTTATTACTCCGTTTTTCATCAATAGCTGAATAAACTTTTTTAATAAATTAAATTTTATGAATACAAAACCATTATGGTTGGTATGTTGTTTATGCATACTAAGCCTTTGCACCAATGCACAAGAAAATAAAACCACAAAAGACAGCCTTTATATTGAAGAAATAGAAGCTAAAAAAGAACCTGTAAAAGTACTTCACGCCGAGCCATTGTACATCGACCTAATTCGAGATTTGGGCGCTAGAAAAGGCGAAAGAGAATGGAACCTAGGTTTAGGATTAACAGACAACCTTCGCTTTGATGCTTACGAAGCTTTAATAGAATACGAATGGGCACCGATTGACCGATTAGGATTGGAAGTTGAATTACCTTTCACTTTTTACAGTCCCATCAACGGAAATGGAAATACAGCATTACCATCAAACGAACTCAATAGTTTGAAAATTGCTGGGCAGTGGTCGTTTTATGTGAATGAAAAAATGGCCACTTCTATGGCAGTGGGTTATATCAATGAATTTGAATTTAGTGACTTTGGCAATTTCGGCAAACCACTCATCGATGGCAATGTGTACAATCCGTTTTTTATCGTTGCCAAGCGTTGGGGAAATAACTTACATTCGCTCTTATACACCGGCCCAAGAATTGAACAGCATTTTAGCAACAACCAATTTAGAACTAGTTACGAAGCCAATACCAGTTTTCATTACATGATTTCAGGCACACGGAATTTTATTGGCGTAGAATTCAATAAAGAAATGAATAAAGACGATTTTGATATGACCATAAGACCCCAATTGCGGGTGGGCATTGCAGATAATTTGTTAATCGGAATTGTAGCTGGAATTCCCATCAGCAGAGAAAATGAAAGATTAAGCTCTTTTGTAAGATTAATTTGGGAGCCAAAGCATAAATTCTAGTAAGTTTTGAAAAAATTTAAATCTACGACAACTCGATTGCAAATCTGAGTTGTCGTTTATTATTCGTGTTCATTAGTGAACCTGCCTACTGATAAGTAGGTTCGTGGCATTTTTATAAAGTAGCTTAGTACGCGCGATACAATCGCGCGACAGCAATAGTGTAAGCTAACTTGATTTTAAAATCAATTTTATTATGCTCCGAAGTTGCAAACTTCGGAGAGCTTGTCCAGATAATATATTTAGATATTTATTGAAATAAATTATTAAATTTGACACGAACTTATTAGAATGAAAAAAGTATTATTTCTCTTAACTATTTTTTTAGTTTGGTCTTGTGAAAATGACGACGATTTACCAATAATTGTAGAAACAGTAAACGCTGTTTTGCTCGAAGATGGCGGGGTAGAGTTATTTGGTAAAATTGAAAACCTACCGCAAGAATCTTTATATGGCTTTGTCATATCAACAACACCAGATGCATCATATTTTAATACAAATAGTATTCTAGTTTCAGAATTTGGTTTTAGCCCTGGAGAATTCTCAGAATTGATAAGAAATGATTTAGATAATGGTCAGACTTATTACTACAAGGTATTCCTAAATTTAAATGGTGAGACTAGAACTGGTGAAGAAAAATCATTTATTTCAAATGGAAGTGCATCACCAAAAATTTTAGAAGTCAATCCTCGTTCAGCACATATAGGAGATACCATTCGTATTTCAGGGAAACATTTTTCAAGTAATTTTAAATTATATTTCAATGAAAGAGAAATTGAATTGACAACAAAATCTGATACTTTAGCGGAGGCAGTTGTTCCATATCTGCCATTTAGAGAAGAACCTTTCGATAACTTAAAAATAAGAAAATCTACATCCGAGTCTGCCGTATTTGAAAATTTTGAACTTTACACTCCGATTGTAGATTCTGTAGAACCTTATCAAGCACATGAAAATGATACCATAACCATTACTGGTAATCATTTTGATTTAATCAAAGAGCAGAATAAGTTAACAATGCTTGATACATGGGGTAACTATCAACCACTGCAAATACTAGAAAGTTCAAGAAACCATATCAAATTTGTAATTCCTAATTCTTTCTACCACGTGTTCCCGAAAATGAGATTAAAAAGTCAATACCACACCTTAGACTTTGATGATAAATATAGAGTTATTGCTCCAGAGATAACCAGCTTTCCGGAATGCTTAAAATTCAATGAGCAATACACGATAACTGGACAGAATTTTCCATATCTAATGAACTTCACAATTGGAGATTATGCATATACAGCTCAATCCATTTCAGAAAATGAAGCCATATTTACTTTTGAAAAAGATTTTTTTACAGACTTTAACCTTGGAAACCTTAGTCTTGATCTTTACGGTGAATTAATTACTTATGATAATGAAATTTGTATCGATGAACCTTGGATAAAAGTTGGTATAGCCCAAGTTTTAAATAAAATACATAACTATCAAAACGAAACGTATGCAATAGTTTATTCAGGCTATAATTCTTCACAGACAATAGCAAAGTTTAATGAGAATACATTTGAATTTGAAAGCGTCTTAAACCAATCCTTGCCAGATTTAGTGAATAACGGAAGCCTAAAAACCTGGCATGAAGATAAATTGTATCACTATGATTCAAACGATGAGTTTTTTTATAGTTACAACTTTATAACCGGTCAAGTTACACAGTTGAGTTCATTCCCAGGAACACCACGAACTGAATGTTTTATTACTACAGTTGGCGACTACATTTATTTGGGTTTTGGACGAGATATTCAGAATTATCACAACCCTCCTGACGATATTTGGCGCTATTCTATAGCTAATAATACTTGGGAATTTGTACTTACGTTCCCCGGTATTAATTTTGGTCAGGACAGAATTGTTGATCCGTTGGTTTTTGCGTTCGATAATCGATTATTGTTTAGTGGTCGAAATTCCAACAACCAATCCAATACATTATGGGAAATAAATTTGAACGATTTTAGCCTGATACAAAGAGCAGATGTTCCTGTAAATGGCTCCTCAGAAAAAAGAGGAATTACAGTTGGGAATACTGGTTACTTTGAAAGTTCCCATCTCTACGAATACGATTCGGTTAATGATCAATGGAAAGTGCATTTGGACATAAATCTTTCAGAGCAAGTATATCCGTCTCAATTGGAAAGTTTCTTTTACCAATCGGGAAATTTCTATAGAACTATAAACAGTTCCTTTTACGATTATTCCCCGATGTATAAAATGAATATGGATTACTTAAACGACTAGTTTATTAAAAACTACTTCTGGTTCTTTCATAAAAAACATAAGCGTGCTACCGCACGATTGCATCGTGTGGATTATTGAATCAATTTTGAGCCAAAATACTGAAAACCCCCGCTACCGCACGAATCCTTTCGTGTGGTAATATGAATCTGAAAATGAATAGCCTAAGACTAACAACCAAAATCTAAATCGCTACCGCACGATTGCATCCCCCCGCTACCGGACGATTGCATCGTGTGGTTTTCTGTTAATAGTTCAAATTTCTTAGCCAAAATACTGAAAAACAATAATATTATCTAACAATCCTTTATTTTCTGCATAATCAGCTGCACTACTGTATACATAATCTTCTGGATGATAAACTAAACCGGCAGCTACGGGATTCTTATGCACATAACTAATTTTTTCTTGAATTACTTTATTACTCCATAGCTCGATAGGTTTATTATCGTGTCTCCAAAATTGAAATTTATCTACATTTGAAGACTTACTAGCTGCTTTTTTAAACTGGGCTAATAAAAATTCTTTCCTGCTTTCCCTAGGATTTTCCTGAATTGCTTTAACAATAGCTTTACTGGTAAAACGTTTAAAATCTCCTAATAAATTTGCTGGGTTTAATCCATCGATGCTTCTAAAAACCAAGTGAACATGATTAGTCATTATACACCAAGCAAAAATCTCCATTCCTTTGTTCTTTTGGCAGAAATGCAGACTTTCAACAAGTATATCTTTGTATTCATTTCTAGTGAAAACATCAAGCCATTCTACTACAGCAAAACTCACAAAATATAGACCTTCTGGATTATGAAATTTATAATTCCTGCTCATTTCATAAAATTACTTATTTTTTTGAATTACAGCAACAAGCAAGTTTAGTCTTTACGCCACACGCGATACAATCGCTCGGCAGCTGAGTTACACACGCGATTTAATCGCACGGTAGCAGTGGTTAACATCCAAACCAAGTTATTTCTTTCAATTTATAAATGCTGCCCACTGACATGCAAGGGCTTCAACAAATCATTAACCGATTTTACAGGGCAAAACGTGCTAGACGGAACTTCTACAAAAAGCGTGTTCCAATATTCCATGGCGCCGTTCCATAAACCAGGAAGCTCCAATGCTTTTAAGGCTTTTCCTTCTACCGATTTTTCAGTTATAAAGCCACGGTCTGGATTTACATATTCCAATAAATTGAATTTCTCCCCTTGGTAATTCTTTACTCCACAAACCAAATCGACTGGATTAAAATGCGTGGCATCGGTTAAAATACTGGCTTGTTCGGGATTGTTTAAATCAATTTGCGATTTTTCTACAATTTGCAAGGAAGTGTTTCCTTTTCCATTGACCATCCAATACGGACCGCCGCCGGGTTCGCCTTCGTTTTTTACCATTCCACAAACGCGAATCGGTTTGTTTAAATGATGAATCATTTTTTGTGCGTCTTCTAAATCTTGGTCAACATTCAAGGAATCTTGTAGAAAATGAGCCGCTTTGTCCAATATTTCTTGACTTGGATTGTTCTGTAAAGCTTGGATTAATTCAAAGGTTTTTTCTTGAATTTCCAACAAGTATCCAGCTAAAGCTTTTTTGTAAAACGCATTGCTTTCTAAGTTGTTTCGATGCGAAATATTATCGATGTTTTTAATGAAAATGACATCGGCATCTACATCGTTTAAATTTTCAATTAACGCACCATGACCGCCAGGACGGAATAATAATTTTCCATTGGCTAAGCGAAAAGGCTGATTTTGCATATCTACCGCCAAGGTATCGGTGGCTTTCTTCTGAAAGGAAAATGAAACTTCAAATTCCACTTGGGTTTCTTTTGAAATACGGTTTTTGATGTCGTTGAATTCAGCTTCAAATTTAGTGAGGTGTTCTTCTGAAATGGTAAAATGCAAATGTGCTTTTCCTTCTTTTGAAGCATAAGCGGCAGCCTCGTAAAAATGTTCTTCAAAGGCAGAAACAGTGGTTTTGTTGTAATCGTGAAACGGAATTAATCCTTTAGGTAATGCATCCAATCCCAAGCCATTTTCAGCTAACATGAGTTGAAAAGCTTGATAAGCTTGTTCAGTTTGATTTAAACTTTCAAAATTTTCGATGCCGCTTTCAATGGCATCATAAAAAGGAAGCTCATCTAATTGATTTGCCATTTTTTGCAAACCCGCATATTTTTCTTTTTGCAATAAGTTGCTAAATTCTTCAACTGAATTAGCTTTTTCCATCAATTGATGCATGGCTTTGAACATTCGGGTTGCTGCACCACTAGCTGGAGTAAATTTTACTACTTTTAGTTGAGATTCGGCATCGTATTTTTCAACAAAATCATGTAGTTTTTCATCTGTAAAGGCTTCAATTCCTTGGTTGATATTAGCAGCAGAGCAGACTTCAGAAAAAGGAATTCCTTCTTCAAAAATTTCGAGATACCGATTTACCTTTTCTTGGCTTATGTTTAGTGCTTTAAGTTGTTGTTGATCATTTTCATTGAATTGAAACATGGTTTTATTCATTTAATAGGTTCTGCAAAATGGGCTTACATTGCGCCAAACGCTGTGCTAAACTTCCGGTAGTTTTAATGTAAGGTAAATTGCGCTTAGTTAGTTCGTTAGCAAATATAGCAAACATTTTTTCTCTTTCGTTGGGTTTGTCGCGTAAGTCGTCAGGCTTCCAAGGGACATCGATGTCACATAAAATATACAATTGATATTCGTGTTTTTCGACGTGTTTTTCCAGCAAAGGATTGGTATAATTTTCAAAATACACATTGGCATACACCCAATTTTGAAGCAAATTGGTATCGCAAAACAAGATTTTATTCGCTTTTTTAGCTTCTTTATTTTCCAAGGCAATTTGTCCTTTGGCAATGGGAATCATGTCTTCTTCGGTACAGATTTCGTTATGCTGATCCCATTTTTTTTGCAGATACGTCCGCATGTATTCGGGTACCCAGCGCGTATTAAATAGTTCGGCTAAAGCTTTTGCTAAAGTAGATTTCCCGCTGCTTTCCGGACCAAATAAAACTACTTTAATAATTCCGTTTTGGGCTTGTTCAAGTTCTTTTTCCATGCGTAGTAAGCAAATATAGCAATTAAGCCGAAGATAAAATATTGAATGGCGGTAAGCAGCAAACCTTTGTAAATGTACATGGGAATGGAAACAAAATCGCCAACAATCCAGAAAAGCCAATTTTCGATTTTCTTTTTGGCCATGAGCCACATGCCGACGAAAAAGATGCCTGTGGTGACCACATCTGCATACGAAACCCAATTTTCCCATTTGTTGAATACTTGGTACACCAAAGCCACACCTACCAAAGTAGCCATAAACAAAATCAAGCTGGTACGTTGTTCATTTTTAGTCCACGAAGTAATGGGCAAATAGGCTTCATTTGAAACTTTTCTAGTCCACATATACCAACCGTACACACTCATGATAAAATAGTACACATTAATGAGCATATCGCCCAGCAAACCATACACCAATAAAATATAAACAAAAATCAAAGTACTGATGATGCCCGTTGGAAAAACCAAAATGTTATCCCGTTTAGAAAAGAGAACACTGAGCAGTCCGAAAAACACCCCAAGGATTTCTAATACTAGTAAATGCGTTTCTACACCTTGGTAAGGTTCGAGTAACTGATTAAAAATGGGGTTCATAGTCCGCTCGATTGGATTTAACGATTTTTACGTACAACAAACCCCGCTCAATGGCTTCAAAAGCTACTTTCATTTCTTTGTTGAGCACTTGCATTACTTCATCGTATTCGCCATAAACTTGGGTGCTTAACGGATTTTCCTTCATGGCTAAACCCGAATCGCGCAAAGCTTGTATAAATTGAATAATAGCCGGCTCGTAATCGTCTTGAATGGGTGTTAGGGTTAATTCTACTGAAATTTGCATGTTTGTTTTTAGGAACAAATGTAAGGAAATAGAAATGTACTCATGTTGAAATGTGTTATTAAGCTATTAGCCAGTAGCTCTTGGCTCTTGGCTATCCGCCAAAAGCTATCAAATTAAAAGCAGAATTTCGGCATTTTTATGCTGAGCCTTGCAAATAGTTTATATTTGCAAAAAATTAGACGGCGGAAGCAGTTGAAGCATGAATTTTGTGTATGAAAAACATTAGAAACTTTTGTATTATAGCCCATATCGACCACGGAAAAAGCACCTTGGCAGATCGTTTGTTGGATTCAACCAATTCGGTTACCTCTCGCGAAAAACAGGAGCAATTGCTGGACAGTATGGACTTAGAGCGTGAACGTGGAATTACCATTAAAAGTCACGCTATACAAATGGTGCATACACATGAAGGTGTAGAATACACACTGAATTTAATCGACACCCCAGGTCATGTTGATTTTTCCTACGAAGTGTCGCGTTCCATCGCGGCTTGCGAAGGCGCTTTGCTTATTGTAGACGCCGCACAAAGTATTCAGGCACAAACCATTTCCAACTTATACTTGGCTTTAGAAAACGATTTGGAAATTATTCCTGTGTTGAATAAAGTAGATTTACCCAGTGCCAATCCAGAAGAAGTAACCGACGATATAGTAGATTTACTGGGTTGCGATGCTTCGGATGTAATTCCTGCCAGCGCCAAAACAGGCTTGGGCATCGATGAAATTTTAAAAGCCATTATCGAACGTGTTCCCGCTCCAAAAGGAGATCCTGATGCACCTTTGCGTGCTTTGGTTTTCGATTCGGTGTACAATCCGTTTCGGGGTGTGGAAACCTATTTTCGGGTTTTTGATGGAAGCATAAAAAAGAACCAGAAAATTAAGTTTGTTGCTACCAACAAATCTTATGGCGCTGATGAAATCGGCACCTTAAAGTTAAAGCAATTCCCCAGAAATGAAATAAAAGCAGGTGATGTTGGTTACCTCATCACGGGTATTAAAGATGCCCGCGAAGTAAAAGTAGGCGATACCATAACCGATTCAGAAATACCAACAACGGCGGTAATTTCTGGTTTTGAAGATGTAAAACCCATGGTTTTTGCTGGAATTTATCCAGTGGATACCGAAGAATATGAAGATTTGCGTGCTTCCATGGAAAAACTACAATTGAATGATGCTTCTTTGGTTTTTCAACCAGAAAGTTCGGCTGCATTAGGATTTGGTTTCCGCTGTGGATTTTTAGGCATGTTGCATTTGGAAATCATTCAAGAACGTTTAGAACGTGAATTTGATATGACGGTCATTACCACCGTTCCTAACGTTTCGTATTTGGCATACACCACCAAAAATCCTGATGAAGGAATTATAGTGAGCAATCCAAGTGATTTACCTGAACCTTCGACTTTAAGTCATGTAGAAGAACCTTACATTAAAGCCAGCATCATTACCAAAGCCGATTTTGTTGGACCTGTAATGGGTTTATGTATCGAAAAACGTGGGGAAATCACCAACCAAAGTTACTTGACTACCGAGCGCGTAGAATTGAGTTTCGATATGCCGCTAGCGGAAATTGTATTCGATTTTTACGATCGTTTGAAAACTGTTTCCAAAGGCTATGCTTCATTTGATTATTCGCCTATTGGAATGCGCAAATCGAAATTGGTAAAAGTAGATGTACTCTTAAACGGAAACACAGTAGATGCGCTTTCGGCATTAATTCACCAAGACAATGCTTACAACATTGGTAAGAAAATGTGTGAAAAGTTGAAAGAACTCATTCCAAGACAACAATTTGATATCCCGATTCAAGCGGCAATTGGCGCCAAAATCATCGCTCGTGAAACCGTAAAAGCTTTACGTAAAGATGTTACTGCCAAATGTTATGGTGGAGATATTTCACGTAAACGAAAACTGTTAGAAAAACAGAAAAAAGGAAAAAAACGCATGCGCCAAGTTGGTAATGTAGAAATTCCGCAAGAAGCTTTTATGGCGGTGTTGAAGCTGAATGATTAGGTTTGGTTTAGAAGTTAGACCGTTTCAATTAAAATAAAACAGAGATAGCTCGGATTTGCAATCCGAAAAGATAATGCTATACTTCAATAATTATAGATACAGATAATTCGGATTTGCAATCCGAAAAAATAATGCTACAATTCAATAATTATAGATTTCAGGGCGCTGCCCCTTTTCTTCTTTTTAGGTCTACACAATATTAGGAAGATTTGTGAGCCATGCTCCCAAAAATAAAGATAGCTCGGATTTGCAATCCGAGCGAAAGTAAAATACTCAAATCCCATAAGTAAGGCTATCCGAAGTTTGCAACTTCGGATTACGCTAAACTCTAACAAACCGAATAACAGATAACAGAGATAGCTCGGATTTGCAATCCGAGCAGAGAATGTTACACTTCAATAATTATAGATTTCAGAGCGCTGCCCCTTTTCTTCTTTTTAGGTCTACACAATATTATGAAGATTTGTGAGCCATGCTCCCAAAAATAAAGATAGCTCGGATTTGCAATCCGAGCAGAAATAAAATACTAAACTACCCTGTAGGTAACGCTATCCGAAGTTTGCAACTTCGGATTACACTAAACTCTTATAAGCCGAATATCTTTTTTGTGAACAAAATAAACTTTAAATTTGTTGTAGTTAATACGCTAAAATCTTGATTTTTACTTCTTTTAATATAATGAGAAACACGTTACTTTTAAGCTTTTTTATCTTTGGACTTGGAGCCACAGCTCAAGATTACACGCCATTATTGGACGAATTGAATGAGTGGCAATTTACCAGTTGTTATTTTGGTTGTGGAACAGACATATATTATACCGATGGAGATACCATAGTAAATGGCAAAGAATACAAAATCTTAGATGGTTATCATTATATAAATCGAAATGTATTAATTCGAGAAGATGTAAATGAGAAAAAAGTATTTCTCACCATTACGCAACCTCAATATGCTGAAGACATCTTATTATACGATTTTTCTTTAGAAGAAGGAGATTCGATAAATATGAAAAATCCGTTGACACCTTTTCCAACTAATGCAGGTTATTTTATGCTGGATTCCATCAGGTTGCAACAAAATGAAAACGGAAATAACAACAAGTATTTTTATTTTACCCCGACACCAAACAACTCAACTTATATTGAAAGTGCAAAATGGATAGAAGGTGTTGGATCGATATCATTAATCAATGCGCCTGGGGGTGAACCTGATATTAATCAAGTTGGCGAATTGAGCTGTGCATTTAAAAATACTGAATTGTTTTACTCCAATTTAGATTCTATATCTAGCTGTGACCCTATGCTTTTAAGTATTGATGAAATAATCAACGCTCCAATAGAAATTGAATTGTTACCCCAACCCGAAAGAAATCATTTTTTATTAACCAATGCAAAAGATGTCAGAGAAGTTTTAGTTTATGGTATCAATGGAATGCTTTATAAAAACATTCTTTCTCACAACCAAACTGAGTTTAAATTGGATTTAAGCGATTTAGAAACGGGTATTTTTATTTTAAAATTAAGTTTACACCATCGCAAAGCTGAAACTTTTAAAGTGGTAGTAAAATAAAAAAACACCTAACGGGATAAAGGTATAACTAAACATATGCTATCCGAAGTTTGCAACTTCGGATTATGCTAAACTCTTACAAACCGAATAACAGATAATTCGGATTTGCAATCCGAGCAGAAAAAATACAGATTTAGCTAAGTTAAAAGTAATAAACTAATCAATTGATTTCATAAAACAAAATGGAATCTTCTTCGCCCATTAACATCAGTTGAATTTTACTAGCCTCTGTGCTAAAATAATCTACAGCAGAATTTCCGTAAACAGGAAAGCCTTTCAATGCATTTCCAAACTCATCAAAAACATAGAGCTTTTTAGCTTGCGTATCGGTTACACTTACCCAAGTTTTGTCTTGACTTTGTATGATTTGCGGAGCAGTGTACAAGCCATAATCTAATTCAATTTGTACTTCATTTATTTGAAGTATGTTTTCAGAAAGCGTGACCAAAAGTCGGTTGTTTGCTGAAATAAAATGCGTGGGCAATAAATCTTTTTCGGTGATTTCTAATTTTCCTTCTTCTGAAATTTGCACTAAATTTCCATCTTTGGTAGTGGAAGTAAATTTACCATCGTAGAGAAACCAAGGATTTCCAGAAAATTCAACATCGGTTGTATAAGAAACCCGTTCTTTCCCAGTTCGGTCTAAAATATGAAGTTTCCCTGAAGCTTCTTGCACTAACAAATAATCTTTTCTACCAATCCTAAAGTGCTTGGGTGGATGGCTAATGGCTGAATTATCAGTTGTAAAGGCAAAACCTTTTACCTGTTTTCCTTCTTTGTTAAAGGCTTTCATTTTGTTGCCTTGACAAATAATAAATCGGTGTTTACCATTATTGTCGTAATCAAAAATTTGCAGGGGTTGCGTGATTTTTTCTTTTAATTGAATTGGAAATGGCGCTACATTATTTCCGTTTTTATCCAATACATAAATCTTATTTTCAGTAGCAAAAGCCAATTGAAGTCTTGTATTTCGGTAAATATCAAATTCAATGGCTTGACCTAAAATAACTTCATTCAATTTTTTATCCCATATCAGGTTACCGTTATCATCTAAAAGTTGGGTCTGTAAATTTTGGTCTTGTAAAAAAACATCGCGTTGCTTGGTACGCCAATTGGTAAAAAACTGGGGTTTATTTAAGGTTTTTGTTTCTAATTTAAATCTGCCTTTTTGCTTAACCACAGCCGTTTCAATATCTTGTTTTGTTTCTTGTAAAACGGCGTTTAAATAAGCGTATTCTTCATCTACATTCATTTGCAGTGCCAAACCTTTGTAATCTGAAAACGAAAGTGCCTTTACATTTTGTTTAAAAGTTGAATGACTCTTGGTTTGCATGTAATCTGCCCAATTTTCTGACAATGCGTATAACAAAGCGGTAGACTCGTTGCTTAATTTTTCTACTTGCGTTTGGTAACTGCTTTGTTGATGTAAACTTAAGCGATTAACGTGATTTATAATGGTATTTTCAAGGGCTTCAACAGAAGTGGAAAACACAAAGAAATCTTCAATTTGCGTTACAAAATTAGCTTGCTTCAACACGATAAGCGGTGCATAAATTTGAAGCAAATCCGTTTCGTTCAATTGAAAAATTTCAAAATTTCTAAAATTCTTTTGAAACTCCATTAAAGGTTTTAAATCTTCTAAAGTTGTTGCTGCTTTCTTGCTTCGCAACACTACTAAATCTTGATTAGTAAAGTGAATTTTACTTACTTCGCTTAAGTGTTCTAAAATGGGTTGATACTTGGTTTTATCTGGTAAACCAAGTGTTTTTCGTTGTGCTAAATAAGCTTCAAAATCAGTAATGGCATAACTTTCAAAACCTATGGCATTTAACGGGACTAGCTTGGCAATTTCATGCTGAATACGCTTTTGGTTTTTCAACAAACCTACTTTTCTTTTTTGAGCATGATTATTTATACCTACGCCGCTTAATTGTAATTTATCTGAATTTATCTTTACATCTAATGCAACCCAATCGGTTAAGTTACTAAACAAAAAATAGGTATGTTCTGCAAAAGCTTTATTGTATATATTTTTAAATTCATCTAAGTGTAAAAACAAGCTTGGCGAATCACCATCTACCGTTTTGAGCACATCAGTAAAAGCTTCATCTATAGGAATTTGGTTTTCGATATCTCGAATTTTATTTTCTACAATTAATTTTGAATCGCTAACCAAAATATTATTTTCAAACCAAACTGCATACAGATTTTTCTCTTTCCAAGTGAACTCGTGTATTTGTTTGCCTTCGTAATTGAAGGTTTTATGATTGGAAATTTCAGCTTTTAATCCTTGAAAATTTACATCTTCAGATGAAGCAATAAAGCTGGCAGCAATATCTTTCTTTCCTACTGCAGAAAAACAAAACACGCCATTTGCAGCCGTTTCAAACTGATTAAAAAATTCAACTTGATTTGCCACTTCTTTAAAAATAGGTAAGTCTTGATTTTCTTCAAAAAAAGAATTTTTTAATAATGTTGAAGAAGTGCTTGCCAAATCTTCACTTTGAAATATCAAGATGGAGGAAGACGGAATTAAATCGATTGGACGCCATGCTGATGGTTGCGTAGATGAAGTACAAGACAGAAGTAAAAAGGTAAGAAAGAGACTGAAAACAAACTTCATAGCACAAATATATTATATTGCAAAGCAACAGAATTTTTTTAAAACTAATTGAATAAAGTAAGGCTTTAATAAAAGAAAATTGATGGAATCCGATTCCCTTTTTATTTCTAACCGAAAAAAGCATCAAAATGAAAAAGCCAACTGGTCGGGCAATAATTTGAAGCTTTTTCTATGGTATTTTGTAATGCCGTATTTCTGGATGGCCGCCCGATGTTCTTTAGTAGGATAACCTTTGTTTTTTATCCAATTGTACATGGGGAATTCTTCATGAATCTTTGCCATAAAAGCATCGCGTTCAGTTTTAGCTAAAACAGAAGCTGCTGCAATGCTTAAATATTTTGCATCGCCTTTTACAATACATTGATGTGGGATTTTTCCGTAATTGTGGAATTTGTTGCCATCTACCAAAATAAATTCAGGCTGGGGTTGCAATTGGCTTATGCTTTTGTGCATGGCTTTAATAGAAGCTTGAAGAATATTAATTTGGTCTATCTCTTCCATCATGATGTGTGCGATTCCATAAGCAATTGCTTCTTGTAAAATTACTTCTCTTAATTGATTGCGTTTCAACAAGTTTAATTGCTTAGAATCGTTAAGCACTTCATTAACAAAGTTTTCAGGTAAGATTACAGCAGCGGCCGTAACAGGTCCAGCTAAGCAACCACGACCAGCTTCGTCTGTACCGCATTCTAAAAAATCAGGATTTAAAAAAGCTTTCAGCATAGCTTCAAAAGTAGTAATTTTCAGTTTAGTGTTAAGAAGTGCTTCAATTGAAAAATCATTCCTTAAAATAATGCTACTTTTGCGGCTATTGTTTACAAATCTATGTATCGCTATTTAATTTATATTTTTTTTCTACTCTTTTTGGGCTCAATGCAGGCTCAAACTTTAAAGAAAACCAACGATGGTCGAGCTTCTGGAGAAAGGGTTAATCGAGCCGATCGAGAAGAAAGCTCCCAAAGAGTGAACAAAAAAGACGACATGCCACCTGCATCAGAATACAAGATTATTGATCGGGAAAGAGATACAACTGTGGTAGATACTTCTTTGAGTATACAAAAATACTTTAAAGCCAATTATTTACGTCAAGATAATTTTGAGTTAATTCAATTTCATAACGTAGGAATGACCTACAATAAATTGGGGTACAATTTTCGTGATTTTTCGTTGAATCCCACTATTGGAGCTACTGCAAAACATTACAACTACACTTCTAAAGATGAGATTTATTACTACGAGACGCCTACTCCTTTAACTGAATTTTACTTTAAAACCGTTTTAGAACAAGGTCAAAATTTAAAATCGTTTTTTACCACTAATTTAAATCCTAGACTTAATTTTTCAATAGGATATGAAGCATTGAATTCGCTAGGAGAATATGTACATGCTCGTTCTACAGCCAACAATTTTAAAACTAGTTTCAATTACCGAAATAAATCAGATCGATATTTTCTCCGTTTTCATTTTACATCTCAAGATTTAGAGCAACAAGAAAACGGTGGATTAACTTCTGAAGGTATTGAAAATTTTGAAGAAGAAGTTCCTGAGTTTGAAAACAGAGCTTCGCTAGCTGTTCAATTTCAAGATGCTTTTAGCCGTTTATGGGGAAACCGATTTTATTTAGACCAAGAATACATCTTGATTCGCGGAAACGATTCTACACAAAATAACCAAGTACGAATTGCACATGAATTTAGTGCAGAAGACAAAAATTATTCTTATGCACAAGGGGAAGCAAACGAATATTTTGGTCCTTCACTTGAAGATGAAGACATAAAAAACGAAGTAAAACACTTTGAATATATAAACGAATTTAAAGCAAATTACTACCAACGGCTTCTAGGTAAATTTGAGTTTTCTGCAAAAATTACAGATTACCGATATGAGTATAATTCTATTATTGTACAAAATGACGGAAATGTAATCCCAAACCTTTTGAATGGAAATATATATAGCCTAGGTGGAAGTTACGCTAATAAAATAGGCAGATTATCTTATCAAGGGGAAGCAAAATACAATTTTGCTGGAGATTTTGATGGCAGCTTTTTAAATGGGCAACTCAATTATAAATTAACAGAAAACCTAAATGTAAATGCGCATTTATCTATTAGTTCTCGAGCACCCAATTTAAACTATTTGCTTTTTCAAAGTGCTTACGAAAACTACAATTGGTTTAATGATTTTAGCAACATAAACACACAAATTTTAGGTGGAGAAATCAGCCATAAAAAATATGGTAAAATTGAAGCTTCTTTAACGCAAATAAACAATTTCACCTATTTTGGAACCGTAGGAGAAGCTGAAAATATAAACGAAGTGTTTAGAAATGTTGAAGCTTTTCAAGCTACAGATCAAGATGTTAGGTATGCCAAATTAAAAGCTACAAACGATATGAAATTTGGTGTTTTTGGCATGCATCATACCTTGATGTATCAAAATACCTTAAATGGAGCTAAGCTTCTACCCACTCCAGAATTGGTTACACGTAATAGCTTGTATTATCAAGATCATTGGTTCAAAAAAGCCACTTTTATTCAAACTGGAGTTACCTTAAAATACTTTTCAGACTTTAACTCCAATATGTTTAACCCGATTTTAAATGAATTTGTAGTTCAAGATTTTACAAATTTGGATGGGTTTTATAATGTAGATGTATTTTTTAATGCGAAGTTAAGAACAGCTAGACTCTTTTTTGCGCTAGAAAATGTAACCAATCTCTTTAATGGAAATACCAACTTTACCGCTCCAGGTTATGCATTAAGAGACTTCAGATTTAGATTTGGTTTGGTGTGGAATTTCTTTTTATAGTTCACTACTTTTAATTTTAAAAATAAACTTGAGTTGTAGCAATTGAAAAAGTTGATGTAGGATCAGTATTTCTTCAACAAAAAAAGCGCTTCGTTAAAAGCGCTTTTTTGTTTTGTATCTCAAAATTCAGTTTACTTAATTGTCTTTTTTGAATCTTCAGTCTCATCTCCTTCTTCCTTCGAAGCATCTTTAAATTCTTTTATTCCGCTTCCAAGACCTCGCATTAATTCAGGAATTTTTTTACCGCCAAAAAGCAGTAAAATCAACACGACAATAATTGCAATTTGCCATGGTCCAACCATTCCCATTATTACAAATAAACTATTCATATGCTTTTAATTTGGTGCAAAATTACACAATTAAAAACAAATGAAAGATACATCTAATTAAAATAGAGTTAAGCTTCAGTTGAAAAGCATTAGAAATTAAAAATAAGCTTGTTGATATTTGCTGGTACATAATAAAATTGTGGTTAAATAAATGCCTAATCTAGCAGGCTTTCAAATTAATTAACTTTCATGTAAACGTTAAAATGTATATTTGCCAGATAGTATTTTTAGATGGGTAAGAAAAAAGAGAAAAAGGATAAGCTGTTACAAAAAATGCTTCATCGTTACCGTTTGGTAATTTTGAATGAAGATACATTTGAAGAGCGCATCTCTTTTCAAGTAAACCGTTTAAATGTAATTTTAATTGGCGTTTTTTCAGCCATATTACTTATTGTCTTAACCAGCGTTTTTATTGCCTTTACTCCGTTACGTGAATATATACCAGGCTACTCTTCTACTGCATTGAGAAAAAAAGCTACCACTTTGGCTTACCAAGTAGATTCTTTAGAAATGAAAATGAGTAAAAACGATCAGTACTTGAATTCAATACGTTCTGTACTTCGTGGTGAAGATGCCGACGATGAAAACGATACGAGTTCTACACCTGTAAAAGAAAAAATTGACCCAACTGATGTAGATTTTTCCGCTTCGCAAGCAGATGCAGAATTAAGAGAAGAAGTAGAACAAGA
Organism: Psychroflexus planctonicus; assembly: GCF_014640195.1. Lineage (GTDB taxonomy): Bacteria > Bacteroidota > Bacteroidia > Flavobacteriales > Flavobacteriaceae > Psychroflexus > Psychroflexus planctonicus. Next base: position 376,677 of record NZ_BMGM01000001.1, read on the forward strand.
AGACAAATACAATTTAATGGAAGAAGCCGTTTTTAGGTCAGATTTTAGTTTATATCCGCCCGTAAACGGAATTGTAACTTCTAATTACAACGCTCCAGCCAAACATTATGCGGTAGATGTTGCCACCCAAAAAGACGAGCCTATAAAAGCAACTGCAGACGGAACGGTTATATTTGCAGAATGGTCTGTAGAAACAGGTTATGTAATAATTGTAGAACATCAATTTGGATTAATTTCTGTGTACAAACACAATTCGTCTTTGCTTACCAAACAAGGCGACTTGGTTAAGGCAGGACAAGTTATAGCCTTAGCAGGAGATACAGGCGAGTTGAGCTCGGGCACACATTTACATTTTGAATTATGGATTGATGGAAACCCCATAGACCCAACCGAATTTATAAGTTTTGAATAATATGTCTTTAAAACAAATAGGTGCAAAAATTTATGCAAAAATTAGTGCATACAAAACCGCTTCTTGGTCAAACAACCCGGTTAAAAGTCAAGAGCGCGTTTTTAAGGATTTAATTGCTAAAGCCAAACATACCAAGTTTGGTAAAGAACACGATTTTGAAAAAATTTCAAATTATGAAACTTTTCAAAAACAAGTTTCCATTTCAGATTATGAAGCTTTACGACCTTATGTTGAAGAAGCAGTAGCCGGAAAAGAAGATATTTTATGGCCAGGAAAACCATTGTATTTTGCCAAAACTTCAGGTACAACCAGCGGAGCAAAATACATTCCGTTAACCAAAGATTCCATGCCAAACCATATTGATGCGGCTCGAAATGCCATTTTAAGTTACATACACGAAACTGGAAATACAGAATTTGTAGATGGTAAAATGATATTTTTGCAGGGAAGCCCAGAGCTAGACCAAAAAAACGGAATTCATTTTGGAAGACTTTCCGGAATTGTAGCACACTTTATTCCAGCCTATTTACAAGCCAACCGAATGCCAAGCTGGGAAACCAACACCATTGAAGACTGGAATACTAAAATTAAAAAAATTGTAGAAGAGACTGAAGTAGAAGACATGAGACTCATTAGCGGGATTCCTTCATGGGTACAAACCTACTTTGAAATTCTAGTTAAAAAGCACCAAAAAAGCATCAGCGAGATATTTCCAAATTTTAGTTTATTCATCTATGGAGGAGTAAATTATGAACCTTACCGTTCTAAGTTTGAAGAGTTAGTTGGCAAAAAAATAGACAGTATTGAACTCTATCCCGCTTCTGAAGGTTTTTTTGCTTACCAAGACAAGCAAAATGTAAACGGGATGCTGCTTCTGCTCAATGCCGGAATTTTTTATGAATTCATTAAAGCAGACGAATTTTTTGAAGAACACCCAAAAGTGTATACCATTAAAGATGTTGAAACAGATGTAAATTATGTAATGATTATTTCGAACAACGCTGGACTTTGGCGTTATAATGTGGGCGACACCATAATGTTTACTTCAACAAAACCATATCGCGTAATTGTTTCTGGTAGAATAAAACACTTTACATCTGCGTTTGGAGAACATGTTATTGCAAAAGAAGTAGAGCAAGCCATACAGGAAGCAAGCCAAAAACACAAAGCACAAATCAGCGAATTTACCGTGGCTCCTCAGGTCAAACCAGAAAAAGGTTTACCATATCATGAATGGTTTATCGAGTTTCAAAAAGAACCTGATAATATGGAAGATTTCATCAACACTATAGACCATTCGGTTAGAAAACAAAACTCCTATTACAACGATTTAATCAGTGGAAATATTCTACGTAAGTTAGTAGTTACAAAAATTGAAAAAGATGGTTTCCAAGAATTCATGAGTGCTCGGGGCAAACTTGGAGGACAAAATAAAATACCCCGGTTATCTAACGATAGAGAAATAGCAGAACAATTATTACCTTTTACCCAAAAGGCAGATTAAATAAGAATAATACATATGAAAAGTTTACCAGATATAACCAGAAGTAGAGCAAGAGAAAGCACCAACGCCATAGAACGCATTTACATCACTATGCGCCATTTATTTATACGCGGTTTTTATAAACCCATGGGTATTTCTGGAGAAACCTTACGCCAGTCTTTATTAACATTAAGACCAGAAATTTATGGCAGTATTGCTGAAGAAAAAGTAGAACTAAACGGTCTGCTTTACATAATTGAAAGACTTCCTCTAGGTATTGAAGAATGTAGGTTTATAAACCTAACAAGTGATGAAGGCTATTCCGATTCTCATTTTCAAGCCATTGTTCCGCCTAAACGAAGAAGAAATTGCTACCGTATTGATGAAGAGCAAATGAATATTGAAATTACCCGTGGTCGCTCAGAAATTTATGATATTTTAACCCACCTAACTTTCATGTTTATCGAGTCTCATAAAATCATGAAACGCGTCATCATCAATGAAGCGGGACACGTAAATAGAGATTGGCAAAAGCTTGAAGAAGCCATAAAATATAGAAAAGAACTCAACCAACCACAACGAGAAATTGCCATTACTCACACAGCAAATATTTTAGGCAGAACTTTTTTAGAAGTAAACCAAGTCTATAAAAAGTTTGCTACTAAAAACAACCCAGATCAGTTTTTAAACATCATCTACAATTTAGGAAAATTGGCCATAGATGAAGAAGTAAAAAACAACAAAAGAGTAATTACCTTTAGTCCAGTGCTCAGAGAACGCTTAGGACATCACATTCATGGTGAAGTTTGGGCAGAGAACATCAAAAAAACATTAGCAAATCATCAGCTTTTAGATCGAAAAATTCATATTATCAGTGCCAATATGCATTCGGTAATGAATACTTTGTATGCCAAAGGCGCTTTAGGGAAAGATGTTGATGAGAACAACATACTAGCCACTTTTGAAGCATTGAGTAAACCAGAAAACAATAGCATGCGTAAAAAGGTAGAACAACACGCTACCGAGCAAGGCATGATTTACATTAAAGATGAAAGCGGCACTAATATAGACGTACAAATTTTCGATTTAAAAAATTTACAAAACAAGCATTCTCAGTTTCAAGTAAAAGATAAAGAAGATGATGTAATTATTGTAATGGATTACGCTTTTGGAGAACAAGCTTACGAAACCATGGATGAATTGCTAAAACCTATTAAACTTGATGAAGAGCGTAAATTTATGAATGTAGATTCCATTTCTATCATGGGAAAAGCCGGAATTTTACAAGGCGGAAAAGGAGACATTATGATTCCAAATGCGCACTTATTTGAAGGCACAGCCGATAATTACCCATTTAAAAATGAGCTTCGAATAGAAGAATTTGGAGGTCACGGTCTTCAGGTTTTTGATGGTGCCATGGTAACGGTTTTAGGCACATCGCTTCAAAATAAAGATATTTTAGAGTTTTTTCATAAATCTTCTTGGCGTGTTGTAGGTCTAGAAATGGAAGGTGCGCATTACCAAAAAGCCATACAAGCTTCGGCAATGCTTCGCCTTAACATTAGCAAAGATGTAAAAGTAAGATATGCATACTACGCTAGCGACAATCCTTTAGAAACAGGCAGTACATTAGCTTCAGGTGGTTTAGGAACAACCGGAGTAAAACCAACGTACTTAATTACTGAAAGAATACTAGCTCAAATTATTAACTAACATATATCATCATGAAATACGCATTAGTAACAGGTGGAGCCGGATTTATTGGCGCTAACTTTTTAAATTATAAAGTACCACAAGAAGACTTTCATTATGTAAATCTGGATAAACTAACTTATGCTGGAAACTTAGAAAATATTGAAGTAAGCCAAGCTAAAAACTACACTTTTTTGCAAGGAGACATCTGCGATAAAAAGTTGATAGAAGATTTATTTGAAAAATATCAATTTGAAAAAGTCTTTCATTTTGCAGCAGAATCGCATGTAGACAATTCCATAAAAAACCCTGAAGCTTTTATTGAAACCAACATTACAGGAACTTTTAATTTGCTCCACAAAGCTTTTAGTTTATGGATGGATGGACCGTTTCAATTAAAAAAAGAATTTAAAAGTGCGCGTTTTCTTCATGTTTCAACAGACGAAGTATATGGAACTTTAGGCGAAACAGGTTTGTTTACCGAAGAAACACCTTACGCTCCAAATAGTCCGTACAGCGCATCTAAAGCATCATCAGATTTCTTAGTAAGAAGTTATTTTCACACTTACGGAATGCCTGTAGTTACTACTAACTGCTCTAATAATTACGGACCGCATCAACATGAAGAAAAGTTAATTCCTACCATTATTCGGAAAGCCTTGGCAAAAGAACCAATCCCAATTTATGGCGATGGTAAAAACATCCGCGATTGGTTGTTTGTACTCGACCATTGTAAAGGAATAGATTTGGTAATGAAGGACGGAAATCTAGGCGAAACTTATAATATTGGTGGACGTAACGAACGCACCAACATTTACATAGCCGAAAAAATTTGTGAACTTTTAGATGAAAAAAACACAAGTGCAAACCAAACTTCCTATAAAGAATTAATCACTTATGTAAACGACAGACCTGGACACGATTTTAGATATGCTATTGATGCTACCAAACTAGAAAACAATTTGGGCTGGAAAGCGGAAGAAAACTTTGAATCAGGCATCGAAAAAACCGTAGATTTTTATATTGATGTATTTCAGAAAAAACAATAAACATGTATCCTAATCAACGTTTTAGAAGACTTAGAACCAATCAAGCTATTCGCAGTTTAGTTAGAGAAACAAGCTTAAGCCCAAACGATTTTATTGTTCCTTTGTTTGTGGTAGAAGGCAAAAACGTGAAAGAAGAAATTGCTTCTATGCCTAATTATTTCCGCTTGAGTTTAGACCATTTAACTCAGGAAGTGAAAACACTCTGGCAAATGGGGTTAAAGTCGGTTTTACTCTTTGTAAAAGTAGATGAAAAGTTGAAAGACAATGCCGGTGCAGAAGCTATTAATCCCAACGGATTAATGCAACGTGCCATAGACACCGTAAAACAAGCTGTTCCAGAAATGCTAGTCATGACAGACGTAGCCTTAGACCCTTATTCAGTTTACGGACACGATGGAATTGTACAAAATGGTGTTATTGAAAACGATACCACCAATTTGTTTTTAGCGGAAATGGCTGTAAGCCATGCTAAAGCTGGTGCCGATGTGGTTGCACCAAGCGATATGATGGATGGCAGAATTCAAGTCATGCGTCAGCGTTTAGAAGATGAAGGTTTTTACCATACAGGAATTATGAGTTATTCTGCAAAATACGCATCTGCATTTTACGGACCATTTCGCGATGCTTTAGATTCTGCGCCAGTAGATGTAAAAGACATACCGAAAGATAAAAAAACCTACCAAATGGATCCTGCAAACCGAAAAGAAGCCATTAAAGAAACACTTGCAGACGTTCAAGAAGGTGCAGATATTGTAATGGTTAAACCCGGTTTATGTTACTTAGATATTGTTCGAGATTTGGCCAACCAAGTACAACTTCCCATCGCCGTTTACCAAGTTAGTGGCGAATATGCCATGATTAAAGCCGCTTCAGAAAAAGGCTGGCTGGACCATGATGCGGTAATGCTAGAGCAATTATTGGCCATAAAACGCGCAGGTGCCAGTTTAATTGCTAGTTACTTTGCAAAAGATGCTGTACAATTGCTCTAACCACTATGCTAAAAGTAAACCACTTACATTTTGCTTATACCAAAGAAAAACCAACGCTACAAAACATCAATTTTGAAGTAAAAAAAGGTGAACATGTTGCGGTTATTGGCGAAAGTGGTTGTGGGAAAAGTACTTTATTACATCTTATTTTTGGAAATTTAGACCTAGATGAAGGGGAGATTTTTTGGAACGAAAAAAAAGTACTCGGCCCTGCTTATAATTTAATTCCGGGTCTTGACGATGTAAAATTACTCACACAAGAATTCGATTTAATGCCGTTTACTAGCGTTGAAGAAAACCTAAAAAAACACCTTTCCCGAATGAACCCTGAAGAAAATGAAGTTATTTCTCAGGATTTATTAAAAACCGTAGACTTACTAGAATTGGCTACAACTAAAGTAAAATATTTAAGCGGCGGACAAAAACAGCGCGTTGCACTAGCACAAGCTTTAGCTAAAAAACCAAACTTAGTTTTACTAGACGAACCTTTTAGCCATATAGATCAATACAAGAAAAATCAGTTGAGAAGAGAGTTGTTTTCATATTTAAAAAAAGAAAAAATAACCTGTTTATTTGCCACCCATGATGTAAAAGACATGCTTTCCTTTTCAGATAAAACCTTGGTATTAGAAAAAGGCAAAATGCTAGATTTTAGAACCCCAGAAGAGCTTTACCTGCAACCTAAATCTTATAAAGTGGCTTCTTTATTTGAAGAAGTGAATCTTATTTCTGGAGAATTTTTAGGTGGGAATTCAGCTCAAAATTATGTGGTTTACCCGCATGAAATTGAACTAAACCTTTCAAATAAGCAGTGGGAAGCAGAAGTGAAACAATCTTATTTTATGGCAGATCGATACTTAATTTCGCTTCAATTTAAGCAGCAAATTCTTTTTGCTTATCATCATTCAAAACTAGCTAGAGGTAAAAAGGTTTCTTTGCATTTTTCAGTAGCAAACTTAGAAGACCGCCTTATTGATTAATTTCAGCTTGCCTGTTCAGTCAGACAGGTTCGGCATCGTAAATTTGAAAATTTTATTTTAGTTACAATGTAAATATCTTCCTTAGATTAAAAATTAAAGTGAATGTTTAGCTGCACAATCAAAAAAAATACAAAATAGAACTCAATTTAATTGAAAACGCGAATAACATTTCCGTTCTCTTCTACTCTATAATTAAAGAGTCCAAATTGAAGTTCTCCAGACTCTAAGGGTTGTCCATCTACTAAGCTGTAGGCATTTGGTGGCTCGCAAGTGGTTTCAGCAGATAAACCTTGTATTTGTAAGCGAGTACAGTCTCTGGGAACTTCGTTAGGATCTGATGCATCCCATGCTACAATTCCTGGACCTGTGTTTACTATAATTATTCCATCGTTGCCAACTCCAGGGTAATAAACTGCATTTCCTGGAAAGTTTAGAGAATTATATTGAGGTAAATTGGTGTTTATTGTTACATCAATTCTCAAATTTAATAAATATGGATTCTCTCTTCGCATATCGTCATCTTCACATCCTAAAAATAGAGTACTTATTAATAAAAGTGTCCATATTTTTTTCATATTGAATTGAATTTAAACTAAATTGATAATAAAAACAAAATTAGTACATTTGTACTTGGAATCCTGCCAGAGCGGGATTCTTTATTTTTATATGTTTAAACGAAGGAGTTATGAGTAAAGTATCTTATTATACTGAAGAAGGACTGAAAAAATTGAGAGCTGAGCTAGATCAGCTACGCGATGTAGAGCGTCCAAAAGCTTCACAAGCCATTGCTGAAGCAAGAGACAAAGGAGATTTGAGTGAGAATGCAGAATACGATGCAGCTAAAGAAGCGCAAGGAATGTTGGAAATGCGCATTTCAAAACTAGAAGAAGTGGTTGCCAATGCAAGAGTGATAGATGAGTCGCAATTAGATACTTCAAAAGTATTGATTCACTCAAACGTGAAATTGAAGAATACAGCCAACCAACAAACGGTTACATACAAATTAGTAGCTCAAAGTGAAGCAGACTTAAAAACAGGAAAAATTTCTGTTGATTCTCCTATTGGAAAAGGGCTTTTAGGCAAAAAAGCTGGCGAAACTGCTGAAATTACTGTTCCTAACGGAAAAATTACTTTTGAAATTATAGAAGTTAGTCGATAATTCTAACTTTTTTACAATAAAAGCTTGGTGAGAAATTACCAAGTTTTTTTATGCTTTGTCTTTTTGTACTTTGTGCTGATAATAAAAAGCGGGTAACAAAATTATCACAAACAAAGGCTGTATTAAAAAGCGCCGCACATAAAATAAAGTGCTGTATAATTCTGGTGTAAGTTGGTGAATTAAAATTATTTTTGTGAGCATTAACACTATAAAAGCTACCCCATAAAAAACCAACGAAAACTTTAATACAGATTTTTTAGGAAAGGCAATCCAAATAGCAAAAAGACTGATTATTGTATTTAGAAAATATCGAAAAGCAGTATTGATGTATAAGTTTAATTCGTCAATATTTGGTGGCGTTTTTTGCAGATAATTCCCTTTGTAAAAATCGATAAAAGGATCTGTAAAAAGTTCTGTTTGAAACATTCTTACAAGTGCCAATAAAACAAAAGAAAAGAAAATTAAGCCTATTTTTAATGCTTTATTCATCTTTTAAAGTTTTTGGTTTTTGGTAGCGATTTACCCAAATAATCCACAAAAGAAATACTACACCATAGATAAATAATGGAAACAAGATTTCATGCAATAAATCGGTATATTGAGGATAATGATAAATGCCTATGGTAATTAATGCAATCCGTAAAACATTTAAAGTGTAAATTAAAACGGAACCTCCAAAAATAAACAAAAGTGTTTTTTTCCATCCGGAGAAAAATGCTAAGATAAAAGACAGAAATAAAATAATAACACTTACTGCATTACAACCTTCGATTACTTGAACAACAAACTGGTCTTTGATGCCAATTCGCACCGATGCATTTTTTTCATAAGCCATGCTAAACGTTTCGTAGCCCAATGCTTGCAAAACACTTTCGGTTTGCACTGCAACTAAATGCGTTATGTAATCTGGAAAATAAGTTTCTGAACTTCCTAAATGAAGATACAATTTATATCCTGCTGCAAGAATTAGGTAGCTTCCAAAAAAAATAAGAAGAAACTTTACAACCGCTTTATTTTTTTGAATGAATGTAAAATTCAATTGTTTAAATTTAAAATAGGTTTAACAAAAATAGGCATTTAAAAAAAGTACTTGGATTGAAATATGAATACTTTTGCAAAAAAAATGAAATTGGAAAATTTGAAACCGATAATAGATGAGATTTGTGCTACTACAGACAACTTTGACACGTTGCTTTTCAGGATTTGTGAAGTATTAAAAAGTGAAGTGAAGCATTACGATTGGGTTGGCTTCTATTTTAAAAATGGAAACAAAAGAGAACTGAAATTAAAAGCATTTGCGGGTTTACCCACAGACCATGAAATTATTCCATTTGGGAAAGGAATTTGCGGTCAGGTTGCAGAAAGCAATCAAAATTTTGTAGTTGATGATGTAAATGCGCAAGACAATTACATTTCGTGTAACATTAATGTGAAATCTGAAATAGTAATTCCTTTGTTTTATGAGAAGGAAAACATTGGCCAAATAGACATAGACTCGAACACGCTGAATGCATTTACAGAAGAAGATGAAGATATACTAACTTACGTTAATTATAAAGTAGCTACTAAGATAAAAGAATTGGGTGTTTTTCCAATCTTTTAGCCTGGTTTTGGTTATTCTCAGTTTGTCAAAACTGTTTTAAATAGTAAGATACGAGCCTTTTTTATGACGTAATATCAGGATATTGCGGAGTAAAAAAGTAAAGTAGATTGCTGTTTAAAACTGAATATTATATTTCGTTCAATAAGAACATCCATTTACTGCGTTAATTTTTATCGTGATAGCTATTGCTATCGATCAAAAAATTACCTTGTAACTAAATACACTTATTGATTTTGACTTTGTAAATATAATCGAAGTCAGGTTATTAGCCCACTACTTTAGAAGTTACACTTATAGATGCAGGTTTATACTCGGGAACAATTGCCTTTAAAATTTTGATAGCTTTTTGGGTTTGACATGCTTTAATGCCTTCGGTTAGGTCTTCAATTAATTGATAATTTTCTGTATCAAATTCAAAAGAAGATTTTGCAATAAGTATTTTTTGGTGATGTGTAGGTTGTGTATTTTCTTTATCTGCTAACAATTCTTCATAGAGTTTTTCGCCTGGGCGTAAACCGCTAAAAACAATATCAATATCTTCATTTGGAACATAGCCAGATAAACGAATCATTTGTTTAGCTAAGTCAACAATTTTTATAGGTTTACCCATATCAAACACAAATATTTCTCCACCTTTTCCCATAGCACCAGCTTCTAAAACCAATTGACAGGCTTCGTCTATGGTCATAAAAAAGCGAGTAATTTCAGGATGTGTAACAGTAACAGGTCCACCGCTTTCAATTTGTCTTTTAAAATGAGGAATCACAGAGCCGTTAGAACCCAGTACGTTTCCAAAACGAGTGGTTATAAAAGCCGTAGTATTTAAACGGTTTCTACTTGCAGATTGCACGTATATTTCTGCGCTGCGTTTAGAGGCACCCATAATGTTTGTTGGATTTACGGCTTTATCTGTAGAAACAAACACAAAGCGTTTTACTTTATGCTTTTGAGATAAATCAACTAAATTTTTTGTCCCTAGATAATTCACCATTAAAGCTTCAATTGGATTGGCTTCCATCATGGGTACGTGTTTGTAGGCAGCTCCATGAAATACAACTTCAGGAGCATAATTTTCAAACACATATTGCAGGCGATGAACATTGGTTACATCTGCAATAACTTTTTCGTAATTAATTTCAGGATGTTCTTTGTCTAAAAACACACTCATGTGATGCAGAGGAGTTTCTGCCTGATCTAGCAAAATAATTTTCTTTGGTTCAAAAGGAATTAATTGCCTTACAATATCGCTACCTATAGAACCTCCTGCTCCTGTTACTAAAACAACTCTAGATTCATATAAACTTCTCAGCTTTCCTTTGCTTAGTTTAATAGGGCTTCGTTGCAATAAGTCTTCTAAATTCACTTTCTTTATTCCAGAGGAAATAGATTTATCATCCCAATTTTGCAACTCAGGAAGCTTGTAAACTTTCAGATTCAATTCTAATAGTTGGTTGATTAACTTAGAATTTGTGTTGGTTAATTTTTGGAGTTTTTCTGCAGAAACAATAACACAAGAACCCTTTTTAACATTATACGAAAGCTGCTCTAAACTGTAAATAGGCAAAGTGAAGATTTTAGTTTTCTTGGGTTTGTTATTTTCTGAAATGAAACCTACAATTTCAAACTTTTTTTGTGTGTCCGAAATAATACTTTCGGCAATAGCCACATCGGTAAGTTCTGTTCCTAAAATATACGCATTGGAAGTACTTTTTGAAGATTGAATAAGCTGATAAGCTCTTTTTACTACAATTCTAAAAAAATATAAAGATGAAAATGCGATAAAACCATATATAATTACACCAGCATCTACAATTAATTTAACACCATTAAATTGAAAAAGTATTTGGTTTATAATTAACGCTGTAACAACAGTAAACAATGTAGTTTGAAGCTGCCTAAAAGCATCTTTAAAACCGGTATACCTTACAATTCCAGCGTAAGAATTGAATACAAAAAAGTAAACCAACTGTATACCAAAAAGGATAAATAGTTCTTTTGAAAAATCGAAAAAATGAACTAGAGAATCTATTGAAGGCTGTACCGTGTCTATTAAAAAAAAAGTAAGTTGTAATGCTAGAAAAACAATAAAAGCATCAATAAGTAATATTACTGATCTGGGTACATAATTTTGGGATAATTTCCTAAATACCCGCAGCACGAAAAGCTTAATCTTTCTCAAAATATGTTCAGTTAGTTAATAACACTATTTAAATCTTGCTGTGGGATTTTGATGTAAAAGTGTGAAATATTTTTTAAACTACAAAAAATATATTAATTTTAACTAACATGTAATGAATAATTTACAATTACGTAACAAAATGAATTTATTAGTTATTTATTAATAGTTTAAGTTCTACATAAACAACACCGATAAAATGATTTTAGACTTTGTAGACCTACTTTTTCCTAAAATATGTGCTAGTTGTGATCAAGCGCTTCAAAAAAATGAAATCTGTTTTTGCACCAATTGCAGAATTGATTTACCAACCACACAAGACTATTCAATAAAAGAAAACGAAACTAAAAAAGTATTTTACGGAAGAATTCCGCTTGAAAATGCTTCAGCATTGCTATATTATGAAAAAGGAGGAATTGTTCAAAATTTACTTCATGATTTAAAATACCGTGGCAACCAAAAAGTAGGCGAGGTTTTGGGGAATTGGCATGCAGAATTATTAGTCGAAAACGGTTGGAAAAATCAATTTGATTGGGTTATTCCAGTTCCAATTCATAAAAAGAGATTAAGCGAACGCGGCTACAATCAAGTTGATTTATACGCAGATGCTTTTGCAAAACACATCAATGCTAGATGCGTTAAAGATTTATTACTGAGAAGCCATAAAAGCAGAACACAGGTTTTTAAAAATAGAATAGCACGAAGTAAAGTTACCAAAAGTGATTTTTACCTGACAGATAATTACGAAGACGTAAGTCAAAAAAAAATATTATTAGTAGACGATATTATTACTACAGGTGCAACCATGGAAGCTTGTTGTTCTGAGCTTCTTAAACTTCCTAATGTAAAAATTAGTATTGCAAGCATGGCTTTAGTTAAGTAGCCAAAACCCCAATACTAATTTTTAATGTATATGAATTAGCTTACTTAAAATCTGGTTTTTGCTTGTTTAAAAATGCCGTTGTTCCTTCTTTAAAATCGGAAGTCCCAAATGCTTTTCCAAAAGCATCTATTTCAGATTCAAAACCGTTTACTCCGTCTACATAAGCATCGTTTACTGCTTTTATAGCAGATTCAATAGCTTGTAATGAATTATTTAGAATTTTTTGAACAATACCATTTACTTTCCCTTCGAGTTCTTCTAACTCACAAACATGGTTAACCAATCCGTAATTTATAGCTTCTTCGGCAGAAATCATTTTAGCTGTCATAATCATTTCCATCGCTCTTCCTTTGCCAACCAATTGTGGTAAACGTTGAGTTCCGCCATAACCAGGAATCACACCTAAGGACGTTTCTGGCAAACCTAATTTTGCGTTGGTACTAGCTACTCTAAAGTGGGCTGCCATAGCCAATTCTAAACCTCCGCCTAAGGCAAATCCATTTACAGCTGCAATAACTGGTTTTGGAAAATTGGCGATGAAATCAAAAACCAATTCTTGACCTTTTGCGGCTAAATCTTTTCCTTCTCCTACACTATAATTAGCAAATTCTGCAATATCTGCTCCCGCAACAAAAGCTTTCTCTCCTGCACCAGTTATAACTACAACTTTTACATCTTCATTAATTTTACACGCTTGTAAAGCATTGTGAATTTCTTCTAAAGTTGCTCTATTTAATGCATTGAGTTTTTTAGGTCTGTTTATTACTAACTTGGCTACTTTTTCTTCTACTTGTAAAATGATGTTCTCAAAATTCATTGTTCTATTTTTTTGGGATTTGAATTGTAAATGTGGTTCCTTTATTTGGTTTTGAATGAAGACTTATGCTTCCTTTATAATTTTCAACTATGTTTTTTACCATTCCTAAACCCAAACCCATTCCGCTGGTTTTGGTGGTAAATTTTGGTTCAAATATTTTCTCTTGGTTTTCTTCTTGTATTCCAATTCCGTTGTCTGAAATACTTAAGAAAACAAAATCTTGATCCTGACTTAGTTGTACAACAATCTTTGGTTCATCTTTTTCTGATGTAGCTTGTATTGCATTTTTCAACAAGTTGGTAACTACGCGGATTAACTGGGTTTTGTCAAAATTAATGTAAATTTTCTCTTTTGGAATTGAAACCCGAATGTTTTCTTCACTAAAAATACCCGTTGCCAGTTTAATGGTTTCAGAAACATCTATTAATTTATTTTGTTGTGCTGGCATACTAGCAAAACTAGAAAATGCGGAAGCTATTGAACTTAGTAAATCTATTTGTTGGATAATTTTTTGGGTAAACTCCTGCAATTTAGAAACCGCTTCGGCATCTGCGGGATCAAACCTTCGTTGAAAGTCTTGAACACTTAAACGCATTGGTGTTAGCGGATTTTTAATTTCGTGTGCTACTTGTCTAGCCATTTGTCTCCAAGCTTGTTCGCGTTCAGATTTTGCTAATTTTACGGCGCTTTCTTCTAACTCATCTATTACTTTATTGTAAGCATTGATGATGGGTTTCAATTCAACGCTTAATTTTTCAGTGCCAATTTTTTCGTTTCGCTGATTAAATTTGGTTTGGGTAATTCGCTGACCAACCAATTTAAGCGATTTTGTAATGTAATTAGAAAGTAAGTAAGCAATTGCAATGGCAGCTAAAAACATCAATAAATACACTTGTAGTAAAAGTTTAAAAAACTCTTTTAAATTGGCATCTAAAAAGCCATCATCTTCAATATAAGGTATATTTAAAATTCCAATGGGCTTAAAATAAGCATCTGTAATATAGGTGTAAAGTGATTGATGCCGTTGTCCATCTACTTTAAAGTCTACTACTACTCTACGGTCTGATGACTCTTCTAAATCTGATAAAATTTCTGGTTTAATTTGAAGCTTTAATGTATCTTGTTGAAAGTTTGATGCATAAGAAGATTTTATCAAGTTGCCTTTTAAATCGTAAATATCAATTTCTTCATTATGTATTTCTTGAATTTCGTATATGCGTTCCTTAAAAATCAGATTTAAACTTTCGGTATCTACAGGATAATAGGTTTTCCTAAAAATAAATTGAATGTTCGACTTTATGGCTTTTTCTTTACGTTCTAATTTATCAATATGCAATGCTTTTGCTTCTTCGCTATACTGATAAATAGTAACTCCTGCTATTAAAATAGAAGCTGCTAATACCAAAAAAAGCATGGATAAAAAAATTCGTATACGTAAAGAAGTTTTCATCTACACAGTTTATTGTTCCCCTTTTTTGGTTCTGTAATTTTTGTACAACTTAATACCTAGCATTAGTAATAAAGCTAAACCAATTAATCCGCCTAAACCAAAAAGCCAATTAGTAGTAGTTTTGGTGATAACCAAAAACACTACTGCAAACAGAATTATAGTCGCGCCTTCATTCCATAAACGCATTTGGTTAGATGTCCATTTTATAATGTCTTGCTGAAATTGTTTAAAAATAAAATGGGTCTTGATATGGTATGCAAACAACAACACAACAAAAGTAAGTTTAATATGCATCCAAGGACTTTGCAACCAACCTGGTTGTAAAATAAGTAACCAAACTGCAAATAAAGTAGCTAAAACCGCAGACGGCCAAGTTATAATATTCCATAACCTTCTACTCATCAATTTAAACTGCTTGGTTAAAACATCAGCTTCATTTTGTGGTCTTTGTGTAGCTTCAATATGGTAAATAAATAATCTTGGCAAGTAAAACAAGCCGGCAAACCAAGTAATTACAAAAATTAAGTGAAGTGATTTTATATATAGGTATTCCATAAATTCATTAAAAAGCAGATTGTTTCAAAGATACAGAATAGCAATTTAATCTGCTTCATTTACATTATGCTTCTTTAGTTTATGTTGAATTACTTTTTGTAATTCGTCTGCTTTTTGACTTCCGATGAAGAAAGGTTTGCTGTCTTGTATTTTAATGAAAACACCTTCACTGCCATACATTCGGTATAAAGTCCCGAATTTTTTGTGATAAATTCTTCGATTGTCTGGAAAGTTTAAACTGACTTTTTCAGTTGAAGCAATTTCACTCATAGGAATTGTAAAACTTCCAACAAAAGGGTGATTAACCTTCAATTCTGTTGAATCTACTTTGGTTTTCATTCCTAATTTTCGAAATAAAATATATAGCAATAAAGTGACAATACATATAACTATAAAAGTTTCAAACATGCTTTTATCTATCGCCAAACCAATTACAATACCGGATAGATGAACAAAAAAAGCAATTCTAAAAATCCATTTTACAGATTTTTGCTGGGTTAAAACTTGGAGTTCAGAGAAGTTGGTCTGCATTGTTTAATCCATTCGTTTTGCATCAAACTTTAAAAATATAAAAATAAGAATAAGCATTCCCCATAAACCTGAACCACCGTAACTAAAAAAGGGAAGCGGTATTCCAACCGTTGGAAAAACGCCTAATACCATTCCTATATTTACAAAAAAGTGGAAGAACAATATGCCAACAACACTATAACCATAAATTCTACTAAAATTAGATTTTTGGCGTTCTGCTAAAAACCAAAGTCTAAGCATTAAACTACAGAACAATAAAATTACGATGCTGCTTCCTAAAAAGCCCCATTCTTCTCCGACGGCACTAAAAATATAATCGGTATGTTGTTCTGGCACATAGCGTCCTGTGGTTTGCGTTCCTTGTAGCCATCCTTTTCCAGAAAACCCACCACTGCCAATTGCCACTTTACTATGATAAGTGTTGTACTCAGCTCCAGACGGGTCAGACTTCATTCCCAAGATTATTTCAAACCGATCTTTGTGATGTGGTTGTAAAAGTTTATCAAACATCAAGTTGGCAGAAAATGAAAAACCAATACACAAAGCTGCTATTGCAATAAAAAGAAAATAGTTGGGTTTTTGTTTTCGCTTGATGTAAAGTAATAAAAATAGAATTGCTAAAATAATTCCACTAACGTAAACAGCGCCAAATTTAATTGATGTTAAAAAAATAGTAACTGCTAGTGTTCCTACAATTAAATAAAAACTTGGTAAGCCTTCTCTATACAAAGGAAAAATAAATGCAAGGTAAATTAATGCACTACCTGCATCAGGTTGTAACATAATTAATGCCATGGGCAAAAGCATTAATAACAATACTTGAAATTGGTTTTTAAAATTTTTTAAGCTGACATTTATTCCTGTTAGGTATTTAGCAATGGCCAAGGCGGCAGCAACTTTTACAAATTCTGCAGGTTGAATACTAAAGCTACCAAAAGAGTACCAAGCTGTTTGGCCTGCTATTGTTTTTCCAAAAAAAGGCAAACCCAATAAAGCCAATAAAGCTACAATATAGATAATGCTTGCAAAACCTTGATAAAATTTAGCTTCTACTGATAAAACAAGCACTACTAAGAAAACACCTAAGCCTATCCATAGTAATTGTTTACCATACAATTTTGAAATGTCAAAAATGTTAGCATTTACTTCTGCTAAGGTAGTAGAATAGATTGTTGCCCAACCCATAGCAACCAACAGCAAGACAATTAAAACACTCAGCCAATCAAGTTTTATAAAAGTTTTCAATTTATTGGTTTATTTTAAAGGGTTCTCCGCTGTATGGTTTTGCATATTCTTCTTCTAAGCTATTAGACAAAATCCATTGTTCTAAATCAGTTCTAGTGATGTTTCCTTTAAGGTATTTTTCCACCATTAAACTGGCTATTCTTCCAGCATATCTAGCGCCATAACCGCCATTTTCAACAAAAACAGCTATGGCAATTTCAGGATTTTCTTTAGGAGCAAAAGCAACAAAAATAGAATGGTCTGTTAACTGCATGCGTTCTCCATCTATTCTAATAAAATTCTCAGCTGTTCCCGTTTTACCACAAATTTCAATTCCTTCTACATTTAAAAATCGAGCTGTTCCATATTTATAAACATCATGCATTCCTTCTATAATAGGCTCAAAATATTTTTCATTGATGGTCGTTTTGTTCTTTACCGTATAGACCGAATCTTTTATAGGATTGCCATTCATTTCTTTTAAAATATGCGGACGGTAGAACCAGCCTCGATTAGCTACAGCAGAAATTGCATTGGCTAATTGAATAGGCGTAGTTTCAACTTCTCCTTGACCTATGGCATTAGATAATGTTGCGGTAGCATACCATTTATTAGTTGGGTATGCACGATTGTAATAAGTAGAGTCTGGAATTCTTCCTCTTCTTCCAACAGGCAAATCATAACCTAAAAAACCGCCTAGACCAAAACTTTTCATGTGTTTACTCCAAGTTTCAATACCCAACTGTGGGGTTTCGTATTTTTCTATTGTTCTTCTATAAACCTGGGCAAAATAAGAATTGCAAGAATACGCAATACCAGATATCATTTCAACAGGACTTGAGTGAGCATGACAGCCCATTCTAGCGCTTCGACCATAAGAATAACCTCCATAGCAAGAAAATTTTTCGTTTAACCCAACAACTTCTTCTTGCAGCGCTGCTAAACCTGTAAACACTTTAAATGGTGAACCTGGCGGGTACATGGCTTGCAAACCTCGATCGTATAATGGTTTTGAAATACTATCGTACCACATTCGCGTATAATTTCTAGAACGCTTTCTACCTACCAACTCATCTGGATCGTAATTGGGTGCCGTAACCAGTGATAAAATCTCGCCAGAACTAGGTTGTATTGCAACAATACCACCACGCTTGTTTTTCATCAATTTTTCGCCATAAGCCTGTAAATCAATGTCTATGGTTAAAGTTAAATCTTTTCCTTTTTCTGAAATAGTATCAAATGAACCGTTTTCATAACTACCAATGTTTCGATTAAAATTATCTCGTTGATAATACTTCACCCCTCGAATACCACGAAGTAATTCTTCATATTGACTTTCTACACCTTGCCTGCCAATTAAATCTCCAGATTGGTAATAGGGTTTTTGGTCTAAATCCCGTTGATTTACTTCTGCAATATAACCCAAGAAATTGGCGCCGTGTTCGGTTTGATAATCTCTCAACTGTCGTTTTTGAATATAAAATCCATCGTATTTATGAAGCTGTTCTTGCAGGTAAGCATATTCCTTCTTGGTAAGCTGTGGTGTAATAATTGAAGGCAACCTAGGCGAATAAACCCAGGCACGCTCAAGTTGTTGCTTCAAACGTTCTGGTGTAATGTTTAGGACTTTTGCAAATGCTAAAGTATCAAAAGCTTGCACATCTAATGGCACAGCCATTACATCATAGGCTGGTTGGTTAGCTACAAGTAGTTTTCCCTTTCTATCAAATACATAACCGCGTTGTGGATAATCATACACTTTTTTAGTTGAAAAGTCTATAGCGGCTTCTTTGTACGAATCGTCTACTAATTGTAAATAAGCTAATCTTCCAATGAAAATAAATGCAACAAGACTTATTAATATAATTGGGAGTGCTTTTCTCATTTTTCTTTTCGAATTAATTGAATAATCAACAACATTAAGAATAATGAAAACAATCCAGAATACAAAGTGTTTTTTAGCACTAGCATAGCATGCTGAAAAGAAAAAGCTTCTAAGGAAAACATGACTAAGTGATGCGCAAAAATCATAATTGCCAAATAGTTGAAGCGCTGTTTAAAGCCTTCATTATAAAATTTTAAAGTTTGGTAATCGTAATTTATTCCAAAAGAAAAGCGTAAAACTAAAGGCCTGATATACGCAATCACTAAACAACTTGCGGCGTGAATTCCACCTGTATTTTCAAAAAAATCTAAGCTTAAACCCATTGTAAAAGCTAAAAACAATGCCTGAATTTGATTCAGATTTAAAGGCAATAAAATAATGAAAAGCGGATAAATGTAAGGGTTTACAAAACCGTACAGCTTAATATTGTTCAAAATTAAAACTTGCAAAAGCAATAAAATAACAAAGCGTAAAATATGTAAACCGTAATTACTCATCTGCTTGTTTGTTTTCTAAAAGAAAGCTTGCTTCTTCGCGACGGTTAAATTGAATTGCATATAGGTTTTTTAAACTTGTCATGTCATTAAACAGCTTTATGCTTATATCGTAATAACCTTGATTTTCGTTTAATTGAAAGTCTGAAATCTCACCTATTGGAAGGTTTTCTGGAAATATTAAAGAATTACCACCCGTAACTACACTATCGCCTACTTTGATTACCGCAGACCTAGGAACATCGACTAATTCTACAAAATTGGGTTGTTTAGCATTCCAAGTTAACGAACCAAAGTGATTGGATTTTTTCAATTTTGCATTTATTGAAATATTAGAATTTAATATTGAAATCACACGCGCATAATTAGCTGTGGTTTCTTCAACAATACCAACTATTCCTTGACTAGAAATTATACCCATATTTTCATACATACCATCTTTCTCTCCTTTGTTCAGCAACAGATAATTGTCGGTTTTTAGATATGAATTTGAAATCAGTTTTACTGGAAAACTAATAAAAGTAGAGTCTTTCAATATTAAAGAGTCTTGATCAAAAATGGCATTCTCTTCTAAGTTGAGTAATTTATTTCTAAGTCTGGTATTTTCTAATGTAAGTTTTTCATTTTCAGAATATAAACCAATATAATCTGTTATTCCTGATTTAAATTCAAAAATAGAAGCACTGATAAAATTAGTAGAAGAAACCCATTTTGAAGTATGGTAAGAATGTGCTTCTACAGTTAAAAATAGGGCAACAAACATGAGTAGCAAAAACGTCAACCCGGTTTTAAACCTTACAATAAAGTTGAAAATTTGTTGCATACATTAAAAAGTTACTTTATTTAATGAGCACAGTTTTGTATCGCTCAAGATCTTTTAAGGTAATTCCTGTACCACGAACAATAGCACGTAAAGGATCTTCTGCAATATAAACAGGTAAATCTGTTTTTTGAGAAAGACGTTTATCTAAACCGCGTAACATCGAGCCACCACCTGCTAAGTAAATTCCTGTATTATAAATATCCGCAGCTAATTCTGGCGGAGTTTGCGAAAGGGTTTCCATAACCGCATCTTCAATACGTAAAATAGATTTATCTAAAGCTTTGGCAATTTCACGAGAAGAAATTTCTACTTGCTTTGGTTTCCCTGTTAGTAAGTCTCTCCCTTGCACATTCATATCGTCTGGAATGGTTTCTAACTCTTCAGTTGCTGCTCCCAGTTGAATTTTAATCTTCTCTGCTGTACGTTCTCCAACAAATAAATTATGCTGTGTACGCATGTAATAAATAATATCGTTGGTAAATACATCACCCGCAATTTTAACCGACTTATCACACACAATTCCACCTAAAGCAATAACGGCAATTTCGGTAGTACCACCACCAATATCTACAATCATGTTTCCTTTGGGTTGCATAATATCTACACCAATACCAATAGCCGCAGCCATAGGTTCGTGTATTAAATATACTTCTTTACCATTTACGCGTTCAGCCGAATCTTTAACAGCACGCATTTCTACTTCAGTAATACCACTTGGTATACAAATTACCATACGCAAGGAAGGCGTAAACATGCGTTTTTTTAGCGCTGGAATTTCACGAATAAACATACTAATCATTTGTTCACTCGCTTCAAAATCGGCAATTACTCCATCTTTTAACGGCCTTATGGTTTTAATGTTTTCATGGGTTTTTCCTTGCATCATCGCAGCTTCTTTTCCAGCCGCAATAATTTTTCCGGAGATACGATCTTTTGCTACAATAGACGGACTATCCACCACAACTTTGTCGTTATGAATAATCAAGGTATTTGCTGTACCTAAGTCAATAGCAATTTCTTCAGTTAAAAAATCAAAAAATCCCATAATGTAAAGGTGGTAAAAAGGGTATTATTTCTATCAATTGATAAAAATAGTAAATTAATGTTTAAAATGTCTTGTTCCTGTCATTAACATAGCCATATTTTTTTGGTCGCAAAAATCAATACTCAATTGATCTTTAATCGATCCGCCTGGCTGAATCACACTCATAATTCCCGCATCATGCGCAATTTCTACACAGTCTGGAAATGGAAAAAAAGCATCGCTTGCCATAACGGCTTCATGTAAATCGAAACCAAAAGCTTTTGCTTTAGCAATGGCTTGATTTAATGCATCTACACGCGAAGTTTGTCCAGTTCCACTGGCTAGCAACTGATTGTTTTTAGCCAACACAATGGTATTGGATTTGGTATGCTTACAGATTTTTGAAGCAAACAGTAAATCATTAACTTCGCTATCTGAAGCTTCTCTTTTAGTGGCCGTATTCAACATTTCTTTATCGTCTGTAATGGCATCTCTTCCTTGTACTAAAACACCGTTTAAGCACGTACGCACAATTTTATCTGAAGGTGTAAAATTCTTCAACACGAGTAAGATTCTGTTTTTCTTTCCTTTTAGGATTTCAATGGCTTCATCAGAAAAACTTGGAGCAATCACTACTTCACAAAATAATTTATGAATTTCTTCAGCAGTAGCCGCATCAATTTCGGTATTGGCAATTAAAATTCCACCAAAAGCTGAAACTGGATCGCCCGCTAAAGCATCGTTGTAAGCTTGTAGAATGTTGTCTCGCTGGGCTAAGCCACATGCATTGTTGTGCTTTAAAATAGCAAATGTGGGCGCATCACCTTTAAATTCATGCATCAATTGTACTGCCGCATCAACATCTAACAAATTGTTGTAAGAAAGTTCTTTGCCGTGTAATTGATCAAAAACCTCATCAAATTTACCAAAGAAACTTCCTTGTTGATGTGGGTTTTCGCCATAGCGAAGTGTTTTTCCTTCTTCAAAACTCATTTTGAAAACATTTTCATCTTCAGTTGAAGTAGTGTCGCAGAAGTAATTAAAAATCGCCGTATCGTAATGCGAAGAAACTTGAAATGCTTTTTTGGCAAACTCCTTACGTTGCTCTAGACTTGTTGAAGCCGACTGACTTTCAATTAATTTCAATAACTCGGGATACTCGTTTCTTGATGAAACACACAGTACATCTTTAAAATTTTTGGCTGCTGCTCGAATCAAAGAAATGCCACCGATATCAATTTTTTCAATAATATCTTGCTCGCCTGCTCCTGAAGCTACGGTATCTTCAAAAGGATATAAATCTACAATCACTAAATCAATTTGCGGAATGTCAAACTCACCTAACTCTTTTTGGTCTGAATCATTTTCTTGTCGGTTTAAAATACCACCGAAAACTTTAGGATGCAAGGTTTTTACCCTTCCACCTAAAATGGATGGATAGGAAGTAATTTCTTCTACAGGAGTAACTTTTACACCTTGTTCTTCTATGAATTTTTGGGTGCCACCTGTAGAAAACAATTGAACTCCTTCTTTGGCTAAAGCCTTTACAATAGGCGCTAAACCATCTTTGTGAAAAACCGAAATTAAAGCCGATTTTATTGTATGTTGTGAATGCATTTGTAGGAAATTTTTTGCTTGTGCGAAAGTAGTTTTTTTTGAAGCAAAATGAAAAGCTTTTTTTATGAAAACTTTTAATAAAATAGACTGATTTTCATCATGCTAGAGAGAAATAATAATTTAATTGATCTTCGTTCCTAAAACAATAACACAATTGAGCTAAAATTGATGCTTTAAACGTCAAAAAATTACATATTATGTAGTTTTTTCTTTTTCAAATTAATGGTTTTAAACTTTCCAAAAGTTTAAGTTTGAAATTCACTTTATTTCTATCTTTACCAAAATAAATTGTTTTACATTTTAGTCCTACCCTGTGAACAAGAAAAACACCCACATTCTTATTGTCGATGACGAGCCGGAATTGCGAAATCTTTTGGCGAGAATTCTGGAACTTGAAGACTACAGCACATTTACGGCGAAAGACGGTAAACAAGCCTTAAAGCTTCTTGCACAACAAAGCATTCACGTGGTCATTACCGATGTGCAAATGCCAGAAATGAACGGCATAAAACTCATCGAAAAAATCAAAACCCAATCGCCAGAAACCGAAGTGATTTGTTTGACGGCTTACGGAAAAATTTCAGACGGGGTAAAAGCCATAAAAAACGGTGCATACGATTACCTTGAAAAAGACAATTACCGAACCAAAATTATTCCCATCATCGCCAAAGCCGCTGAAAAAGCCAGTCTTCAATTTGAAGTGCAAAAACTTCGGAAAAAACTCAACAATCAAAAAGGTTTTGAACAAATCATTGGGAAATCACCAGCCATCCAAAAAGCCATCGATGTAGCCAAAAAAGTGGCTCCTACTGATGCCATGGTGTTACTCACAGGCCAAACCGGAACAGGTAAGGAAATTTTTGCCAATGCCATACATCATGCAAGTCCGCGGGCTAGTGAAAACATGGTGGTCATCAACTGTGCTGCCTTGGGTAAAGACATTTTAGAAAGTGAATTGTTTGGTCATAAACAAGGTGCGTTTACTGGGGCAACCAAAGACAAAATAGGTTTATTTGAAGAAGCCCACAAAGGCACCATTTTTCTAGATGAAATTGGAGAAATGGAATTGGATTTACAAGCCAAAATCTTACGCGTTTTAGAAGATGGCAGTTTTATCAAATTGGGCGATACCAAACAACATAAAGTTGATGTGCGTATTTTGTCTGCCACCAACCGAAACCTTCAAAAAGAAGTAGAAAACGGAAATTTCCGGGAAGATCTTTTCTACAGGCTTTCTATGTTTCAGATAGAATTGCCTTCTTTAAACGAGCGTCCCGAAGATATCATTCATCTGGCTCAGTATTTTTTAAAAGCGTCAAGCTTAAAAACCAATAAAAACATTGAAAGCCTAAGCGAGACCTACCAAAAAGCACTACAAGACCACAACTGGCGGGGAAATATTCGTGAGCTTAAAAATTTGATTGAACGTTCGGTCATTTTAGAAGACACCGACACTTTAACTCTGGAAACGCTGCCGTTCAATTTTCAAAATGAAGCTAATGAAGATTCAGGCTTGCCCTTGTCGCTAAAAGATATCGAAAAAAAACACATTCAAAAAATCCTGACACACACCAACCAGAATAAAACCCAATCGGCTAAAATTTTAGACATCGGTCTCACCACGTTATACGCCAAAATCAAAGAATACGGTTTAAATTGAGATGAGTGTATAGACTGTTCAATAGACTCTACGATTTTTACTCTGCGCCCTCTGCGCCTCTGCGGTAAAAAAACCTCACAACTAAATCAAGTCTAAAGAGAACGTTTCCACATAAAAAACCCTTCCATTTCCGAAAACCACCCTTCCATTTCCGAAGGGTTTTTTGTAGTCTATATTTCTACTAATTTCCCTTTACAAGTTATATCTAATTAGTATTCAATTAGTTAAAAACTAATATCAAAACATGTCATGCCGTGGCATCGGCTTTGGAATAAACCCTGTGAACATTAAATATACAACTATGACTATTTTACTATCCATCGGGATGCTGCTATTGGGCTTGGCAGTTTTTGGTTTGCTCAGTCGATCTATCAAATGGTTCGATAAACTCTAAATCTTATGATTGTCTTATTAATTATAGCAATTGTAGTTTTTGCTTACCTCGTTTACGCCATTACTAAACCTGAAAAATTTTAAACAATGAACACAGAAATCTTAGGAATTATCCTGATTTTCCTTTTAAGTGCCTTGCTCGCTTGGCCTTTAGGAAAATACATGGTAAAAGTTTTTAAGGGTGATAAAGTCTGGACAGATTTTATGAATCCTTTTGAAAAGTTAGTTTTTAAACTTACCGGCATCAATCCCAACAAAGAAATGGATTGGAAACAAAACCTGAAGGCTATGTTGGGTCTGAATGCGGTATTTTTTACAGTAGCCATTGCATTTTTAATGTTGCAAGGCTATCATCCGTTTTGGAATCCGAATGATTTTAGCAATTGGGACCCTACTTTAGCATTTAACACTGCGGTGAGTTTTACCACCAACACCAATTTACAACATTATAGTGGTGAAACCGGTGCGAGTTATTTTACGCAATTATTGGTTTTTTGCTGGTTACAATTTGTAAGTGCTGCCACAGGAATTGCGGTTTGTGCATTATTATTCAAAGGTTTACTTAATAAGGAGTCTTCCAATTTGGGTAACTTTTTCAATTTGTTTTTAAAAACCTGCACACGTATTTTACTACCACTAGCTATCATATTGTCGTTGGCTTTAACATTCAATGGCACCGTGAGCAACTTTGATGGCTTACAAGAAGTAACCACCTTAGAAGGCGATACACAAATGGTAGCCGGCGGACCTGCTGCACCGATGGTTTCTATCAAACAGTTGGGAACTAACGGTGGAGGTTTCTTTGGTCCTAACTCCACTCACCCATTTGAAAATCCAAATTATTTCACCAATATTTTAGAAAACATTGCCATTTTGTTGATACCCATGGCTTTGGTATTTGCTTTTGGATTTTACATCAAACGAAGAAGAATTGCGATGCTGTTTTTTGGTGTGATGAGTTTGCTGTTTGTCAGTTTTGTGGCGATTTCAGCTTATCAGGAAATTCAAGGCAATCCGGCAATTCATCAACTCGGCATTGCTGATGCCCAACCCAATTTAGAGGGAAAAGAAGTACGATTTGGCCCTGCGGCTTCATCGATGTGGGGTGTATCTACTACTTCCACTTCCAATGGGTCGGTTAACTCAATGCACGATAGCCATACAGCAATTTCAGGAGGTATATTCCTGTTGGATATGTTTATCAATGCCATTTACGGCGGAGTTGGCGTTGGCTTTATCAACTTCTTTGTGTTCGTCATTATCGCAGTGTTTATCGCCGGACAAATGATTGGTCGAACCCCTGATTTCTTAGGGAAGAAAATCGAAGCTAAAGAAATAAAAATAGCAGCCTTGGTAGCCATTCTGCATCCGTTTTTGATTCTGGTTTGCACAGGTTTGGCAAGCTATATAGTGGTTAACAACAGCGAAATAGGTTGGTTGAATAACCCGTCTTTTCATGGCTTTTCTGAGATGTTATATGAAAATTCATCGGCTGCCGCCAACAACGGTTCCGGTTTTGAAGGACTTGGAGATAACACTCCATTTTGGAACATTATGAACGGACTTACCATGTTATTGGGAAGATTTCTTCCTATCATCGGTCCGTTGGCTATTGTAGGTTCATTGGCTGTAAAAAAACAAGTTCCTGTGACGGTAGGTTCATTAAAATTAGACAGTGCGGCTTTTGGTGCTGTGTTAATTTCAGTGATTTTAATCATTGCCGCTTTAGCCTTTTTCCCAGCCTTGGCCTTAGGCCCGTTAGCTGAATATTTCACCTTATAATTTAAAACAATGGATACAAATAATAAAAAATTATTTTCGGGAGCTCTACTATCAGTGGCTTTAAAAGAGTCTGTTATTAAGCTCAACCCAAAAGTAATGATCAAGAACCCGGTCATGTTTTCCGTAGAAATTGGTTCGGTTATCATGCTTGTAGTGACTATTCTTTCCGCATTTATGAAAAATGACTCTTTGGGAGACTTTGGTTACAATGTGGTCATTAGCTTTATACTAATTCTGACCGTTATTTTTGCCAATTTTGCTGAAGCTATTGCAGAAGCCAGAGGTAAAGCACAAGCCGATACCTTGCGAAAAACGAGAAAAGATACCATCGCCAAAAAACTACAGGACATCAAAAATCCGATAGACAACAGTCGTTTTACTGAAATTTCGTCTTCAGAATTGAAAAAAGGTGACCTTTACGTTTGTGAACCCGGCGACATTATCCCTGCCGACGGTAAAATTGTGGAAGGTCTTGCTTCCATAGATGAAGCCGCCATAACTGGTGAAAGTGCTCCCGTTATTCGAGAAGCTGAAACCGATAAAGACTCGGTGATTGGTGGTACAAAAGTGCTTTCAGATAAAATTGTAGTCGAAGTTACCGCAAATCCAGGAAGCAGTTTCTTAGATAAAATGATCGGTCTAGTAGAAGGGGCAAATCGCCAAAAAACACCCAACGAGGTCGCACTAACGATTTTGCTTTCAAGTTTTACCTTGATTTTTTTAATCGTAACCGTTACACTTCAACCTTTTGCCAGTTTAGCGAACACCCCCATCAGCATTGCAGCTTTAATTTCGTTGTTTGTGTGTTTAATACCTACCACCATCGGCGGATTGCTTTCTGCCATTGGTATTGCTGGTATGGATAGAGCCTTACGCGCCAATATTATTGCCAAATCAGGTAAAGCAGTAGAAACTGCCGGAGACATAGACACCTTATTGCTCGACAAAACCGGCACCATTACCATCGGTAACCGTGAGGCCACTGCTTTTGTCGCACTTGATAATGATGATAAAGAAGAATTTATTAAATATTGTTTAATCAGTTCTTTGTCCGACAAAACTCCCGAAGGAAAAAGCATTGTGAAATTGGCAAAAGAGAAAAGCAATGCAACTATAGATAAAGACCACAGTAGCTTAAAAGATGCAGAATTCATCAGTTTTTCTGCGGAAAACCGAATGAGTGGTGTTGATTTAGCCGATGGAAAACAAATTAGAAAAGGCGCTTGGGATGCCATTAAAAAATGGGGTAGCCAATCTTCTGAAAGCGATAAAAATTTCCTTGAAGAAAAAGTCAATGACATTTCAAACAACGGCGGAACACCCTTAGCCCTTGCCATTGATCATAAGATTCTTGGGGTGATTCAGCTTGAAGACATCATAAAACCGGGCATAAGTGAACGATTTGCAAGATTGAGAAAAATGGGTGTAAAAACCGTCATGGTCACGGGAGACAATCCATTAACTGCAAAATTTATTGCCAAACAAGCTGGAGTAGATGATTTTATAGCTGAAGCCAAACCGGAAGATAAAATGCAGTATATCAAAGACGAACAACAACTTGGTAAACTTGTAGCCATGATGGGAGACGGTACCAATGATGCGCCCGGACTTGCCCAAGCCGACGTAGGTGTGGCCATGAACAGCGGTACACAAGCGGCTAAAGAGGCGGCCAACATGGTAGATCTCGACAGCGACCCCACCAAGCTGATTGAAGTAGTGGAAATTGGAAAACAATTGCTCATTACCCGAGGAAATGTAACGACTTTTTCAATTGCCAACGATGTGGCCAAGTATTTTGCCATCGTACCGGCTTTGTTTGTCGTGGCTATTCCAGGTATGGAAGCCTTAAACATTATGAATTTAGGCTCTCCGGAAAGCGCTATTTTAAGTGCGGTAATTTTTAATGCCATCATCATTCCATTCTTAATTCCGTTGGCTTTAAAAGGTGTAAAATACCGTCCTGTTGGAGCTTCCACTTTACTCACCAGAAACTTGTTGTTGTATGGTTTAGGCGGAATTATCGTTCCATTTATTGGTATAAAAGCCATCGATTTGTTAGTGAATCTATTTATTTAAAAAAATTGAAAATGAAAAATTTAAAATCATATATCATCATAACCCTTATCACCATGCTCGTTTTTGGAGCCTTGTATCCATTGGCGATGACAGGTTTAGGAGGGTTGATTTCGCCGGAAGGCGCAGAAGGAAAACCTATTTTTAAAGGAGAAACTTTGATAGGTTATGAAAATGTAGGCCAAGCGTTTTACAGTGACAAGTATTTTTGGAGTCGCCCGTCTGCTGTAGATTACGATGCATCTTCAACAGGAGGAAGCAACTATGGCAACCAAAGTCCGGATTTGCTTGAAGAAGTGCAACAACGAACAGAAAAATTGCTGCAGAACAATCCAGGTTTAGAAAAATCTGAAATCCCTGTGGAATTGATTACTGCTTCCGGTTCAGGTCTGGATCCGCACATCAGCAAAACCGCGGCCATGATTCAAATCAATAGAATTTCTGAAGTGAGAGGAATTGCCAAAGAAGACCTTACAAATCTCGTCAATAAACACAATGAAGATGCATTATTGGGTATTTTTGGCCCAAAAGACATTGTAAATGTGTTAAAACTCAACATCGCCTTAGACGAAATGAGCACTGAAGTTACCGTAGAAAATGAATTGAAATAAAATTGTCAAAAATGAAAAAAATACTAATTTCAATAGGATTGTGCATCCTTGGATATTTTACAGCCACTGCACAAGAAGAAGAATCAACTCATAGCATTAAAATATCTTCTTATGCAGATGGCTATTTCGCCGGCTACAGCAACGATTTAAGCCAAACAGAATTACAACCTTTCATCACCGTAGGAGCAAGAGATAATAGTTTTGGGGTGAATGTTGCACAATTTGGCATAAGCTACGAACACGAAAAAGTAAGAAGTAACATCACCCTGCATTATGGCGATATTGCTGAAGCCACTTGGAGCAGTGAGTTCAATATGATTCAAGAAGCCAATGTGGGTATTCTTCTTGCCGATGGGCTTTGGCTCGATGCAGGATTTTTTAGAACCCATATTGGTACAGAAAGCTTTTTACCTAAAAACAATATGTTGAGTAGCACGGCTTTCAAAACCTTTAATGAACCCTTTTACCAGGCTGGTGCAAGGTTGAGTTATGACCAACTCGATGACTGGTATTTTGAAGTTTGGGCCTTAAACGGTTACAACAGTTTTGTAGATAATAACGATGCCAAATCTTTTGGTGCTTTAGTGAGTTACAAATTTTCTGAAAATACTTCGCTAACCTACACCAATTTGTACGGCCGAGAAAGTGAAGACGATGTTTCTCCAAATCAAAACAGGTTGTATCAAAACATTTACTTAAACCACAATTGGGATGATAAAATATTTCTAACCGTAGGTTTTGATTACGGTTTGCAAAGCAATAGCGATTTAAACAACCCATCGGATACGGCATCTATGTATGCAGGGGTCTTTACTGCCCGCTATCAATTTACACCGATTTGGAGTGTTACAGGAAGAGCCGAAATTTTTAGAGATGAAAATGGTTTTATAAGCGGCACAACAATGAATACTGCTGGCGATGTAACAGGCTTCGATTTAACCGGTTATACTTTGGGTGCCGAATATCGCCCCGCAAGTAGCACCTATCTACGAGCAGAAGTAAGACATACCTCAACCCAAGATGATTTAGAAATTTTCATAAATGACGGAGACCCCACCAACAATAGGTTTGAAGTTTTATTCACTTTAGGTCTGGAAATAGATAAGGTTTTTAAATTTTAATCAATATTCACCTCTTCTAAAATAAGAAGGGGTGATAAATAGTCTTGACAATGGAAAATAGAGCAAAAAAAGCAGCTAATGATTTGATAGATGCGCTCATAGCTGGAAATGTAGAAAAAATTGAAAATTTACTTTGCGATGATTGTAAAATTCATTTGCCTTTCGCAACTGAATATGGTATTCATTTGGAAAGTAAGTTAGAAGCTTTAGAGTATTTAAAAACAAATTTTGGTCAACCTACTTGCGAAGAAATTATAGATAGAAAATCTGTAGCCAGCGATGAAACACACGCAGTTGTAAACTTCAAAGGGAAGTTGAATAAAATTAAATACGAGGATAAAGTTTATGAATATTGCGTATTCTGTGAAGTAGATCAAGGAAAAATTAAAGAACTTTACGCTATTATTTAAGAAGTATTATGAGTGATCTTTCCAATAGTTTTTATGACCAAATAAGCCGCCGTAACCAAGGGCGGCTTAAAATATATATCGGTATGATTGCTGGTGTGGGTAAAAGCTATAGAATGTTGCAGGAAGCTCACGATTTATTGAAAAAAGGCGTAGATATTCGAATTGGTGAAATTGTAACCCACGGCAGAAAAGAAACAGAAGCACTTGTAGATGGCATACCTATAATTCCTAAAAAAGAAATCTTTTATAAATCCAAAAAATTAACTGAACTCAATCTTGAAGACATTCTAGATATAAAACCAAGTGTAGTCATTGTAGATGAACTGGCACATAGCAATATTCCCGGGAGTCAGCATGAAAAACGATGGCAGGATGTCTTAAAAATCATTGAAGCTGGCATCAATGTTATTACGGCATTTAATGTACAACATTTGGAAAGTTTACATGATCAGGTGCATAACGTGACTGGAATTGAAGTTCATGAAACCATTCCCGATCATTTTTTAGAATATGCCGATGAA
The DNA here is from genome assembly GCF_014640195.1 of Psychroflexus planctonicus. Lineage (GTDB taxonomy): Bacteria > Bacteroidota > Bacteroidia > Flavobacteriales > Flavobacteriaceae > Psychroflexus > Psychroflexus planctonicus. Next base: position 408,094 of record NZ_BMGM01000001.1, read on the forward strand.
GTGGTCAATATCGATTTGCCTTCTCAGGATTTAATTCAACGTTTAAAAGACGGAAAAATTTACAGTCCAGAACGGGCAGAGTATGCTTTAGAACATTTTTTTCAACCAGAGAAAATCTTGCATTTACGAGATTTGGCATTACGAAAAGTGGCCGAGAAAGTAGAGCACAAAATTTCCAATACCAATCCCAATACGCCATTTGAAAAGTTTTTGGCGTGCATCAGCACCAATCATAAAGGAGCGAAAAAAATATTGCGAAAGGTATCTAGAATGAGCGCACATTACCAAGCCAAATGGGTGGTGCTGTATGTGCAAACTTCAAAAGAGAGTACGCATAAAGTTAATCTGGCCAGTCAACGTAAACTGCTCCTTAACCTGAAATGGGCTGCCGAACAAGGTGCAAAAACCATGAAAAAAGAGAGTGATGATGTAGCTGAAGCCATTTACGAAGCCATTAAAGAAGAAAAAATAACCACCGTAATTATTGGTAAACCCCAAAGCACTATATTAGATAATCTTTTAGGAAAAAATTATTTTAAAAACCTGCTCAACAAATTGGAAGATCAAGAAATTGACATTGTAATTGTTGCTTAATCCCTTTTCAAAATGACTATAAAAAAGAAACTTATTTTACTTCTGTCGGTCCTGTTTTTGGTGATTATTTCCAGTATTGGTTTAAGTGGCTATTACGTTAATCGATTGGTGCAAAACAGCGAAGAAATTGTAAAAGACAACTACCGTACCTTACTCTATATAGAACAAATGCAGGAAGACTTAGACGAAATTATTTTTAATATCAACAATAAGAACAAAACTTTAGAAGCGCTTCAAGACTATGAAAGCGTCCTAAAAAAACAGGAAGCCAACATCACTGAAAATGGAGAAGCCACATTAACTGAACAACTGAGAGTTGGCTACACAAAAATCAAAGCACACTTAGAAGAAAGCAATGCCGATGCCAATTTGATTTTTAAAGACATTTACAGCACTAAAAAATATTTAAATAAAATTTTTAACCTCAACCAAATTGCCGTTAAAGATCGAAACGAACGCGCTAAAAAAGCTGCAGACGATGCTGTTTTATATTCTTCACTTTTTGCGCTTACTGCCATATTGGTGACTTTGTTTTATATTTTCAAAATACCTGAATACTTGGTGAAACCCATCAAAGGCATCAGTAAACAATTTCAGGAAATTTCGGAACGCAATTACAATGTGTCTTTAGATGAAAGCAGAAACGACGAGTTTAAGGAAATGGCACTATCTTTCAATAAAATGACAAAACGCCTTCAAAAATTTGAGCAAAGCAACCTCGCCCAATTGATGATAGAACGCAATCGTTTAAATGCTGTGGTCGAGCAATTTGACATTCCAATACTTGGGTTTTCAGAAAAAAATCAAATCTTATTTGCCAACGATAGAATGCTGGAGGTGCTTCAGGTAAAAAAGGAAAACATCATCGGAAAAAACATCAACGAAATCGTCTCTAACAACGACTTGTTGAATTTACTGCTCAATCAAGAGAACTCCAACAACGAACGGCAACTGCTGCGCATCATTGTAGAAAACAAAGAACGTTTGTTTTCTAAACGCATCATGACCACCGATACTGAAATTTCTAACAGTGACAGCCTTGCCCACGATTCCATTATCATCCTGGATGATGTTACCGATTTTATCCAAAAAGATGTGCGAAAAACCCAATTTATGGCAACCCTAAGCCATGAGCTAAAAACGCCTGTGGCCGCAATTGAAATGAGCACCGATTTACTCACCAGTATAAAAGTAGGAAAACTCAATGATGAACAAAAAGAATATGTGGACAAAATAAATGACCAAACCCGACATATTCGACGCATGATTAACGAAGTACTGGATTTGTCTAAAATAGAATCCGGTATCATCGATTTTGAATTGGAAAATACCGAAGTTAACCTTCTAATTGAAGAAGCCTTACAAACCGTTCAGCCTTTTTTGAAGAATAAAAACATCCGCATTTCAACTGAAATACAAGAACAACTTCCCATCGTAAAAGTAGATAATCATAAAGTCCTATGGACCATCAACAATTTCCTGACCAACGCCATTCGATATACGCCAGATAAAGGAAAGATTGACCTTTCTGCAAGTTTAAAAGACGGTGAAATTCACATTGAAGTGACTGACCATGGCCAGGGCATCGATAAAGAAAATCAAAAACGAATTTTTGAAAAATACGTGCGATTGAACAAAAATGAAAAAGGTGGAACCGGATTAGGTCTTGCTATTTCCAAAGAATTTATTGAAGCCATGGATGGCAAAATCGGTGTGCATTCAGAAATTGGAAAAGGCTCTACGTTTTGGATAAAATTGAAAACCAATATTACAAGTTAAACCTTTGCTTTAGGGGAAATATTTAATTTAAATTTTGTTTCTTTCGCACATGTATCTTTGTAGAGTCTCACCTCGCATCCAACAACATCTTGGTATAATCGTGCTGTGGTTGTGCATAAACCGCATCCGCTTCACCGCGTTCTACAATTTCACCATCTTTCATGACCAGTAATTGATCGGCCATGTATTTTACAACGGCCAAATCATGCGAAATGAACAAATAGGTAAAACCGAAATCGTCTTTTAATTCATTGAGTAAGTTCAGCACTTGGGCTTGTACGGAAATGTCTAAAGCTGAAACCGATTCATCACAAACTATAATTTTGGGTTGAACGGCTATTGTTCTGGCAATTCCAATGCGTTGACGTTGACCGCCACTAAATTCATGCGGATAGCGATTAAAATGAAATTCTTCTAAACCTACGCGTTGCAACAAAGCCATGGCTTTTTCTTTTCGTTCTTGCTTAGAATGGTATAATTGATGCACTTTCATGGGTTCCATAATGGCTTCACCAACTGGAATTCTTGGATTTAAGGAGGAAAAAGGATCTTGGAAAATCAGTTGAATTTCCCTTCTTAATTTTCGCAATGCTTCGCCTTTAAGTTGTGTGATGTCTTTTCCTTTGTAAAAAACTTGTCCCGCATTGGGTTGGTCTAATCGCAGAATCAAATTTCCTAAAGTAGATTTTCCACAACCTGATTCTCCTACCAAGCCTAAAGTTTCGCCTTCATAAATGCGTAAATTCACATTGTTTACTGCACGAAATTCCGTTTTTTTACTCCACCAATTGGCTTGGTCTGTAAAGCTTTTTACTAGGCTTTTCACTTCTAATAAAGGCGATTTAGCATAAATTTCATCGTGCCTTTTTTTGCGTTCTGAAGCCATTTCAGGTTGAGATGAAACTCGGTTTTGCAAGAAATCACTGACCGTAGGCAAAGGAAAAACACGTTCTTTTACCGAAGGTCGAGAAGCGATTAAGGCTTTGGTATACAACTCTTTTGGATTTTCAAAAATTTCTTTGGCTGTGTTTTGTTCTACGATTTTACCTTGGTACATCACCAAAACCCGATTACATAATTTGGCTACCACTTCTAAATCATGTGAAATAAACAAGACACTCATTTGCGTTTCTTGTTGAAGCGTTTTCAATAAATTCAATATTTCTTTTTGAACGCTCACATCTAAAGCGGTAGTGGGCTCGTCTGCAATTAATAGCATTGGTTTGCAGGCAATGGCCATGGCAATCATTACCCGTTGTTTTTGTCCGCCGCTAATTTGGTGTGGATAAGATGAGAAGATGGATGATGGTCGAGGCAACTTTACTTTTTCAAATAAGCGAATTACTTCGTCTTTAGCTTCTTGCTTTGTTATTTTTTTATGCTGTTGAAGCACTTCTACCACTTGTTTTCCACATTTCATGGAAGGATTTAACGAACTCATGGGTTCTTGAAAAATCATACTGATTTCGTTACCGCGAAGTTGTTCCCAAGCTTTTTTGTTGTTCTGTAAAATGTTTTTTTGTTGAAAAGAAATCTTTCCTTCAACCGAAGCATTATCGCTTAGTAATCCTAATATGGCTAAAGATGAAACCGATTTCCCTGAACCCGATTCGCCTACAATTCCTACGATTTCATTTGGCCAAACTTCATAAGAAATGCCTTTCACTACTGTTGTGAAATTCCCTTCATTTGGAAAACTAACTTCTAACTTATCAACCTTCAATAAAGCTTCACTTTCAGGCATAAATTTGCTGGTTTAGGTAGTGGTAATTTCGTGTTCTTCTAATAATTCTTCTTGCCTTAATCTTAGAAAAACTTGTGCAATGGCAATTACATCTTTTTCGCAATAAATAATAATGCGGTCAATATTGTTTTCTTCATAAAACACTTTGGCAACTTGGCTGCCATCAATATCGTCTTTGGGTGATGGAATTTGTAAAATTTCTGTAAGCAATTTTAAGGAAGTATAATGTTTATAATCGCCAAACTTCCATAATTCTAAGGTATCTAAATGCGGAACTTCCCAAGGTTTTTTTCCAAACAGATTCAGTTTTTCAGGCAAGGCAATTCCGTGAATGAGCATGCGTCTAGCAATGTAAGGAAAATCGAATTCCTTGCCATTATGTGCACAAAGCAAATGCTGTGGTTTGAAAAAATAGTCTTCCAAGAGATGCTTGAAATCGACTAAAATTTCATTTTCTTCACCATAAAAACTTTTTAGTCTGAAGTTGCGTTCGCTTCCCATTGGATTAAAAAAGCCAACTGAAATACAGACGATTTTTCCAAATTCGGCCCAAATTCCTGCACGTTCGTAAAATTCTTCTGGTGTGGTTTCTTCTTTGCGTTGGTAAGCGGTTTTATCTGCGAATAATTTTTGCTTTGTTGCTGAAAGATTTTCAAATTTTTCTTGTTCTGGAACAGTTTCAATGTCCAAAAATAAAATGTTTTCTAGATGAATTTTATGTAGCATAATTATAGGTTTTTATGAAGCATTCCGCATCATTTCATAGGCTCCGTTTAAGTATTCGTAAAAATCAGCTGGAAAAACCGCTGCACTTGTTTTTGATTCTCTTTCGTGACCCAAGCGAACAATTAAAATATTTTTTTCAGGATCTGCAATTACATATTGACCTAAAATGCCTTGCATGACAAAAAAGTTTCTATCGCCAATTTCTTCTAACCAAAAGCCATAACCGTAATTGGTATAGCTATCAAAGCGTGGTTGAGTGCATTTTTGAACAAAATCTTCATTTAAAATTTGTTGACCATTCCATTGCCCGTTGTTCAACATCATTAAGCCGATTCTGGCAAAATCTCTGGCGTTGGAAGAAATACAACAGTAGGTTTTTTCCATTCCGCTTTCTTCACTATCCAATTGCCAAAAAGCGCGGTTTTCCATTCCCATGGGTTTCCAAAAATTTTCACTTAAAAACACCGATAGGTTTTTGTCAATGGCTTTTTCTATTACCATTCCAAGTAATTGGGTATTGCCACTTAAGTAACTAAAAGAATGTCCTGGTTTTTCGTCTACCGATAAACCTAAAATTAAGTCACGGATATTTTCATCGTAATAGGCTTGCGCAGTGATGGAAAAAGGCGAATAATAATTTTCGTCCCAATTTAAGCCAGAAGCCATAGAAGCTAAATCGCCTACGGTAAGTTCATCGGCATATTCGCCTTGTAAATCAGGGAAAAAATCGGTTACTTTTTGGTCTAAACTTTTAATAAAACCATCTTCAATGGCTTTGCCTAACAACAAAGTAGTGATGCTTTTGGCCATGGAAAAGGAATTGGTATGCGATTCTGGTCCGTAGCCATCGGCATAATCTTCATGCCACAATTTTCCATCTTTAAAAATTAAAAAAGCAACTGTTCCATATTTATGATGCGCTTCGCCAAGTTTTTGTGGAATGTAAGCGGTGTTGTAATCTTCATGTTTTTCTAAAGGTATTGCTCGGTCATTTTCGATGCTTCGGTTATCGAAATAGGTATAGTCGTCTATAAAAGCGGTGTCGTGTCCTGTCATGTACACCACGCGAACTCCTTTAAAAATATAATCGTAACCTGTAATGTATAAGCCTAAAACAGCAACTAATACTAAACCTATGATCCACTTCAGGACTTTAGCAATGAATTTCATTCCAATTGATTTTGAGTAAAAATAAACATTTACTTGGATTTTATTAACCAGATAAAGTTCAGATTTTTTATTGATTAGGTTTTTACTTTAGTAAAGGCTCTTTTCTTACCGCTGAGTCGCGGAGATCGCAGAGAGATTTAATTATGTATAATTTAGTCTTGATACTCCAACTTCAAAATACCGATGTCTTTAATAAGCTTATCGATTTCATCTGAATCAGTTCCATCGTAAAAACCACGGATGCGTTTTTCTTTATCTACTAACACAAAATTTTCGGTATGCACTAAATCGTATGGACCGCCATCACCATCGGTTTTGGAAGCTAGATAGTGTTTTCTAGCTAAATCGTATATGTGTTTTTTATCGCCTGTAACCATGTGCCATTTTCCGTCTACAAGTCCCATTTTATCGGCATGTTTTCGCAATTGTGGCACATCGTCAATTTCAGGTGTAACCGTGTGTGAAAGCAGCATGATTTCTTCATCTTTAATAAAATGGTCTTGAACAATCCGCATGTTTTCGGTCATCGGTATACAAATGGTCATACAAGTGGTAAAAAAGAAATCGGCTACATAAATTTTGTCTTCAAAATTTTTGGGTGTTATGCTTTCTCCGTTTTGGTTGGTAAGCTTAAAATCTCCTATTTTGTGAAACTTCCTAACGTATTGAACGCTGGTATCTGCTAATTCTTTATTGACCATATCAGGCTGATAAACCGGTAATTTAGGATCTACCTTTAAAGCTTGATAAATCAAACTGATAATGATAGCTGAAAGAACCAGCATAAAGATGGCAAAGTATTTATATTTTGAAAAGAATTGTAGCATGATTTATAATCGAACTTATATACTTACAAAAATACAAAACAAGCATAAGATAAAGGCTTGTTTTATGATGTGTAGTTATAAAATTAGTGAAAGTTTAAGCTTTTGCAGAAGCTGTCTGATAAGGATGCAAAAGACTTCAAAAAATCATCTTACTCACTTATAATTTTATGTTGATGCTTAATGGATTCTTCATGAATAGCTTTTAAGAATTTCAAGATAAAGTCTTCGCTTAAATCTTGTTCTTTACCCCGATTTATCATGCTGTCTAAGATGTTGTTCCAGCGTTTAGATTGTAAAATAGCAACGTTGTTCTTCTTTTTTAGCAAACCTATTTCTTCGGCAATAGCCATTCGTTTTCCTAAGGCGTCCATCAATTGTTGGTCAATTACGTCTATTTTGGCACGTAGATTTAGTAAAGATTCTTGGTAATCTGATGACTTAGTTGTTTCTTTTCTAATTTTTAAATCAATCGTCATTTTATCTAAAACAGCTGGAGTTATTTGCTGCTTAGCATCGCTCCAAGCATTGTCTGGATCGTAATGGGTTTCTACCATAATACCATCAAAATTTAGATCTAAACCGGTTTGGCAGATATCAAAAATCAAATCTCTTCTTCCTGCAATATGCGATGGGTCTAAGATTAAAGGTAAATCTGGAAATTCATTTTGCAAATCGATAGCAATTTGCCATTCGGGATTGTTTCGGTATTTGGTTTTTTCGTAGGTAGAAAATCCACGGTGAATAACACCCAAATTTTTGATATTGGCATCGTGTAAACGCTCAACCGCTCCTAACCATAAAGGCAAATCTGGATTCACCGGATTCTTTACCAATACAATTTTATCGGTTCCTTGTAAAGCATCTGCAATTTCTTGAACAATAAATGGACTTACCGTACTTCTAGCACCAATCCAAAGTACATCTACATCGGCTTTAAGTGCTAAATCTACGTGGTTTTTGTTGGCTACTTCAGTGGCGATTTTTAGTCCGGTTTCTTCCTTGGCACGTTGCAGCCATTTTAAACCAATAGCGCCAACACCTTCAAAATTACCTGGTCGAGTTCTGGGTTTCCAAATGCCAGCTCGCATAATGCTGGTGTCGGTGTCTTTTAATTGATGCGCTATTTTTACCACTTGGTCTTCGGTTTCTGCACTACAGGGTCCAGCGATAACCAAAGGATGATTCAATCCTAAATTATTGAACCAGTTTTTCATTTCTTTTCTATTTTCCATCTTTTATTTTTTTGCTAATATTTCTTTGATGCGGCTAGTAGAATCCAATAATTGTTCAAGTTCAGAAAATTTGTTGGCTTCCAAAAGTTTTTCAAATTCTTTTAAATGTTGTTGATACTCTTTTAAGCTGGTTAAGACTTCTGTTTTGTTTTGTTTGAAAATCGCCGTCCATGTTTTTGGATTCGATTTAGCCAGACGAACCGTAGAAGCAAATCCACTACCGGCTAAATTGAAGATTTCTCGTTCGTTTTTTTCTAAATCCAACACGGTTTTCCCTAACATAAAAGAACTTACATGCGATAAATGCGAAACATAAGCCAAGTGTTTGTCGTGTTCTTTTGGCGACATAAAATGAAGCTGCATTTGCATTTCTTGTAAAATATGATAGGCTTTCTTTTTAAGATTTTCGTCTGTTTTTTCAGCTTCACAAACAATCATCATGGCCTTGGTAAACAAATTGGGAAAAGCCGCTTTAGGACCAGAAAACTCTGTACCTGCAATGGGATGCAAAGCCAAAAATTGATTCCGCTTAGGATGATTGGCCACTGCCGTACAAATATCGTTTTTAGTTGAACCCATATCCATTACCAAAGTATTTTTCTGTACTTGATTTAAAATCTTAGGCAACAATTCACTAGCTGCATCAACAGGAATACTCAATACAACTACATCGTAATTTTGCAACTGATTGATATTTCCTTTGTGGTGAATTATTTTTCGGGCTAAAGCAGCTTCAACGTGAGCTTGATTTTGATCGATTCCCCAAATTGCTGCATCTGGAAAATGCTCTTGTATAGCCAAAGCAAACGAGCCGCCAATTAAGCCTAAACCAATACTTGCTACTTTCATAAAACTTTCTTTTTCAATTTTTGAACACGTTCTAAACTCGTTTTTAAATCATCTATTACTACACAAAGTGAAAAACGCAAATAGGCTTCTCCTTGGCTTCCAAAAATATGTCCTGGCGTAACAAATAGATTGGCTTCATACAAAAGTTGATCGGCTAAATCTGCTGCTTTTTTCGCTTCTTTTTGTTTCGCCCAAACAAACAAACCAGTGCTGTTTTTATCGTAATCTAAATTTAATTGGTCTGCAATTTTCCAAACCCATTCTCGGCGTTTCCGATACACTGTATTTAATTCTTCAAACCATGTTCTATCTAACTTTAAAACCTTTGAAGCCGTTTGTTGAATGGGAAAAAACATGCCGCTATCCATATTGCTTTTCACTTTTAGAACAGCACTAATAAAATCGGATTTTCCGGCTAAAAAACCCACCCTAAATCCAGCTAAATTGAAGCTTTTGCTCATTGAATTCAACTCCAAAGCTATTTTTTTAGCATTGGTTAATTGAAATATTGAGAATGGATTTTCAGTTAAAATCATGCTATACGGATTGTCGTTTACCAACAAAATATCATGCTGAATAGCAAAGTTGATAATTTCTTGTAATTGCGACCGATCAGCATCTGCGCCCGTTGGCATATTTGGATAATTGACCCACATCATCTTTACCTTAGATAAATCCTTTTTTTGTAATTCCGCTAAATCGGGATGCCAATTTTTATCACCAGACAATGCATAGTAATTGGGAACACAATTTAATAATTTAGTAACTGCGGCGTAAGTAGGATAACCTGGATTGGGAATTAAAACTTCGTCGCCTTCATTTAAAAATGCCATAGAAGTAAGCATAATTCCTTCTTTTGAACCCATTAACGGTAAAATTTCATCTTCTGCATCAAGTTGAACAGCGTAGTGAATTTTATAAAAATTCGACATGGCATTTCGCAACTCATCAATACCTCGATAAGCCTGATATTGAAATGCTTGCGTTTCTTGCAATGCCGTTTCAAAATTTTGAAAAACTGCTTTGGGTGGCGATAAATCAGGACTGCCAATTCCCAAATTAATGATGGGTTTTCCAGCTTCTTTTAAGGCTTTTACTTCCTTCAGTTTTTTACTGAAGTAGTATTCTTCTGTTTGTGCTAAGCGCTTAGAAAATTGAATCATGTTCTTCCACTTTTATATAAACCGAGTGTTTGTATTACTTCTGTTGAAGCATTGAGTACTCGAATTAATTTTTTATAATCACGTATGTGTTTGAATCGTACATCTACAATAAATGCATAATTCCATTGTTTATGGGCAATAGGTATACTTTGAATTTTAGTGAGATTCATACCTAACTCACTCATTGTGGTTAATAGGTTTGCTAAGTTTCCTTGTTCATGTTTCAATTCAAAATGCAAGGTGGCTTTGTTAGCATCTTGGTTTTCAGTTTGGGTTGGTTTTTTCAATAAAACAAAACGGGTTTCGTTGGTGTTAGTATCTTGAACATTAGGCTGAATTACTTCTAAGCCAAACAATTCAGCTGTGCCGTTTGGTACCAAAGCAGCGAGATTTTTTTGCTGATTTTTTGCAATTAGTTTAGCAGGTAAAGCAGTGTCTACATCTTCAATTAATTTAATGTGTGGATGTTTACTGAAAAAATTTCCACATTGATGCAATGCCATTTGATGCGATTTTACTTGGGTAATATCATTCAAACTTTGGTTTGGCAATGCCACTAAGTTGTGACTAATATTCAAATAAAATTCTTGTGTAATTTGCAGATTCGCATCAATTAGTAAACGGTAATTGGGTAAAATACTGCCAGCAATCGAATTTTCAATAGCCATTAAAGAAGCCTCAACTTGGTTATTCACCAGAGCATATACAACTTCTCTAAAAGTAGCGCAAGCTTTAATTTGAGTTTCAGCTTCAAAATAATCACGAATCACTTTATGGTGATTAGATCCTTCTATTCCTTGTATAGCAATTTTTAGATTCTGCATGGGCATAAAAAAAGCCCCAAAAATGGGGCTTTCATAAATTTATGTTCGTATTTATTTAGAACACCCCCGTTTCGCTTAAAAAAGCAAAATAAAAGTAGTTCCAAAAATAAACTTTATTCAACATGGTTGTTTAATATGCTGCTAATGTAATAGAAAGATTTTAATGGCGAAATTTTTTATAAAAAAAAAGCCCCAAAATCTTTCGATTTTAGGACTTTTCATCCACAACATTGATTAGTTAATCCAAGTAATTATGAAAAACACCCTTTATTAGTCCAAAAATAGGAATAATTAAAGTTCGGTATTCAAACAATTTATGAAATGCCTTAAATACTATTTGAAATGTAGTATTTGGTTTATAAATGTACTTTTTAGGGTTTTATTCCAAGTACATTTCAATTAAGCCTTCTGGAGTCTGAAAGTAAAAGCTTTGGTTAGATTTATCTATTTTTTGAATTAACGAATCGTTTACAGGAATTAAAATTTCCTTTCCATTTTTGTGTTCAATTTCAAATAAAGCTTGCGGTGTAGTATCGTTTACTCCTGTAATTTTACCAATTTCACCAAACTTTTCATCAAAAGCGGTAAAACCGATTATTTCGTGATAATAAAATTGGTCTTCTGCTAATTGGGGTAATTGTTTTAAAGGAAGGAAAACAGAAAGCCCAACAAGTTCGTCGGCATCTTCTTCGCTATTTACGTCTTCTAGTTGTACGCGGAGTAAGCTTGATTTATGAAGGCTGGATTCTTCAATAAAAAACGGAATCAATTTTCGGTTTAATTCCACCAAAATTGATTCCGTTGTAAGGTAAGATTCGGGTTCGTCTGTATCTAATTTAATTAGCAACTCGCCCTTAAAGCTGTATTTACTAACGATTTTCCCGAGATAAAAACATTCATCTTTGGTCATCGTATTGCGTAATTAAGCCTTTTTTTCTTCGCTGTTTTCTTCAGCAGTTGGTTCTTCTGCTTTTTCAGCTTCTTCTGCTTCCGCTTTAGCTTTAGCTTCGTCTTCAGCAGCTTTTGCGGCTGCAGCAGCTTCTTCTTCAACAGCTTTTGCTTCCGCTTCACGCTTAGCGTTTTTCTCTTTTTCTACTTCTAAAGCTTTTTGTTTAGCATCTGCAGCAGATTGGCTAACTTCTTGACTTTTAGCAAAAACTTTGTCTTCTTTTTCCTTCAACCAAGCTTCCATTTTTTCATGGGCTTGCTCTTCGGTAAGTGCGCCTTTATCTACACCTGCTAACAAGTGTTTTTTAAGCATCGCACCTTTGTAAGAGAGAATTCTACGAGCAGTGTCTGTTGGTTGAGCTCCATTACGAAGCCATTTTACAGATGCATCTACGTTTAATTCTACAGTTGCAGGATTGGTAGTTGGATTGTAAATTCCTAATTTTTCTAAAAATTTACCGTCTCTTTTTGCACGCGCATCGGCTGCTACTACCCAGAAAAAAGGTTTTCCTTTTTTTCCGTGTCTTTGTAATCTTATTTTTACTGGCATAAAAATTAAATTTTGGAGTTCTCGACCCCGGTTATTAATGTTGTTAAAATCGAGCGCAAAGATACACTTATTATTTTAGGTTTGAGACTAATTGAATTGAATTTTTTATTTTACATTTGCTAATTAATATATTGAAAATACTATGCGAAAAATATTCTTTTTAGCCCTTATTTCTATAGCATTTACAGCTTGTGAAGATGTTGTTGAACCAAGCTCTATTATACAAGGTGAAGTTGATCAAAGCTTATTTAGATCTAATGCTGAAGCTGCTTTTAACAATGAAGGAGAACTTATTATACAAGGCTCTAATATAGATGTAGTTACACTTAGAGTGAACTCTAATACAGTTGGAATGTATGAAATTTCACCAAATTCTGGAAACGCTGCAACTTATGTAAGGGATGGAAGTTCTTATATTACCAATGGACCTAACACGGGTGGAATGATAGAAATTGAAGAAATTAACGAGCAATTTGTTACAGGCAATTTTTTCTTTGAAGCAAGACGTAATGGAGTTGGAGAAAAACTTAACTTTTCTAAAGGAGTGTTTTATCAAGTTCCATTTAATAATGCTGAAGACCCAGAAGATATTGATGATGAAGAAGAAGATTTGATGAATGCCAATGTGAATGGCGCTAATTTTAATTCGTTTTCGACTAATTCAGAAGTTTCAGGTGACATTTTTTCAATTATAACCGTCAACTTAAATGGAGAAAGTATTATTTTATTTTTTCCTTTTCCTGTAGATACAGGTAACTATGAAATTGGCACAGACGAAGGCTTTAGCGCAAATTATTCTTACGGAGAAACTTCTGAAACAGCACAGTCTGGAAATATTGAAATTACTAACTTCAATGAAGATAATGGAACGGTTGAAGGAACTTTTTCTTTTACTACAGAAGAAGGCACGAGTGTAACCGACGGAGAATTCATCATTAACTTTTAATATATATGGCTAAAGTACTCAAGATAAGAGAACTTGGGTTTTATTGGGAAACTTTAGATCCATTTTTATTTTGTGCTTATCATCAAGACAATTTCCCCAAAGGAAATGAAAATTTAGGTCCAGACGCTGAGTTTTTAAAAGGAAGGATAACCGGAAACGATTTTACCAAAAAAGACGAATTTAGGATGTATCATGGTCAAAAAGTACCTGGTTTTCCTGGGCATCCACATGCTGGTTTTGAAACGGTTACTTTAGTAGAAAAAGGTTTCGCAGATCACTCTGATTCACTTGGCGCCAAAGGAAGATTTGGCAACGGAGACGTACAATGGATGACAGCTGGAAAAGGCATTTTGCATTCGGAAATGTTTCCACTTGTGCATCAAGACCAACCCAATCCGTTAGTACTTTTTCAATTGTGGTTAAATTTACCTTCGCGTTCAAAAAAAGTAGAACCACATTTTAAAATGTTTTGGAATGAAGACATTCCCGTTGAGCACATCCAAGACGAAAATGCTAATAAAATACAAATTAAATTAATAGCAGGTAAGCTCTGTAAAAACAAAGCCCTTGCTCCTACACCAGATTCTTTTGCTGCAAAAGCTGAAAATCATTTGCAAATTTGGCGAATTAGCATGGAAGCCAATGCCAAATGGAAACTTCCAGCATCGAGTGCTAGCACCAATAAAATGTTGTTTTTTTATAGTGGAAGCGAAATTGAAGTAGATGGATTTAGTATTGAAGCTGGACATTCGCTTACCTTAAATCCTGCCGAAGAAGTAGAAATTAACAACGGAAACGAAGCTGCAGAATTCTTGTTTTTAGAAGGCATGCCTATCAACGAACCCGTTGTACAGCAAGGTCCGTTTGTAGCCAATTCCAGAAACGAAATGATGGAAGTAATCAACACCTATCAACAAACTCAATTTGGCGGCTGGCCGTTTGATGAGTACGAAAAAGTGCATGCCAAAGATGCGGGTCGTTTTGCGCAACACGCTGATGGAAAAATGGAATATCCACCAGCTAAATAATTTTTCCCTATCCCAATTTACATTAAAATTTTCCAAATAAGTCTCCTCTTTTTTTGGAGAATTCGTTAGCTTGTCAAACTATCAAATTAGTTCATGAAAAAAGTTTTTTTACTCTTTATCAGCATATATCTTTTAAGTTATTTTCAAAGTTTTTCTCAAATTAGTTTTTGTCCTGGAAGTACTGGTGAAGCCATATTCGAAGAAGATTTTGGTCAAGGGCTAACCAACGGACCACCGCTTGATGCAAGTGTAACAACCTATACGTATGTTAATCAGGCTCCAGAAGATGGACAGTATACCATTTCATCTAATTTAATGCAGTTAGGAAGCTTTCATAATACTCCTGACCATACTGGAAATACCAATGGTAAAGCCTTAATTGTGAATGCTTCTTTTGATGCTGGCTTGTTTTTTCAAATTCCCATAAATGGTTTGTGCGAAAACAATCCATATGAGTTTTCTGCTTATTTAATTAACCTGTACAACTCTTCCAATCAAGTCTGTCCGAATGGTGGTATTCCGGTAAATGTAAGATTTCAAATTTGGGATGAAACCGACACAAATTTACTTGCAGAAGGAAGCACTGGAGCTATTCCAGGCACTACAACTCCTATTTGGGAGCAATATGCCGTAAATTTTGAAACGCTACCTGGGCAAACTTCTGTGATTTTAAAAATGCTGAACAATGGTGATGGCGGCTGCGGAAACGACTTAGCCATAGACGACATTGTTTTTAGGTCATGCGGGGATTTAACTGAAATTTTTGACGATGAAAATGAAAATAGTTTCGATTTCTGTGAAAATGAAAATATTGATAATTTAAGTCTAACTGCTGAACCTGATTTCTCTGTTTACGATACGCATTTTTACCAATGGCAACAAAGTAGCGATAATATCAATTGGGACGATATTCCTGGAGAAACTTCAGAAACTATCGAATTAAATGATGTAAACGGAACTCAATTTTACAGGGTTTTGGTAGCTGAAGACCTAATAAATGTAAGCAATAGTTTGTGCAACAGTATTTCTGGTGTTTTTGAAGTTAATGAACGTGAATTTATAGCTGCAGTAAGTTTGGGCGATGTTGAAGTTTGTGAAGGTGAAGATACTTCGCTAGAAATACAAAATAATCCTGAAATTACAATTGAATGGTACGATTCGCCTTCTGGCGGCAATTTACTCCTAGAAGACAGTTTTACTTTTGCTCCAGAATCTTCAGGAACGTATTATGCTGAAAGCACAACAATTAATGGAGACTGTGTAAATCCAAACCGAACTCCGGTTAGTCTAGAAATTAGTTCCATTCCAGAAAACCAGCCAGAAAGTTTCAACATTTGTCCAGGAGATGAACTCAACTTAGATGCAACTTTAGAAGGAGCAACTTATCAATGGTCTACGGGAGAAACCACAGCAGAAATAAGTGTTAGCGAGTCGGGAGTTTACAGTGTACAACGTACAATTGCTGGTTGCTCTGCGACAAAAGAGTTTGAAGTTATTGTAAATGAAGCGGCTGTTGTTCAAAACATTAGAACTGTAAACAACGATATTGTAATTGATTTGGAAAATGAAGGCGATTTTTTATTTTCAGTAAACGGGCAAATTTTTCAAAGCTCTCCTATTTTTGAAGATGTACCCGGTGGTGAGTACGACATAATTATAGATAACAACAATTGTGGAGCACAGGTTATTTCATTTATACATCTTGTAATTCCAAAGTATTTTACGCCAAACGAAGATGGTTTTAATGATGTTTTTAGAATTCCAGCGGACCGATCTTTTAATGAATTCGAAATTTATATTTTCGACCGTTTTGGCAAACTAATGATTGCAGGCAAACGAGCTCCTTTTGCTTGGGATGGCAACTACAACGGAAAAGCTTTACCTTCTCAAGACTATTGGTACAAGTTGATTATTGATGGCCAAACCATTACGGGTCATGTTACTTTAAAGCGTTAAATATTTTTCTGATAGCTCGGATTTGAAATCCGAGTAAACAAAACTTGGAAAATCTGATAATTCGGGAAGTTTTAGGTTTGCAGGTAAATTTATTCGATTTCAAATTAATGTGATAAATACATCACTCAAATTTTGTTCAATTGTTATAATTAATGACATCATTTAGTTCTTAATTTTATGTCACTAATGCACGAATAACCCGAGGAAACACAATTATAATCTGATAGCTCGGATTTGAAATCCGAGTAAACAAAACTTGAAAAACCGAGTTGTGTGTAATGCAAAAATCCGTTTTCAGATTAAATTTGTTTACTGAAAAGGAAACATCTATCTTTGTAGCAAACTTATATCTGAATGGCAGGAAAATTCAAAGTTGAGTTTTTAAAAGAAGTTTTTGAATTTCTAGATGGAATTGACATTAAAGCTCGGAATAAAATCCTTTTTAATATTGATAAAGCGAAAGTTAAAAATGACAATACTCTTTTTAAAAAACTGACTTCGGATATTTGGGAATTTCGGACTTTGTTCAACAAAAAGCAATATCGACTTTTTGCATTTTGGGACAAGACCGACAATAAAGTGACTATAGTAATCGCTACTCACGGAATTGTCAAAAAAACGCAGAAAACACCAAAAAAAGAAATTGACAAAGCGACCGAATTAATGAACAAGTATTTTGAATCTAAAAATAAAAAACGATGAAAACATATTCATTTGACGAAGTAAAGGACAAATACATCGGAAAAAAAGGAACAGCAGAAAGGGATGCTTATGAAAATGAATTGCGACTTGACTTAATTGGTGAAGCAATCAAACAAGCTCGAAAAGAGAGAAAATTGACACAAACCCAGCTCGGAGAATTAATCGGTGTAAAAAAAGCGCAAATTTCTAAAATCGAAAATAACTTGACCGATGCACGATTTGAGACAATTTTAAAAGTTTTTAGAGCATTGAATGCAAAAATCAACTTTAACGTGGAACTTCTGAATCAAAACATGAATGTAGCAAACTGAAAAAAGCACTATACACAAAACAGTCTTTGTGATAGTTAGCTTTGTAATGCTCATACGATTTCAAATTAATGTGATAAATACATCATTCAAATTATGTTCAATTGTTATAATTAATGACATCATTTAGTTCTTAATTTTATGTCACTAATGCACGAATAACCCGAGTAAACACAATTATAATCTGATCGCTCGGATTTGAAATCCGAGTAAACAAAGGCTAAAAGCTTAATTCAAAAATTTCCAAATGTATTTTCTTTAATCCTAAATTTTATTGGGCTTTTTAAGGGTAAATTCATTCTCAATATTACCTGTATTTAAGGTTGTTTTGGGTTCAAACATCAAGACTTTAGCTTCACCTACACCAATGGGTTTATGTGGAGTTCCTTTGGGAATAATAAGCATTTCGCCTGCATTGAGCCTTAAGGTTTTATGCTCAAGTTCTATTTTAATTTGGCCTTCGATAACTAAAAATAGTTCATCTTCCTGTTCGTGTTGGTGCATGATAAATTCATCTTTGAATTTGGCTATTTTAACCTGTTGGCCGTTGAGTTCACCGATAATTTTAGGACTCCAGAATTCTGAAAATGAATTGAATTTTTCTTTGAGATTAATGGGTTGTATGTCCATGGTATTGCTGTGTCTATTTAGAAGCTGATCGAGTAATCAAATTTAGTTTAATGGCTGGAATTGTTCAAAAATTGTTATATTCATTTTTAAGCAGCTTCATTTTAAATAGTAAAGAACGATATGAGCAGAGGATTTGTAAAAGAAAGCGACCAAGAAGAACCGATTGTAGTTCCACCAAGAGCAGCATTGCCCGACAATACGACTAATTATGTAACACCTTATGGAAAGGAAATGTTGGAAAAAGAAAAAACCAATTTAGAAAAACAACGCGCAGAGCTTGACATTAAAGACGAAACCGAACGAAGACGAGCCCTTTCTATGGTTGATGGGAAATTAAATCTACTTATGGAGCGATTAAAAACAGCTCAAGTGATTGAACCTAAAAACCAAAATCAAAATGAAGTTCGATTTGGAGCTAAGGTTAAATTCAAAATGAATGGGAACATACAAGAATTTCAAATTGTGGGTGTAGATGAAGCTGATGTAAAAGAAAAGAAAATCGCTTTTATTTCTCCCTTAGCCAAAGCCTTAACCTCAAAAAAAGAAGGCGATCAATTTGAATTTAAACTAGGTGAAGAAACGCGACCTATAGAAATTTTAGAAATATGTTATGTGTAGGATTTAAACCTTGAGTGATTTCAAGAATTTAAACATAGAAATTGTGGTGTTAAGGAAGTTTGTTTTAATAAGAAAAATTTGTTTGATGGACTATTCAAATTGCTCATTATTTTGAAAGCCCTCTACCCATTCTGCAAAATCTACAAACTCAGGTTCATCTCTCTTGTATATTAAATGTTCTGCAGTTTCTAATTCCCAACTTGATCTCTCGGTTTTCTTTATTGGGAAAATGTCTTTTCTCAAAAACTTGTTCAAAAGATAAGTATTGGAATGATGTGTTTCAATTAACTTCTCTTCTGCTTCCTTGAGTTTATTTGTTTTAAAAAGGATTAATGTCCATTGAAAAAGAAAAATTGGAAAGGTGAAATCGTCTGGGAAAGTTCGATTAAACCATCTTAAATAACGCAAGCCGCCTTTGTAATCCTGTAACTTAATAAATAGTTCTGGTGGCGAATACCTGAGACCACGGCCATCATGATGAAACCCGCCCCAGCGTTTTTTATCAGCTGCAAGTTCTTTTCTAATTCTTGCAATTTTTGTCCGTATTCGTTCTTCTTGCTTTGGCGTCATGGTAAATTAATTTTTAAAAATTAAATCTGATGTTTTAGTTTATTTTTTAAGTCAACTAAAGATTTTTTAATTTCTATAATTTTATTTTCTAAATCTTCAAAAGTATCTAAAACTTCAATTTCTTTTATTCTTCCCAATAAATCGTTTAACATAAGGTCTGATATACTGGGTTTTATCTTGTGCAATGCATGTTTAGCCTTTTCTGCATCTTTAGTGGAATAAGCTTGACTTAAATTAAGAATTGCTTCATTAATTAGTTGTTTAAAAGTGTTAATTAAATCTTGAAAAAAGGCTTCATCTCCAGCTGCAATCTCTTTAATATAGGCAAGATTATAATCAATGTTGATCCTACTACTTTCATGATTAGACTTTTCAATAGATTGGTTTTTAAGCATGTTTGTACATGTAGCCAGTAGTTTTTGTTCAGTAAAAGGCTTTGTAATCACTTTATTTATACCTTTATTTATATAAGAATCTAAGTCGGTTTTAAACACATTTGCAGTTACCGCAACAATAGGAACTTTTAAGTCTAGTTTGGTTCTAATTATTTCTGTTGCTGTAATGCCATCCATTTTAGGCATTTGAATGTCCATTAAAATTAAATCGTAATCATTCTTCCTGATTTTAAGTTCTTCAATAGCTTCTAGACCATTGTTAGCTAAACTTATTTTTGCATTTTTTCTTTCTAAGATACGTTTTACAATTAAAGCATTCATTTGATTGTCTTCAACAACAAGTATATTTTTATTTTCGAGTAATTTAAGGTCTATTTCTTGATCTTTTAAGCTGTTTTGTTTTTTAGAAATCTGGAGCTGTAAGATAAGGTTTATTTTAGTTCCTATATTTTTTTGAGATTCAATTTGAATGTTTCCGTTTAAAAGGTCGATTATGTTTTTAGATATAGGCATACCTAAGCCTGTGCCTGTATTTACAGTATTATTTTTTTCTGTTGAAAATTCTGAAAAAATATCTTTAAGGAAACTTTTTTCCATGCCAATACCATTGTCTTGAATAGAAAAGCTAACTTCTACATAGTTTGGTTGTTGTTTTAAACCTGCTACACTGAAGCTAACCGTTCCATTTGATGTAAATTTTAATGCATTGTTTAAAAAGTTTACCAACACTTGCTTTATCTTGGTAGGATCAGAATGAACGACTAGGTCTAATTTATCATCAAAATTGAAATTGTATTTGTTATTGTTTTTCTTTGCTAAAAATCCTAAAATAGAGAAGATGTTTTTACACAATTCTTTCAGGTTAAAATCAGTTTGTTCTAAATTTACTTTCCCCGCTTTAATTTTGGCTAAATCTAAAACATTGTTAACTAAACTTAGCAGATAAGAAGATGCGTTGATGGTTTGTTTGAGAAAAGCCTTTTGTAATTTTGGTTCATTTTCATAATTTATAAGTTCATTTAAATTTCCATTAATTACATTTAGTGGTGTTCTCATCTCGTGACTGATGTTAGCCAAAAATTTTTCTTTTTCATTGGCAGCAACTTCAGCATTTTTTTTGGCTCTAATAAGCTGTTTTTCTAATTTTTTCTGCTTAGTATTATCAATAAATGCACCAATTACACCTACTTTTTCTCCATGAATATTGCTTTTGGCACCTAAGCTAATTAATATGCTTTTGTTAAGTTTATTTTTTGTTAAGGCATCAATCTCTAAATTTAAATTTTGATTGGCTTGAAGTTTTTGTAGCGCATTGGTTATGTAATCTTGATTATCTTTAGGTATAAAGTGTTGTATGGCGTTTTTCCCTTTTATTTCTTCTATAGTGTAACCAAATAATTTGGTGTGAGCTTCATTGATGAATTCAACATCAAAATGATTATCCACTTCAATTAAACCTACTTCAACACTCTCGAGTAGGGATTGGTATTTTTGTTCTTGGTAGGTTAGTTTTTCTTGAGCTTCTTTTCTGAGTTGGATATTTACTAACAGTTCTGCAAAGAGATGAAGTAGGTTTTTTTCTTTATCGGTATAAATTCTCACCTTCTTAACAGAGTCAAAACCTACAAAACCCATTAAGTTAGATTTATATACTAACGGTAGTGTTATTAAGCTTTTAATATCTTGTGATGATAATATGTTTTTTAAGGAGTATTCTCCTCCATCAGGGAGTTTAGAAACATCTTCTACTATAAATTCTTTACCTAATTTATGTTTATCTATCCAATCAGGAATTTCAGAAGTGGGAATGTCCTGCAAATTCTCTATTTCAGGTGAAATTCCATCTGAGCACCATTCGTAAGTGTTAGATGTTGTGATTAGATCTTTATCGTATTCAAATATATAAGATCGGTCTGCATTAACAAAGCTTCCAATTTCGGCTAAAGAGTTATTTATATTACTTTCAATGTCTTTTAAATCTATATTTACATAAGTAGAAGCCATTTTGATAAGTAAATTTTGAATTTCTATTTCCTTATCAATTTGCTTTTGAATTTTGTTTTTTTGTTCTACCATTTTTGCATTTTGAAGTGCGTTTGCATAAAATTGAAAAACAGGAATTAAGTTTTTACAAAAGCTAGAAGGCATGGGTTGATTTTTAACCAATACAAAATAACCAAAATCGGATAATTCAAAAATATTATAATGCAGTTTGTCCATTTTTGAGTTACAAAAATGAAGCTTTTTAAAGTTATGTTTTAGACTCGCTTTTTGTATTGTATTTTGTATTTTTTCTACATTAATAAAATCAGTAAAAGCATTTGGAAATACAGCTTCTATAGAAATTTTATTTGCATTTTGATCTAATACAAAGGCTGATATACAATTTAATTTTTTTACATAGAAGGCTAAGGTTTCTTTTAGTAAAGCGTGTTTACTAGTAGCTTTTATGGCAAATGTGAGCTCGAGAATTATCTCTTTTTCATGAATTTGATTTAGCATTTTGCTGTTGTAACAATTTTATTATACATCTCTAAATAAGAATTGCCATTATTAACAATTTCACCTATTGAAAATGCCCCCACTAAATTGGTTTTGGCAATACTACTTAACTCTATGTTTATTTTGTTTTGATGGAATAATTTTCTGGATATACAGTTAAAAGAAAGTACATGTTGACTGGTATTAACCGCTATTTTCTCGGCTGCTTTTATTAAATATTCAGAATTGCCAAACATTATTTTAATAAATTCGCCTTCTTCTATTTTATCTACAACTAAAATACCGCCTCTACTAGTTACCGCATAAGGATCTCTAATAATAAGTTCGCTATCCAGCCTCAGCATTCCAAATGGAAACTGCTTAGAAATTTCAACAAAATTATTTTTATTGACATCTAATCCAGATTCTTTATATACAATTTTTTTATAAAACTCAAAAGCGGGTTCCCAATCAATTGATATTATTTCATTTCCTTCATACTCAGTTACTTTATAAATCTTTTTTGAGGATTTCCAGCCGTGTGCATAATTTATTTCTAGTCTGGATTTCAATGCTAAAATTAAACCCGCATTAGCTGTATAACCTTTATTGCTTATTATTTCAATATCGCTTTTTTCTCTAATAGATCCACACCCAGCGCCAAAATAATTAACTGTATTTCCGTAATTGTTATACAAATTTCTTAAAAATATGGTCTTATCCGTTCCAAATGCGCTTAATAAAGTAAAAATTGTTTGTGTTTTAGTGTTTTTTAGACTTGTTTTAAAACTATTTATTTCTTGGTCTAATTCTTTGCTTTCTAAATTTAGGTGTAATATAGTTGCTGCTATAATATCTGGCATTCCTAATAGTATAAATCCATTTTCATAAGGTTTGGAATCATAGATTAAACTTGGAAAAACACCACCATAAATTTCAATTTGGTAAGTATTGATTAACTCTAGATATTGATTTACAAAATTGTTTTTAGTTTGGTCCGAAACGAACACCAAGGCTTTTTTAATTTTGTTATTTTTAAGCTTGTCTAAAGCAGCTAAAAGCTGAGATTTATCTTGTATTAAAAAATGCATACTACTTTAATTTAATTCTATTTTGTTTGGCCAAATGGTATATTGTTGAAACGCCAATATCTAATAGTTTTGCTACTTTTTTCACATTAAAATGATACTTCTCTAGATAATATTGTACAATTTCATTAGTATGTTCGTTTAAGGTTTTTTCTTCTGCAATAGTGGTTTTTATTTTATTGTGGATCCTTATGTCGTCTTTTTCAATAGTATAATTTTCGCACAAGACAAAGGCTAATTCTACCGTAGATTTAAGTTCCCTAATATTGCCTGGGAAGGAATATGATTCTAATTTTTTAATGGCACCTGAAGTAATGTTGGGTGTTTTTTTATTGTTTTGCTTAGCGAAATTATCAATAAAATGCTGAGTAAGTATTTTAATATCAGATTTGCGCTCTCTGAGCGGCGGTAGATGAATTGGAAAACCATAAATTCTATAAAATAAATCTTCTCTAAAAGTTCCGTTTTCAATTTCAGTTCTTAAATCTTTATGAGTAGCCGTAATTAGCTTAAAGTCTACAGGTATTAATTTGCTTCCTCCAATTCTTCTAATCTTTCTTTCTTCTAGGGCCCTTAGTAATTTAGATTGCAATTCAAAATTTAATTCAGCAATTTCATCTAAAAAAAGGATTCCTTTATGGGCTTTTTCAAATAAACCTTCTTTAGATTTTGTAGCGCCTGTAAATGATCCTTTTTCATAACCAAATAGTTCACTTTCTATAAGGTTTGAAGGAATAGCCGAAACATTGATAGAAATAAACTCGCCAGTAATTTGCTTGGCATTTTTATAAATACTGTGCGCAACCATTTCTTTCCCAGTTCCAGTTTCGCCAGTAATATGAATATTAATATTAGTTGTAGCGGCTTTTTTAATATTCTCTTTTAATATTTTAATATCTATATTTTCTCCAATAATATTGGTGTTTTCTACATTTTGCTTTTTTACTTGAGATTTTAAAGTTTTTATTTCATCTTTAAGTTGCCTTTTTTCTTTTATATTTTCAAGAGACTTCCAGATCGCATTTTTTAAATCTTCTGTTTTTACAATATAGTCTTTTACGCCAATTTTTAGTAAGTCTACAACAGTGGGTATATTTTCTTGTCCGCTAACAACTAAAATATCTTGGTTGGGGTTTTGCTTTAAAATTTCATTTATCAGTTGTTTTCCATTCATTTTAGGCATTAAAAAATCTACACAGATTAAATCTGGTTGTTGTTGGAGATTGTTTAAAAGTTGATAAGGGTCATCAAATAAAACAACATCATGATCGGGATTCATGTTTAAGATGTGACGGATTTTTTTCGAAGACCATGGATCATCATCTATAACGAAAATTGTATAAGCCATTTTGTGTGTTTTATTAAAACAAAATTAGAAGCACAAATCTAATTAAATTCTAAAAAATAGAATGTGTTTATAAAATTTAGATTTTTTCTTTTTTTCATACCTGGGTAAGCTTATGATTTCGAAGCATTTGTAATTAAGGAATTAAAATTGCTCTTTTCATTTTTTAAATAAATTTCATTTTATAATAAAAAAAAACTATTTAGTAAATCTATAAAATTAAATTATTGACAAAGCAAATACAAGCTTTAAAATCACAACTCAAAGGTTTATAATAGTATATCCAGCTTGATAAAAATAATGTAGATGAGATATAAGCCTCTAAAGAATGAATATAAAATTTGGTTGGTAAGTGACGATGATTTTTTTGTTAAGTCGCATAAAAAAATACTTCCAAAAACCTTGGGAGTTGAAGTGCAAGCCTTTGTAAGCTATGCATTGGCAAAACAAGCATTAACTTTAAATACAATAGACTTAAATAAAACAGCATTAATAGTGCTAAACCTAAGTACAATAAGTATAGAAGACCAACATAGCATGTGTTTAAGATTACAAGAAATTAATAAAAAATTTAATCACATCATGCAGTATGCAGTAATCATTGACAGAAAGCTCAATCAAAATATTATAGAAAATTATTTATCTAATTTTAAAAAGGTACATTTTATAAATAAGCCTTTACACAAAATGGCATTAATGCCCATACTTAGAAAAGTAATGCCTATTGAATATTATATATAAAATGCAATAACATCAATTTAAGAAATTGATTAATTTTTTAATCTACATCTTGGAGAAAATTCTAAAATATAGAATTAATTAAATGTATAAGTGTCTGTTTACCATTTAATTATGCTAAGGAATGGATTTTGAAACAATTTTGCACAGTCTTTATTAATTTATATAAATTATATTTATGATTTACTTTCTACTATCATTTTTTGTTTTGGCTTTTGGAAGGCTTATATATATAGATTATAAAAATATAAAGAAAATAAACGAATGGAAAGAAATAAAAAAAAGTAAAACAATAAAACAATAATTATAAGCGTACCCCTATTTATCTTTTTAGCTTTTTAATTCCAGGCTTATTATTTAATAAGTCTGGAATTTTTAATATACATAATAAGTGCTGCTAAAACCAGCTTTTATTGTTTTGAAAATAAAAAACACGAGTTATCCAAAATAGTATTGAATTTTATAAAAGATAAAATATTGAAACTCTTAAAGAAAGTTGGAAAAATAAACTGTTTTTACGTAGATAAAACAACATCTTAAAGCAAAGTTCTACTGTAGTCAAAATTCACATGAAGTAAAATTCAAATTTATTGTGCAATTATCGCTTACTATTTATTGGTTATTAGTGGAAGTTAACTTAAATCTTAAAGAAAACTTGCACAATATTTCAAATTTTAAGCATCAATATATTTGATAAAACCCCTGTAAAAGATATGGTTATAAATAATTTCTATAAAACATTGATACTTGAGTAGGTGTATTGTAGAATTTAAACTACTTTTAATCGCTCGCTAGTGAAATAAGATATTGAATATTATATACTAATCAAGTACAGCTGAATTAACTTCAAACTATATGTTTTCAATTCCATTTTATAAAAATTCTCCAAATTTTTATTTTTTAATTCTGTGTATGTGTTCTGGCACTATATTAGGCCAGCAAAATTTATTAAAACAGAAACAAGA
Organism: Psychroflexus planctonicus; assembly: GCF_014640195.1. Lineage (GTDB taxonomy): Bacteria > Bacteroidota > Bacteroidia > Flavobacteriales > Flavobacteriaceae > Psychroflexus > Psychroflexus planctonicus. The sequence continues at coordinate 434,270 of NZ_BMGM01000001.1, forward strand.
AGAAGCCTTTCAACTCATATTCACCAATCAAGATAAGGCTATTGTAATCATTGATTCTCTCATTGAAGCCAACAAAAACAATCTTGACTTTAAACAAGGCAAAAACTTTTCAAATAAAGGGGTTTATTACGCGGTAAAGAACCAATTGGATTCTGCTGCTGTTTATTTTAATAAGGCTATTGAGTTAACACCTAAGGATCATCAATTCTACCCGAAATTATTAAATAATCTAAGCATTGTCCACAAGAAAAAAGGAGAATATATAAAAGCAATTGAAACACTTGATGCAGCTTTGCAAATTGCAAATTCGCGAGATAATAAAGATGCAAAATCCAAAATATACAGTGAATTATCGTCTGTTTACAGAAGTTTAGAAAAATACAATCTAGCCGTAAAATATAGCTTACAAGCAATTGAAATCATAAATACTAAATATACAGTTGATGCTTACGCACTAAATAATGAAAAACAAAAGTTAGCCAATCTATATAGAGCACTTGATAATAATGTTTTTGCTATTCAGCTTTATGAAGAAATCTTACCTTATTTTGAAAATGCCATTTATACAGATTCCAGAATTTCTACTTACATAAACTACGCAGCAAGCTTAATTAATGTAAGTGAATTTGATAAGGCGAAAGTACTTTTAACAAAAGCAAAAAATGAATTAGTAAATTTTAAGAATAAAGAACTATTTGCTTTTTATAAGTTAACCTATGCCTTGTATTACAAAAAAACGGGAGAGCTTAGCAAAGCTGAAAGCTGTTTCGAAATAGCCTTATCGAATTTTGAGAATCACCTAGACAATTATCCCAAAACATTAAATGAATATTTAAGTTTTCTACAAGCACAAAATAAATTTGACAAGTTAATAGATTTTGTAAATAGTGATAAAAAGATAGACAATATGCAGGTGGGGTTTCAAGACCTAGTTGATTACCATGGAGTACTTGGCTTGGCTTTCGAAAAAACAGGTGATTATCAAACATCATTGTACCATTACAAAAACAAAATTCGCTATTCAGATAGTTTAAGCCAACAAAATAATTTTGCAATTGCTAAAGATTTACAAGCCAAGTACCAGAATAAGATCTTAAGTCAGAAAAATAACTTATTACAGCAAGAAAATATAATCCAAGGCAAAACTAATCTTATTGTTTTAATAACTAGCATCTCTTTAATAATCATTTTCTCAATATTGCTTATCCGCTATAAAAATAGAGTAAAAGCCGCCAAAAAGCACCAAGAATTGTCTGATCAAAAAATAAAAGCCGAAGAAAAACTTATTGAAATTAAGGATGCTTTGCTCAAAGAACAAAAAAAAGAATTATTATCTCGTTCGTTTGAAATTAATAAACTGAATAAAGACATTCAGTTTATTAAAAAAAATATGGGTGCTGAAAATGAGATGGTTAAACAAAGGCTAAATGATGTTGACCAATTTATATCACCAAAACATGAAATTGATAAATTACGTTACGAATTTGAAAGAGTTTACCCTAATTTTTATCAAGACATTAAAAAGATGTACCCCAAATTAAATAAAAATGATGCCCTATTTTTATCGTTTGTAAAACTGAAGTTTACCTATAAAGAAATTGCCAACATACTAAATATTACACATAAAAGCGCAATTACTAAAAAGTATAGAATTGCTAAAAAGATGAACCTTGATAACAATGAAGATTTTTACGAATTTGTAGAAAAAAAATTGTAAGTCTTGGCTATTAATTGCGTGTCATTTCACTTTTAAAACTTTTAAGTAAAATATTCTGCTTCTCTTCATATTGCTTTTTTATAAACCTCAGTTCATTTAAATATACAAATTCGTTGAGTGCATAATATGTAATCATCCACTTATCTCATAGTAAATAGGCAATCCATTATTTGTGATGTCGGCTTCATTAGACTAAAATAGATATAGACAGTATATAGACAAGAATGATTTCAGAATCATTAATATTTTATAATATTGATATTCAGATATTTAAATGTTGTTTAATTTGTGTTTTGTAGAACTTTGTCTATAGTTAAATATTGTATTACGCAATGTAAATAGTTTGATTTGTTTGTAAATATAATTAAACCAACAATGTCTCTAATTATCAATAAAAATATTTGAAACACAAATATCATCAAAACTCTTTTGAAGAAAAGAATGTATAATACAACTAATTTACTACACCTTCAATAATTACAAATCTTAAATTTTTAAACATGAAAAACAAACTATTTACTTTATTAATCTTTATTACAAGTTTTGCTTCGTATTCTCAGTCCTTTGAAGACAAAACAGAGAATGATCAAAAAATGGCTGAGTTATTTAACCTTTTTTATAAGCACCAAAATCTTAATGAAACCGTGATTCTTAATCATGGGGTTGACTTAGGATTTATACAACAGGGGTATGTTAAAAATTTTAAAGTCATTACAAAAAATGAAACAATAAATCATAGTTCATATTTATTGTTTCACACTTTAGATATTGAGGGAAATATTGGGAGAATTAGATATGCCATTGTTAGCAATAATAAAAAAGAAGAATTTAAATATCTCCTTTATGATATGAATACGTATAAATCAATCAAAAAATAGTAACTATGAAAAAAAATATACTCTTCTTATTTATCCTTGTCAATTCAATTGCAATGTACTCTCAAAACGTACTTGACAATGGTAGGTTAAGGTTTGGTACAGGGCAAGAAAATTCGGTTAACACTTTAGGAAATTTACAACAACCCTTTTATTTTAATGGTGATGTCTCTAATTGGTATAAATTAACATACTCTTCTTATCCTTTAGATATTGAAGTTGCTGAAGGTGGTGATGGTACTGATGATTGGAATAGGAATGGGGATAAAAGAGTTAATCCAACATTGTCCAACCAAGTAATAGACTATTCAGGGTGGACAGCATTATCAACTAGTCCAAGTGGAAACACATCTGCTAACGCATCAGCTGGTTATGGGACAATAGTTTCCACAGGTGATATTACTATTAATGGTAAAACCTTTCAAATCGAACAATCGTATAATCTACCACAAGATGATGGTTTTATAGAAGTAACCACTACAATAATAAACACAAGTTCTTCTAACTTAGAGAACTTGAGAACTTGGGTTGGCACACGTGATGATTGGGTTGGTCAAGTTGATACACCACTCAAAAAAAGGGGCAATATTGTTGACGGTGAATTTCAGGAGATTTCAAGTACGTCTGAACAGTCGAAGGCTATACAAGTATACACAAATACTGAATCTGTCTTGTTCTACAGTGACTCTGAAGAAGCTTATACAACTTTCGCGAGTTGCTGTAGTTTTACTAACTCTACGGGTTTAAACCCTATAGGTGCACCGGTTTCTACAAATTTCGCTGATGGCTCTTATGCAATGTATGTGAGGTTTAATGATTTGGCTCCTGGAGAATCTGATTCCTTAAAATGGTATTATGCTGCTGGGACATTAGCCGAAATAGATGATATCATAGGTGCAGTTGCAGAAGCTTCTGGCTCAATTAGTAATATTTCGTATGCTACTGCTGATTTTACAGCTGAGACTGATACACCTTCCACAGGTTATTATATTGTGGTTCCCCAGGGATCAACACCACCTTCTATAAGTCAGATTATTGCAGCTCAAGATTATAATGGCGTCACGGTAGTAAATTCTGATAATGCTGCTTTAGCTATAAATACACCAGAATTATTTAATATTTCAGACTTAGAATCTGGTACAAATTACACTTTGTATTTCGTGACAGAATATGATGATAATGGGACAACAGCATACACAGATATTTCTTCAAATGATTTCACAACCCTAGCAAACGACACTCCCACTATTTCAACAATAGAAGATTTAAGTTTTTGTGTTGGAGATTCTTTTACCCCAATAGACTTTACAGTTAATGATGAGTTTCCAGAAACACCACTTACAGTGGTGGCAACATCATCTAATACGGCATTAATTCAAGACAGTGACTTAACAATTTCTAATACGGGGTCAGATTATCAATTAACTTATGTTTCTGTTGATGGTGCGTCTGGTTCAACAAGCATTACCGTTACAGCGACTGATAGCGAAGGAGAATCTGCAACAGAAAGCTTTGTGATCGTCTTAAATCCAAGCGCTTCAATAACAGCAACTACTGGTACTACATCAGCTTTTAACACTGGTTTACCTTATGTAGTTGATTCAGGTATCACAATAATTCAAGATCAATCCATCACTGAATTGAGAGTAAGCATTAATAATTTACAATCTGGAGATAACCTAGAAGTAGGGGCAACCTTACCAGCTGGAGTTACAAGTACATTTAACTCAACAACTGGTGTGTTAAGTATATCGGGTAGTATGACTGATGCAGAAGCACAAGCTATTTTACAATCGGTTGAGTTTAGTACAACCAGTACCGACTTGACTAATCGTGAGATAGAATTTAGTTTAGGTAGCGCACAACCGCTAGAAGATAATGGTCATTTTTATGAATTTGTTGCAGCTCCGGGAATTACCTGGCAAGATGCTGAAACAGCAGCAAGTGATTTAAATTTATATGGTTTACCTGGCTATCTAGCTACAGTAACCAGCCAAGCTGAAAATGATTTTATTGTAGCTAAATTAGCCGGACAAGGCTGGATAGGTGCAAGTGATGCAGCAACCGAAGGCCAATGGCGTTGGGTTACTGGACCTGAAGCCGGTACGCAATTTTGGCAAGGAACAGGCTCTGGTAGTCCTGTTGGCGGTGAATATAGCAATTGGAATACAGGTGAGCCCAATGATGCTGGTGGAGAAGATTATGCTCACTTTAGAACACAAGGTAATTGGAATGATTATCCTTTTGATGCTGCCGCAATAGATGGTTATGTTGTTGAGTACGGTGGCTTAAGTGATGAGTCCTGTGTGCAATTAAGCGATATTAAAGTTGTTACCATAGAACCTAATTCAGTTCCTGTTATAGATCCTGTAGCAGATATTACTGAAAATTGCCCCAACACAGATGCTGTAGTTAACGTAACCATTTCAGATACCGAAACAGCAGCCGATGATTTAGTTTTAACAGCAAGTTCAAGCAATACTGCGCTCTTAAATGTGTTTGATATTTCTGCAACAGGAGCTACTCGTACCATCACAATGACACCTGAGCTAGACCAAACAGGAACTGCTACTGTTACTTTAACTGTAGAAGATGAACTCGGTACAACTTTCCAAACTAGTTTTGATGTAGAGTTTATAGATAACGAAGCACCAATAGCTAGTGCTACCGATTTTGTATTAGACAGCTATAATTGGAATAATGGACTTTATGCCTTTCTTCCTGGCTATGTTAACGATGGTAGTAGTGACAATTGCGGTATAGATGTTATTGATTTGGCAAGAGATGAAGATAGCGACGGCAATCCTGATTCAGGCTATGACGACCGCATAAATTTATCTTGTGCTGATGTTGGAAATACCTTTGATTACTTATTTAGAGTAACCGATGTAAATGGAAATCAGACGGTAATTACAAGAAGTATAACAGTCGAAGATAATATTGCTCCAACAGTAATCACACAAGATATCACTGTTGAATTAGATATAAATGGTACCGCAAGTATTTTACCAAATCAAATTGATAACGGAAGTAATGATGATTGTTCCATTGATGCATTAACTTTAGATGTTACTTCATTTGACTGTTCTAATATTGGAGACAACGAAGTAACTCTTACAGTAACTGATGTAAATGGTAATTCTGCTTCACAAACCGCTACGGTAACTGTAGAAGATAATACTTTACCAGAAGTATTAACGCAAGACATTACAGTAAATCTTGATGCCAATGGTGAAGCTACTATTACGGCTGATCAGATTGACAACGGAAGTACAGACAATTGTGGCGTAGAAAGTTTAAGCCTAGATACTATTGCATTCGATTGTTCTAATGTTGGGGCTAACACGGTAACGCTTACGGTAACAGATGCAAATGGTGATTTTGCTACCGCTGAAGCTACTGTTACTGTTCAAGATAATATTGCACCTATAGCGTTAACTCAAGACATAACAATAGAGCTTGATGCCAATGGTGAAGCTACAATTACTGCTGATCAGATTGACAACGGAAGTACAGACAATTGTGGTGTAGAAAGTTTAAGCTTAGATACTATTGCATTCGATTGTTCTAATGTTGGGGCTAACACGGTAACGCTTACGGTAACAGATGCAAATGGTGATTTTGCTACCGCTGAAGCAACTGTTACTGTTCAAGATAATATTGCACCTATAGCATTAACTCAAGACATTACACTAGAACTTGATACCAATGGTGAAGCTACTATTACGGCTGATCAGATTGACAATGGTAGTAACGACAATTGTGGTGTAGAAAGTTTAAGCTTAGATAATTTTGCATTCGATTGTTCTAACATCGGCGTAAACACGGTAACGCTTACGGTAACAGATGCAAATGGTGATTTTGCTACCGCTGAAGCAACTGTTACTGTTCAAGATAATATTGCACCTATAGCATTAACTCAAGACATTACACTAGAACTTGATGCCAATGGTGAAGCTACTATTACGGCTGATCAGATTGACAATGGTAGTAACGACAATTGTGGTGTAGAAAGTTTAAGCTTAGATAATTTTGCATTCGATTGTTCTAACATCGGCGTAAACACGGTAACGCTTACGGTAACAGATGCAAATGGAAATTTAGCAACTGCTGAAGCAACTGTAACTGTTCAAGATAATATTGCACCTGTAGCATTAACGCAAGACATTACAGTAGATCTTGATGCCAATGGTGAAGCTACTATTACGGCTGATCAGATTGACAACGGAAGTACAGACAATTGTGGTGTAGAAAGTTTAAGCCTAGATACTTTTGCATTCGATTGTTCTAACATCGGCGTAAACACGGTAACGCTTACGGTAACAGATGCAGATGGTAATTTTGCTACTGCTGAAGCTACCGTTACTGTTCAAGATAATTTTGCACCTATAGCGTTAACTCAAGACATTACAGTAGAACTTGATGCCAATGGTGAAGCTACAATTACTACTGATCAGATTGACAATGGGAGTACAGACAATTGTGGTGTAGAAAGTTTAAGCTTAGATACTTTTGCATTCGATTGTTCTAATGTTGGGGCTAACACAGTAACGCTTACGGTAACAGATGCGAATGGAAATTTAGCAACTGCTGAAGCAATTGTAACTGTTCAAGATAATTTTGCACCTATAGCATTAACTCAGGACATTACAGTAGAGCTTGATGCCAATGGTGAAGCTACTATTACGGCTGATCAGATTGACAACGGTAGTACAGACAATTGTGGTGTAGAAAGTTTAAGCTTAGATACTTTCGCATTTGATTGTTCTAATGTTGGAGCAAACACGGTAACGCTTACGGTAACAGACACAGAAGGTAATGAAGCAGAAGCTACAGGTATAGTCACTGTAGAAGATAATCTTTCTCCAGATGTTGTTACCTCAGATATAGTTTTAGATCTTGTAGGTGAAGCATCCATAAGTATTACAGCATTAGACGTTGTTGAAAGTTATGAAGATAATTGTTCTAGCCCAACTGAGATTCAATTTAGCTTAAGTGAGAATACCTTTACAGAGGTTGGTGCGTACACAGTAATTCTTACAGCAGAAGATATAAATGGTAATACCATAGATTATACAGTAAAAGTTATTGTAGTAGATACTTTAAGTATATCAGAATTCAAGGCTAGTATGGTGAGTTTGTATCCAAATCCAGCATCAAACCAAGTTACAATTGAAACTGAAGGAGTTACTATTTCTGAAGTCATGATTTTCGACTTAAATGGTAAACTTATTAAGTCCAGTCGAGAACAAATAATCCATATTGCAGAACTTCCTGCTGGATTATATATGGTAAGACTAAAGGATGAATCAGGAAATATTCTAACTAAAAAGTTAATTAAGAAATAAAAAAACATACCTATCTCTTATTTTATAAAATAAGAGATAGGTATGTTTAACTTAAAGTACTAATGAACAAAATACATGTAAAATTGGTTATTTTAGTTTCGTTAGTTATAATATTAATACTCTTGCGCGAAACCCATGCTCAAAGTTTAAAATTAGCACTCAATTTTAATAACGATAATATTAACAATGTACCAGAAGCACCGATTAACATGTTAATATATGTTGGATTAGTTTTAGGAAGCTATTTTGGCATTAAAAAAATAAAAGCATAAAAGCATGCTGAAACGGTTAAAAAGAATCAATAAGCTCGATATTTTATTATATATTTTATATCTGGCAATTGCTATAATTCTTGTAAACATTATCTTCGTTCTTCAAGAACAAATTCAGCTTGAAAAAGAGCTTGAGTTAATGAAGGAAAACATGTAAAAAAGAGTATAATTCTTGTTAAATCTATCAAAAAACATCACTTTTCAACTAAGGTGGTGTTTTTTTACTAGTAAATCATTTCTTTAAGTATATTTTTATGTTTTTTTGCTAAAACTGAAGCTGAAAAGGCTATTTCTCAATGAGTATAAACGGAAGAAAAGCAGAGGGTAAACCATTGATTATTTTATTAAACTTGAATTCGACAAAGTTTTTAAACTCTCATAAATTTTTGTTGAACTTTTTTCGTTAGTCAACAAAATGTTTTTGTCTTTTTCTAAAGAGTTAGTGCTTTCTATTGATACTATCTTCATATTAAACCTACAAAAGATTATGCTAATTGTTTAGCATAACTGTGTTAATAGACAGTAAACCAGTGTATTTATTTGTACCCTTGTAAAATTAAGTCTACTTTTTAGAAAAACTAAAACAGAGCAATTATGATTAAAAAACTAATATTTACTCTTTTAAGCCTTATGCTAATGAGTACAGGAACAGTTATGTCACAAGGTGACCAGCCAAATGGTTCAGGAAGCAGTGGTGACCCATATAAAATTGCTACTAAGGATAATTTACATTGGCTTTCGCAAAATTCATCTACTGAATGGGATGCCGTTTATGAGCAAACGGAAGATATCGCCTTTGATGTTACCGACTTTGAAACTGATGGAGATTTTTATAACAATGGCAACGGATTCTTTCCTATAGGTAACAGCAGTACCAATTTCACTGGCTCCTATGATGGGCAGGGAAATACCATCGACGGATTGTTTATAGACCGCTCTAACTCTACCCTAAACGGACTCTTCGGCTACATCGGTGATGGCGGCGAAGTGACCAACCTCGGTGTAACGAACATAGACCTCACTGGGCAAAATCAGATGGGAGGCTTAGCAGGTAAAAACAATGGGCTGGTCGAGAACAGCTTCACAACAGGGGTTGTTGATGGTGGAGAGCGAACCGGTGGCCTAGTGGGTCACAACGATGGAACGGGGAAGATAGAAAATAGCTACAGCGGTACAGAGGTTATCGCCGGTAGCCAGGGTAACCAAGAGAAGATTGGAGGTCTGGTTGGGGATAACAGTAATGCAAGCATTAAGAAATCTTACAGCTTCGGTGTTGTAGACCAGGCAGGTGTGGGCTCGGCCGTAGGTGGTCTCACTGGAAGAGAGGACGGCGGCGACGCCATAAACGAGAATAGTTTCTGGGATACACAGACATCAGGACAATCATCATCGGGCGCTGGTTCAGGCAAAACCACTAACGAAATGAAAAATGTTGCTACCTTTACAGATGAAACCAACACAACAGGACTAACTTCGGCCTGGGATTTTGTAGATAATCCCAATAATGACTCGGCGATTGAAGATATATGGAACATCGCTGGTTCGATTAACAACGGATATCCCTATTTGGATAAAGTTGTATCCTATGAGCTTCAGTTCACACTAAACAGTCCAGCGGACGGCAGTACAGGTGTTTCAACACCCCCAGAGCTCGATGTGACAGTCACCAGCTCCTCAGGGAACACTATCAACGTGGAGTTCTACCAAGTTAGTGGATGGGATATAGGAACAGCAAGCTATGATGAAATCGAAATTGACACACAAGACACCGGACCAGAAGGTATTCACTTCAGCGCAGACGGAGTGACCATGTACGTCATGGGCTACAGTGATGAAGAAGTTTATCAATTCTCACTCACTACACCATGGGACCTGTCTACTGCTGTGTTTCAGTATAGCCAGGCAAATGTGAATGCCAATTCCAGCGATCTCTTCGTAAGTCCAGATGGAGAAAACTATTACGAACTTGAAAAAGCCGATGGTGAAATTCATTGGATGGATATGGACGGTGGCGAAATCAGTACGGTCAACATACAAAATATCAATGCAACTATATCTACACAGAGTTCTGACCCAGAAGACATCTATTTCAGTCCAGATGGAACGATGCTGTATGAGCTAAGTAATAGCGATATCTATGAGTACGAACTCTCAACGGCCTGGGACATCAGCACAGCAATCTACAGTAATGTGAGTATTTCCACTCAGGATGCATCTTCAACAGGCCTATTTTTCCATCCAGATGGAGATAAAATATATGAGCTCGGCGATGGCAGTAACCAACTACATCGGTTTAGTCTAAGTACTGCTTGGGATTTATCCACAGCTACACCCGATAATGTTTCAATAGACCTTGACCACGGAGACGCCCACAGTCTCTTCTTTAAACCAACAGGAACTCAGTTGTATTACGTCGGAAGAGACGCCGAAAGAGCTTATTCATATTCATTGAGCAGCACGGGCGAACTGATTGCCAGCGTCCCCAACGTTGATAGTGGTACAGATGCAACCCACACCTGGGAAGGCTTAGATGAATTAACGTACTACGAATGGTACGCTACGGACGACGACGGCTCAATTAATGCCACCTCTGATACCTGGAGTTTTAGGACTTGGAGTCCTATCAAGTGGTCCGGCGAAACAGACTCGCAGTGGAATATTGCCAGTAACTGGTTGGAAGATAATCCTCCAATAAATTCAGATGATGTGCTTATTTTAGGTACTGCCCCCAATATGCCAATAGTATCAAACGATGTTGAAGTAAATAATTTGGAAATTCAAAGCAATGCAGACCTAACAATTAATCCTGATAAAACACTAAAAGTCAATCGTAATATCACCAACAACGGTCAAATCACTTTTAAAAGTGATGTCACAGGCGATAGTTATTTTGATGAATTTACAGGAAACATTTCAGGTACAGGAGATATTGTGTCAGAAAAATATTACCCCGCTAGACGAGCCTTTAGATTGCTATCACCTAGTTTAACAACCTCCACTAGCATTCGGGAAAATTGGCAAGAAGATGCTGCTGCTTGGGACAATGACCCACATCCTGGATTTGGTACACACATTACCGGAATAGGAGAAGAAAATCCAGTACCTGGAACCAATGATGGGTTTAACGGATTTGATTGGCAGCCTTCGGGTAATCCATCCTTGTTTGAGTTTGATAATAGTCAAGGTGCATGGGTGCCTGTAACTAATACCAATAGTACAAATCTTGTGGCAGGAAATCCTTACCGGTTAATGCTGCGTGGCTCTAGAGCTATAGATGTTAGCATTAATGATTCTCCGCCAAGCAACACCATTTTGCGTGAAAATGGTGTCTTAAGTATAGGTGAAATAACCTATAGCGATACTGGGTTTAGTAATGAAGAAGAACATTTTATTTTAATTGGTAACCCTTACCAAAGTATAGTAGATTTAGCTTCAGTTTATCAAAATCCTAGCACATCACATATAAAGACTTTTGTAACTGCTTGGGACCCTACTTTAGGAGGTACGCCAGTAGTTGGCGAGCCTGGTGGTCGTGGGGCTTTTGTGGTAGTAGATTTGCTGAACAATACCACCAATACAGACTCAGAAATAAATAAGTTCCTACAACCCAAACAAGCAGTTTTCTTTTACGCTGATGGTACAGGTACCCCGAGTATTGTTTTTAATGAAGAGGATAAAGCTACAAGCCAAAACCCCAATCAGGTATTTAATGGAGATACAGACTTTAAACTAAATTTGCTATTGTATGACGAAAGCTCCTTTAATCAAAACAGTACTTCTCGCGATGCCTTTTTAATTCGCTTTAAAGAGCATAGAAACAATGCAATTGATACAAATGATGCTCCAAAACCCAATAATTTAGATGAAAATCTCGCACGTCTACATGGTAGCACCTTATTAGCCATAGAAGAACGTAATTTACCGATACATGGAGAAAACTTAGGTTTGTTTATCAGTCAATACCAAAATACAAATTACGTATTTAAAGCTATCATTGAAAATCTACCTGCCAATACAGAAGCCTATTTAGTAGATCATTATTTAAATGAAACTCATGTATTAAGTGATGGAATTACCACTGTTAATTTTTCAATAGACCCTAGTATAAATGCAAGTACAGCTTACAATCGATTTAGTTTAAGCTTTGGTTTAGATAACCTTAGCGACATTGTTTTTAATAAAAAAGAGCTTCAGGTGTACCCAAATCCAAGCGAAGGGGTTTTGAATATACAGAGTTCAACAAACTTTGAGCGAGTAAGCGTTTACAGCTTAGATGGCAAATTAATACTTCAAGAAAATAAAATAAGTTCAGCTAACTACACTATAGATTTAGGTATGTTGGAATCAGGTGTGTATATAATAGAAGTAGAAGATGAGATACAACAGATTACTAATGCAAAAGTGATTATTAAGTAATAAAAATATAATTGTAGGCAGACAAAAATACAGAATTGATATTTAAGCTTCATAAATGCTTTTAAATCCGCTATAAATTTCATTTTACTCAATAGCATGGTTTGAATATTGTTAACAGATGGCGAAGCGTATCACTTTAGCATAGATGCCAATGTGGCGGAATCGGTAAATGCTTTACATTTTTCCCTAAAGTTTGATACAGAAACCATGAGCATGGAAGATGTGGGCAAAAAGTTGTTTAGCCTCTACCCTAACCCAGCGGTAGGTGTAGTGCAACTAAAAAGCAACTTGCGCTTAAGCTTATGCCATTTAGAGTCTGGTTTATACATTGTACAACTTACCGACCAAGAAGGCAATAGCTACACCCAAGAATTAATTAAAAAGTAAAGAGATCATGCAGAAATTAAATATAAAATTAGGTATCGCAATTAGCTTACTTTTCATATTAGTACTCATGCCTGAAGCACAAGCACAGAGTTTAGAAGATGTATTCGATTTTGATAACGACAATGTAAACGATGTGCCCGAAGCACCGATTAACATGTTAATATATGCCGGATTAGTTTTAGGTAGCTATTTTGGTATTAAAAAAATAAAAGCATAAAGCCATGCTAAAACGGTTAAAAAGAATCAGTAAGCTAAATGTCATATCCTATATTTTATACCTAGCTATTGCTATAATTCTTGTAAACATTATCTTCGTTCTTCAAGAACAAATTCAGCTTGAAAAATAACTTGAGTTATTAAGGCAAGGGATGTAAAGATAGTATTGTGAGTTATTTTTAAAACCACCTTTTACGCAAGTAAGGGTGGTTTTTTTAGCAAAAAATAGTTGAAAAAATCAAATAAAGAATTTGAGAAAAGCATATTTAATCCTTGATATTTGGTTAATGGGATTAACCTACTTCTATTCTTTTTCAGTATGAATTGATTGAACAAACTTGGTTGGAGTAGTATTGGTCATTCTTTTAAACGAACGATAAAAGGTGTTTTTTGATTTAAACCCAGATTTTGTAGCAAGGTATTCGATCCCATAAGTATTCAAAAAATCGGGAGTTAGTAGTGTAATACTATAGTTAATTCTAATTTCGTTAATCCATTCATTGTAACTTGAGTACTCAGAATTGATTAAGCTTGATAATTCTTGTTGACTAAGTTGAAGTAAACCTGACAATTTGGTAATGGTTAAATCTACATCAATAAAATAAGCCTGCTCTTCAACAACTTTTGTAAGTTCAGATAATTTGTTTGTTTTTTCAATTTCGTCATTTGGATCTTCTGCTTTAAAATATTTTAGCTTTAATAAGATATCTTGCTTCCATAAAAGGTAAATACTTAAGGTAAAAAAGAAACCTATAGTAAGAATTGCAGGTAGTTTATTTAAAAAAGAATCTTGGGCTTCTTCAGAAATTCCAGGCAAAGTAAATATCGTAATAAAAAGACTCAAAGTAAAAATAGTTTGAAGCAAGGTAAAATTAAACCCCCACTTATATAATTTTTTGTCTTTTTGTTTTAATGCCTTAGCATCAGCAGAAAAAATTAAAAACCATTGTAACACCAGATAAAAGAAAGGATGTACAAGCCTGCCAATACTGTTGACATATTCGGGTATAATACCTATATTATCTGTATAGGTTAAACTAAAGTCTGAAATTATTAAGCTTACGTAAGCTTCTTTTTCTTCTATACCTATAAAATAAAACTTTAGATAAGAAATTAGAAATAAGATAAATGGAGTAAAGTGAAGCCAATCAAATAACTTAATTTGGGTGTTTTTAGAAATGATAAAACGCAAATGAAAATAAGCAAATGGGGCTATTAAATAAGTTATGGGCGCAGGGATTTTATAGAGGTATGGAACATATAAAATATACTCATACTTAATGAGCAAATAGAAGCTAAAACAAAATGCATTTAGCACAAAGTAAAGGGCTAATGCGTTAGTATGTAGTTTATGGTGTAATGGCTGTAACTGAAAAAACAAATAAAATCCAACGATAAAGGATAAAACAATATTTAAAAAGTAAATTAAATCTATAATCATAAACGTAATATTCAATTTAAGCAAATAAACCAATCAAATTAGTTTCATAATAGCCTTTTGACACTTACAGAAACTGTTTTGTAGTAAATAATTTACGAAGATAGCTTAAAATTGTATTTAAATATATTTAGATGATGTTGAGTTGGAAGAATTATAAAAAAGAAGTTTGATATTAAAAATTGGAAACGGTAAAGTTTTCACGATAAAAAATGGAAATTTAGTAACACTGATAAAAGTTAAATGAATAAGAAAAACAAATTATTGAGCCTAGTCTTGATTTTAATAAGTTTAAGCGCATTACAAGCCCAAGTGGGAATAGGAACCACCAATCCCGATGCCTCAGCTGGTTTAGATGTTAATTTTAATGACAAAGGCTTTTTACCTCCCCGTCTAACTACTGCACAGCGAGATGATAATATAGTAAATCCCGCTGAGGGACTAACGATTTATAATACGGATCAAAAGTGTTTACAGTGGTACGATGGGGCAAAATGGTATGATGGATGCAACGGCTATATACCAGGGGCCTTATCAGACTGTAGCACCCCTGGATTTATACCTCCCTTTTTAACAGCAGATGAAACCATGGTGAAGGACGTGACCAACCCAAATACTGGTAAGACATGGATGGACAGAAACCTAGGCGCTTATAATAAAGCGAGGTCATCTACAGATTGCTGGGCGTATGGTAATCTCTACCAGTGGGGTCGTAATTCGGATGGGCATGAATCACGATTATTAGATTGTACTACCGGTGACTGTTTTGATGCGGGTCAAGATAATGCAACGCTTCCAGCTACAGCAGCAGATGTGACCGACCCAACCTTTGCGGGTAAATTTATTTATAACACGGATTTCCCCTATGATTGGCATCAGGACAATCCAGACAACACACTATGGACAAGTGCAGGCGGCACCAACAACCCTTGCCCTGATGGCTACCGAGTACCAACAGAAGCTGAATGGCAAGCAGAAAGTGATGATGGAAGTTGGTCTAATGCAACTGATGCCTTTAATTCAGACCTAGCCTTGACCTTAGCAGGCCGCCGTTTAGAATACTATGGTGGTGTGTTTGACGGTGTTGGCAATTACGGCTTCCATTGGACTATTACCGTTAACCCCTTCGGCAACTATTATCGGATTACAACCTTCGGTGATACTTTTTTCGCTGGTAGCTGGGTACAACGTGCTACCGCTGGCTCCGTCCGATGCATTAAAAACTAGAGTTACTTAGTAAGTTCTAAGAATTAAGTACAATCAAGTTAGAAATAAGAATTGAAATACGCAAACAGGAAACTTCAATGAAATAGCAATTTTTAATTGCGTAATTGCATGCCCACTCTGTCTATTTAGACAGCTTAGGGAATGAATCCCGAGAGCAGTGCGATTCGGGAAGAAAACCGACAACAGACAACAGAAAACCAACAACCGTCAACCGACAACCGACAACAGACAACAGAAATTAAAATGAATAAACAATAATATTGTTAGACACCATTCAGGAAAATGCTTTAATGTGGGGTAAATTAACTAACCAAATTCCCTGGTCTGGTGCACAACAAAAGAAACCTATTAATCTGTTCATTAATAGCAGAAGTTATTCTCCTTCCCAAAATTAAACCCAAAACAAAGAAAAGTAGTGTCAAAATAGCTTTTTGATACTACTAATCATTCAAATAAGAATAAAAAAATGAGTGCTTCTTTATTTTTGTCAAAACAATAAATCAGAGTTTATTCTAAATAACAAAATAAAAACAAAGATGAAAATGAAAAATACCTTCTTCACCTTAGTAGTAGTTCTAATAAGTTTAAATCTAGGATTAGCCCAGGTAGGAATAGGTACAACAATCCCAGACGAATCAGCTGAACTTGAATTACAAAGCACCGAAAAAGGCTTTTTACCTCCCCGTCTAACTACTGCACAGCGAGATGATAATATAGTAAATCCCGCTGAGGGACTAACGATTTATAATACGGATCAAAAGTGTTTAAATGTATATGTTGGTTTAGGCTGGCGTAACCTTTGTGCTGTTGTTGGTGCTAATGATGTAGTTAATCCTCAAACTGGGAAAATATGGATGGACCGTAACTTGGGAGCTACCCAAGTAGCCATTGCTTTAGATGATGCAGATGCTTACGGCGACCTGTACCAATGGGGAAGAACAGCCGATGGACATGAAAAGCGGAACTCACCAACTTACAGTGCTGTTCTATCAACCGATGGGGTTTCCAATTTTAATAATGATCCAGCTAATGCTTGGGATGGTGAATTTATTTTACGCGATAGCGGTGCTAATAATTGGGTAGATCCATCTGTATCTGGGGTAGATAATTTATGGCAAGGCGTAAACAGTGCAAATAACCCCTGCCCTACAGGTTACCGAGTGCCTTCCGAAGCCGAATTAAATGCAGAACGTTTAAGTTGGAGCAGTAACAACGCAGCCGGCGCTTATGCCTCGCCGCTTAAGTTGCCCGTAGCAGGCAGCCGTCGCCGCCTTAATGGTGGTTTCTTCTATGTTGGCTTCTTCGGCCGCTATTGGTGTAGTACCGTTTCAGGCGCAGATGCCAGGCGTCTCGGCTTCAAAGGTTCTGGTGGCAGTATGGGTTCCCGCAACCGTGCTAACGGTCTTTCCGTGCGATGCCTTAAGGATTGAGAATAGTAATAAGTACAAAGTAGTAAGAAATGAGATGTGAGAAATTAGAATTGAAATACGCAAACAGACAACAGAAAACCAACAACCGAAAACCAACAACCGAAATTAAAATAAATAAACAACACTATTGTTAGTCACCATTCAGGGAAAATAGACCTCATCTGAAGTCTTGAGTTAACTAACCAAATTCCCTGAATTGGTGCACAACAAAAAAAACCTATTAATCTGTTCATTAATGGCAGAAGTTATTCTCCTTCCCAAAATTAAACCCAAAACAAAGAAAAGTAGTGTCAAAATAGCTTTTTGATACTACTAATCATTCAAATAAGAATAAAAAAATGAGTGCTTCTTTATTTTTGTCAAAACAATAAATCAGAGCTTATTCTAAATAACTAAATAAAACAAAGATGAAAATGAAAAATACCCTCTTCACTTTAATATTAGTACTTATAAGTTTAAATACAGGATTAGCCCAAGTAGGGATTGGAACAATAGACCCAAAAACCACCTTACAAATAGAAGGTGAACCCACAACGACAACTACCGCAGACGGGGTTCGCGCTCCAATGCTAACGCTTGCTGAATTAGATGCTAAAATTTCGGCCTATGGGTCCGACCAAGATGGAGTAATTGTGTATATCAATGATGTTTCCTCCGCTTCTACGGAAACAGAAACGGCCAACATTACCAAAACAGGCTATCACTATTACGATGCATCAAATGATGTTTGGAGAGCTATGGCAAAAGAACCAACCACCTACTCCTTAGGCGACTTTGCCCAGGGTGGTATCGTTTTTTGGGTAGATGAAACTGGGCAACATGGTTTGGTAGCTGCAAAAGAAGACCAAAGCACAGGAATACAATGGAACAACGGAACAGATAGATATACTGGTTCAATTGGAGACGGATTGTATGCAGGTGCAATGAATACTGCTATGATAGTAGCTACTCAAATGGCAGATAACCAAACAGGCAATTTTGCAGCAAAAGTTTGTGCCGATTATTCTGTTACTACAAGTGGGGTAACTTATGGCGATTGGTACCTTCCGTCTAGAGATGAACTAAATAAAATGTATTCCATGAGATCATTAATTAATAATACTGCTACATCGAATGGTGGTAGTATTTTTTTTACAGGTAGCGATTCTAAACCGTATTGGAGTTCTACAGAAAGTACTAATATTTTTTCTAGAAGTAGATATTTTTCTTTCAACTTTCAATTAGGTAATAGTAAGTCAAATCTTGGCAGAGTGCGGTGTATAAGAGCTTTATAAAGTGAACATAAAAAAACAAACTTATGACTACAACATATTTTAACTTGAAAAAACAAGTAATTTCTATTTTTATAATCCTATTCTCACTTAATCTGAGTATAGCACAAGTAGGGATTGGAACAACAACCCCAGATGCCTCTGCAAGCATAGAATTGCAAAGCAACACCAAAGGCTTTTTACCGCCTCGGATGACCACCGCAGAACGGGATGACATTTCTAGCCCAGCTGAGGGATTAACCATTTACAACACCAGCAACAAATGTTTGGAGTTTTATAACAGTGATGATGATTGGATAAGTGCTTGTAGTGGACAAGTTGTTACATCTCCTGCAATAGGGATGAATTATGAAGGTGGAATTATATTTTATGTATTACAGCCAGGTGATCAAGGTTATGACCCTAATGTAGTCCACGGACTTATAGCTTCAACATCTGATCAAAGTGAAGGGATAAGATGGAATCGGTTTGATCAACAATATGTACAAACAAATGCTTCTGAAACAGCCATCGGAACCGGATTATCAAATACAAATGCAATAATTTCTGCACAAGGCACCCCCCCTGAGAATTATGCTGCAAGTATTGCAAGCGCCTATAACGGCAGTGGGTTTAATGATTGGTATTTACCTAGTAAAGACGAATTAAATTTAATGTATAATAACAAGAATCTCATTGGTGGGTTTGCAAACTGGTTTTATTGGTCCTCATCTGAATCTTCAGGGACAATATCCTGGAATGCAGCATATATTCAACGTTTTGATAACGGCCTTCAACAAGATACTTGGAGAGATGGTACTTATAGAGTGAGAGCTATTAGATCATTTTAATTATTGAATAGGTGTTATCAATTTCAATAGTTTAAAATGGAAAAAATGATTTTCACTCTATTTTCGCTCGCCTTCTTAGGCTTGAGCACCACCAACGCCCAGGTAGGTAATGGCACAACAATCCCAGATGCTTCTGCTATTTTAGATGTAGAAAGCACAAATAAAGGCTTTTTGCCTCCCCAGCTAACTGACGTAATCAAGACTACAGCTTTGTAGCTAACTTGAGTAACTTAGGTGATGTGCAGGTATATATGGTAAATACGTATTTAGGTACGGAGACTTTGTTAACAGATGGAGAAGCGTATCACTTTAGTGTGGATGCCAATGTGGTGGAATCGCTAGATAGTCAACGTTTTTTCTTAAAGTTTGATGCAGAAACCATGAGCATGGAAGATGTGGACAAAAAGTTGTTTAGCCTCTACCCTAACCCAGCGGTAGGTGTAGTGCAACTACAAAACAACTTAGCCTTAACAGACAAAGCAAATGTAGCTGTTTACAACATGCTAGGACAACAAATGCAATTTAAAGCAGAAGCAATGAGTAATAACAACTTGCGCTTAAGCTTAGGCCATTTAGCCTCTGGAGTGTACATTGTACAGCTTACCGACCAAGAAGACAATAGCTATACCCAAGAATTAATTAAAAAATAAAGAGATCATGCAGAAATTAAATATAAAATTAGGTATCGCAATTAGCTTACTTTTCATGTTAGTACTCATGCCGGAAGCACAAGCACAGAGTTTAGAAGATGTATTCGATTTTGATAACGACAATGTAAACGATGTGCCCGAAGCACCGATTAACATCTTAATATATGTTGGATTAGTTTTAGGTAGCTATTTTGGTACTAAAAAAATAAAAGCATAAAAGCATGTTGAAGCGATTAAAAAAAATCAATAAGCTCGATGTGGTATCCTATATTTTATATCTAGCTATTGCTATAATTCTTGTAAACATCATCTTCGTACTTCAAGAACAAATTCAGCTTGAAAAAAACTTGAGTTATTAAGGCAAAGATAATAGTGTAACACTTAATGTGAATAAGATTTTAGTTGCTTAGGTAATTCATTTAACTATATTTGTAGAATATTTATTACACAAATATGGAATTATTAAAAATTATTTTTTCATTTTTAATAAGTATTTTTTTAAGTTTTGCTTGTTTTGCACAAGATAGTGTCTTAAAGGAAAGACAGGATGAAGCTTTTGAGCTTATTTTTTCAGACCCTGAAAATGCACTTAATAAAATTGATTCTCTGAACAAGCAAAACAAGCTTCTTCGACCCGGTAACCAAAGTAGAAATCTCTCACTGAAAGGTGTATATTATGGAGTTCAAAACGAATTAGATTCGGCAGTTTATTACTTTCAAAACGCCTTAAAAATTATTCCTAAAGAAGATGATTTTTATCCTAAGCTGGTAAATAACCTTGCTATTACTTACAAAAAGAAAGGAGATTATCAAAAAGCTTTAAACTTATTATTAGAAGCCTTAGAGGTGGCTTCATCTACAAACAATCTAGATGCTCTTCAAAAAATCTATAGTGAAATGTCATCGTGCTATAGAGCACTAAACAACTACAATCTAGCAGTAGAATATAGTTTAAAATCTATTGAAACAGAAAACAAAAAAAAACAACCCAATGCTAAAAGTATAGCTTTTGAAAAACAGAAAACAGCTAATTTGTATGGTTTATTAGGCAACTATGCTTTCGCTGAAAATATTTATCAAGAAATTATTGGTTATTTTAATGAAAGTCCTTACAAAGATGCTAATATTTCTACCTTCCTAAATTACGCCAATGCACTTATAAAACTTGACAAAACTAATGAAGCATTTGGTTATATAGGAGAAGCTAAAAAAGCACTCAAGGATTTTAAAAATGATGAATTATACGCTTTTTTAAAACTTACAGAAGCTAACTATTATGCATCTATCAACCAAAACAATAAGGCTAAAAAGTGCTATGAAAAATCATTAGCGAGTTTTGATCAACACCAAGATAATTACTTGAAGACAGTTAATGAATACCTTAATTTTTTAAGTAAAAATAATTCTTTTGATGAAATAGTAAATTTATCTAAAACGGTTGAAGTAAAAGATTTAAGAAAATTTGGGGTGCTCGATTTAATTGAATACAAAAAAAATATAGGTGAAGCTCATGAGAACTTATTTAAGTTTGACGAAGCTTCAGCCTATTACAAAGCTACTATACAGCTAAAAGACAGTCTTCAGAAATTAGAAAATTTTCAAATTGCTAAAGACTTACAAGCTAAATACCAAAATGAAATTATTAATCAACGCAATACCATATTGAAAGAACGGGTGGTATCCGAAACAAGAAAAACACTTGCTGTTTTAGGTTTTTCTTTAGCCGTTGGTATTCTATTAACAAGTCTTATGTTTAGGTACAGAATTCAGCTGAAGAATAAAAATAAATTAGCCACAGCCTTAGAAGATAAATTAAGAGCAGAAAACGAGTTATTAAATTTAAAAGATGCCTTGCTTGAACAGCAAAAAAAAGAATTGCTGTCTAAATCCTTTGAAAATATCTCTCTAGAAAAAAAGATTGCTAAAATTAGCCATAAAATACCATATATAGACCAAGATACATCTAATGAGATAGAAGCGGTAAAAAGTATGATTTCTCCAAAAGATGAGCTAAATAAGCTAAAATTTGAATTTGAGCGATTGTACCCTTATTTTAATGAAGAAATTTATGAATTTTTCCCTAAGTTATCAAAAGATGATGTGCTTTTCTTATCTTTTATTAAGCTTCAATTTACTTATAAAGAAATAGCTACCATTCTTAATATTACTCATCAAAGCGTTATTTCTAAAAAGTACAGAATTATTAAAAAAATGAAGCTTAGCAGTGAACTAGATTTGTATGAGTTTATTGCTAAAGAGTTATATAAGTCCTAAATGCAAACAAAAGCCCAATAAAATTTACAATTTAATAGTTAGTCTCATTGTTCTAAAGATTTTACTAATAACCTGAGTTTGATTATTCCATTTTTATCTAATACTAGGTATTATTAAATTACTTGAACAAAAGCACAAAAACTTTTCTCGAGACACACTTGTGTTTGAACAAAACCACAAGTGCTTTTTGATACTGCGATGTAATAAAAACAAATTAAAGCTTAAAACTAACAAATCAAAATCTTACATGCTATGATATACAATGAAATCTAATTGCATAGTTTAAATGAATTGCCATATAGATATTACATAGACAGAAACACCCATTTCTTTAAAAAACCTTATATTCAGTTAGTTACATAAGTTAAATTTTCAATTTGTCTATACAATATCTATATAGACTATCTCCTATTAACCAATTATATGATGTAAAATTGTTCTCAATAGAAGACAAAAAAATAAGAAACCCTTTATTTTTTTGCACCTATCCGCTCTAGGTGAGTGAAATCAAGAAAATAATGCTGCCTTATTGTTCCGTGAAATACGAAGTTAATTTATACGGGATAGGGTCGGGATGAAACTGATTTTCAGTAAATAAATTTTCGTCATGTACTAAAAAAATTAACCTAAAAAATCAATATCAAATGAAAATAAAACGATTAAAAAACAGCACTATTTCGAAGGAAGTATCAAAAGGCCTGTTAGCTTTATCATGTATTGCTTTATTTGGCTTTAACAACTCCTATGCTCAAATAGGCATAGGAACAACATCACCTGATGATTCAGCTATTTTAGAATTGCAAAGTTCGAACAGTGGTTTTTTACCACCGCGCTTAACGAATGAGCAAAGAGACTTGTTAACTACCCCTGCAAATGGTTTAATGATTTATAATTACAGCTCGCAATGTGTTCAAGTTTTTAACGCACTACATTGGTTTGATTTATGCACCAAAGAAGAAATTATAAAACCGCTATTCGCAGAAGTAAATGAAAATGGAACAATCAATTTACAAGCTCCTGAAGGTTATGTTTTTAATGAAGTTTCATTTGCGAGTTACGGAACTCCAACAGGAAGCAACGGTGATTATCAACTAGGTTCTTGTCATGCAGCTAATTCCGAGAGCATAGTTGAAAATCTTGCTTTAGGTAATAATTCATTTTCGATAAGCGCAAGCAATGGCGTTTTTGGTGATCCGTGCGGAGGTGTGGTTAAAAAACTCTTCCTAGCTATTAGTTATGCTAAATTGTTGTAGTCTGCTCAAATAAAGTCGTTAAGTTGATGTCACAAGTTAAAGAAGAAAAAATGAATATAAAATTTAGTGTTAAACGAATAAATAGAAATAAAATGAACAAAACAATTACCCTTATCCTATTGAATATTTTCTTAGGGGTATCTAGTATGAACTCTCAAATAGGCATAGGAACAACATCACCTGATGATTCAGCGATTTTAGAAGTAGAAACAAACAACAAAGGCTTTTTACCACCGCG
>NZ_BMGM01000002.1 GCF_014640195.1 Psychroflexus planctonicus
ACAGAGAAGTTAAGCTCATTTGCGCCGATGGTACTGCATTCCGTGGGAGAGTAGGTCGCCGCCTTCCTTATACTAAAAGTCCTTTTAGCAATCACGCTGAAAGGACTTTTTTTTTGTTACTTTTTTTAAATGTAATAATACACTTTAGGATGGTAAATGTCCACCCTATGTTGTCTTAACAAAAAGGTTTTCACCTAATTAATTAGCTAAATTTATAATTTACTTAGGCAAGCTCCTTAACAAAATCTTTAAGGTAAGCGTATCTTTTAGTTAGTGAGCCATTTTCTGTCATCTTAGCTCTTTCTAATATTCCATCTTTGTCATTATTGAAAAATGAAGGAATTACATGTTCTGCAAACATTTCGCCGAAACCTTCGCTGGCATTTTTGGGAAGTTCACAAGGCAAATTGTCAACCGCCATCACTGCTATTGAATTTGGTTTGCCGATTTCGACTTCCTTTTCGTTTATCGGGTCATAGGCGTAAAACGGGTCTGCAATGGTAGATGGACGAATAGTAGAAGCTACTGGTCCATCAATATCGCAACTGATATCTGCTACTACATTAATTTTGAAATCCTTGTCTTTGGCATCTGCTCTTGTGAATAGGTAAGGAGCACCTTCTCCGAAGAAGTGTCCTGCAATAAAATAATCTGTAGTTTTTGCAAATCGCATAAAGTTGGATTGATATGGGGAAGGATCTTTAAAAAAATCTTTTTTATTTCCGGGGTTTCCATCTTTGCGTTTGTTATAGTCAAGCACATCAATCACCACATAAACAGGTTCGTTAAATGTTTGTTTTAGGTATTCTTCAACGTTTACTTTTTTGATTTGCAAATGGTCTAAAATTTCTTTTGCACCTTTGGCCACTTTTCCCAATCCGGTTAAGCAGATTTTGATATTGGGCAATTTTATTTTATCGAGTTCTGCTTTTACTTCATTTAAATCCCTTAACAATTCAACTTTGGGTAGGTTGAGTATTCCATCTCGAATTCCGAGAAGTCGAAGACCGTTATATGCTCCAACCAATCCAGCATATCTACCAAAACCGATGAGTCTTGCTCCATTGGCTTTGGTGATGACTTCATGGTCGTATAATTCGATGTTTTTTTGCAATATGGCTTGTAGCAATTTGCGGTTATAAGGTTGTTTTTTGATGGTATGAGAAAAGAAGAAATACTTTTTATTCGGTATTAATTCATCAATGGGAACTTCTTTTACTCCGAGTAGCACATCGCATTGTTCCATATTTTTTGTGACCGATATTCCTTCTGCTGTGTATGCTTGATCTGAAAATATTCGAATGTCGGAGGGTTCTACATAAAACTCGGCTGCTGGGAATTGTTGCTGTATTTCTTTTATTTTTTTTGGTGAAAATACCACTCTGCGATCGGGTGGATTTTTACGTTCTTTAATGATACCGAATTTCATTTGTAGAATTTAAGATGAATTTAGTTTCAAATATAATTGATTTCTCTACTTTTGCAAGTCCTAATGGAAATACAATTTTTTAATTTTAGTTTTAATATTTAAATTGAAGTTAGGATTTGCGTTAAGGATTGCAGCGGCATCCTTTTTGTGCTTTGATTAATGGCACAAAAAGATACAGCGAAAAGCCTGCCCGAACGCCCAAAAAATGTTCATTGAAATAGAAATTACAATTCAATATCTTGGGGTCGATTTGGTTTTGACAGCAAGGACAATTGAGGGGTAAGCACGTCGAGCGCTGGGATACAGCTCGTAAATCTCATATTTCACACTTTTTTAAACGGCGAGAATAACTACGCCATGGCTGCGTAATCCGAATTATAGTAGGGTATGCTTAGCCGCTACTAGGTAGTGGGCCATGATGTCTCGTAAAGGCCTTGATTTACGGCATTTACACCAGAGGCACCGATAAAGTAAATATAGCTTGCGTAGGGTCTTGATGCGCAGGTAAAACTAAATTGAGAATAAGGTTCATGTAGGTTGTTTTTGGCCAGCATGAACTCGAAAACCCAAGTAAAAACTAAACGTGTAGAAAGCTGCTGAATTGCTTGTTTGGACGGGAGTTCGAGTCTCCCCGACTCCACAATTAAAAACCTTAATATGCTTTATTTGAGTGTATTAAGGTTTTTTTATTGTTTGATTTGTGTGGTAATTCTTCTTATTTTTATTTAAAACTTGATACTTTTTACTTTATTTTTAAACAACTCAACCTGGCCGGATAATTTGCCTATTCAAGATAAATCTCCTTACTATGGAAATCCTAAATTTAAAGAATTTAATAACTCATTATCAGATTTCACACCGCAACAAATCAGGTTAGTTAAAAACCGTGGAATCTCTATTCCAAAAATTCCTTCTGATAGTATTGGTTTAGTATACGGATTACAATTGCAGAAAGATATTTTAGGAAATAAAATAAAATCAAAGCCTAGCTTAGGTGCAATAGAAGTGGAATAAGCCAACTTTTATTTTTTATGAATTCAACAATGACAAATAGTAAGCCTTATGAAATATTTACTACTGCCAATAGCTTAAAACAGCTTATTTTGAAGAAATATAGTGGTATGATGATGAAAACTAATTTCCACTTCATCTTTACTTAAATAATTGTTAGCAAGTTTTGGAAACTCACAATAAAGTTTACTTTTGCACCGAAATGAAATATAAAACACATACACATCATCATTTTTTAACAACGCTCAGCGGCGATGAATAAATGATTTGTGCATAACCTATAATCTATTCTAAACCCGTTTGAGCAAATCAAGCGGGTTTTTTAATAGAAAAAAATAAACAAACAAATGAAATTAAAAATTGCTATTCAAAAATCAGGAAGACTTAATGAACAATCGCTTAAATTGCTAAAAGATTGTGGAATTTCCATCGATAACGGCAGGGACCAACTCAAAGTTAACGCATCTAACTTTCCTATTGAAGTGCTTTTTCTTAGAAATGGAGACATTCCACAGTATTTGCGAGATGGCGTTGTAGATTTAGCCATCATCGGAGAAAACTTACTCTACGAAAAAGGCGAAGATTTACCCTTTGTTGAGCGACTTGGTTTTTCCAAATGCCGTGTTTCCATGGCGGTGCCTAAAAATGAATTTTACAATTCCGTAGACGATTTGCAGGGAAAGAAAATCGCCACTTCCTATCCCAATACGGTAAAGAAATTTTTAAAAGAAAATAAAGTGGAAGCCGAATTGCACATCATCAGTGGTTCGGTTGAAATTGCGCCCAACATTGGTTTGGCAGATGCCATTTGCGATATCGTTTCCAGCGGAAGCACTTTGTTCAAAAACAACTTGAAAGAAACCGATGTCATTTTAAAAAGTGAAGCGGTGTTAGCCACTTCGCCTAAGCTGTCAGCTGAAAACACCCAACTTCTACAAAAGCTTCAATTCCGCATTCAAAGTGTATTGAAGGCAAAAGAATCCAAATATGTTTTGTTGAATGCACCCAACGATAAAATTGATGAAATCATATCCATTTTACCCGGCATGAAAAGTCCAACTTTACTTCCGTTGGCAAAAGAAGGTTGGAGTTCGCTCCACACTGTGATTCAACAAGAAAAATTCTGGGAAATTATAGATGAATTAAAACTGGCTGGAGCCGAAGGCATTTTGGTTTGTCCAATCGAAAAAATGGTAATTTAGAAGCTATGCAACTTATACAAAACCCTAGTAAATCAGAATGGTCTACACTTTTAAAAAGACCAACACAAGAAGTGAAAGACATCGAAACTACGGTGGAAACTATTTTTGATGAAATTGCCAAACAAGGTGACGAAGCCGTAAACAAATACACCACTTTATTTGATGGTGTTCAGATAGAAAAATTAGCGGTTTCAGCTGATGAAATTCAGCAAGCAGAAAATGAAGTTTCCGCCGAATTGAAGGAAGCCATTCAATTAGCCAAATCCAATATTGAAGCATTTCACACCGCTCAAAAAACGGATAAAGTAGTTGTGGAAACGCAAAAAGGAGTGAAGTGCTGGCAACAAGAGAAACCCATTCAAAAAGTGGGTTTATACATTCCTGGTGGAAGCGCTCCGCTTTTTTCGAGCGTATTGATGTTGGCTTTACCAGCAAATATTGCCGGTTGTAAAGAAATTGTATTGTGCTCGCCACCTGATAAAAAAGGAAAAATTCACCCTGCCATTTTGTACACGGCTAACTTATGTGGGGTAGCTAAAATATTCAAAGTAGGCGGAATCCAAGCCATTGGTGCCATGACTTTTGGAACGCAAAGCATTCCCAAAGTATACAAGATTTTTGGACCCGGAAATCAATATGTGACCGTTGCCAAACAACTGGCAACCAAATACAATGTAAGCATTGACATGCCTGCTGGTCCATCCGAATTGTTGGTCATGGCAGACGACACGGCAAATCCAGCTTTTGTAGCTTCCGATTTGCTCAGCCAAGCAGAACATGGAACCGATTCACAAGTAATTTTAGTCACTACTTCTTCAAGAATAGCGGAGCAAGTTAAAATGGAAATAACAAATCAATTAAATTCACTTCCCCGCAAGGAAATCGCAGCCAAAGCCATCGAGAATTCAAAAATTATTTTGTTAGCAAACTATCAAGCGGCTTTGGAATTGATCAACGAATACGCCCCAGAACATTTTATTGTTTGTACAGCTGAAAATGATTATTTTGTAGAAAATATAGAAAATGCGGGTTCGGTTTTCATCGGAAATTATACTCCCGAAAGTGCTGGTGATTATGCTTCAGGAACCAATCACACGCTACCCACCAACGGTTACGCCAAGCAATACAGCGGTGTAAATTTAGATGCCTTTACAAAAAGCATTACGTTTCAAGAAATTCAACCTGAAGGAATCAATCAAATTGGCAGAGCAGTAGAATTGATGGCTGATGCCGAAGGTTTAGCAGCGCACAAAAATGCCATGAGCTTACGTATTCAATCTTTAAAGAAATAGTGATGAAGATAACCGATTTAGCAAGAAAAAATGTGCTTCAAATGAAGGCCTATTCTTCGGCTCGAGATGAATTTACCGATACAGACCAAGATTTCATTTTTCAAGACGCCAATGAAAATCCGTTTCAATCGGGTTACAACCGCTATCCAGACCCGAATGCTACAAAAGTAAAGGAAAAGTTGTCTGATTTAAAAGGCATTCCTCCTGCTAATATGATTTTGGGAAACGGTAGTGATGAAGTATTAGATTTATTATTTCGTGCCTTTTGCGAACCCAAAATCGATGAAATTATCACCACTCCGCCCACTTACGGAATGTACAAAGTATTGGCAGAAGTAAATGAAATTCAATTGAATGAAGTGCCGTTAACTCCAGATTTTCAGTTGAAGCCAGAAGCTGTTTTAGAAGCCGTTTCAGATAAAACCAAACTCATTTTTTTGTGTTCACCGAACAATCCCAGTGGAAATTTGATGAACACTCAAGCTGTCAAACAAATTCTGAAAAATTTCAGCGGATTGGTGATTTTAGATGAAGCTTATATCGACTTTGCAGCACAAAATTCCTTTGTAAGCGAATTAAATCATTTTCCGAATTTGGTGGTTTTGCAAACTTTTTCCAAAGCTTATGCACACGCTGGAATTCGGCTCGGGATGGGTTTCGCTCAAGCGGAAATCATTCAGTTGCTCAACAAAATCAAGCCGCCTTATAATGTGAATCAGTTAACGCAAGAAAAAGCCTTGGAAGTAATTGCTTCTGCTGAAACCTATAAAAATCAAGTAGAAATGCTGATTTCTGAACGGGATTTGTTGTGTAAGGAACTCGAAAAGATTTCTTTTGTAGAAAAGATTTATCCATCGGAAGCCAATTTTTTACTGGTGAAAGTAGATAATGCTATTTTGCGATACCATCAGTTAATCGAAAAAGGAATGGTGGTTCGCAACCGAACCAACGAAATGCACTGCGAAGATTGCCTGCGCATCAGCATTGGCACACCGAAAGAAAATCAAAAATTAATTATAGCTTTACAAGAATTAAACGCATAATGAAGAATCAACAAACCAAAAAAGTCTTGTTTATCGACAGAGACGGAACCTTGATCAAAGAGCCAGCCGATTATCAAATCGATTCTTTTGAAAAGCTGGATTTTTATCCACAGGCTTTGTTTTACATGGGAAAAATCGCTAGAGAATTGAATTTTGAATTGGTGATGGTCACTAATCAAGATGGTTTGGGCACAGCTTCGCATCCCGAAGAAAATTTCTGGCCAGTGCATCATTTTATTTTGAAAAGCTTCAAAAGTGAAGGAGTTGATTTTGCTGAAGTGCTGATCGATAAAACTTTTCCACATGAAAATGCCGAAACCCGAAAACCCAAAACAGGATTGTTGACCAAGTATTTTTCAGAAGAATACGATTTGAAAAATTCCCTTGTCATCGGTGACCGAATTACTGATGTGGCTTTGGCGAAAAATTTAGGCGCAAAAGCCATTTTCATAAGTGATGAACGCAACTTGGGAAGTGATGAAATTTCAACAGCAACAGATTTACAAGAATTCATTGCTTTAGAAACTCAATCTTGGGAAGAAATCTATCGTTTTTTGAAGTTTGGCAACCGCGTTTCCAAGATCAAAAGAACCACTTCCGAAACCGAAATAGAAATTGAACTAAATCTCGATGGAAGCGGAAAAAGCGAAATCTCAACCGGAATCGCCTTTTTCGACCACATGCTTACCCAAATTGCCAAACACGGTCAAGTAGATGTAAACGTCAAAGTAAACGGTGACTTAGAAGTAGACGAACACCATACCATTGAAGATACCGCGATTGTATTAGGCGAAGTTTTTAGAGAAGCTTTAGGCGATAAATTAGGTATAGAACGCTACGGTTTTTGTTTACCCATGGACGATTGCGAAGCCAGAGTCAGCATCGATTTTGGTGGCAGAAATTGGTTGGTTTGGGAAGCTGATTTTCAACGAGAAATGATCGGAAAAATGCCAACCGAAATGTTTATGCATTTTTTCAAATCTTTTTCTGATGCCGCCAAAGCCAATTTGAACATTCGAGCAAATGGCCAAAACGAACACCATAAAATAGAAGCGATTTTCAAAGCCTTCGCCAAAGCCATTAAAATGGCAATAAAACGCGATACAGATAAAATGATTTTACCATCGACGAAAGGGGTTTTGTAGAAGTTAGATTTTTTCGAAGTGAGAAGTAAGATATTAGATATTAGAAGTGAGATATTAGAAGTGAGATATAAGAAGTTAGAAGTTAGAAATGAGATATTAGAATTGAGAAATGAAAAATGAGATTTGATACTAGAAATACAAATTGAAAACGAACGATAAAAAAGCCCCAGCGGGGTGAAATCTTAATAGCCCAGCGGGGCGAAATCATAATTGCCCCAGCGGGACGAAATTATATTAGCCCCAGCGGGGCGAAATCGTTATCATAGCAACCACAAATAACAAAACCATCAATAAGTGAATTTAGTTATCATCGATTACGGAGTAGGGAATATCAAAAGCATTCAATTTGCGTTTCAGCGGTTGGGGTTGGAAGCCAAATTATCATCCAATTGGGAAGAAATTCAGCGAGCCGATAAAGTGATTTTTCCGGGAGTAGGAGAAGCCAATTACGCTATGAATCAGTTGAAAAATACAGGATTAGACCAATTGATTCCTAGTTTGCAGCAGCCGGTTTTAGGCATTTGTTTAGGCATGCAATTGATGTGTGAATTTTCAGAAGAAGGAGAAACCAAGTGTTTAGGAATATTTGATGCAGAAGTGAAGAAATTCGGAAATGAATTGAAAGTTCCCCAAATCGCATGGAACCAAATCTTTGATTTACAGTCAGATTTAATGAAAAATATAGCTGAAAAGGAATTCATGTATTTGGTGCATTCGTATTATGTGCCGTTGCATCAAAAAGCCATTGCCACTACCAACTATGGAATAGATTATGCTTCGGCTTTGCAAAAGGATAATTTTTACGGTGTTCAATTTCACCCCGAAAAAAGTGGAAAAATAGGAGAACAGCTATTGAAGAATTTTCTGATGATTTAATGAACTGAATTAACAATAAAATTGAGCAGAAATCGGTTGTGAAGGAGTGATTTTAGGAAAACGATTTATGAGAATAGGATTTGCTTGAAACAGATAGCGGTATTTAGTAGAGAGTAGAGAAGAGAGAAGAGAGTAAAGATAATAGATAATGGAAAAATGAGTTTTAAGAATATTTGAAAAACAAGAAATCTCTGATTTCTTGTTGACAACCGACAACCGACAACCGACAACCCCAAACCCATGAGAATCATACCCGCAATAGACATCATTGAAGGAAAATGTGTTCGCTTGACCAAAGGCGATTACAATACCAAGAAAATATACAACGAAGATCCATTGGAAGTAGCTAAATCTTTTGAAGGCGTAGGAATTGAGTTTCTGCATTTAGTCGATTTAGACGGAGCTAAATCCAAGCACATTGTTAACCACAAAGTCCTAGAAAAAATAGCATGCAAAACCAACTTGAAAATCGATTTTGGCGGTGGATTAAAATCGGATGAAGATTTAAAAATTGCTTTCGAATCAGGGGCAAATCAAATTACCGGCGGAAGTATCGCGGTAAAAGATCCAAGTATTTTTACGGCTTGGTTGACGAAATTCGGAAGTGAAAAAATCATCCTTGGAGCCGACTGTAAAGATGAAAAAATCGCTGTAAACGGTTGGCAAGATGAAAGTGAACTCGACATTCTTCCGTTTATTCAAAATTACCAAGAGGAAGGCATTCAATATGTAATTTGTACCGATATTTCAAAAGATGGCATGCTGCAAGGCCCGTCATTCGATTTGTATCAAAAAATCATTCAACAAACACCCGAAATCAAACTCATCGCTTCTGGTGGAATTTCAAATATCGATGAATTCCCAAAATTAGCTGAAATCGGTTGTGAAGGAGTAATTCTAGGAAAAGCGATTTATGAGAATAGGATTAGTTTGAAACAGATAGAACGGTATGTGGTAAGTTGGAAATAGGATATTAGAAGTGCGATATTGGAAGTACGATATTAGAAGTACGATATTAGAAGTTGGATATTAGAAGTAGGATATTAGAAGTACGATAGTAGAAGCCTGCCTGCGTGACCTAGTCAGGCAGGTACGATATTAGAAGTAAAAAATATGATATTAAAAGTTAAAAGGATTAAATACGAATTTTAGATGTTTAAATTGAGTGACATGGTCTTAATTTCTTTATTTTAACTAAATAAAACCAATTCCTATGAAAAATGAGATACTTAATAGAACAAAAGCTTTTGCTATAGATTGTTGGAAATTTTGTTTTCTAGTTCCAAAGTCTCGTGAATTTAATGCTTATGTAAACCAATTAATAAGGTGTTCTAGTTCAGTTGGTGCGAATTATCGAGCTTCACAAAGAGCCAAATCTACACGCGATTTTATTAATAAATTGAAAATTGTGGAAGAAGAAGCAGACGAAAGTCTGTATTGATTAGAACTTTTTGAAGAAGTCTTGCCTGAGAAAAAAGACATTATTTTACCACTACAAACAGAAGCAAAAGAACTCTTAGCCATCATGGTGGCATCAATCAATACAGCAAGGGCCAATCAATATAAAAAAAGTAAATAATGAGCCGTTTTGCACTTAACTTTTTACTTCTAATATTCAATCTCAACTTTTAATATCTAATATCTAACTTTTAATATTTAACTTTTTCATCTAACTTTTAACTTCAAATATTTAATATCGAACTTTTAATATCAAACTTCTAACTTTAAGCCATGCAAACCAAACGAATCATCCCTTGTTTAGACATCAAAAACGGTCGCACCGTAAAAGGAATCAATTTTGAAGGACTGCGAGATGCCGGAGATCCAGTTGATTTAGCGGAATTATATTCAGAAAACGGAGCAGACGAACTGGTATTTCTGGATATTTCAGCAACCGAAGAACGCCGTAAAACCTTAGCACAATTGGTAGAGCGAATAGCCGAACGAATTAATATTCCATTTACAGTTGGTGGCGGTATTTCCAGTATTGAAGATGTAGAATTGCTATTGAATTCGGGAGCCGATAAAGTTTCTATCAATTCCGCAGCGGTCAAAAATCCTGAGTTAATCACCCAAATTTCCAAGCGATTCGGGAATCAATGTGTGGTGGTGGCTATCGATGCGAAACTGATTGAAGGTGAATGGAAAGTTCATTTAGTAGGAGGGAAGCAACCTACGGAAATCGATTTATTCGATTGGGCTCAAGAAGTAGAAAAGCTTGGAGCAGGTGAAATTTTATTCACATCCATGAATAACGATGGTACCAAAGCGGGATTTGCAAATGAAGCCTTGGCAAAATTGTCTAGTTTGGTAAATATTCCGATTATTGCTTCAGGTGGAGCAGGAAATAAAGCTCATTTTTTAGAAACATTTCAAAAAGGAAAATCCGATGCCGCTTTGGCTGCAAGTGTTTTTCACTTTAAAGAAATAGAACTACCCAGTTTAAAAAACTATTTATCAACTAACGGCATATTAGTACGATTATGAATATAACAGAACAAGCAGATTTCAGCAAAAGCGAAGACGGATTACTTCCCGCTATTATACAAGATGCACAAACTAAAAACGTGCTTATGTTGGGTTATATGAATTTGGAAGCTTTGGAAAAAACAATGACTTCCAAAAAAGTCACTTTTTACAGCAGAAGCAAAAAACGGCTGTGGACCAAAGGCGAAGAAAGCGGCAACTTCTTGGTATTGAAGTCCATTGAATTGGATTGCGACCAAGATACGTTTTTAGTTCAAGTGAATCCACACGGACCGACATGCCACAAAGGAACGGACACCTGTTGGGGAAATGAAAATGAATCTAATTTTGGTTTTTTAAGTGAATTGGAAAGGATAATCGAATCCCGAAAAAATTCAACTTCAGAAAAAAGTTATGTGGCTTCATTATTTGAAAGTGGAATCAACAAAATAGCTCAAAAAGTGGGTGAAGAAGCTGTTGAAGTGGTAATTGAAGCCAAAGATGAAAACGACGACTTGTTTTTAAATGAAAGTGCAGATTTGCTTTTTCACTATTTGATTTTATTGAAGGCCAAAGGCTTCAGTTTGAAAGCGATTGAACAGGTTTTGTTAGAAAGGTCCAATAAAAATAAATAGGTTAGTTGGCTTCATTTTCAATTTAAAATTGGTGTAGGTTTGACTGTTTTCCAACATCTTACTATTTATAAAGTAAGATCAAGCTTCTTATTGTTTCAATTATTCAGATAGTTCAAATAAATTCTAAATTTTTCCTATAAGTATTTAGGACTAAGGGCGAAGTGTACACGTATTTTTTCACGGGCGATACACAACAACAATTTCAACTGTATTTTAAATAGTCTTCAATATTAAATGTATATAAACTGCATTCGCTTTAAATAATAGCAAATCAATAAAGAATAAAATTATGCTCCCATTTTAATTTAGACCTTAAGGAAAAATAACAAACAAATTTTTCTATAGATTTTCATTAAAATTATTAATTGTCGTATAAATATTACAAAAAATGAGTTTATATGATGCAAATCATAGAATTAATTCTACAAAAAATATATCTTTACCGTATAAAGCTAGTAGCAATTAAATCTACAAAAGATGAAAACATCTATACACATATCGGTAAAGTATCATTTTTCTTATTGGATAGTTATTTTGATGGCTATTTTTTCTACTTCAATAAGTTTTGGACAAGAATTAGGAGATTTACGTTCAAGACAAAATGGGAATTGGACAAATGCATCTACTTGGGAAGAATGGAATGGCTCCAGTTGGTCTAACACCAGTACCCAGCCAGCTAGCTTGTTTGAAGGAAACATTGAAATCAGACACACTGTTTATACTGGTTCTTTTCAAACATTTTGGATTTGGACTTATCCTGTAGATGCAGAAAGACGAATTGAGGGAGACCTAAAAATTTCTAGCGGTACATTACAGCTTACTCAAGCCAATTCAGGGGATAACTTAAGAACTTTTGTAAGTGGAGACTTTACAATAACAGGAGGAGCTTTATCTTTTTATGGCGGAACAGAATCAGGTTCTTCTACAAACGCAGGGGTTTTAGCTGTAGATGGAAACGTAAATCTGTTAGGTGGAAATATTGTGAGCAATTCTATTAGGCTTCCATCTGGTATATATTTTACAGGAGATACTACACAAACATTACAATGTAATATTAATCTTTCATCTCAAATAATCAATCGTTTTTACCTATCCACAGGACATCTTGGCATTAGTGAAATCTATGGAGGCACGAATGTTTCTACGGTGTACGGAACAACAGAATTAATTTATTCAGACACACAAACATGGCCAACATCAGGCAACCTGCTTCAAGACTTCACTGTTCAAGCTTCTGGTGTTGTTAGTATGACAAAGAGTAGAGAAATAAATGCTGCTTTAAACTTGAATAGTGGTGTTCTAGATGTAAGTCAACATAGCTTAAAATTCTCTGGAAATACATTTTTTAAAAAAGAAGGAAAAATACGTCAACAAGATAGCGAAGGTGAACTAAACTTTGCAAACCAATCGCTTATTTCTATTCCTGATGAAACTTTTGAAGGAGCTGTATCTAATTTTACTATTTCACAATCTGGAGGTATAAAAATGCAGAGTGATTTATCGATCTCAAGGAGCCTAAATTTGAATGCTGAAAACTCTAACATTACCGATGGATTATTAGACATGGTGATTAATTACGGCAGTTATGCTCAAGTTGAATACGGGACAGACCCTAATTTTGCTGACAGTACACAACCTTTTAATAATTTGAATTCGTATATTTTATATATGGGCGAGAATGCTTCAACTAACGGAATAGGGGATGTAACAGGTAAAGTAAAAAGAAATACAATAGTTAATAATAAAACGTATGATTTTGGAAATTCTGAAACACGAATTTCGTTTAATTCTCCAACAGGAGCTAGCGGATTACCAGAATCAATGTTATTTACCATCACTAGAGGAGATTATGGTGAGCATGTCGATAATTTAGGAGAAGATACAGAGTTGTTTCTTTTCGATGAAAACACAGGGAATCCACTTACTGGACCTAGAAGTGCAGTGAAGCGTTTGTATCAAATACAGTATGCTGCTAGTGTAGATTTACCAGGCAGCACTAGATTTACTTTACGTATGGCTTATCAACCAGAAGAACTAAACACCAATTCTAGTGCAGAGTTAATTACTTGGGATCATCATTTACCCTACAATGGTATTACACCTCATGAACATGGAAAAACAGCTAATAATTTAGAAGAAAATTGGATTGAATTATCTAATCACTCTGTATTGTACTTAACAAAAGAAGGTGCTATTTCTGGAGCTGGAACGCTTACTAAATACTGGATGCTTTCTGAAAAAGAAACCATTGGAGAATATGTTTGGGTTGGAGCAACAGACGGTGGAAGTAGTAATTGGAATGTTGTTTCGAATTGGTCTGGTAGTAAAATTCCTAATGAAACTTCTGATGTTTATATTCCTAGTTCATATAATTTTCCGCCTATAATAAATGAAAATTCAGGATATGGTGATGGAAACCAAGAAAATCCTGGAATAGTTGAAGGTGAAGTTAGAATGCGTACTATTGAAATTGCACCTGATGCAGAATTAATGACAGAAGGAGCTCCTGATATTTATATGTATGGCGGACCCAACTATGCTGGTGGAGGTTTAAATTATGGTACATTCAATATATTGGGAAGCTTAAATTCCAGTGAAAGTACTTTCTATTTAATGGATGGTTCAACTTCTTCTGAAGCAACACTTAATGGTAATTTAAAATTCTATAATTTAGTAGCAGATGAAAACGCCAATGTAAAAGTTCAATCTAATACAGAAATTGAAATTGTAAACAATTTAAGTATTCCAGCAACGGCAAACTTTAATGCAGTAACAAATCCAAACACGATTTATTTTACCGGTAAAAATCAAAATATTCCCAATCCTGGAACTGTAAATGTGGGATATTATAATATGGTTCTAAATGGAAATAATTCAACTTTACCTTCAAACTTGAATGTGAAAGGAGACTTGGTAATCAACGAACAAAATTTAAATTTCAACACTACTCAAGTTGTTTTTGACGGCAATACAGAACAGTTTATTTTAAGTGATTCCTTGGTTACTCAGAGTTTAAAAGAAGTTGTAATCAATAATGAATCTGTTGTGAAGTCTGATATCAAGGAACTGAGAATTGATAATTTACAATTAACTTCTGGTACATTTGAAGCAGGCATCAATAATAAGGTAGTTTTTGAAAATGCAATTGTTCGAAACAATGGAATACTTGGAGGCATGGGCACATTCGAATTTTTAGGTCCTAACGAAATTGAGAATAATCTATTTCTAAATAATCGTTCAAGTGCTAATATTACTTTAAATAAAAATACAACTACAACTACAACTAACTTTTCAATTCCTAACAACTTTGCAGTAGATGCTAACCTACATTTAGAAAATGGTATAATTCCGCTAGGTACTAACACATTGGAATTAGGTGGAAATTTAAGCGCTAATTTAGGTAGATTAAATGCGAGTAATGCAGAAATAGTTTTTTCTGGAAATACCACTCAAGCTTTATCAGGAAATGCCTTTAGTAGTAATTTAGTAAAAGATATTGCTATGACGGGTTCAGGAACTTATCAACTAGAAAGTCCTGTAAAATTAACAGGTGTTTTAAGACCTAACTCAGGAGTATTAAACAGTAACGCCAATTTGGTTTTTAAATCTAGTCAAGAGCGTACAGCAGTTGTTGGTGAAATAGGTGCTGGCGCGGACATTACAGGAAGTGTTCAAGTTGAACGTTTTATACCGGCAAGAAGAGCTTTTAGATTTTTAAATCCTACAATAACAAGTACTCAAACAATCCACCAAAACTGGCAAGAAGGAGCAACTGCTTATAATGATAATCCAAATCCAGGATATGGAACGCACATAACTGGAACAAATGAGCCATCTCCCAATCCTAGTAGTGCAGATGGACAAAATGGATTTGATTGGAACCCTTCTGGAAATCCATCTTTATTTTATTTCGACAATATAAATCAATCGTGGAACCCCGTAACAAACACAGATCAAAATGTAATTGAAGCTAATGTACCCTATCGTTTATTGGTTCGTGGTTCTAGAGCCATAGACATAGCTTCTAATGCTGCTACTCCAGATAATACCGTATTGCGATCTTCAGGAACATTAAACAAAAACATTATTACACACAGTGATAACCTGAACAATGCTTTTCAGAGACCTAATTTTATTGGGAATCCATATCAAGCCCCTGTAGATTTAGCGCTTGTAATAGAGTCTTCGATTAATGTAAATAATTTTGTTCAAATCTGGGATCCAAACATTGGTGGAGCAAATCCAATTCCAGGTCAGCCAGGCGGTAGAGGAGCTTTTACAACCATTGATGTTGCAAACAATACCACAAGTAATGAAGATTCAGATGCAAACCGATTTTTACAACCAGGACAAGCCGCTTTCTTTTATGCCATAAATGATGAGCAACCTTTTGAAATTGTGTTTCAAGAAAATCATAAAGCTGTAGATACACCACAAACAGAAGTTTTTAGCACTGAATCACCTGATCAAAAATTAGCCATACAACTCTATGATAAAGCTTCATATTTGAACGGAAACACTTCCTTAGATGCAGTTTTGATTCGTTTCGCTTCTAATTTCAATGAAAACCTTAATGTTGAAGATGCGTTAAAACTTGAAAATATTGACGAAAATTTTGCACGAATTGAAAACGGAAAATTAATTTCGATTGAACAAAGAGCTTTACCAACTGAAAATGAAGCATTAGCTTTATTTGTAAATCAGTATAGACATCAAGAATATGTTTTTCAAGTTGATGCCACATCGTTACCTGAAAATACAAAAGTA
Source organism: Psychroflexus planctonicus (assembly GCF_014640195.1). GTDB lineage: Bacteria > Bacteroidota > Bacteroidia > Flavobacteriales > Flavobacteriaceae > Psychroflexus > Psychroflexus planctonicus. The sequence goes on from NZ_BMGM01000002.1 coordinate 15,867, forward strand.
TTTTTGGAAGATAATTACTTGAATGAAATTATAGATTTAGAAAATCTAGATTACACTTACGAATTTTCTGTAGATGAAAGTATAAATGCTTCAAAAGCCTTTAATAGGTTTAGTTTAGTGTTTGAAGAAGTAAGTTTAAACACAACCGATTTTGCAAAAAATGATTTTGTTATTTATCCAAATCCAATTGTAAATAATCAGTTTCAAATTACAAGTTCTACTCTGGCTAACGAAACCGCTATTGTATCCATTTTTGACTTAGTTGGAAAGCAAGTATTCAGCAAGGAAGTAGATTTTGATGAAACAGGAAATAAAACTTTTAAAGAAATCAATTTAAAAACTGGACTATATTTAATGCAAGTTCATCACAAGGATTTTCAAACTAGTAAAAAGATTATTGTAAAATAATTAATCTTTAGCAAAAAGGGCAGAAAATCAATTTTTTGCCCTTTTTTTATTACTATAAGATGAAATTAAAATGTACTTCAATATTCAAAAAACTTTTATTTTTTGTTGCGCAATAAGTATAACATATCATTCTAAAAGTAAAGCTTTTATTTCTTCGTTAGTAGAGTCTTCGGCATAATCTAAGGCAGATTTTCCTTTTTTGTCTTGATGGTTAAGGTCAACATCGGCTTTTAAGAGTTTTTTGATAATCTCTGTTTGTTCAAACATCACCGCATAAATGATGGCATTTACACCATTTTGGTCAACTGCATTTACATTTGGATTTTGTGCTAAAATTAATTCAACCAATTCCTGATTTCCTTTTACCACTGCTGCCATCAACGGTGTTCCATAGGCACTATCGATGTTGACCTTGGCTCCAGCTTTTATTAAGTATTTGGCAACGGCTTCATTTTCATAATACACGGCTAATAAAATGGGAGAAAATCCTTTTTCGGAAACCGAGTTGACCAATGCTGGATTTTCTTCTACTAAATTTTTGGCTTCGTTTAGGCTTCCTTCACGAGCAACATCAAAAATGGTATTCTGTGCATACGAACAAAAACTTAAAAAGAATAAACTTGTAAGGAGTATATTTTTCATTGGAATATTTTTTTTGCAAAGATTCTGAAATTCAATTTTACAACCATTTTTAACTAACTATTCTAACAAAAGTTTAATAACCTGAGTTCGATTATAATCACAAAGTCAAAATCAATAAGCATTAGCAGTCGCTCATCATCACTTGTACCGCTAAACCGCCTTCCGAAGTTTCTTTGTAGCGCGAACTCATGTCTTTTGCCGTTTCCCACATGGTATTAATTACTTTGTCAAGTGGTATCTTGGCTTTTGTCGCATCGCTTTCAATAGCAATTTCAGCAGCATTGATGGCTTTAATTGCACCCATGGCATTGCGTTCTATACAAGGAATTTGCACCAAACCCGCAATCGGGTCGCAGGTTAATCCCAAGTGATGTTCCATGGCGATTTCGCTTGCCATTAAAACTTGAGCGGTGTTTCCACCCATCAAATCGCAAAGCGCACCGGCAGCCATCGCAGAAGAAACACCAATTTCAGCTTGGCAGCCGCCCATAGCAGCAGAGATGGTAGCTCCTTTTTTAAACAAAGAGCCAATTTCTCCAGCCACCAACATAAAACGTTTGATTTCTTCAAAACTTGCTTGGTGATTTTCGATACACAAATAATACATCAACACGGCAGGCATGGTTCCTGAGCTTCCGTTGGTGGGAGAAGTTACCACACGACCTAAAGATGCATTTACTTCATTCACCGAAATAGCAAAACAGCTTACCCATTGTAAAATTTGCCTAAACCGAACTTCTTTCTTTCTGATGGTTTCTAACCATTCTTCTTTGGTTTCATAGTCTTCAAATTTTTCTGCTAATAATTTTTTATTGGTGCTTGTTGCTCTTCGGGTCACATTCAATCCACCTGGCAAGTTGCCTTCGGTGTGGCAACCCAAATACATAGACTCTAACATCACATCCCAAATGGCTTTGAGACCAGCATCAATTTCTGCATCAGTTCGTAAGGAACGTTCGTTTTCTAATACAATTTCAGCTATGCTTTTTTGCTCTTGTTCGCAATAGGTTTGTAGTTGTGCGGCACTTTCAACAGGAAATGGAAACTGCTTAAAATCGGCTATATTTTGAGCTGCATTTTCACGTTCTTCTTTCACCACAAATCCACCACCGATGGAATAAAAATAAGATTCGTATTCCTTTCCATCTTTGGTAATGGCTTTATACATCATTCCATTGGGATGAAAATCTAAAAAATGTTTATGAAAGACGATATCGTTTTCGAAATCAAATTCAACAAAAATAGCTTTGTCCAAATGCAATTCAGATTTGGCTTTGATGAAATCGATTTCATCGCCAATGGTCAAGGTATCCATAGTTACAGGATCATGACCACATAAACCTAACACCGAAGCAATGTCTGTGGCATGGCCAATTCCGGTTAACGAAAGTGAGCCATACAAATGAATTTCGATTCGTTTTATTTTTTCGAGCAGCCCTTCATCTTTCAACTCTTCAATCCATCGTTGTGAAGCTCGCCAAGGACCTAAGGTATGAGAACTCGAAGGACCAACACCAATTTTAAGCATATCGAATACGCTTATGCATTCCACTTTTTTCATTCAAAAAGCCATTTATTGTGAATGTGGCAAAGATGAGAGAAATTTCTGAAAGTGAATTAGACAATTCTTAATTTATGCTTTCTTTTTTGAAATATTTTTAGTTTTAAGGTTGTCTGTAAAAAAGCTTCTTGTTTGCTTTATTTTTCTTTCTAAAATCGAAATTATGACTAACCCATAACACCAAATTATGACTTCTTACAAAGCGTTGGTCTTGTGGTAATTGTATAAATCGATGCATGTAACCCGCTTGAATGCTAAAATTATCTAAACGTGTTCCAAATGTTAACCAAGTTCTATTTTGATCGAAATAATTATTTTCAACATGCTCACCAAAATTCACCAAAATTTCGTTAGTGATATTTATAAAAGGAGTTCCGCCAATTATTTCCTTTCCTACTAATGGAAAACGCATGCTAATCAGCATCCGTAATCGATGGTTAAAGGTGAAGCTGTTCAACAATTCGCCATTGGCAAAATCCTGCCGAAACCGCATGTCGTAGCGTATTCGATTGATCATTTTCAACCTGTCACTAATTTTATGACTGGCAACCATTTGCATCCAGGGGCGGTGCTCTTTTCTTTTGAGTTTAACTCCTTCACTTAAAGTATGAATATTCAAATAGGCATATCCAGCCGTGAGATTCAAATTTTTATGAAAATAGCGCGTTAAGCCCGTTCTTGCCACAAAAAAACTATTGGGTACATAATGAAAGTCATTCCAAAGTGAATATTTTTCAGATAGTTTACCACTGGTTAAATAACCCATCCAAAACTGTTCGTTGCTAGTGATTTCTTTTTCCTGCGCAAAAGTTGTAAGACAGATAAGAAGTAATAAGGGTAGTAGAAGTTTCAAAAAAAATTGCTTGTTTAAGTTTGATGCAAATTTATTATTTTTCCCTAGTTGAAGGCAAGGTATATTCAATATCATCTCACAAAATTGCAGCATTTTATCGAATGTTTAAATTCATCTTCCTAAATAGAGATAATTTGAAAATTAATTAGTTATTTAGTCGAAAATATTTCAAAATGACAAGCATGAATATTGAAACATTAGCTTCAAAACTAAAAGGGGAAGTAATAGGCAACCAAAGCATCGAAATTCACTCTTTAGCTCAATTAGGTGAAGCAAAAGAAGGACAACTTACGTTTATAGGACACAAAAAATACGAAAAAGACTGGGCAAATTCATCAGCAAGTGCAGCTATTATCAATGCAGATAGTTCACTTCAACCTGGTGAAGGAAAAGCATTCATTAAAGTTGAAAATGCAAACTTTGGCATGATTGAAGCCTTGCATGCTTTTGCTCCACCGCTTCCTCAATTCGATTCAGATATTCATCCCACGGCAATAATAGACGAATCGGCTAGTATTGGGAATTCCGTAAAAATAGGAGCAGGAGTTTATATTGGTCCAGAAGTGAAATTAGACGATGGCGTAATTATTTACCCAAATGTGACCATTTTAGATCATTCAACTATTGGAAAAGCCACCCAAATTTGGTCTGGAGCTGTTATAAGAGAACGCACCCAAATTGGAGCGCATTGTATTATTCATCCAAACGCTAGCATCGGTGCAGACGGATTTGGTTTTGAACCGCATCCACAAAAAGGCTTGGTAAAAGTCCCACAAATAGGAAATGTAGTCATCGGCAACTACGTTGAAATTGGAGCAAATTCTTGTGTAGACCGCGCCAAATTTGCCTCTACTATTTTAGGTGATGGTTGTAAAATTGACAATCTAGTACAGATAGGTCACAACAGCAAATTGGGCATGTTTTGCATCATGGCAGGCAATAGTGGTTTAGCCGGTTCGGTTACTTTAGGAAATGGAGTGGTCATTGGCGGAAGCGCATCTATTAAAGACCATACTACTATTGGTGACGGAGCAACCGTTGGAGCAGGCTCAGGTGTTACGGGCGATGTGGAAGCTGGAAAAACCGTTTTGGGCTATCCAGCAGTTGAAGGAAGAACCGCACTCAAACAATGGGCAATTCTAAAACGCTTAGCTACCAAAGGAAGTTAAGACTTTTCTGCTTCATTATTTTTAATAAATATTGGATTATAATGTAATTCTTTCAAGTTCGATTAGAATTTGTTTTAAGTTCGAGCGGAGTCGAGAACTAGCCATATCTATTTACATTGAAGTGTAAAAATATCACTTCACATTAAATTCAGCATTTATTAACGCTCATTTTGACAGAATATATGTCATGCTGTCATATACAAACGCTTGGCATAATGATTGACTTTTTGTTATCGAAATTGAAATTAAAACAAACGAAAATAAATCATTATGAGTAAGATTATAGGAATTGATTTAGGTACTACCAACTCTTGTGTTTCCGTAATGGAAGGTAACGAGCCAGTGGTAATACCTAATTCTGAAGGAAAAAGAACAACACCATCTGTAATTGCATTTGTTGAAGGTGGAGAAATTAAAGTTGGAGATCCAGCAAAAAGACAAGCCGTAACTAATCCCGAAAAAACCATCGCTTCTATCAAGCGTTTTATGGGGAATAAGTTTTCAGAATCTTCAAAAGAAATTGAACGTTCTGCATATAAAATTGAAAAAGGAGAAAACGATACTCCTAGAGTAAAAATTGATGACAGATTATATTCTCCACAAGAATTATCGGCAATGATTCTTCAAAAAATGAAGAAAACAGCAGAAGATTACTTAGGACAAGATGTAACTGAAGCCGTAATTACGGTACCAGCATATTTTAACGATTCTCAACGTCAAGCTACCAAAGAAGCTGGAGAAATTGCAGGATTAAAAGTAAGACGAATTATCAACGAACCTACAGCTGCATCATTGGCTTACGGTTTAGACAAAAAAGATACCGACCAAAAAATTGTAGTATTTGATTTTGGTGGTGGTACGCATGACGTTTCTATCCTAGAATTAGGAGATGGCGTTTTTGAAGTACTTTCTACCGATGGAGATACACATTTAGGTGGTGACGATGTAGATGAAACCATCATTGATTGGTTGGCTGAAGAATTCATTAAAGATGAAGATATCGATTTACGTAAAGATGCTATGGCATTACAACGTTTAAAAGAAGCAGCTGAAAAAGCAAAAATTGAATTGTCTTCGTCATCAAGCACAGAAATCAATTTGCCTTATGTAACGGCAACTTCTTCTGGACCAAAACACTTGGTAAGAACTTTGTCGCGTTCAAAGTTTGAGCAATTAATTGCTACTATTGTAAAACGTACCATTACACCTTGTGAAAAAGCATTGAAAGCTGCGGGATTATCCAAGAGTGATATCGACCAAGTAATTTTAGTAGGTGGTTCAACACGTATTCCTTCTGTACAAAAAGCAGTAGAAGATTTCTTTGGAAAAGCACCTAGTAAAGGAGTAAATCCAGACGAAGTAGTGGCTATTGGAGCAGGAATTCAAGGTGGTGTATTAACTGGAGATGTAAAAGATGTATTGTTGTTAGATGTTACTCCACTATCCTTAGGAATTGAAACCATGGGTGGTGTAATGACCAAACTAATTGAAGCCAATACTACGATTCCAACTAAAAAATCGCAAGTATTTTCAACAGCGCAAGACAATCAACCTAGTGTAGAAATTCACGTTTTACAAGGTGAACGTTCCATGGCAGCGGATAACAAAACCATTGGTCGTTTTCACTTAGATGGAATTCCACCAGCAAAACGAGGAACTCCACAAATTGAAGTAACTTTTGACATTGACGCGAACGGAATTATTAAAGTGAGTGCAACTGATAAAGCAACTAATAAAACGCAGGATATTCGTATTGAAGCTTCTTCAGGTTTAACCGAAGAAGAAATCGAAAAGATGAAAAAAGAAGCTGAAGCCAATGCTGATGCCGATAAGAAAGCGAAAGAAAAAGTAGATAAGCTAAATGAAGCTGATGCCATGATTTTCCAAACAGAAAGTCAATTGAAAGAATTTGGAGATAAATTATCAGACGATAAGAAGAAACCAATTGAAGATGCATTAGCAGAATTGAAATCAGCACATGCAACAGGTGAGCTTGAAAAAATTACTCCAGCTTTAGATAAGCTAAATGAAGAGTGGAAAAAAGTTTCTGAAGAAATGTACAAAGCGCAAGCTGAAGCTCAACAAGGTGGCGCACAGGGTGAAGCTGGTGCAGACCAAAATGCTGGCGATGACGCTGGAAAAGACGACGTAGAAGACGTAGACTTCGAAGAAGTCAAGTAGCCTGTCCTGAGCTTGTCGAAGGGTAGACTTCGAAGAAGTAAATTAAATAAACTTAACTTCTTTTTAATAATTGATAAACACAGCCTTTCTAGGCTGTGTTTTTTGTTTTATATTTGAAACTTAAAAATAAAAAAACAATGATCATGAAAAAAGTATTTAGTTTGTTAATGTTAGTATTATTAGTAGTTGGAATTTCTAGCTGCGAAGAGAAAAAGCCAAGCGAAAAAGTTGAAGACGGAATGGAAGAAGCTGCAGATGGTGTTAAAGATGGAGCTGAAGATGCCGCTGAAGAAGTAGAAGAAATGACAGAAGAAAAATCTGATACTGAAAATGCAGCTGATGAAATTGAAGAAGCCGCTGAAGATGCTTCTGAAGAAATGGAAGAAGTAGTTGAAGATGCTTCTGAAGAAATAGAAGAAGCAGTTGACGATGCTAAAAAAGAAATAGAATAACTCAAATTATTACAAATTTCTAATTTTAAAAGGCACCTCTATGAGATGCCTTTTTTAGTTTTATGTTTAGTTTTATGTTTTCCCAAAATGAAACAAACAATACACATTACAACAGACGCCGTTATTTTTGGCAAAGTCAAAATTGATTTTTATATACTCTTAATACAAAGAAAGAATGCACCTTTCCAAAATAAATGGGCTTTACCCGGTGGTTTTGTAGAAGAAAATGAAAAATTAATAAAAGCCTGCCAAAGAGAACTTCATGAAGAAACGGGATTGCAAATTGAAATTCAAGAATTCACTTTTGTAGATGTATTTGATGCTTTACAACGTGATCCTAGAAGCAGAACTATTTCGGTAGCTTATACCTGTGTAATAGATAAACTTCCAATTCTAGAAGCAAACGATGATGCAGCAAACGCCCGATGGATTAAGCTCGAAAATGCTAAAGAATTGGCATTTGATCATGAACAAATAATAGCTAAAGCAAAATCTGTTTTAGATATACACTAAGATTTCCTTCTGGAAATTATCCGTTCAACAATAGCAATTATCGCACCTAAGGCAAGTAATAGATATCCAATTTCTGGTTTGCTATTAAAAAATAATCCTAAGAAAATGAGTACAAAAGCCAAAATTAATGCATAATTTATTTTTGTATTCTTTCCCCATTTTTTTCTAGAAATATAAAGTAGAAGCAGTACAAAAATTACAGCAACACCAGCATAAATCAATTCTATCATCATAATTCTGTTTGTTTCAAATTTCGAGTTTTATTATTGTTTACTACATTGAACAAAGTAAAATACTATTTTAAGGCACGAATGATTCTTTAAAATCAGTATAGTTAATGTTAGCCTTAATTTTTCTGTCTTTACTTTCAAATTCTTCTGAAAAGATACTTTTTTCAGGTACATATTCTTCAAAATGAATTTTGGATAGGTCTGCTAAAGAATGAATAAAATCAATTAACGAATAACTTCTTTCGGTTTCGATTACACCATCAAAATTGTCTTGAAAATTTTGATTCATCCAAATAATAAATGGAACTTCGAACATACTAGGTGTTGGGTTATCATCATTATGACCGGCAAAGTCCTGATCTAAAAAAACTTCTTCACCATGATCTGAAAAATACATTACATAACTTTCACCTACTTGCTTTTTTACTTTTTGAATGACTTGTTCGATCATGTAATCGGTGTATAAAATTGCATTATCATATTCATTTCGCTTTTGAATAGCTTCTTCATGTGAAAATTTTAAATTGGGTGGCTTCTCATCAAACAATTCAAAAGCTGCAGGATACCGATCGCTATACTGTAAATGTGTGCCAAGCAGATGCAAAACAATAAATTTATCTTTAGTGTTTCTATTTAAAGTAGTTTCTAAGTGGGGTAGAAGTACTTCATCTAAAGGTGTTTTTCTTCCTGCAATTTCAGTATTGGTGAAAGTGTAGAAATTTGCAGCCCGAGACATTTTTGTTACAATACTTTCGTAAGGTCCAATGGGTCGCTGATTTGAAATCCAATGGGTTTCAAAACCAGCTTGATTAAAAAGCTGTACAATAGTAGATTCAGATTCAGATTCAAAATTGTTTAAACTCAATGCTGTTTTTAGTGCACCAATGGTAAAGGCGTTGGTGCTAATTACATCATCAAATACATGAAGTTGTTTTTTGCGCAAACTAAGTCTAGGATTGTTTTTTCGCGGATAGCCATACAGTTCAAAATTATGTTTGGTAGTAGATTCTCCTATTATTAAAACAAATGTTCGAGCTTGTTCACTTGTAGACTTTACTGCAGTAAATTGTCCAAATTTTTCATCTATGGCTAAACCGGCTAATTTATCTTGTTCATCTTGATATACTGCTACGCCTCGTACAACTAAGTAGGGAAAATTCTGATCGATTAATTTTGTAATTCTTAAAAAAACTAAACTAAAGGCTAATAGAGAAATAAGTATTAGTGGTTTAGTAATGGGTTTCAAACTTAATTTCTGCTTGACTTGAAATACTAAATATATACCGATGTATAAAAAAGTAAGAATGGCATAAATTATACTAAACGGATTGATATAAAAGCTAATGAATTCGCTTGCTTCAGCAACATTTGTTTCAAATAAAACAAAGATAGATGAAGCTGAAAAATTGCTTCCAAACCAAGTAGAATATAATGTTTCAGCAAAAATAAAGAATACAAATACGCCAAAAAGTAAATTTGTAAAAATACGTTTAAGTCTTTTGGGTTTTATTAAAACGGCTGAGCCAATGCACAATAAAGCAAAGAAATGGTTTTCAATTAAATTTAAAAATCGATAATTTTCAAATTTACCTGAAGCTAATTCAATTAAAAAACCAACAATAATCGGAAACCACCACCAAAGTAAATGCTTCCAATTTATGGAGTTAAATGTTAGATTTTGCGAGGACACAGAAAGCTTATTCAAAATTTAAAATAGATTTTCAATATTTACATTTACCTTTACCCAAAAGCCAAAAATAAACTAAATAAATGAGCTCTGCACTTCCTAAGCTTTGTATTGTAAGTGTTTCCTTAGCAAAAGGTGGAGCAGAACGTTCTGCTGCGGTACTTTCTGAGTTGCTCTACAACTTGGGTTACGATGTTCACATAGCTATTTTAACCAACCAAATTGATTACACTTACCGAGGAAAACTTTTTAATTTAGGTGAAGAAAAAGAAAATGCAGATCATCCCATCGCCCGTTTTAAGCGTTTTAAAATGTTTAGGCAATATTTACAAGATAAGAAAATTGATTTGGTAATAGACCATAGACCTAAAAACAACTACTACCGAGAAGTTTTTTATGCAAAATACTTGTACCGCGGTATTTCCAGAATTTATGTAGTGCATTCTAGTAAAAAGTCAACTTACTTTGCTAATCCGCTAGATAAAATGATTAAGCTTTACCAATCTAATTTTAAATCGGTTGGGGTTTCTAGTTTTATTACACAAAATTTGCTTATTCAACAAGGTATTAGCAATGCAGTTTGCATTCCTAATGCGTATTCAAGAAATTGGAACAATACAGAAAATAATATTCCTGCTGAGCTTCAAAAATTAAAGAAGTACATTCTTTTTTATGGTAGAATTGATAACCAAATTAAAGACATTCAATTTTTAATCAATGCATTTACTACTTCTAAATTATGGAAAAAAAATGTACATTTGGTAATTATGGGAAATGGTCCAGATAAAGAAAGTTTGCAAATGCATACCTACCAATTAGCCAGTGTAGATTTCATTAGGTTTCTACCTTATCAAAGCAAGCCGTTTCAGATTATTAAACAAGCCGAATTAGTAGCATTAACCAGTAAATACGAAGGATTTCCTATGGTTTTGATCGAATCTTTGGCCATGAAAACACCAGTCGTATCTTTAGATTTTACTTCTGGACCTCGGGAAGTTATACAACATAGAAAAAATGGGTTGTTGGTTGAAAACCGATCTGAATCTGAATTTGCTAAAGCACTGGAAGAAATGTGTTTTAACGAGACACTTCGAAACACCTGCATAAAGAATGCTTTAGCTTCAATTGAAGCTTTTTCAGAAAAAGAAATAGCCAAAAAATGGAATTCAGTTCTTACAGATTTCGATAGCCAATAAACAAAAAAAAACACCCAACATGATGCTGAGTGTTTTCTGTTGTAAGATAATTTCTTTTATTGATTCAGTTGAAAACCAATTTTTTCGGGACGATGATATTCTCTTTTAAATAATTTTTGTTCTTTTATCATCTCCACAGTTTTAGCAGGAAGCATATCTTCCCAACCTTCTTCTTCGTTAGCAATCATGGCTAAAACTTCTCTAGAAAAAATACCAAGTACTTCTGGGTCATAGTCTTCAATATCTACTACACGACCATTTATTTTGAAGAACTTGTACAATTCCTTCATTCGTGGATGTACCTTTAAATTTTCTGAAGTTATAATTTTACCGGAATTTTGGCTTTTATACGGATATAAATAAACACGAAGGTCTTTGAAGAACAATTTACCAAAAGCTTCGAGTATTCCACCGCTTAAGTGACGATAATATTTTTCATCAAAAATATCTACCAAGTTATTTACACCCATGGCTAAGCCCATTCTTTCCTTAGTGTAATTTGAAAAGTACTCAACCAGTTTGTAATATTCTTGAAAATTAGAAATCATAACGGTGTGACCAAGTGAACAAAGCAACTTGGCTCTATCCATAAAATCTTCTTCATTAATTTCACCTTCAGATCGGAGGTTAGATAAAGTGATTTCAAAAACTACTTCAATATTTTCTTTCTCTACTTTTTTCTCTTTAGCAAAGAGAGCAATTGATTTTTCGTAAATATCTTCATTCACTTTAGTTACGGGTCTAAAACTACCACGTAACGCTAAAATGTTTTTCTTATAAAGCACTTTTGCAGGCAAAACATTGTTGGCGTCTGCATCAAACATAACTGCATCGGTCATTCCGTTTTTAACCAACTGTAAGCTTATTAACCTATTGTCTACATCTTTAAATGCAGGTCCAGAAAAGTTAATGGTATCAATTTCAATTTGGTCTTTGTCAATATGGTCGTACAAATCTATTAAAATCTGCTTGGCATCATTATGTGCATAGAATGCAGCATAAATTAAGTTTGTACCTAATATTCCGAGTGTATTTTGTTGTAAGCGTGCGTCGTTTTCTTTAAAACGCATGTGCAAAACAATTTTGTTGTATTCTGCATCAGGTTTAAGTTGGTATTTAATTCCAACCCATCCATGGCCTTTGTAGCGTTTAGCAAAATCTATAGTTGCTACGGTATTTGCGTAAGTAAAAAATAATTTGTTGGGATGTTTGTCGCGGACAATTCGGTCTTCAATTAAATTGGTCTCGTGGTCAATCATTTTATGAAGCCGACTTTCTGTAACGTAGCGTTTGTCGTCTTCAACACCATAAATAGCATCACTAAAATCCTTATCGTAAGCACTCATGGTTTTTGCTATGGTTCCAGAAGAACCGCCAGCTCTAAAAAAATTACGAACGGTTTCTTGACCTGCACCAATTTCTGCAAAGGTGCCATAAATGTTCTTGTTTAAGTTAATTCTTAGCGCTTTGTTTTTTATGGAAGGAACTCTTTCAAAATCCTGATCACCCATTATTTTTATTGACATGCAACCGAGTATTTATAGGTTAGATTTATTTAACTTGTGTTTACAACAAAGGTAATGAATAAGCTTTTTAAATGAAATTATATTACTTACTTTTGTGTTAAAACTAGGCTTTTGAAAATTACCTTTTTAGGAACAGGAACATCACAAGGAGTACCCATTATTGGAAGCAATCACCCAGTGTGTTTGAGTTCTAATCCTAAAGATAAACGCCTACGGGTTTCACTACTTTTAGAGTGGGAAAACTATGTTTATGTAATAGATTGTGGTCCTGATTTTAGGCAACAAATGATCGCCAATCAAGTTCAAAAAATAGATGGAATTTTATTTACTCACGAACACAATGACCATGTTATTGGCCTAGACGATGTACGCCCATTTTATTTTAGACAAGGTAATATATCAATTTATGCACATCAACGTGTTTTAAACGAACTCAAAAAACGTTTTGAATATGTTTTTGCTATTGAAAATAAATATCCTGGTGCGCCGACTTTAGATGAACATATTATTGATGACCATCCTTTTTTAATCGGTAACAAATACGTAAAACCTGTAAATGTATATCATCCTAAATTACAAGTCTACGGCTTTAGGTTTGGCGATTTTGCCTATATAACGGATGCTAAAATTATTCCTTATGAAGAGCTTCAAAAACTTAAGGGAGTAAAAACCCTTGTTTTGAATGCACTTAGAAAAGAAGAACATCGTTCGCATTTAAATCTAGAACAAGCCATAGATGTTGCTAGAAAAGTAGGAGCAGAGCAAACTTATTTTACGCATATCAGTCACCACATGGGTTTTCATGATGAAGTTCAAAAAGAATTGCCAGAGAATTTTTATTTGGCTTACGATAACTTAAGTATTCACCGATAATGAAATGTACTTTCTACCTTTACGGATTTGTATTTAGCGCTTTAGTAGCTTTACTAATCTTTTTTAATTCAAAAAAAGGCTTGGATAAACAAGCCGAAGAAATAAAACAGCTAGAAGATCAAGTTGAAATGCTTGAAACTAAATTGGAAGCCGCTTCAACTGAAGCAAATAATTAATTTGCTAATTCTTCTTCTTTAAATTGGGCTTCATAGAGATTTTTATAATGTCCGCTTGCTTTCTTAAGCAATTCATCATGTTTACCTTCTTCAACTATTTTACCAGCTTCCATAACAATAATTTTATCAGCGTTTTTAATGGTAGCTAAACGGTGAGCTATTACAATTGAAGTTCTTCCTTTGGTAATTTTTTCGGTAGCTTTTTGAATCAGTTGCTCAGAATACGAATCGATTGAAGAGGTAGCTTCATCTAAGACTAAAATGCTGGGTTTATTTACGTAGGCTCGTAAAAATGCAATTAGTTGGCGTTGGCCAGAAGAAAGCATGGCTCCACGTTCTTTTACATTGTAATCGTAACTTCCGGGTAAAGTTTCAATAAATTCTGCTACTCCAATTTCTTGAGCTGCTAAAACCACTTCTTCTCGGCTAATTTCTTTTTTTTGAAGCGTAATATTATTTAAAATACTATCTGCAAATAAGAAGACATCTTGCAATACCACCGAAATTTCTTTTCTCAGCGAAGCCAATTCGTATTCTTTAATATCTACACCATCAACTGTAATTCTACCTGAATTGATTTCATAAAAGCGAGATAGCAAATTAATAATGGTGCTTTTTCCAGCTCCTGTGGCACCAACAATAGCAATGGTTTCGCCTGGATTTACTTTAAAATTGATTCCTTTTATAACGGTTTCATCAGCATTATAACCAAAAACAACGTCTTCAAAACTCAGTTTTCCTTCAATATTTTTGGCTATTCGTTTACCTTCATTTTTAATAAACGACGATGTATCTAAAATAGAGAATACGCGATTAGCCGCTACCATTCCCATTTGTAATGAGTTGAATTTATCTGCAATTTGTCTCAAGGGTCTAAAAAGTTGTTGAGCATATTCAATAAACATAATTATTAAGCCAATGCTAAGTACTTCACTACCGATAATACGAATACCACCATACCAAATGAGTAAGCCAATGGTGATGGAAGTGATCATTTCTACAAACGCAAAATAAATGGAATTGTACCAAACGGTTTTTATCCAACCTTTCCGGTGTTCTTTATTGATTTCTTTGAAGTCTTCAAATTCTTTTTCTTCTCGATTAAAAATTTGAACGATTTTCATTCCTGTAATTCGTTCTTGTACAAAGGAATTTAAGTTAGCTACCTGATTTCGAACAATTTCAAAAGCGCCTTTCATTTTTCGTTGAAAGATTCGCGTTGCGATGATAATTAATGGAAACAAGGCAAGAACGATAAGAGTTAGCTCCCAAGATTGATAAAATAAGAAAATAAGAATGGCACCCATTTTTAAAATATCGCTCATAATCATGAACAAACCTTGGCTAAAAATACTGGCGATGGTTTCAATATCTCCAACGGCACGAGTTACTAGTCTTCCAATTGCAGAAGTATCAAAATATTTCTTTTTGAAGCTCATCATTCTTCTAAACAATTGTATTCGGATATCTCGAATAACTTCTTGGCCCAACCAATTGGCGTAATAGATGAAACTTAGCTGAAAAATAACTTCGGCAATTAAGGCGGCAAGCATCCACGAAATCAATTCAACCAAATATGAATGGTCTTTTGGTGTAATGGCATCGTCTATAATTAATTTTAGCAAGTAAGGTCTTACCAAACCAACGATAGAAAGTGCAATGGCAGCAAAAACTACGTAAACAAAAGTAAGTTTGTAGGGATTTGTAAATTTCAATAAGCGTTTAAACAGCTTAAAATCGAATGCATTTCCGGATTTGGATTTACTCATGCTTCATTAATTCTTTAGGATAGGTAACTTGATACAAACATAAGGCTTCAGCAGGAACCGATTTACCTGCTTTAGATCGGTTTTCGCTTTCCACAATTTTCTTGAAATCTTTAATGTTTATTTTTTCCAAACCTACTTCAATTAGTGTACCTACTATAGCGCGTACCATGTTTCTCAAAAAGCGATTGGCTGTAATATTAAATTCTAAAATTCCATTTTCAAGCACTTTCCACTTCGCTTCAGAAACTTCGCAATTATACGTATAAACTTGGGTTTTCACTTTGCTGAAAGCCTTAAAATTACGGTAATTTTTGAGTTCACTAGCTGCTTGATTCATCAATTGGACATTTAATTTTCGCTTTACATAGTAGGCTTGATCTAACAAAAATGGATTTTTTTCTTGGGTTACCCAATACGTGTAACTTCGGCTAATAGCATCAAAACGCGCATGTGCATCTTCATGAACTTTCCACATATCGTGTAGGGCAATGTCTTTAGGAAGTAAAGTATTCAGTTTAAAAATAAATTGTTTGTTATCTCCAATGGGCGTTTCACAAGAAAAATGAGCGATGTAATTTTTTGCATGCACACCGGTATCAGTACGACCAGAACCTACCAATTCTATTTTTTCTTGAAGAGCAGTTTCCAGACTTTTAGTTAAACTTTCTTGTACACTAGGCTGATCTGGTTGAATTTGCCAACCACAATACTTTTTACCCAAATAAGACAGTCTGATGAAATATTTCAAGCTATTTTTTTTGCAAAGATAGGTTTATAGCAATTAGATACAAGTTCAAAGTTTTTATCGTCTCATAAAATTTTCATGATTTACTGTCTTCCCGCAAAATTCTCTCTTAAACTGTCATGCCGCACTTGATGCGGTATCTTATAATTATGAAAATTAAAAGCAAGTCAACAGCAACTACGGAACTAATTACAAACAGATGCCGTATATCAGCTTTACCGATTACGGCATGACAGTTTTGGACAATATTTCGATTTACGGTTTGCAAATCCGCGAGCTCACGAATCAACATGTCCTCCCTTGAGGGAGGACAAAAGGTGGGTGTTCTTTTTAATAATTAACTGTCATACCGCACTTGATGAGGTATCTTATAACTATGAAAATTAAAAAATCAGGTCATAATAGCATCAGAACCCAATAACAAACAGATGCCGTATATCGGCTTTTGCCAATTACGGCATGACAGTTTTTAGATGGTGTATTTTTTCGCGGATTACAAATCCGCGAGCTCACGTGTTTTACATGATTTACAAATCCTTAAGTTCACGAATCAGTATTTCCTCCCTTGAGGGAGGACAGAAGGTGGGTGTTCTTTTTAATAATAAACTGTCATGCCGCACTTGATGCGGTATCTTATAACTATGAAAATTAAAAAATCAGGTCATAATAGCATAAGAACCCAATAACAAACAGAAGCCGTATATCGGCTTTTACCGATTACGGCATGACAGTTTTTGTATGGTGTTTTCTTTCGCGGATTGCAAATCCGCTAGCTCACAACTTATTCTAAACTCTACTTCTTTCTCATATAAATGGAAATGGGAACACCGTGAAAATCAAAGTTTTTACGCAACTGATTTTCTAAATAACGTTTGTAAGAATCTTTTACATATTGTGGTAGATTGCAGAAAAATGCAAACTGCGGTTGTGGCGTAGGAAGTTGGGTAATGTATTTTATTTTTACGTATTTTCCTTTGATAGCTGGCGGTGGATTCTGCTCAATAAGTGGAAGCATGGTTTCATTAAGTACCCGCGTTTTAATTTTTTTACTTCGGTTTTTGTATACTTCAACAGCGGTTTCAATGGCTTTGTAAATACGTTGTTTGTTTAAAACAGAAATAAAAACAATAGGCACATCGGTAAAAGGAGAGATTCTTTCTCTAATTTCAGTTTCGAAATTTTTAATGGTGTTGGTTTCTTTTTCAATTAAATCCCATTTGTTGGCAAGAATTACAATTCCTTTACGGTTGCGTTCTGCAAGCCAGAAAATATTTTCAACTTGACCATCAAAACCACGATTGGCATCAAATATAATAATGCAAACATCGGCATGCTCAATAGCGCGAACGCTTCGCATTACGGAATAAAATTCAAGGTTTTCTTTAACCTTGGATTTTTTTCTAATTCCTGCGGTATCTACCAATTTAAAATCGAAACCAAAACGATTGTATCTTGTGTCTATCGAATCTCTTGTTGTTCCAGCGATATCGGTTACAATATACCGATCTTCACCAATTAAAGCATTGATAAATGAAGATTTACCAGCGTTAGGTCTTCCTACTACGGTAAATTTGGGTAAGTCTTCTTCATCTTCTTCAACGGCCTCGGGTAAGGCTTCTACAACGGCATCTAATAAATCGCCGCTACCGCTTCCGTTAATGGCAGAAATGGTATAATATTCGCCTAATCCTAAGCTGTAAAATTCGGTTGCATCAAGTAGATTTTTATTGCTATCTACTTTATTTACTGCCATCACAACAGGTTTGTTACTTTTTCTAAGCAATTTAGCAACATCTTGATCTGCTGGTGTAATTCCAGAAGTAACATCTACTACAAAAACAATTACATCTGCTTCTTCAATAGCGAGTTCTACTTGTTTATCTATTTCAGTTTCAAAAACATCATCGCTTCCTATAACGTATCCGCCAGTATCAATAACTGAAAATTCCCTTCCGTTCCAATCGGTTTTTCCGTAATTTCGATCACGAGTTACTCCACTTACGCTATCAACAATAGCTTCACGACGTTGAATTAAACGATTAAAAAAAGTAGATTTACCTACATTTGGTCTTCCAACAATGGCAACCATATTCCCCATAACAGCATTTTTAACAATTTGCAAAGATACTACATTTTATGGGGTTTGGCTTATTCAATTTGAAATCAATGCAAAGCCTTGTTTTTAGCATTTTTATCTAGCGTATTTTTGGCTTAAACAAAACCTAAAATTTGCGTACATTTACACTTTAGTTTTTCAATGGCAATTACCCCAAAAATAGATTTAGAACACACTGTTTCGCTACGGGTTCACTTTCAATTACAGAGTGATAAAACGGTAGATGAAATATTGAAATCTGCTTCTCAGTTAACTGAAAATAAGAAAAAATCTCATTTTACAACTAAAATTGTAGATCAGCATATTTGGCTAGGAATTGCTAAAAAGCATCAAAAATTATACTCTCCCAATTTGCATTTAGAATTGGCAGAGCATCAAAATAAGAATACAACAATAAATGCCAAATTTGGGCCTGATCCAGCTTTATGGACGCTTTTTATGTTTTTGCATTTTGCATTGGGTTTAGCAAGTATTACTCTAGCTATTATTGCTTATGCTAATTATGCACTTCAAAAACCCTTTAGGCTTCAATTATTACTAATAGGTTTAATTGCTGTAATTTGGATTGGTCTTTATGTTTTTGCTCGTGTTAATAGGAGTAGAGGGAAAGCGCAAGCAAAAATGTTACTGGAAAAAGCTAAGCAAATTATTTAGTTGTGTATCTTTCTTGTTAAGCTTCATTTTTCAGCTTATTTTTTACATATATTTGTTAATTAAATTCAATTTGAAATCATGGAAATATTTATAATAATAGGAGTAATCGTCATTTTAGTTATTTGGGTGATTGCTATTTACAACAACCTTGTAAACTTAAGAAACCGAAGAGAAAATGCCTTTGCAGATATTGATGTACAATTAAAACAACGTCACGATTTAATTCCACAGTTGGTCAATGCTGTTAAAGGATACATGACGCACGAAAGAGAAACCTTAGAGTCGGTTACCAATGCCAGACGCCAAGCAATGAACGCAGGAACGGTTAACGAAAAAATTGCAGCTGAAAAAGAACTGGGTTCTGCTTTACAAGGTTTAAGCGTTCAAGTGGAAGCTTACCCCGATTTAAAAGCAAACGAAAATTTCATGCAATTGCAAAATGAAATTTCTGATGTAGAAAACAAACTAGCTGCGGTAAGAAGATTTTTTAATTCGGCAACACGCGAACTCAATACCGCTATCGAAAAATTTCCAAATGTAGTTTTTGCAGGAATGTTTGGTTTTAATCGTCAACCTATGTTTGACTTAGGCGAAGCACGAGCTGATTTTGATAAAGCGCCAGACGTAAGCTTTTAAATAATAGTTTTTATGGCTAAATTTGTTGGGATACAAACCCAAATTAAGCGAAACAACTTTCGCTCCACACTTATTTTAATTGCATTTCCAATTTTACTGTTAGTTGCGGTATATGCAGCTGTATATTTTTTAAATTTCGATGAATATGGCAATGCACAACCCCAAGTTGCCTTAGATATATTTTTAGGTGCAATTCCTGCAACTTTAATAATAGTAAGTGTTTGGTTTTTAATTGCCTACTTTTTCAATGCCAAAATGATTTCTATGTCTACCGGTTCCAAAACCCTAAGCCGTAAAGAAAATATGCGCGTGTACAATTTGGTAGAGAACTTATGCATGAGCGTTGGTATGACTATGCCAAAAGTAAAAATTATTGAAAGTCAGGCGCTCAATGCCTTTGCTAGTGGAATTCGGAAAAAAGATTATACCGTAACTTTAACCCGCGGATTGGTAGATGCCTTAGATGATGACGAACTAGAAGGAGTAATTGCACACGAGTTGATGCATATTAGAAATAAAGATGTTCGATTATTGGTAGTAAGTATCATTTTTGTAGGTATTTTTTCATTTGTGGTTCAAATTGCATTTAGGAGTTTCCTTTACGGAAGTATGACTTCAAGAAGAAGTAATAAAGACAGTGGTAAAGCTATGATTGTTATTTTGCTCATTGCCGCAGTGGCTTATTTTATTTCATTATTGTTCAAATTTGCATTGAGCAGAAAACGAGAATACATGGCCGATTCTGGCGCAGCAGATATGACCAGAAAACCTTGGGCTTTAGCTTCCGCTTTAAAGAAGATTGCACCAAATCATCATGTAGATGATGTAAAAAGTGAAGATGTTCAGGAATTATTTATTGAAAATACTCCAAAAGATGGTAAAGTTGGTTTCCTTGGTGGTGTAGGGAAATTATTTTCTACTCATCCACCCATTGAAAAACGAATCGAATTTTTAGAGCAATTCTAAAACTTTTTCAAAAACCACGAGTCTACTAAGCTTTTTTTAGTACTTTTATTTTTCATAGTTAATTTTTGACATGAAAAGTTCCATTGCATCAATTTCTAATCAGAAGCAGAACCAACCTTTTTTTTTATGCTTCTGCTTTTTTCTATTTGCAATACAAATCATTTCATCTCAGGTTCAGTATTCTGAAAATCCAACTAACGAAGAACTTGTCCAAAGTTTTCAGGGCGAAAACATTACTATCTCTAATGCAAATTTAATCTCGGGAGACCGAATGACTCAAATTGCACTTTTTGAAAATGGAATTAATGGTGCGAATTTAGAAATAGACCAGGGTATTTACTTTTCTACAGGTGATTTAAACGAAGAACTAAGCAACATCAACTCAGATGACAACTCTAGTGTAAGCAATAATTTTACTTACGAAGATGAAGATCTTTTACTTATTGAAGAAGGCGCTATATTTGATGTGGTTTTATTTGAATTTGACATATCACTTTCTAGCCAAAGCAATAATTTACTTTTTACTTATCAGTTTGCATCAGAAGAATATCCTGACTATGTAGGTAGTGTTTTTAACGATGTATTTGCCATTTTTATTGAAGGACCTGGATTTAATGGTACAGAAAATATTGCTAAAATTCCATCCAGTGGAAAGCCAACTGCTGTAAATTTTGTTAATGGTGGCGTTTTAGGCTCTTCTAGTTCTGAAGAGGTAGAAGTAGACTTAACCCAAACCGATTTCTACATAAACAACGGACATTTAAATACAGGTGAATCTAATCCCGAGAACCAACCTGGACCATTTTTAGTACATGTAGAATTCAATGGCATTACCACAGCAATTACATCTGAAGTGCAAGATTTAGAAGCAGGCGAAACCTATCACATAAAAATTGCATTGGCCGATACGGCAGATCCAATTTTCGATTCAGGTGTTTTTTTTACAGCCATTGGTTCCAATGAAATTCAGCCTGAATTAAAATTCAATAAGGATGCAGTCTATTTAGGAGATTCAGAACGTGCTTTACCGGGTGATGAAGTGCTATATTTTTTCGATATAATTAATGAAGGTGAAATAGAAGTTTCTAATATTACTTTTGAAGACGATTTTTTTGAAGATGCAGAAATTGAAGGACTTTCAGACCTTACTTTAGCTCCAGGAGAAAGCTATAGTTTTGAGTTGAATTATTTTATTAATCAACAAGAAATTAATGAAGGTGTTTTGTACAACTTAGCTAATATTACCTATGAAGCCGAAGAAGAATTTTCAAAATCTTCAACAGATCCAACACCTTTGCCCGAAGATCACCCTTTTTTTAATGCAGATTGCCAAAACTGTACAGCAATTGTTTTACCACAACAGCCTGGCATTTCACTTACAAAAACAGTAGAAGTGGTTGAAGATTCTCCGAACATTCTTGTAGGAGACCAAATTTCGTATAGATTTAATATGAAGAATACTGGAAATGTAGACTTATTCGATGTTCAATTATTCGACGATATGCCAGGTTTAGAATTGAATGGGAATCCACTTGATTTATTGGTGAATGAAGAAATACAAGATCATTTTTCTGGTGTTTATTTTGTTACTGTTTCTGATTTTGCACAACGTAAAATCGAAAATCAAGCCGTAATTCGTGGCTACACATTTTTAAATGAAGAAGTTTCAGACATGTCAGATTTTGAACTCTTTACCGAAGATCGACCAACTGTTTTAGAAATTCCACCTTGTGAAGTGAAAATTTATAACACCATAACTCCAAATGGAGACAATGTAAACGATGTTTTTTTTATTGAAGGTATTGAATGTTTTCCAGATAACGAAGTTCAAATTTTTAACCGTTGGGGTGTTGAAGTGTACAGCGAGAAAGAATACAATAATGCAGATGTTTCTTTTACAGGAATTTCTAACGCGAGAGCAAGTTTTAATAAAGAAGAAGGTTTACCGTCTGGAGTGTATTATTACATCGTTCAATTTGTAAATGCAGATGAAGAAAGGGAAGTACGAAAAGGTACGCTGTATATTAAACAAGAAAAATAATGAAGCAATTTTTTCATGCATATCATTTAAAACAATTTCTATGGATAGGATGTGTATGTATTTGCTTTAAAACTTCGGTGTGTGCGCAACAAGCTTCACAATTTTCTCAATACATGTACAATAACTTGAGTATAAATCCAGCTTTTGCTGGAAATCGCGGTGCTTTGAGTATGTTTGGCATGCATCGTTCACAATGGCTAGGTTTTGAAGACGCGCCTGTAAATTATCTTTTCTCGGCGCACACACCCATACAAAATTCGAAATTGGGTTTTGGTTTTACTGTTTCAAACGAAAGTATTGGGCCTTTAGACGATACTAATGCTAGTGGAGATGTTTCGTATTGGATTCCGTTAAGTGAAAAGTTCAGGTTGTCCTTTGGCCTTCGATTTAACGCAAATTTTTTTAACTTAAGTGGAAACAGATTAAATCCGCAGGAAAGTTTTGACCCTTTGCTTGCTAATGTAAATGGCGAAATAAATACAAATATTGGTGCTGGCTTGTTTCTGCATTCGCAAAAAACATTTGTAGGACTTTCTCTCCCAAGTCTTTTTAGCAGAAATAACCTAGATAATGATCCAGTTTTAGCAGTTAATGTGCACAGGCCAACGGCTTATTTGTATGGCGGACATGTATTTAATATTTATCCATTTATCAAGTTCAAACCAGCTACTTTTCTAAAAGTACAAGAAGGCGCTCCAATGCAATTAGATGTTACAGCTAACTTTTTGTTTTATGATAAATTTACTTTAGGAGCTGCTTGGCGCTGGGATGCAGCAGCAAGTTTTTTAACAGGATTTCAAATTAGTCAACGGCTTTTTATTGGCTATGCTTACGATATTGAAACTACCGCTTTACAAAAATACCATTCGGGAAGCCACGAACTTTTTATTCGGTTTGAATTGTTTAATAGAAAAGATAAACTTATATCACCACGATTTTTTTAGCTAATGAAACATAAAAACACGACATATAAACTCCTTTTTTTAATCTGCTTCTTGGCAAGTTGCTCATTTTCTAGTGCGCAAAATTGGTATTTAGACAAGGCTAATGATGACTACAAAAACGGAGCTTATGTAGATGTTTTAGACATTTTTGAAGGAGTAATTAGAAAAGGATATTCCAACGAATCTATATTGAAAAAAACCGCTAATGCATACTATTTTCAAGCTGAATATAGAATGGCTTATTCTAAATATAGGCTGCTGTTTAGAAAATACAAAAACTTATCACCTGAAATCTATTTGCGTTACATGCATTGTATGAAATCGGTTAGTCGATATGATGAAGCCGAAGAACTCATGCAAAAATTTACGGCAAATTTGCCAGATGAAGAACAAAATGAAATATTCAATTTAAGAGAAAATTATTTAGAAGCTATTGAAGCTAAAAAAGACGATTACGATATTGGCATAACCGCCATTAATTCTTTAGAAGCCGATTTTGCGCCTACCTATTTTAAAAACAAAGTAGTTTTTACTTCCGCAAGAGATACAGGTAATTTAGTAAAACATCGCCACAAATGGAACGATTCGCCTTTTACTAAATTTTACGTAGCAACAATGCATCCAAGAACTAAAGAATTGAGTAAAGTTGAAGCTTTTGCTAAAAAAATAAACACATCAAACTATCATGAATCTTCCACTGCTTTTACCAAAGATGGAAAAACCATGTATTTTACCAGAAATAATTTTCATCAAAAAAATAAAACTACTGATAAAAAAGGTGTTCAACTGCTAAAAGTGTATCGAGCTTTTTATGTAGATGGAAAATGGCAAAATGTTGAAGACTTAGCGTTTAATGATGATGAATTTAATACCGCGCATCCTGCTTTAAGTCCAGATGAAAAGTATTTGTATTTTGTTTCTGATCGACCTGGCGGTTATGGTAAATCTGATCTTTGGAAAGTTGAAATTTTAAACGACGGAAACTTTAGTGAACCTGAAAATCTAGGAGATAAAATTAATACTTCAGAAAGAGAAACTTTCCCTTTTATTGCTTACAACAACCTTTTGTACTTTGCTTCCAATGGCCACTTGGGTCTAGGTGGTTTAGACATTTTTGTTACTCAATCTGATTCCTTAGGAAAATACAATAAAGTTTTAAATTTGGGTTCAGCCGTAAATTCCAAATTTGATGATTTTGCAATGATCATCGATTCGTCCGATACAGGTTTCTTTTCTTCTAGCAGAAACATAGGCAGGTATCAAAAAGATAATATTTTCCGAATTAAACAACACTCAAAACCAGATTTTGATGATGAAAAGAAGAAAAAAATTAAAATTATTGATGAAGAAACTAAAAAATCAATAGCCAATACAAAAGTTAGGGTTTTTGATCAAGATTACAATCAAATCAATTCAAGTGAAGCTAACGAAGTAGGTAGAATCAAAATAAAACAACCCGAAGCTGTTACAAGTATTTACGTTCGTTTTGAAAAAGAAGGTTATGAAGTAAAAGAAATCAGTTTAAAACTAGAAGATTTTAGCAATTTTGAATCAATAGAAATAGAATTACGCAAACGTCTCCAAGAAATTAAAAAGGGTAAAGACTTAGCTGTAGTGCTTCAAATTGAAGAGATTTATTTTGATTTAGACAAATATGTTATTCGACAAGATGCAGCAGCAGAATTGGCTAAAGTATTGGAAATTATGAAAGCTTATCCAGATATTTCCATAGAAATAGGTTCGCATACAGACAATAGGGCAAGTAAAGCATACAATAATAAATTATCTCAAAATAGGGCAGATGCTACCCGAAATTGGTTAATTGAAAAAGGAATTTCAAAAGACCGAATTTCAGCAAAAGGCTATGGCGAATCTCAATTGGTAAACAAGTGTAAAGATGGAGTAGATTGCACAGAAGAAGAGCACCAACAAAACAGAAGAAGCGAGTTCATTATCGTTGAAATGAAAGATTAAAAATTACTGAAAAACATTTGACTTAATCTTGATTCCTACAGGAAATAGAATCAACTTTTAGTCAGATTATATTAAGTTGTAATTTTCAATTATTAGTTGCTAGGACCCTGCTTTAATTCGTGCATTCGTGGCAATAATTAATATAATTACCACCTTCTTTCAAGTAAGAAATCCTTCAAACCAGGATTTAACAAACAACTAAAAATTTAAAGCTTAGAAGTAAAATGTGCTCAATTTTTATTTCACAATCACTTTCCATTTAAAGCCGATAAACAGAAAGCAAAAAACAGCCACAATTACAAAAAGAATTGCTAAACTTGCTTTTTGGTAAATAAAAAATCCTGTACTAAATAAAATGGAATACACGCCAATTACACCGGCTAAAAAAGCTAGTGTTTTTGTACCAAAACCGTCAAATTTGGAATCTTCTCCAAAGACTTTTTTATCAAACTCTTTTCGCTTTTCCTTAGAAGAAGGCGATGTGATTAAACTTACACCAACCCATGCAACCGTGGTAATTAAAACCCCTAAAATTAATTTTTCATAGCCCAAAAGATCAAAGAGATTCCATTGATACACATCATCTGCAAAAAACAAAAATGCAATAACAAATGAAACCAACATGGCCGTAATTTCACTAAACGGATTGATACGGTGCCAAAACCATCTTAGGATAAATAACAGCCCAGTTCCAGCTCCAATTTGTAAAAGTAAATCGAATGCTTTTTTGGCTTCTTCTAGTTTTAAAGCTAAAAAAGCTGCAGCAATCATCATTAAAACAGTACTTATTCTTCCGATTAAAACTTGCTTTTTGGGGCTTGCCTTTGGCGAAACAAACCGAACATAAAAATCATTGACAACATAACTACTTCCCCAGTTTAAATGTGTAGAAATGGTACTCATAAACGCAGCTATGAGTGAAGTTACTACCAAACCAAGTAGACCAGGTTGCAAGTATTTAAGCATGGCAGCATAAGAAAGATCGTTTTTGATAAACGAAGGATCTAAATGTGGAAATACGGTAGCTAAACTTTCTAAATTTGGAAATACAATTAAGGATGCCAAACCCATAATAATCCAAGGCCAAGGACGAATAGCATAATGAACAATAGTAAAAAATAAGGTAGCTTTTGTAGCGTGATTTTTATCTTTTGCAGCCAACATGCGTTGCACAATATAACCGCCACCGCCAGGTTCTGCTCCCGGATACCAAACACTCCACCATTGTACAGCCAATGGAATAACTAATAATGGAATATAAACTTCGGGTAAACTGAAATCTGGAAAAAACGAAGTTTTGTTTTGCACAACTTCATGTTGAATTAAGTTTTTTATTCCATTGATTTCAGGAAGGTTTACAATATGAATGGTTGCCCAAATGCTACCTGCCATGGCGATAATGAATTGCACAAAATCAGTAAGTAAAACTCCTTTTAATCCTCCTAAAGTTGAATAAACTAGCGTAACTCCACAAGAAATAAGTAAAGATTGAGCAGCTGTAAACCCAAAAATAACGTGTCCAATTTTTATAGCGGCAAGACAGACTGTTGCCATAATAACAATGTTGAAAATAACGCCCAAATAAATAGCTCTAAAACCACGAAGAAAAGCAGCACTTTTTCCAGAATACCGTAATTCGTAAAATTCTAAATCGGTAGAAATATTGGTTTTTCGCCATAGTTTTGCGTAGAAAAAAACGGTAAGCATTCCGGTGAGTAAAAAAGACCACCAAATCCAATTTCCCGCTACACCATCTTCACGAACAATTCCTGCCACTAAACCAGGCGTATCTGCTGCAAAAGTTGTAGCAACCATAGAAACGCCTAACAACCACCAAGGCATATTTCTACCCGATAAAAAGAAATTTTCGCTACTTTTTCCACTTTGTTTAGCCGCAAAAATGCCAATACCAAGACTTATTACAAAAAAGCCAATAATTAGCGACCAATCTAAGGGAGTAAGTTGCATTTGTTACAAGTTAGCGTTTGCAATTAAACTGATTTCAATGTTGGCATTTTTGGGTAATCTTGCAACTTCTATGGTTTCTCTTGCTGGAGCATTTTCTTCATCAAAATAGTCAGCATAAACTGCATTAATTTTTGAAAAATCATTCATGTTTTTAATGAAAATACTCACTTTTATCACTTCAGAAAAGCTAGATCCTGCAGTTTTTAATATTTCAGATAGGTGTTGCATTACTAATCGGGTTTCATCTTCAATTGAAGCATTGGTGAGTTTATCAGAATCTAATTCGATAGCAATCTGACCTGATGTATATAAAATTCCATTATTTACAACCGCTTGGTTGTAAGGTCCAATTGGTTTTGGAGCGTTTTCTGTAAAAATAATTTTTTTCATGATGTAGTTGTTTAATTTAATCGGCGATCGGGTTCTCTGTTTCTATCAAATTTCAAGTCACGTAGCATATTCGCCTTAATTCCGATAAAAAAGAACCAAGATTCCCTTGGGCCAATTGGCGTCCAATTTAAACTCATATTGAAGCTACCGAGATCGCGATTAAAACGCAATTGTGTAAATGTAAAACCTTGATTAGCTAAATCATAACCAGAAGAAATACCAACCTTCCATTGCGGTGAAAGTTCTATATCTCCAGAAAACATAACAGAATGTGATGCAATTTCGCTTTGCCTAGTTTGATTGGCATACGTCATGGTATACGATAAATTTAAGTTCCAAGGAATTTTGTAGTTGTAATATTCATTTTCATCATCCTTGGGTTCTTTGTCCTGCCGTTGTGAACGTGGATCATTTGGTAATTGCCCTTGGCCAAATAAGTCGTCAGGTCTTCCACCGCTGCTAAAAGTATCGTTGTCAAACCGATCATCTTCTTCGTCTTCGTCTTCGTCTTCCTTTTCGTCTTCTTCTTCCTTGGCAAAGGTTTTGTCAGATAAAGCGTAGCTAAAACTTACATTGGCATTGGTTAGCCTAAATAAACTTCCTCCATTATTAATGTTGAGTTTGTTTATTCTTCTATTGTTATTATCTAATGCATATGGGTCAAGAGCTGCAATTACGTTCACATTAAATTTATCTGCTACAATTGGTATATTTCCACGTAAAGCAACCGGAGAAAATTTTAGGGAGTCTGCCGCAAAATTATAGCTACTGCTTAAACCAAAGTTATTTAAAAGTTTCATTTTTTTGAAACGGTCATCACCTTCAGCAGTAGAATCATTGTTGCGTACTTTTGCTTCAAAGTCATTGGTCAAAGAAAAATTCATACTACTGGAAAAACGATTACCAGGTGCACCAAATAAAGTTCCTTCAAATCTTGAATATTCAACTAATTGGTCTTCTGTTGCGCCTAAACCTGGTCTAGTAAATTGATCGTAAAATTGATCGAACGCAGGATTTACATTGTAACTAATGCTAGGTCGCATAACATGACGAATAGCATTAATTTTACTATCATCACCAAAAGGAAACATTCCGTAAACAGTTGTTCCTACACTTGTTGAAAAATTATAAGTTCTAAAGGAGTCAAAGCCTTGTATGGTATCTCTAACTACTTCTTGGCTTTGTTCATCAAACCTTTGTTTGTAAGTTTGCATGACCCACGTTTCATCGTAATTGGCATTTAAACTCATACTAAAATGTTCAAACACTTTAAAGTTGGTGGTTATTGGAATGCTGTGTCGCATTCCTGCATTTAAATCGTTAAACATTCCCGGGGTTAAAAATTGCTCATCGGTAGTTCTAATTCGGTTTTCTCCTCGTAAGTTATATTGTAAATTAATATTTTGAATAGCACCTTTTTTGGTGCCGGTTTTTGGTTCAAAAGGAAAAATACGATTAATGCTAAATTGAAGTGTTGGCAAGGTCATATTAATTTCTTGCGTATTGGTATTTTGACTATGTGTTGCAGTTAGGTTTAAATTCATTCCAGGACCTGCGTTAATAGTTTTATTGTACGAAACCGAAGAGTTCATCGTGTTATTTAGGAAATTTCCTTGCGTAGCTTGATTGATAGATTCTCTAAAAAAGCGACTACTACCAATGTTTACGGAAGCAGAAAACCGACTATTAGGATTGGCTTTTGCATCTTGTTGATGGTTCCACCTAAAGTTGAAAATGGTTTGCTCTGAAAAATCAGGAAAACCGCGTTCTTCTAAAAGTAAATTCTCATACCTGAAACTTACTGATCCGTTAAATTTGTAACGCACCGCGTAATCTGAATCTACACGTGTTGCCCAACTTCCATTAGAGTAATAATCTCCCAGTACAGATAGATCTAAGTAATCGCTAATGGCAAAGTAATAACCACCATTCATCAAGAAGAAACCACGTTGTCTATTGTCCCCGAAAGAAGGTAAAATAAATCCAGAAGAAGCTTTATCTACCATAGGGAAATATCCAAAAGGCAGGGCCAAAGGTGTAGGTACATCAACAATATACATTTGTACTAAACCAGTGACTATTTTTTTGTTGGGTACAAATTTTATTTTTTTAGCTTTAAAGTAGTAATCTGCATTATCTACGTCATCTTCAGTTGTAAACTTGGCATTTTTTATAAAAAAAACAGAGTCGTTTTCTCTTTTTGAAACTGGTCCTCGGACGGTAAAACCACCTTGTTTTGTTTTGGAATTATAAACAATGGCTCGTCCGGTATCAAAATTATAACGCAGCGAATCTGGCTCGATTACATCTCCACCTTGTGTAAAAACTGGCGATTGTGTATAACTAGTAGAATCGGTTATTCCGCGAGCTGTTACTTCGCTAGTTTGGTTATCTAAAACTATTTCACCAGATTCAATAATCATATCTTGGTACTCAATTTTAGCTTCGTTGTATAAATACATTTTGTTTTCTCGCCTCGCCATGTGCTTGTAATCTTTAGCATATGAACGGACAATATCCGTAATCATACTTTTTTTCTCCTGATTAGCGCCTGTTTCTGTACTATCTTGTACCAGTAAATATGAAGGCTGTAAAGAAGGGTGAATTAAGTCTGTAGAGTCGTTTTGAAATAATTTATTCAAATCTAGTTTACCTTCTTCTTGTGAAAAAGCGAATT
Source organism: Psychroflexus planctonicus (assembly GCF_014640195.1). Lineage (GTDB taxonomy): Bacteria > Bacteroidota > Bacteroidia > Flavobacteriales > Flavobacteriaceae > Psychroflexus > Psychroflexus planctonicus. The sequence continues at coordinate 46,214 of NZ_BMGM01000002.1, forward strand.
GAGTAAAAAACAAGCCAAATATATAAAGTATATAAAGTATATTTGTTCGCAAGATGAATAGTGCTATTTTTGAATTAGAAGTTCAAAATTTTAATTGTCAAAATTACATATAATTTTAGATGTCTAAACCAAAAACACCAATAATATATAAATACGAATTTCCTTCGCTTAGCTTAATAACTAATTTGAAGCCTAATTATTTTGTATTCATCTGTTTAATCATTTTATCATTTTTTAAATTTAATAGCCTTCAAGCGCAAAATTATTCAGGCAAGATTAAAGTTGTTTTAGATGCTGGACACGGCGGAAAAGATCCAGGTACCATAGGGAATTGGTTACAAGAAAAAGATATTGCTTTAGCAACAACCCTTAAAATTGGTGCTTTATTAGAAAAAAGTGAAGATGTAGAAGTAGTGTATACCAGAACTACAGATGAATTTATTGGACTAAAAAGACGTGCTGATATCGCCAATAAAGGCAGAGCAGACTTATTTGTATCTATACACTGCAACGGGGTTTCCAGCTCAAGTCCTAGGGGTTTTGAAACTTTTGTGTTTGGTATTGCACGCACTAAAGATAACCTAAACACCGCAAGACGTGAAAACTCTGCTATCTATTTAGAAGATGACTACGAAGTTACTTATAACGACTATAACCCAAACTCTCCTGAATCTATTTTAACTTACACACTTGTTCAGGAAGAATATTTAGACCAAAGTATTTTGTTAGCCAATTATATTCAAACCAACGTAATTAGCAAATTAAAACAAAAAGACCGTGGTGTAAAACAAGATAATTTTTTGGTTTTAAGAGAAACCTACATGCCAAGTATTTTAATAGAGTTAGGTTTTCTTACCAATAAAGTTGATGCAGCATATTTAAAGGAAGAAAATGGGCAAAATCAAATGGCGTCACAAATAGTAGAAGCAATTATAAAGTTCAAAAAAAATATTAATATTATAGATGTAAACGAAGAAGTAGCTGCCATTAGAAAAGAACAAGAAGAAGCTATTGAAGAATCTATAGATGATGAAATTGTATTTAAAGTTCAAGTGGCTGCTGGTTCTTCTAAACTAGAACCTATACCGGAAAACTTTAACGGATTAGATAATTTATCTCGAGAGTACGATGGCAAATACTACCGATATTACTATAAAACCACTTTAGATTATTTAGAAGCAGAAAATAATTTGAAGCTTGTAAAAGGAAAAGGATTCAAATCAGCTTTTATAGTGGCCTACGATACTGAACTTGGAAAGAAAATTTCTTTAAGTAAAGCCTTAAAAGCAAAACTTAACTAAAGTAGATTTTATAAATTAGCAAAATCAATTCAAACCTAATATTTTGAAAATAACTAACGAATTTAAAGCAGGCGTTCTTGGAGTAACTGCAATTTTACTAGTAATATTTGGATACAATTATTTAAAAGGGGAAAACCTATTTGAGCAATCAAGAAATTTTTACGTAGTATACGATAATGTAAAAGGTTTGAGTCAATCTTCAGAAATTACAATAAATGGCTTGCGTGTAGGAACGGTATCTGATATTAAATTTTTAAATAATTCAGGAAAAGTATTGGTTACACTTTCAATAGATAACGATTTTAAGTTTTCTAAAAAGTCTGTAGCTAAAATTTATGGTGGAGATTTTATTGGTGGTAAATCAATGGCAATCGTACCTGATTATTCCGTTTCAGAAATGGCTCAAACCGGAGATACATTAACGGGTAGAGTAGAAGAAGGTTTAGTAGAATTAGTAAACGAAAAACTTACTCCTTTGCAAGAAAAAATGGAAAATGCGTTGGTGAAAATAGATACTATGCTAACATCTATCAACCAAGTTTTTGATTATGACACTAGGGAATCGCTTAAAAGTTCAGTGATTCATCTCGATCAAGCGCTAGTTTCGTTTAGAAACACAACTGAAGAAGCTAATATGTTAGTAAAGGACAATAAAGATAAATTTTCAGAGACCTTAAATAATTTCAATAAAACTTCAGAAAATTTTGTAAGCATAAGCGATACTTTAGCCAATTCAAATATTAAAGAAAGCATTGCAAATCTTTCTAAAACATTAGATAATTTAAACTCTTTAGCCCAAGATTTAGAACAAGGTGAAGGAACGATGGGCAAATTTCTAAAAGATGATCAATTGTATGATAATCTAGAAGCGTCGACTAAAGAATTGGAAGAATTATTAGAAGATATGAAGCTTAACCCAAAAAGATACGTCCATTTCTCTATTTTTGGAAAGAAAAATAAAGCTTACAAAGAAACAGAAGATTAAAAAAACACACTATGGAATTTATACCCCAAATTCTTTTCTTAATCGCATTAACTGCAGCAGTACTATTTTTTGTAAAAAATGTAAAACGCCTACGCCGAAACATTCTACTGGGTAAAGATGTAGATAGAAAGGATAAAAAAGATATTCGGTTTAAAAAAATGATGCGTGTTGCGCTAGGCCAATCTAAAATGGTTAAACGCCCTATCGCTGGAATATTACACATTATAGTTTATGTAGGTTTTGTAATCATAAATATAGAAGTACTTGAAATTATAATCGATGGAATTGCAGGAACACACCGAGTATTTTCTTTTCTAGGCCCTGTATATAGTTTCTTAATTGGAAGTTTTGAAATTTTAGCATTTTTAGTTTTAGTTTCTGTAATTGTATTTTGGATTAGAAGAAATATGCTGAATATTAAACGTTTTTTATCTAAAGAATTAAAAGGCTGGCCTAAGAATGATGCCAATTACATTTTATACTTCGAAGTGGTTTTAATGCTACTTTTCTTAACTATGAATGCAGCAGATTACCAGCTGCAACAAAATGCCTATGAAGGTTACGTTGAAGCTGGCGCATATCCTATAAGTAGTTTTATTGTTCCGCTTTTTGAAAACATGTCTAATGCTTCTTTGGTTATTTTAGAAAGAAGCGCTTGGTGGGCTCATATTTTAGGTATTTTTATTTTCCTAAATTACCTGTACTATTCTAAACATTTACACATTTTATTAGCCTTTCCTAATGTGTATTTTTCAAACATAGAAAATCAAGGAAAATTTAAAAATTTAGAATCGGTTACTAACGAAGTGAAACTCATGATGGACCCCAATGCCGATCCGTTTGCAGAACCAGAAAATGAAGGTGAAGAAGAAGTTCCTGAAAAATTTGGTGCTTCAGATGCCACAGATCTTAACTGGTTTCAACTATTGAGTGCATATACTTGTACAGAATGTGGGAGATGTACTTCAGAATGTCCAGCAAACCAAACTGGGAAAAAACTTTCACCACGAAAAATCATGATGGATACACGCGATCGTCTCGAAGAAATTGGGGATAACCTTAATAAAAATAAAGGAGAATTTAAAGATGATGGAAAACAATTATTAGACGATTACATTTCGCGAGAAGAACTTTGGGCTTGTACAACCTGTAATGCTTGTGTTGAAGCATGTCCGATAGGTATAGACCCACTTTCTATCATTATGGATATGAGACAATATTTAGTGATGGAACAAAGTGCAGCACCTGCAGAACTGAACAACGCAATGACTAATATAGAAAATAATGCAGCGCCATGGCCTTACAATCAGCAAGACAGATTAAAATGGGCAGAAGAAGGTGTGTAAATCTAGTTTTATGAGTGACGAATTATTAAGAAAAGCAAAAGTAGGAGAAGAAAGTATCAGTCCAGTCTTACCTGAAGATGTTAAAAATTATCTGATAGACATAGACGGTACCATTACTGAAGATGTACCCAACGAAGAACCAGAAAGAATGGCAACTTGTAAAGCCTTTCCAGATGCATTGGCCACGGTTAACAGATGGTACGATAAAGGACACCGAATTTGTTTTTTTACATCTAGAACAGAAGAACATAGAGAAGTAACCGAAAAGTGGTTAGCAGAAAATGGTTTTAAGTACCATTCACTCTTAATGGGAAAGCCACGTGGTGGAAATTACCACTGGATAGATAATCACCTTGTTCGAGCTACAAGATATAAAGGAAAATTTACAGATTTGGTTGAGAAAAAAGTGACCATTGAAGTATTTGAAGAATAAAATAAAAATTTATGAGCGAGCAGATTAAAGTGCCAACTATGGCACAATATATGGCTGAAGGAAAAAAACCTGAAGTTTTATTTTGGGTAGGATGCGCAGGAAGTTTTGATGATCGTGCAAAAAAAATAACCAAAGCTTTTGTAAAACTTTTACACAAAGCTGGAGTAGATTTTGCCGTTTTAGGAACCGAAGAAAGTTGTACTGGTGATCCTGCAAAACGCGCTGGAAACGAATTTTTGTTTCAAATGCAAGCTATGACCAACATAGAAGTAATGAACGCATACGAAATTAAAAAAGTTGTAACTACGTGTCCACATTGCTTCAATACCATAAAAAATGAATATCCAGAATTAGGCGGTAATTACCAAGTAATGCACCATACTCAATTTTTGAAATCACTCTTAAATGAAGGTCGATTAAAAGTGGAAGGTGGGAAATACAAAGGCAAACGAATTACTTTTCATGATCCTTGCTATCTAGGCAGAGCAAACGGCGAATATGAAGCACCAAGAGATTTACTTCGTAAATTAGAAGTGGAACTCATTGAAATGAAATCCTGTAAAAGCAAAGGTTTATGTTGCGGAGCAGGTGGAGCACAAATGTTTAAAGATGCCGAAAAAGGTGATAAGGAAGTAAATATTCACCGAACAGAACAAGCTTTAGAAACTAAACCTGAAGTAGTTGCAGCAGGTTGCCCGTTTTGTAATACCATGATGTCTGACGGTGTAAAAAATAAAGAAAAGGAAGACACTATTGAAGTACTTGATGTTGCCGAAATGATTGCTAACGCAGAAGAACTTTAAACTTATGCTAACAGAATTTAATTCCTTACCAGATGAAGCACGCATCTGGATTTACCAATGTAACAGAACTTTTACAGAAGATGAAGTAGCAGAACTACGAACGCGTATTTCTGCATTTCTTGAAGAATGGACCGCACATGGATCACAATTGCAAGCTGGTTTCAAAATACCCTATAATCGTTTTATTGTTATAGGTTTAGATCAAAGTCAATCTGCTGCATCTGGTTGTTCTATAGATGCTTCTGTTCATTTTATACAAAACCTAGAAAAAATCTATGATGTAGATTTACTCGACCGCATGAATGTAAGCTTTAAACAAGGTAAGTTTATTGCTTATAAAGATTTAAAGGAGTTCAAAAAAATGGTAAAGAACAAAGCAGTTTCTCGACAAACAATCGTTTTTAATAATTTAATAAACAACAAAGCTGAATTTGAAGATTTTTGGGAAGTTCCTATGGAAGAATCATGGCATAGCCGTTTCTTATAAATAGATTCTATGAAATTTACTTGGCTTTTATTCGTATTCTCAACTAGCATTGTATTTGCTCAAAATCAACATCCGTTGGCTTCAACAGATGTTGAGCAACAAAAAAAATGGGTAGATTCGGTTTACAATTCTTTATCAACTAAAGAGAAAATTGCTCAATTATTTATGGTGGATATTTTTTCTGAAAAAGAAGATAAACACACCAACAGAGCACAATTTCTTATCGAAAACTACGGAATTGGAGGCGTTATTTTTTCTAAAGGTGGTCCGTATCAACAAGCTAAATTAACCAATCAGTACCAAGATGCTTCAAAAATTCCTTTGCTTATTGGCATGGATGCCGAATGGGGTTTAGCTATGCGCTTAGATTCTACTTATGCTTTTCCATGGAATATGACTTTAGGAGCAATATCTGATGCAGAAGTTGTTCAAAAAGTGGGTTATCAAATTGGTAAGCATAACAAAAGAATGGGCGTTCACATTAATTTTGCTCCGGTTGCAGACTTGAATACCAATCCTAAAAATCCAATTATAGGAAATCGCTCTTTCGGTGAAAACAAAAAGCGAGTTAGCCAAAATGCCATTGCTTTTATGCAAGGTATGCATGATGCTGGAGTTTTAAGTAACGCCAAGCATTTCCCAGGTCATGGCGATACTGACCAAGATTCGCATAAAACTTTACCTAGTATTTCATTTGGTAAAGAACGTATTAAAGAAGTAGAGCTTTATCCTTTTAAAGCCTTATTTGATGCAGGTGTAAGTAGTGTAATGGTAGCTCATTTGAACGTTCCTAGCTTAGAAAAACAGAAAAATTTACCAACTACTTTGTCTCAAGAAGTAGTTACCAACTTGCTTCAAAATGAACTAAAATTTAAAGGTTTAGTAATTACGGATGCTTTAAATATGAAAGGGGTAAGCAATCATAATTCGCCCGGGAAAGTAGATTTAGATGCGTTTTTGGCAGGAAATGATATTCTACTAATTTCAGAAGATATTCCGCAGGCTATAGAAGAAATTCATCAAGCTTATGTAAATGAAGTTTTTTCTAAAGAACGATTAGCACATTCAGTTAAAAAAATACTGATGGCAAAATATAAAATTGGCTTACACCAAAATGCATCGGTTGATACTAATAATCTTTTTGAAGACTTAAATACGGAAGAAAATAAGGCTGTAGAAGAACTTGCCTTCTTAAATGCAATTACTTTGGTTAAAAATGATTTAGGCATTTTTCCTATTTTATTTACTCCTGAAAAGAAAATTGCCTACATAAGTCTAGGGCAAGACAGTGGGGATCATTTTTTTGAAATGATGAACACTTATCAAAAAGTTGATCATTTAGAAATAAATGAAAATTTAGTAAATAAATTAGAAGCTTATGATGAGGTGATTGTTGGTCATCATATTTCTTCGGATAATCCTTGGAAGTCGTATGCTTTTTCAGAAAAAGATAAAAATCTAATCGATTTAATCAGTAAAACAAAAAAAACCTTTTTATTTAATTTCGCTAGTCCTTATGCAATATCAGATTTAAATAGTTACATCAATATTGAAGCTATTGTTCAAGCCTATCAAAATACGGAAATAGCTCAACGAGTGGCGGCGCAAATGCTGTTTGGAGCACAACCTGTAAAAGGTAAACTTCCTGTAAGCATTCGGAATTCGTTCCCGGAAGGAACAGGTTTCACAGCAAAAAAACAAAGTGTCTTTGGATATAATCATCCTTCAAATTTAGGCTTCGACCCAGTTGTGTTTTCAGAAATTGATTCTATTGCAACGGAAGTATTGGCTGAAGATATGTCTCCAGGTTTTCAAATATTAATTGCTAGAAAAGGAGAGATAATTTATGATAAGAATTTCGGTTATCATACCTACGATGAGAAAATACCAGTAAGTAAAAATAGTATTTACGATTTGGCTTCACTAACTAAAATATTAGGCACGCTTCCAGTTTTAATGATGGCAGAAGAACAAGCTTTTTTTGATATTGAAACCAGTAAATTATCAGATTTATTAGCTGAATACGAATCTAGTAATAAAGGTGATTTATCGCTTAAAAGAATGTTGTCTCATTATGCTGGCTTACAAGCTTGGATTCCGTTTTATAAAAACACAATCGATAATTTTGATGAGTATTACAGAAGTGAATTTTCTAAAGAGTTTTCAATACCAGTAACTGAAACATTATACTTGAGAACAGATTATAAAGACAGCCTGTTCTTAGAAATTAAAGACTCTGAATTGAGAATAAAAGATGAATATAAGTATAGCGATTTGCCTTTTTATTTTTTAAAAGAATATTTAGAAAACCTATATGAAGATAGTATAGATAATCTTACAGAAGATTTTTTCTATAATTCAATGGGGTTAAAAAATTTGAAATATTATCCACTACAACATTTTGAACCCAATAGAATTGTTCCAACCGAAGATGATAAAATTTGGCGCAAGCAAATCATAAAAGGCACGGTACATGATCAAGGAGCAGCCATGCTTGGCGGTATTGGTGGACATGCAGGTTTGTTTGGAAATGCAGAAGATGTGGCAAAGATGATGCTTATGTACATTAATGGCGGTAATTATGCTGGCAAACAATATTTACAGTCCAAAACAATAGATAAATTTAATACGTGTTATTATTGCGAAGAAGATGTACGCCGCGGAATTGTATTTGATAAACCGCAATTAGATGAAGTAGGCCCAACTTGTGGATGTTTGTCTATGAACAGTTTTGGCCATTCTGGATTTACAGGAACCTATGCATGGGCAGATCCAGACGAAGAAATTATTTATGTATTTCTTTCTAATCGTACTTTTCCAGATGCAAATAATAAGAAATTGATTAAGTCTAATGCACGAACACGGATTCAAGAAGTAATTTACGATGCCTTAATCAGATAAATTGATTTTATTTTAGGCACTGCTAAGTTAAAATCAATTATTTTTAAATTCTAAAATACCTTAAATGAAAATAGCCATTGTGTGTTATCCAACCTTCGGTGGAAGTGGAGTAGTAGCAACAGAATTAGGAATTTCGCTTGCCAAACGCGGTCACGAAATTCATTTTGTAACTTATAAACAACCAGTTCGTTTAGATTATCTAACGCACAATATTCATTATCACGAAGTAATTGTCCCGGAATATCCACTTTTTCATTATCAACCTTATGAGCTTGCACTTTCAAGCAAATTGGTTACGGTTATCAAAAAATTTGAAATTGACATTTTGCATGTGCATTATGCTATACCGCATGCCTATGCGGGTTTTATGGCACAGCAAATGTTGTTGGAAGAAGATATTCATATCCCAATGATGACCACTTTGCACGGTACAGATATTACTTTAGTAGGAAGCCATAATTTTTACAAGCCAGCTGTAAATTTCAGCATCAATAAAAGCGATGCAGTTACATCAGTTTCAGATAGCTTAAAAAGTGATACCCTGCGAATTTTTGACATTAAAAATGAAATTCATGTTATACCGAATTTCATTGATATGAAAAATCTTCAAAAAGACTTTGAAAATTGTAAGCGTCATTTAATGGCTAATGAAGATGAAAGAATTATAACCCATGTTAGTAATCTTCGACAAGTTAAAAGAATAGATCATGTAATTGAAGTATTTCATAAAATTCAAAAAGAAGTTAAAGCTAAGCTGATTATAATAGGAGATGGACCTGAACGGGAAAATGCTTCAAAATTAGCACATGAGCTAGGCGTTAGAGATTCAATTATATTCTTAGGGAAATCTAATGAAATTGAACGTATTCTCTGTTTTTCAGATTTGTTTTTATTGCCTTCAGAAAAAGAAAGCTTTGGTTTGGCTGCGCTTGAAGCCATGGCTCATGGCGTTCCAGTTATTGCTTCTAATGCGGGTGGTTTACCCGAAGTTATTGTAAATAATGAATCTGGCTTTTTATGCGAAATTGGCGATGTAGATGCGATGGCTACGCATGGAATTTCCTTATTAAAGGATGATGATAAACTGGAGAAGTTTAAAACTAATGCCGAAACTCAGGCATGGAAATTTGATATTGAAGAAGTAGTTCCAATGTATGAAAAACTTTATTTACAGATGAAACATTCTACAAAGTAAACTTATTCCTTATTGGCTATTTGGATAGTTTCTGATCTAAATTTATTCTTACCAAAATCTAAAGTTCTAATAGGGAACGGAATGTTGATGTTGTTTTCATCAAATGTTTTCTTAATACCTAAAATTGCTTTATGGCTGGCAACAAAAACATCTTTTTGATTTCTAACATTTGCCCAAAACCGAACGATGAAATTAATTGAACTATCACCAAAACCTGTGTAGTAAAACTCAATTCCTTCACCACTTTTTTGTTCGAAGTTTTTCTTTATAATCTGTTCAGTAAGCTCTTGAACTTTATTTAAATCACTTTCATAGCCTACACCGCATTCTACAGTAATTCTTCCCCGATCTGTCCTGGAAAAATTTTTGAAAGGACTATCGATAATTTTGGAGTTCGGTATAGCCACAATATTTTGATCTGCAGTTTGTAAAACAACACTGCGCAAATCAATATCAATTACTTTACCACTAAAATCGTTAGTTTCTAACCAATCACCAATTTGAATTCGAGGTAAAAAACTTAAAATAACACCCGAAAAAGTATTGTTTAAGGTTCCTTGTAAGGCTAAACCAATAGCAAGACCTATTACACCGGCAGCACCTAAAACAGAAGTTAATACTTTATCTAAATTAAGTATCCCTAAAGCTATAAAAAAACCAAGTGAGATAATTATTACTTTGGCTACTTTAATGCTAATTATTCTTACAGAACGTTGTGCAGCCGTTTTAAATAAAATTCTATCTAAAATTCTACCTGCATATTTAGCAATGATTAAAAATAAAATAAATACCAGAATAGCAATAACGAAATTAGGTAGATTCAGTATAACTGAATCTACCATATTAATTACCTTGCCTAGTAATTCATCTTTTAATTTTCCAAACTTACTACTGATAGAAAATATAAACATTAAGCTTTAATTTTCTTAGACCAAACTTCGAGCATCCAGCTAGATTTTTCTAATTCTCTAATGTAAGCTCCAACCAGATCAATTGTACCTTCGTCACTGGCTGCATCTGCTGTATTAATAACTTTTCTCATTTGTTGGATAATGGTTCCATGATCTTCAATTAACATTTCAACCATTTCAAAATCCTCTAACTCTGCATCAGATTCTTCCACGCTACTTAAAGCTAAATAATCTGATAAATTACTTTTGGGTTTCAATCTTAAAGTAAGTATACGTTCTGCAATTTCGTCGATTTTGATTTTAGCATCGTCATATAATTCTTCAAACTTTTCATGTAAATCAAAAAAGTTTTTGCCGATTACATTCCAATGGAAATTACGTAATTTTTGGTAGTATAAATGATAATCTGCAAGCAAAATGTTTAATTCCTTAACTGTATCTTTAGTTTTATTTTCATCTAAATTTAAATAAGCCATATCTAATTATTTGTTTTTGTTATTCATTGCAAATATACAATAAGAATTAGTTATACATATACTGTTTAAGCTGTTTAATCTAAGTTTAACAACTACTTTTGAATCTTTTTTGACAACTCTTTGGAAATTGAACTGCTTATTCCGTAACCATCTACCAACGTACCTTTAGTACCATCTTTTGTTTCAACTGCATACAAAATAGATAAATCAGAAGGGTTAGACATCCCTTCAAATCTGTAAAAGTGTTTTACTGTTAATTCTTCCACGTCAAGTTTTTGCTTTTTATCTAAATTTACAATTGTATCATCTTTTACACTAAAATTTGAATCGTAGCCTAATTTTTTAAGTTCTTCAATTTTTAATGACAGTGTGTTGGTATCCATAAATTATAATTTTCTACAATTTAAATATTATTGAAATAATACAAAGACGATTAAATCTTATTTAACGCTTTACTTGTTTTTTCTCTCATTTATTCCAAATAAACCAATCGGAAAAGCAAGAAAAACAAGTAAAAAAGAACCAGTTACTAATCCATAAATTGTAATTAGAGCTGCAGCTATGTAGAACCAAGTAGATTTTGAAATGTTCATTTGCCTTATTTTATTTCAATGTACAACTTTTGAAGTCTTTATCAAAGTTGATTTTCTTTTTTTAAAATGCTAGTTAAGTCTTTCCATTTAATATCTTTGCTGGTAAAACCACCAAATGCAATTTTTCCGTTTTATTTTTAGCAAGATTTTTCTGAAACAGCTTTTAATTGCTGTTGTTTTAATTATTATTCTCGTTTTTGCAGCACTGTATTGGTTAAAATTCTCAACGAATCATGGCGAATATATTACAGTTCCTAATTTAGAAAAATTAGAATTAGATATTGCTAAAAAAAAATTAGATGAGATGAATTTACGTTACGAAATAATAGATTCATCTTCATATAATCCAGATTACCCTGCATTTTCTGTCATAGAACAAATTCCTAATCAAGGAACTTATGTAAAAAATAATCGGAAAATTTACTTGAGTTTAAATCCTTCGAGTTTTCCCAAGATAGAAATCCCAAAAAATGTTACTGGAAAATCTTTGAGGCAAGTAAAACCAACCTTGTTATCATTAGGTTTTAAAATTGGTGAAATTAAAGAAGAACCCAATATAGCAGATGTTGTTATGTATATGATTCATGAAAATGATACCATTAAAGAAGGTGATGTACTTAAGAAAACCTCTACAATTGACTTAATAGTAGGTGATGGAAAATTAAAATATGGACAAAGCATTCCGAAAGATTCTCTTCCAGAAGTTAAAGATGTATTGCAAATCAACACAAGTTCAGAAAACAATTAATTATGAGTAGTAAGGAAGAAGAAAACATGGATCAAGATGATTTGTACGAACACCATCATTTTATTGCATCAAAAGGGCAGGAGCCTTTGCGGATTGATAAATTTTTAATGAATTTTATTGAAAATGCAACCCGTTCTAAAATTCAGCAGGCAGCAAAAGATGGTAATATTTATGTAAATGGAACGGCTGTAAAACAAAACTACAAAGTAAAAGCTTTTGATGATGTAAAGGTTTTGCTTTCGTATCCGCCTTATGAATCTCAACTTATTCCGGAAAACATTCCTTTAGATATTGTTTACGAAGATGAAGCGGTTTTAGTTGTAAATAAACCTGCTGGAATGGTTGTGCATCCAGGTCACGGAAACTACTCTGGTACATTAATTAATGCTTTAGTTTATCATTTTGAAAACCTCCCTAATAACTCTAGTAATCGTCCAGGATTGGTTCATAGAATAGACAAAGAAACCAGTGGTTTGTTAGTAGTTGCTAAAACTGAAGAAGCAATGAATCATTTAGCAAAACAATTTTTCCACAAAACCAGTCAACGAGAATATATTGCATTGGTTTGGGGTAATGTAAATGATGAAGAAGGAACTATAGAAGGAAACATTGGTAGAAGCCCTAAAAATAGAATGCAAAATATTGTATTTAAAGGCGAAAATGAAGAATGGGGTAAACCTGCAGTAACACATTACAAAGTTTTAGAAAGATTTACCTATGTTACTTTAGTGAGTTGTAAATTAGAAACAGGTAGAACACATCAAATTCGCGTTCACCTAAAATACATAGGTCATACTTTATTTAACGATGAGCGCTACGGCGGCGATAAGATTTTAAAGGGTACTGCTTTTTCAAAATACAAACAATTTGTAGAAAATTGTTTTAAAGTTTTACCTCGGCAAGCCCTGCATGCAAAAACTTTAGGTTTTGAACATCCAACTACAAAAAAATGGATGCAGTTTGATACTCCAATTCCAGATGATATTGAAAACTGTTTGAGCAAGTGGAGAACCTATGCAAAGCACAGTATAAGTGAATAAAAAAAAGCCGCAATTAAGCGGCTTTTTTAAGTAAATATTGAATTGAATTTTTAGATTTTTTCTTGTTCGCAATCCAGTTTTTTGTAAACCCAACCATCAAATTTTATTTTACTTCTATCTTGAATGGTTTTAAACTCATTTTTTTCAACCAACTTAGCTGAGCCTTGTTGCAATGTGAAATTCTTTTTGTCTTCTAAGAAAACAATTTCTTTTACCGAAGTAACATCACCTTGTCTATATTTATATGATAAATACAATGTATCTCCAGAAAATTCACCCGTTAAAGAACCACTTTTTGAATTTTCTCCATTGTAAATTAGGTTGCCCGTTACTATATCATCTTCTAAAATAAGATTCAATTGAGCGTCTGTATTCTCGTCTTTATAAGTGTAGCACTTTTTTAAAGAAGGGATATCTTCTAACTCAGGTTCTGTAATTTCTAATTCTACATCATTAGGTTGTTCATCAATTGCTTTGGTTTTGTCTTGTTCTTTCTCATTTTTACATGCAGTTAGTACAAAAGCAATAGCAAATAGGTAAAAAATCTTATTCATGTTTATTAGGTTTTTCTTCTTTTTTATTCTTAATCTTTAGTATCAATTCTTCTTTATCAGTGTCGAAGTCCATATTAATTTCATCTCCTTCATTGATTTCTGTATTGATGATTTTTTCTGCTAAGGCATCTTCAATGTACTTTTGAATAGCTCTATTTAATGGTCTAGCTCCATATTTAGAATCGAAACCTTTTTCAGCAATAAAATCTTTAGCAGCAACCGTTAAAGAAAATTGATAACCCATTTCTTCGATACGCAAGTAAAGTTTAGCCAATTCAATATCAATAATTTTATGAATATGACTTTTTTCTAAAGCATTAAATATAACAACATCATCTACTCGATTTAAGAATTCTGGTGCAAATGCTTTTTTAAGTGCACCTTCAATTACTTTTCGGCTATTCTCTTTTTCTTGGTCTTTTTGAGATTTTGTACCAAATCCAACTCCTGTTCCAAAATCTTTCAATTTTCGGGCACCAATATTTGAAGTCATGATAATAATGGTATTTCTAAAATCTACCTTTCTACCTAAACTGTCTGTTAAATGGCCATCATCTAATACTTGCAATAACATATTAAATACATCAGGATGTGCCTTTTCAATTTCATCTAGCAAGATAACCGCATAAGGTTTACGTCTAATTTTTTCGGTTAACTGTCCGCCTTCTTCGTAACCAACATAGCCAGGAGGTGCACCAATTAATCTAGACACAGCAAACTTTTCCATATATTCACTCATGTCTAATCTTACTAATGCATCTTCATTATCAAACAATTCAGTAGCTAAAACTTTTGCAAGTTGTGTTTTTCCAACACCAGTTTGACCTAAGAAAATAAATGAACCAATAGGTTTGTTAGGATCTTTTAATCCAGCTCTATTTCGCTGAATAGCTTTTACAATGTTTACAACAGCTTCATCCTGTCCAACTACTTTGCCTTTTATAGTTTTGGGTAGTTCGGCTAATTTATTGCCTTCAGTTTTGGCAATTCGGTTAACAGGAATGCCGGTCATCATAGAAACAACATCTGCAATGTCATTTTCAGTAACCGTAATTTTATTTTCTTTTGCTTCAGCTTCCCATTCTTCTTGAGCAACCTCTAATTCTTTTTCTACATGTTTTTCGTCATCACGTAGCTTCGCAGCTTCTTCGTATTTTTGTTTTTTTACAACTGTATTTTTAATATCTCGAATTTCTTCAAGTTTCTTTTCTAAATCTAGAATGCGCTGTGGTACATTTATATTTATAATATGAACTCGTGAACCTGCTTCATCTAAAGCGTCTATGGCTTTATCTGGTAAGAAGCGATCATTCATATAACGAGTTGTTAGTTTTACGCAGGCTTGAATAGCTTCATCTGTAAAATTCACATTATGGTGATCTTCATATTTTCCTTTAATGTTGTGAAGTATTTCTATAGTTTCAGGAATAGATGTAGGTTCAACAATAATTTTTTGAAATCTACGCTCTAAAGCACCATCTTTTTCTATGTTTTGTCTATATTCATCTAAAGTTGTGGCACCTATACATTGTATTTCACCGCGGGCTAAAGCAGGTTTAAACATATTGCTAGCGTCTAAACTTCCAGTTGCGCCACCAGCTCCAACTATGGTATGAATTTCGTCTATAAACAAGATAATATCTTCGTTTTTTTCTAACTCATTCATTACTGCTTTCATGCGTTCTTCAAACTGTCCACGATATTTTGTGCCTGCAACTAAACTAGCTAAATCTAATGTTATCAGTCGTTTATCATATAAAATACGAGAAACTTTACGTTGAATAATGCGTAAAGCTAAACCTTCTGCAATTGCACTTTTACCAACACCTGGCTCCCCAATTAAAAGCGGGTTGTTTTTCTTTCTTCTACTTAAAATTTGAGAGACGCGTTCAATTTCTTTTTCTCTTCCAACAACGGGATCCAATTTACCATCTTCTGCCATGGCTGTAAGGTCTCTTCCAAAATTATCTAAAACTGGAGTTTTAGATTTTTTATTGGTTTTAGAAGATTTTCCAGTATCTCTACTTCCTTCAAAAGGAGATTTTCTGCCACCAGTAGGATTGTCTTCTGGGTAGGATTCTGCAGTGGGTTCTTCGAAAGTGCTTCCGTCTTGTGAAATCATAGATTTGAATTCTTCTTTAACATTGTCGTAATCAATATCAAATTTGGATAAAAGTTTAGTGATTGGGTCTTCGTTGTTTCTTAAAATACACAATAGCAAATGCGCTGTGTTAATTGAAGAACTTTGAAACAACTTAGCTTCCAAAAAAGAAGCCTTTAGAGCACGTTCTGCTTGTCGTGTTAAATGCAAATTCTGATTTGTATTAATTTTTGAAGCAGAGAAGTCTGTTGGATTTAAAATCTCAACTTTTTTTCTCAATCTATTTAAGTCTACTTCAAATGTATTTAATATTTCTACGGCTTTGCTTGTATCGTCTCTAAGCAAGCCTAACATTAAATGTTCTGTACCTATAAAATCATGCCCTAAGCGTAAAGCTTCTTCTTTGCTAAACGAAATTACATCTTTTACTTTTGGTGAAAAATTATCGTCCATATTTCAATCTTCATTTATTCTGAATTGTTCAAAAACAATACCAATATTATAATACACTAAATAACAAAAAAATAAATAAACAAGGTAGAAAACGATGCCAATATGGCATATTGTTGCTAATAAATTTTTGTTAACAAAAAACGCTGTTTTTAGCCTTTAGTAGTGCCAAAATAGTGATTTTTTTATGTAAATTAGCAGCTTAAACAAATTAATTAAAATTTAATTTATGGCAGACGGCGAACAGTTGATTCCGATTAATATAGAAGACGAAATGAAAACAGCTTACATTGATTACTCAATGTCTGTTATTGTTTCAAGAGCTTTACCCGATGTAAGGGATGGCTTAAAACCTGTACATAGAAGGGTTTTGTTTGGAATGAATGAATTAGGTGTACTTTCCAATAGACCGCATAAAAAATCAGCAAGAATTGTAGGTGAGGTATTAGGTAAATATCACCCACATGGAGATACTTCTGTTTATGATGCAATGGTGCGTATGGCCCAGGAATGGAGTATGCGTTATCAGCTTGTAGATGGGCAAGGTAACTTTGGTTCGGTTGATGGAGACAGTCCAGCAGCTATGCGTTATACAGAAGCCAGAATGCGAAAGTTTAGCGAAGAGATGTTATCGGACATCGATAAAGAAACTGTAGATTATTCGTTAAATTTTGATGACACGCTAGAAGAACCTACTGTAATGCCAACTCGAGTTCCTAATTTGTTGGTGAATGGAGCAAGTGGTATTGCTGTTGGTATGGCTACCAACATGGCTCCGCATAACTTAACTGAAGTTATAGATGGTACCATTGCTTACATAGATGACAATGATATAGAAATTGAAGGATTAATGGAGTACATTAAAGCTCCAGATTTTCCAACAGGAGGTACAATTTATGGCTATGATGGTGTTAGAGAAGCCTATAAAACGGGTCGTGGCCGCGTGGTTATGCGTGCAAAAGCCACTTTTGAAGAAGTAAAAGGGAAAGAATGCATTATAGTTACTGAAATTCCTTACCAAGTCAATAAAGCTGATATGATTAAGAAAACAGCAGACATGGTAAACGATAAGAAAATTGAAGGAATTTCTTTAATTCGTGACGAATCTGACCGTAATGGAATGCGGATAGTTTACATCTTGAAAAAAGATGCCGTTCCCAATGTGGTTTTAAACACATTATATAAGCATACAGCATTACAATCTTCTTTTAGTGTAAACAATATTGCCCTGGTAAAAGGTAGACCACAAATGTTGAATCTAAAAGATTTGATTCATTATTTTGTTGAACACAGACATGATGTAGTTACTCGAAGAACCAAATATTTACTTCGCAAAGCAGAAGAAAGAGCACACATTTTAGAAGGATTGATTATTGCTTCAGATAATATAGACGAAGTAATTAAAATTATTCGTGGTTCTTCTAACGCAGAAGAAGCAAGAGCAAGCTTAATTGAACGATTTGAGTTAACTGAAATTCAGGCCAAAGCAATCGTAGAAATGCGTTTAAGACAATTAACCGGTCTTGAGCAAGATAAACTACGTTCTGAATATGAAGAATTGATGAAAACCATTGAAGACTTAAAAGATATTTTGGGTAGCGAAGAACGCCGTATGCAAATTATTAAAGACGAGCTACTAGAAATTAAGGAAAAGTATGGAGATGAGCGCCGTTCTAATATTGAATATGCTGGTGGAGATTTAAGTATGGAAGACATGATTCCTAATGAACAAGTTGTGATTACAATTTCTCATGCAGGTTATGTAAAACGAACTTCCCTAACAGAATACAAAACACAAAGTAGAGGTGGAGTAGGTCAAAAAGCAACCACGACAAGAGATGAAGATTTTTCAGAATATCTTTTTGTAGGAACCAATCACCAATACATGATTTTCTTTACGCAAAACGGAAAATGTTTCTGGATGCGTGTTTTTGAAATACCCGAAGGTACAAAAGCTTCAAAAGGAAGAGCTATTCAAAACTTGATTAATATTGATCCCAACGATAAAATCAACGCCTTTATTTGTACACAAGATTTGAAAGATGAAGAATACGTAAATTCAAATTATGTGTTAATGGCTACCAAAAAAGGCCAGGTTAAGAAAACTTCATTAGAACAATATTCAAGACCACGTACCAACGGAATTAATGCCATTACTATTAAAGATGGAGACGAATTGCTTTCGGCAGTATTAACCAATGGTGAGTCTGAAGTAATGCTTGCTTTAAAATCGGGTAAAGCCATTCGATTTGAAGAAAGCAAAACTAGACCAATGGGAAGAAGCGCTTCTGGTGTTCGCGGAATTAGATTAGGAAATGACAAGGATGAAGTTGTTGGAATGATTACAGTTAACAATCCTAAAGAAGAAACCGTTTTAGTAGTTTCTGAAAACGGATATGGTAAACGTACATTTATAGACGACCCAGAATCTGGAGAGCCAATATACAGAACAACCAACCGTGGTGGTAAAGGAGTTAAAACCATATCAATAACGGAGAAAACAGGTAGCTTAGTAACTATTAAAAATGTTACTGATGCAGACGACTTAATGATTATTAAAAAATCAGGTGTAGCTATACGCATGTCTATGCAAGAATTAAGAACCATGGGTAGAGCAACCCAAGGTGTGAGATTAATCAATTTAAAAGATGGAGATTCCATTGCAGCAGTTGCTAAAATTGCAATTGAAGATGAAGAAATTGAAGATATTAATGAAGGTGAAGAAACTTCACCAAATACAGACGAAACAAATTCAAATGAATAATTTATTAAACACAAAATTTAAACAAATGAATACTAAACTTATAACACTTGGTCTTGCCTTGTTTTTGGGTTTCAATATGACGGCTCAAAAAAAAGAAGTGAAAAGTGCTGAGAAGGCAATGAAAGATAACAATTACGAAGAAGCCATTAAAGAACTTGATGCTGCTAAATCTGCTGGAATTTTAGATGAAAAGGATAAGTGGGTTGTACGTTATTATGTGGCTTTAGGTGATGCCTTATTTGGTCCTAAAGAAAATGGTACTAACGATATTGAGAAATTAGAAAAATCAGCTGAAGCCTATAAAAAAGCGCTTGAAAAAGACGATTCTGAAACAGATGCAACAGATGGACTCTTTATGGTTAAAAACCAATTGGTGAATTCTGCAGTAGAAGATCAAAACAAAAAAGATTTTTCTACGGCTAAAGAGAAACTATATAAATCTTATCAATTAGATAAAAATGATACCATTTATTTATACTACGCAGCCGGTAGTGCAATAAGTGCTCAAGAATTAGATGACGCAGTAAGTTATTACGAAGAACTTTTGGAGTTAGGTTTTGATGGTTCTAAGATGGAATATTTTGCAGTAAATAATGAAACAGGGGAGAGAGAGAAGTTTGGAGATAAAGATTACAGAGATTTGATGGTAAGATCTGATAATTATTCCAAACCTGAAGATGTAAAGTCGCCTTCTGTTAAAGCTGAAATTGCTAAAAATACATCTAGACTTTATATTCAATTAGAGCAGCCAGAAAAGGCAATGGAAGCCATTGAAGTTGCAAAAGAAATGGATCCAGACGATATTACTTTACTTCAAGCTGAAGCAGATTTATATTATCAATTAGGAGATGTTGAAAAGTATCAAGAATTGATGAATAATATTAAAGATAAAGCTCCTGATGATGCAATGGTGTATTATAACTTAGGTGTTTCTGCTGAACAATTAGAAGATGAAGAAGCAGCTAAACAATTCTATGAAAAGTCAATTGAGCTAGATCCGGAATACGTTTATACCTATCTTAATTTAGCCAGATTAATTTTGTCTGAAGAAACAAAATTAGTAGAAGAAATGAATGAATTAGGGATGTCTGCAGCAGACAATAAACGTTATGAGCAACTTAATAAGCAAAAGAAAGAGTTGTATGAAGAAGCATTGCCTTATTTAGAAAAAGCTTATAAGGTAGATTCAACCAACAAAGGTGTTATTCAAACTTTGATGAATATTCACTACCAGTTGGGCAATGATGATGAAGCTGAAAAAATGAAAAATGCACTTGAAGAATTGTAATATTCTTTAAGTATATTAAATACTGAATTAAAAAGCCGTCTCAATCTTGAGACGGCTTTTTTTATACCTTTTCAAAAAGTTGAATATTGCTTTTCAATCGTTCAATACAAAGGTTGTTTATCCTTTTATTGAAGGATTTATAATCTTTAGAATATTCCATATATTCTTCAATAGAAAATAAACCTATAAATACACCTTGAACTTGTCTTCTTAATTTAGCATCTTTTTTAACAGCTTCTTCAATATACTTTAGTTTATTCTCTAAGCTTAATTCGTAAAATTTATTCTTTCTATAATTAATGTATACTTTAAACATTTCAATGAGCAAATCATTTTGAAACTTTGCAATTGGTCTTAACGTTTTGTTTTGAAATGCTTCTGCACTTAAAGTATCACTATTTACTTTAGCATTGCGAATAACAGGCCTTAATTCTAATAAGCTTTTTTCTCTATTTTCCATAAAGTGAAAGTATTAATCTTAATTCACTTTAAAAGTTCGTTTAAGTTAAAAATTCACAAAAAATTGAAATGGTCCTAGAAGCAATTTTTTAAATGAATACCTATTTTGCGATAATATCCTGAAAGATAGGTTTAAAACCACTCAAAAAGAACTCAATAGCAATTACCATAATAATTAATCCCATTAATCTCATTAAAACATTATTTCCAGTGGTACCCAGTAATTTAATAATTTTAGTAGCACTCAATAAAATGGCAAGTGTAATTGCAAAAACAACCAGGATTGCACCAAGTAAAACTAATTTAAAGTCTACGCCTCCAGCATCTTCCATCAAAACAATGGCATTAGTTATGGCACCAGGACCAGTAATCATAGGTATGGCAAGTGGAGTAATAGAAATATCAGAAACATAGGTTTTAACTTCTTCAGGCTTTACTTTCACAGTCCCTAATCTAGCTTGTAACATATCCATTCCCATTAAAAAGAAAATAATACCACCCACAACACGAAAACTGTTGACAGAAATTCCAAAAAAACTAAATAAAACTTGACCTGAAAAAGCAAAGACAACCAGTGTTACAAAAGATGCTAAAATTGCTTTTTTAGCCGTTGCATTTCGATCGCTTTTATCCATTTCCTTAGTCATGGTCATAAAAATAGGCATCACTCCCAAAGGGTTTATAATGGTAAAAAAAGTGGTAAAACACAAAATTCCAAAAGTGATATATTCTGTCATTTTTTCAAAAATTTAAGCTTGCAAAAATAGGATTAAGTTTAATGCTCAGCAATAGCTTTTGGTTTAATTTTTTGCTTTTATTGCTCAGTATAAAACCTGTTTAGTGAGTTAACTTTATATTGATTAGATTGAATCCACAACAATAATTTAGTTGATAAACATATCTTTGAATAATTTCTATAATCTTAGCGACAACGATATAGTATCTTAAAAAGCTATTTAGTCATTAAAAAATATCCGAAAAATATCCGAAAAATATCCGAATGTCTTAAATAATATTTAATTTGTGCTTTCAAATGAAAATGCTTTTAAACTAATCAATTCTGAATTTTATGCAGATCAAAATTGCTGTGGCGGGTCCGATTCCTAGAGATACCATCGAAACCTTTAAAGGAGATGTTATTCAGAAATACGGATGCATTTCTCACCCGAGTATTGCTTTAGCAAAATTGTTAGAAAACAAGGGGAAAGTTTATCCCATTGCTCATATTCATCAAAAAGACAAAAAAGCCATTCATGCTTTATTTCAAGATTACCCTTCAATAGATGTTAGCGGTCTTTCAGATGAAGCCAATCGGGGTACGGTTATTCATTTGAAATTTAAAGACCAAAATAACCGAATAGAAAAGCAAACGGCTTTCATGCCGCCCATCACAGCAAAAGACGTTGAAAACTTTTTAGATGTAGATGCCTTTGTTTTTGTACCCATAACCGATTTTGAAATTGCCTTAGATACTTTAAAATACATCAAGGCAAATTCTAAAGCAAAAATCATTTTCGATGCGCATGGTCCAACAACCTGCGTAAGTGTGCATGGTAATCGCCACCGAAAGTTTTGGGTAGATATAGATTTATGGCTTCCGCATATCGATGTGTTAAAAATGAATTTAGAAGAATCTCAATCCTGCTTGCTTCAAAGCGAATACAAACAAGAAGAATTAGTTGCTTATCAAGAAGGAGAAATCGATCATTTAGATGAATTAGCAGAATACGTTTTACACAAAGGAGTAACCTTTTTATACGTCACACTCGATGCAGAAGGTTGTATGGAATACCATTTAGAAAATGGAAATGTGGTGAAGCATTTTACACCTTCAATTCAAGTAGATGAAGTAATTGATACCACAGGTTGTGGCGACTCTTTTGCTGGTGGCCTAGCTTACGGTTTTGCAAAACTCAATGATGCAAAAGCAGCAGCCGAATATGCCAATATTTTTGGTGGATTGCGTACACAAGGTAAAACATTTTCGGTTTTTAAAAACCAAGAAGAAACAGAACAAATAAGAAAAGAATTTTATTTCCAAAACACTCCCTAATTTCATGAAAAAGGAAAAAAGAAGATTAATTATAGAAAACATTAGTCCGTTAGTAAATAACGGCGAATTCCCCATAAAACGAGTTGTTGAAGAACAAGTTCATATAGAAGCTGATATTTTAGCAGATGGACATGATGTTCTTCAAGCAGAAATAGTGCATACTTCGCCTAAAGCGAAAGAAAAACAATACTACCGATTGCATTTAAAAGACAATGATCGTTTTGCTGGACATTTTCAAGTGAATCAACAAGGTTATCATACTTATTTTTTACAAGCTTGGATAGACCATCCACTTACTTGGCACAAAGGAATTACCGCAAAAATTGATAATCAAATAAACGTAAAAAGTGAATTGCTTGAAGGAGTAGACCATCTTAAAGCTTTAAAAAAACTGAATAAAGATAAAAATGACACGGCTTTCCTAAATCATTTAATTGAAATATTTCCGAAAGAAAGTCATTATGATGAAGCTTGTAATGAAGCCAAGTCACAATGTTTGTACGATTTGTTTTATCATTTTCCTACGCGAAAAAATGCCACAAAATCTGATAAATTTGAAATTGATGTAGATCGGAAAAAAGCGAGATTTAGTACTTGGTACGAATTTTTTCCACGTTCTGCTGCTCAAAATGAAGAACGACACGCTAGCTTTAAAGATTGCGAAGAACGTTTGGCTCGCGTAGCAGAAATGGGATTTGATACCTTGTATTTCCCACCCATTCATCCCATTGGAGAAGTAAACCGAAAAGGAAAAAACAACACCACCCAAGCCGAAAAAGGCGATACTGGTGTGCCTTGGGCAATTGGTTCAAAACACGGCGGACACAAAAGTATTCATCCTGAATTGGGTTCTGAAGAAGATTTTATTCATCTAATTCACCAAGCAGAACAACACGGAATTGAAATTGCGATGGACATTGCTTTTCAGGCCGCTCCTGACCATCCGTATTTAAAAAATAATCCGGAGTGGTTTAAATTTAGACCTGACGGAAGCATTCAATATGCTGAAAATCCACCGAAGAAATACCAAGATATTGTTAATTTCAACTTCGAGTGCGATGCCGCTGTAGAATTGTGGAATGAATTATTAAGTGTTGGAAAATATTGGGCTAAACGCGGAGTAAAAGTATTTAGAGTAGACAATCCACATACCAAATCTTTCCGTTTTTGGAACTTTTTTATTCGTTCCATCAAAGAAGAATATCCAGATACTATTTTCTTATCCGAAGCTTTTTCCAGACCAAAAATAATGCAGCAACTAGCTAAACAAGGCTTCAATCAAGGTTATACTTATTTTACTTGGAGAACGCACAAGCATGAAATAATTGAATATGTAAACGAATTGACTAAAAGCAATATGCGGGAATATTTCCGACCTAATTTTTGGCCAAACACACCCGATATTAATCCATATCACTTGCAAGGTGCTAATGAAGCTATGCACATAATTCGCTATACGTTGGCGGCTACTTTGTCGAGTAATATTGGGATTTACGGACCAGTTTTTGAATTTATGGCTTCAGATGCCATGCCAGGTAAAGAAGAATATTTAGATTCAGAAAAATACCAAATCCGTAAATGGGATTGGACGCATAAAAACAAAGTCACCCATTTAATTTCAAAAATCAATCAACTTAGAAAAAATCATCCGGCGCTTCAACAAACCAACAATATTCAATTTTGCCCGATAGAAAATGAGCACTTAATCGGTTTTTATAAATGGAATGACGACCGAACCGATCAAATTTTGGTGGTAATTAACTTAGACCATCATTACAGCCAGCAAGGAACATTGCGTTTGCCTTTTGAAGAATTAAACATTCATCAAGGTACCGCGGTACAAATGAAAGATTTAATTACCGAAGCAGAATACCAATGGCAAAACGAATGGAATTATGTAGAACTTCACCCAAGTTTGGGCTTTCATATCTTTAAAATGAAATACTAATGGCTAGCAAAACTCCACCAAAACCAAAACATTCACTTGAATTTCCATTAACTTGGGAAGAATTGATGAAATCTGTAGAGTTTCAAAAACAACTCTGCGGAGATGTTTTACAAGATTATATTTTACAGCAACGTTGGTACGGTGGTAAAGCAAGCAAGTTAAAATATATTGATGTATTGGATTATTTCAGCGTTCAAAATGAATCTGATTTATACTACGGTTTAGTCATAGAAGCCAATTATGTGGAAGCTTTTGTGCAAGATTATTTTTTACCTTTAGGTTTGGTGAAGCATCCCGATGCGGTTGATGGAAACATTATTGCACACATTAAATTAAATGAAGAAGAATTTTGGTTGGTCGATGCCAGTTTGTTAGAATCTTTTCGAAAAATGATTTTTGAAAAAATTACCGAAGGCAACAAAACCAAACACCAACATTTAGAATACAGACGCGGTAGAAAATGCTTGGACGATGATTATACGTCTTCCCGATTTTTAGGAGTGGAACAAAGCAATACTTCTGTAGTGTATAACGAAAAATACATTTTAAAATTCTTCAGAAGACTATATGTAAACCACAATCCAGATTACGAATTGAGCAAATATTTGACCAACAAAGGTCAATTTGAAAATACTCCAGGTTATGCAGGAAGCATCACCTTAAAATTCAGTGATAAAAATGTAATGACCATTGCATTAATGCAAGAAATGATTCCCAATGAAGGTGATGCTTGGGATTATTTTTCAAAAAACATTAGAAAAGGAATCCAAGCATTTAATGCTTCAAAAAGAGACCTAGCTAAAATTCAAAAACTGAGTCCGCTTCAACAGATCAATGAAAATGAAGTAGATGCTCAACTTACAGAATTATTCGGTAAATCTTTTTTTGAAGACATTGAAACTTTGGCACATCGCACTGCAGAAATGCATGTTTCATTAGGGATGGAACGCATTAATACTGAATTTACACCTTCGGGATATTCTTATGATTATACGGTTTGGTTAAAAAACAGATTGGTCTACATGTTGGATAACCGGATTAATTTATTAGAAAACAACCTGCATAAATTAGATGGTTTGGCATTAGACTTAGCACAAGCCTTACTGAGCAACAAAAAAGAAGTAAAAAAACGCTTCCTAGATTTTGATGAAAATCGCTTAAAAGGCGAACGCATTCGTGTTCATGGAGATTATCATTTAGGTCAAGTTTTGGTAAACGAACGCGATTTTTACATCATTGATTTTGAAGGCGAACCCGAAAGTACCATTCGAGACCGAAAAGTAAAGCAACCCCCTTTAAAAGATGTAGCCGGCATGTTTAGGTCTTTTAATTATGCCATTTATGCCAGTATTTTCAATCATCAAGACGAACACAACAAAAGCATTGAAGAACATTTTGAACTAGCAGAATTACTTTATGACCAAATGGTCGGTGTATTTTTATATACGTATATAGATTATGTACAATCACATAATTTAAACATCGGTTACCGAAAAGAAATAGAATTCCTATTGCATTATTGCTTATTAGAAAAAGCCATTTACGAATTAGGATACGAATTGAACTCTCGCCCACGTTGGGCAATTATTCCATTAAAAGGAATTTCAAGCATTTTAAACCCAGAACAACATGAGTCAAGTACAAGTTTATAGTCTTTTTTCTGAATTTGATATTCAGTTATTTAAAGCAGGAAAACATTTTAGATTATACGAAAAATTAGGATCCCATCCCATGGAAGTCAATGGCGTAAAGGGAACTTATTTTGCTGTTTGGGCGCCATCAGCCAAACAAGTTTCGGTTATTGGCGATTTTAATTACTGGATAGAAGGAGAGCATTTACTCAATGTACGTTGGGACGAAAGTGGAATTTGGGAAGGATTTATTCCAGAAGTTGGCCATGGAAGTGTGTACAAATACAGAATACATTCAAATAACAACGACCAAAAAACCGAAAAGGCGGATCCGTTTGCTAAACGCTGCGAGCATCCGCCTAATACCGCATCTGTAGTTTGGAATTTGAATAAAAAATGGAAGGATTCTGCTTGGATGAAAAAGCGGAAAAAACACAATGCTTTAGATGCGCCATATTCGGTTTACGAAGTGCATTTGGGCTCTTGGAAAAAGAAAACCGAAGAAAACCGAAGCCTAAGTTATTTAGAACTAGCCGAAGATTTGGTAAAGTATGTAAAGGAAATGAAATTCACTCACATCGAGTTCATGCCCATTATGGAATATCCATACGATCCGAGTTGGGGATATCAATTAACTGGATATTTTGCACCCACTTCAAGATTTGGTTATCCCGAAGAATTTATGGAATTGGTAGATGTTTTTCACCAAAATAATATCGGTGTAATTTTAGATTGGGTACCTTCTCATTTTCCTGAAGATGCACATGGTTTAGGTAATTTTGATGGAACCCATTTGTACGAACATCCCGACCGAAAAAAAGGTTATCACCCCGATTGGAAATCCTTAATTTTCAATTATGGCAGAAATGAAGTGCGTGCATTTTTAATCAGTAATGCTTTGTTTTGGTTGGATTATTATCATGTTGACGGACTTCGTGTTGATGCAGTAGCTTCAATGTTGTATTTAGATTATTCCAGAGATGAAGGCGAATGGGATCCCAATCAATTTGGTGGAAATGAATATCTAGAAGCCATTGATTTCATTAAGGAATTAAATGAAGAAGTGTACAAAAATTATCCAGATGTACAAACCATTGCTGAAGAATCTACCAGTTATTCCATGGTATCAAAACCTACTTCTATTGGTGGTTTAGGATTTGGAATGAAGTGGATGATGGGTTGGATGCACGATACCTTAACCTATTTTTCAAAAGATCCGGTATACAGAAAACACCATCAAAACGACATTAGCTTCAGCTTAAATTATGCCTTTACTGAAAATTTCATGTTACCGCTTTCTCATGATGAAGTAGTGTATGGTAAAAAATCCATGTTGGATAAAATGCCTGGAGACGAATGGCAAAAGTTTGCTAATCTTAGGAGTTTATACGGGTTCATGTTTACGCATCCGGGAACAAAATTACTCTTTCAAGGTGGAGAATTTGGACAATACCAAGAATGGAATTTCCAAGAAAGTCTAGATTGGCACTTATTAGAGTACAAACCACATCAAGGAATCCAGAAATGGGTTACAGCTTTAAACGAATTGTATAGAAAAACAGAAGCCTTATATAAAAATCAATTTAGTCACGAAAGTTTTGAATGGTTGAGTTTAGACGACCATGAAAATTCGGTTTTGGTGTACAAGCGCAAATATGAAGAATCTGAAATAATCGTCACCTGTAATTTCACACCAACTCCACATGATCATTATTTCATAGGAAGCAACCAAGGTGGAACTTTAACCGAACAATTAAGTAGCGATGATAAAAAATTCTGGGGAACGGGTAATTTTTCAAATGAAGTTACTGAGTTTAAAAAAGAAGAATTTCAAGGTAAAAAGTTTTCAACATCAATCGTTTTAGCTCCTTTAGCTTGTCAGATTTTCGAATTGAAATAGTACTCACCTCAGCTTTAAAAACCTTATTAGGTTGTATTTTAGCCAGCTGAAAATAAATGAAGATATAGAATGATTACAAATACAGAACTTAAAGAGTTAGGGAACCAGTTTCCTAATCAAATAGTTAAGTTTGAACAAGATGTAGATACATTCCGTTTTACCACAGAGAACGATGTAATAATGGAAATGCAAGTATTACGAGACAGTGTATTGCGTTTTCGTTACGGAACGCGCGGAAAATTAGAACCTGATTTTTCGTATGCCATAGATGAAGATGGATTGCGTGGCTACAATCATTTAGAAATTACAGAAGAAAAAGACTTTTATATAATAAGCACATCTAAATTGGTTTGCAAAATTGAAAAAGCCAGCTTACAACATAAAATTTACGACAAAAAAGGAAACCTAATCAATGAAGACGAATTGGGTTTTCATTACGAAGAAAGCTACGAATTTGGTGGCAATGTTGTAAAAATGAGTAAAAAAGCCCAAGCCAAAGAAAGTTTTTATGGATTGGGAGATAAACCCATGCATTCTAATTTAAAAGGAAAACGCGTTCAAAATTGGGTGACTGATGAATATGCTTTTGGCAAAGACAAAGACCCGATTTACAAAAGTATTCCTTTTTACATTGGCTTAAACAACAATCAAGCCTACGGAGTGTTTTTTGATAATTCCTTCCGTTCTTTCTTCGATTTTTGCCAAGAACGCCACGCCGTAACCAGTTTTTGGGCTCAAGGTGGCGAAATGAATTACTACTTTATCTACGGACCAGACATGCCGCAAGTGGTAAAATCGTATACTAACTTAACCGGTAAAGCAGAATTGCCACCCATGTGGGCTTTAGGTTACCACCAATGCAAATGGAGTTATTATCCAGAATCTCGCGTTCGTGAAGTGGCTTCTCAATTTAGAGCGCTTCAAATTCCTTGCGATGGAATTTACTTGGACATAGATTATATGGATGGTTTCCGTTGTTTCACTTGGAATAAAGAATATTTTCCTGATCCCAAGAAAATGGTAAGCGATTTAGATAAAGACGGTTTTAAAACCGTTGTTATCATTGACCCAGGGATTAAAATAGATAAGGATTATTCGGTTTATAGCGAAGCTTTGGAAAAAGATTATTTCTGTAAACGAGCTGATGGACCTTATATGATTGGTAAAGTTTGGCCAGGAGAATGTAATTTTCCAGATTTCACCAAACCAGAAGTGAGAACGTGGTGGTCAGGATTGTTTAAAGAATTAATTGGTGAAGTAGGAGTGAAGGGCGTTTGGAACGATATGAACGAACCTGCTGTTATGGAAGTTCCTAATAAGACTTTCCCCAACGATGTTCGCCATGATTATGATGGACATCCATGTAGTCACCGAAAAGCGCACAATGTTTATGGAACACAAATGGCGAGAGCCACTTATAACGGCGTAAAAAAATACATTTACCCAAAACGACCTTTTGTAATTACACGTTCTGCTTACAGTGGCGCACAACGTTACGGAAGTTCATGGACGGGAGACAATGTAGCTTCGTGGGAACATTTATGGGTAGCCAACATTCAAGTACAGCGCATGTGCATTTCTGGAATGTCTTTTACAGGAACAGATATTGGTGGATTTGCTGAACAACCAACAGGCGAGTTGTATGCGCGCTGGATTCAGTTAGGTGTTTTTCATCCGTTTTGTAGAACGCATTCTTCTGGACATCATGGCGACCAAGAACCTTGGACTTTTGGCGAAGAAGTTTTAGACATCAGCCGTAAATTTATTGAATTGCGTTACACACTACTTCCTTATTTATATACTGCTTTTTATGAATATGCAGAAGAAGGAATTCCAATTCTGAAACCTATTTTTTATGTAGACCAAGAAGATGAACAAACGCATTACCGAACAGACGAGTTTGTGTTTGGTCAGCACATTTTGGTGTGTCCTATTTTAGAACCCAATTCCAAAGGAAGAAGAATGTACTTGCCACGTGGTTTGTGGTATAATTTCTGGACAAACGAATTGTTAAGCGGTGGAAAAGAAATTTGGGTGGATGCCGATTTAGATAGCATGCCGATTTTTGTTAAGTCCGGTGGAATTATTCCGCGTTATCCTGTTCAGCAATATGTAGGAGAGAAGCAAATTGAAGAATTGAAATTGCAAGTATATTACAAAAATGGAGTAGAAAAATCTACCGTTTTTGAAGATGCCCAAGATGGATATGATTATAAGAAAGGGCGCTTTAGTCTGCGTAATTTTAAGTTGACAGGAAAAGAAAACGATATGGTTTTACAGCAATTTAAATCTGGAAACTTTATTACAGAGTACGATAGCTTTAAAATAGAATTAATAGGTTTACCATTCGTTCCAAAGAAAATTCAAGTAGACAATGTGTACGTTAGTTTAGACGATGTTTATTTTGATAAAAAGAAAATGACCTTAAAAGTGTCTAAAGATTTTTCTGAAATTCATTTTGAAAAATAATCTTTTAGTACAAACATCAAAAAGCTCCTAAACCAAGGAGCTTTTTGTATTTTAAAACTCATAGGATAGTTTTTATAAAGAAGTTATTGTATTTTTGATGTAAATGAAAAACAACTTGAAAAAATTACTTTTTTTAGCATTCCTGATAAGCACTTCCTTCACTTTTGGTCAAAATACTATTTACAAGGTATTTAAAGATGAAATGACCAAAGAAGAAGTTAGACAAGCTTACGCGGCTAATCGAACCGAATTAAAAAATATATTATTTGCTGAAAGTGTAGCTTGGGATATTGATTTGGAGCGTTTTAAATACGATAACAACAAATTAAAAGTAGTAAGCTTAGTGCCTTCAGGAATGGGGAATGGTTTTAATTATATTAAAACGGTAACGCATTTAAAAAGTTCAAAAGATTTTTTGCTTAGTCTGGGCTATACAATTACACACGAAAACAAATGGTGGTATAGACCACAAAGTTTTGTAGATCAAAGCTTTGCTTACGGCTTGGTATTAAAAGGACCAAACAACTTAAACTATGTTAATTTGTATACCTACAAAAACAAAGGAAGCTATATCCCAGTAATTTATATTTTTCCTGTAGAATACTTAGAAACCCATTTTCAAAACAATACAAACGCACAAACACAAGAAAGTGGGTTTTAGTTTTGCTTAGCTTTTAAAGCTTCAATTTGTTTATAAACTTCTTCGGCTTCAGCTAATTTTTTATCTGCTGCACTTCGATTAGATTTAGATAAATCGAAAGATTCCTTTTGAAGTTTTTTGTATTGGTCGCGAAGTTTATCAATTTCGCTTTTCTTTTTAAATAATCCGAACATATAATTTTTTTTTCAAAGAAAAGCAAGCCAACACAAAGATTAGCTTTTATCATAATTATTTAGCTTCACTTTAGTAAATGATTGCACGAAGCCTTATTTTTGAATCAATTTAAAACAAATGTTAAGTAAAGCGCATATTCAATTTATAAAAGAAAACATAGATAGCCAACTTACAGAATTGGTTTTAAAAGGGTTTCCATTTGAAGATGTAGACGCTTCCTTTTTAGCTCAACAAATTTCTGCAAGACAACGAATGAAAAAGAAATTACCATCCTGGATAGCCAAGGATGATGTAGTTTTTCCACCGAAGTTGAATTTGGCTCAAAGTTCTTCAGAAGAAACGGCTAATTATAAAGCAAAAATAATCAACGGTTCAGAAGTAGCCGACTTAACGGGTGGATTTGGTATTGATGCTTTTGCTCTAGCCAAAACCAACAAACATGTAATTTATACAGAAAAAGACGATAGCCTTTTTAATTTAGTACATTACAATTCTACTGTTTTTGAATTGAAGAATTTTGAAATGATTCAGACAACTGCTGAAACATTTTTGAAAAATACTAAAAGCAAGTTAGATTGGATTTATTTGGATCCTTCCCGAAGAGATGAAGCTAAAAAAAGAGTCTTTCTATTTGAAGATTGTCAGCCTAATATACTTTCGCTTTTGCCTATTTTACAAACAAAATGCGACTTTTTGTTGATGAAAACAAGTCCGTTAATAGACTTGAGTTACGGAATTAAAGAATTAAAATACGTTAGAAAAATACATATTGTAGCCGTTGAAAACGAAGTGAAAGAGTTGCTCTGGGAATTGGATTTTTCAAATGAAGAAATTTTACCAAGTTTTAAATGCATTCAATTTAAAAAAGGAAAGCAAATTGAATTTGAAATAACAAAGGATGAAGCTTCAACTGAAGTTACTTATGCAAAACCGCTTCAATATCTATACGAACCCAATGCAGCCTTAATGAAAGTTGGAAAGTTCAATCAACTTGCAGAGTCGTTTCAACTTCAAAAATTACACCCTAACTCGCATTTATTCATTTCAGCAACACTTGAAAAAGAATTTCCAGGAAGAGTGTTTTTTGTTAAAAAAGTTGAAGAATACAAGCCCAAACAACTTAAAAAACAATTGAAAGGAAAAAAAATGAACATTTCTACCCGTAATTTTCCACTTATGGCAAAGGATTTGATTAAGTTGTTTAAAACGAAAGATGGTGGAGAAAATTACGTATTTTTCACAACAGATTTCAATCAACAAAAAATTGTAATATCATGCATAAAAGCAATGTAATTCTATTCATATTATTTTTTTTAATCAATATATTCAATGCACAAGTAAATGCACAGGATCAAGATACAGAAGACTGCACCTATACACAAGTTGAATTAGGTAAAGAAAAACACATTGCCTTGGTAAGGACAGAAACCGAAATGGTAGATTCATTTACCACCTTATCTAAAGGAAGAGTCATAGATTTTAGTATGGTAAATTCTCGGGGTGTTATTGTTTTAAATATTGAAATTTACGAAGATGCTAAAAAACCACTTTCGCCAATTTGTATTGGAAGCGGAGCAAGTTTTTCTTTAAAGCTTCAAAACGGTGAAAGTGTTGTTTTGCCCCAAGTAGGTACACGTTTATGTGGTCTTGAGTTAGAATCTGCTCAGGAAGGATTTTACAACATTAAAAATCGTGGTTCATTTTTAATCACAGAAGATAAGTTTGAAGCATTACAAAATACAGAATTAATTTCTGGAAGTTTGACATCTCAAGATTTTGAAATGTATTTTGTTTTTAAGTCGGATTTGTATGATGATGTAAATGATGAAGTAATTTCTCCAAGTACCTATTTTAAAAGAAATTTAGATTGTGTGGTTAATCCTACCATTATAGTACAAGAGTAAAACCAAAAATGATGAAAAAACTTCTACAGACAACATTCTTATTGGGTTGTATGTTTCAATTAAATTCCCAGATTCTTTCTGAAGAAGTTTACTATCCACAACCACTTGAAACTGAACCTTGTTATTATACATCTTACAGTTTAAATACAAATGGAGAAATTGAAACTTTGCAGACGGAAGCCGTTATGGTTGAAGAATGGACAACTCCTTTAAGAGGAAGAATAATAGATTTCACCCTATTAAAAGCCGATGATAATTTAATTTTACTAGTTGAAATTCACGAAGATGCTCAGGAAGTATTACAACCAATTTGCTTTGGTAGCAAAACCAAAATCACCTTTGAATTAAGTAATGGTAAGAAAGTAACCTTGCCCCAATTTGGTCCCAAACGATGTGGATATGTAAACATTGCAGATGATGAATCTCCGTATTACAACATTACCAATTTAGGGTATTTTTTAATCTCCGAAAATGCAGCAAATAAGTTATTAACTTCTGAGACTTATTTAGGAAGTATAAATTCTAATAACTACAATTTGGACTTCGTTTTTAAATCTGAAATTTATGATGAGGTAAATGAAATGATGATTTACCCTGAATTATATTTTTTAAGTGAATTGCAATGCATGCTAAATCCTATATTGCCAAAGGATTAAAGTTGAAAAAAAACATTCTAAAAATACTTTGTAAAAAAGCATATTTTAATTTGGCAGAATCTAAGTCTATATCTATATTTGCAACCGCAAAAAGAACAAGTTCTTTACAATATTGGAGAGGTGGCAGAGTGGTAATGCAGCAGATTGCTAATCTGTCGACGCGAAAGTGTCGCCAGGGTTCGAGTCCCTGTCTCTCCGCAAAGTTTGCTTTGAAAAGCAAGTTTGTTGAGACCGTTTTTAGTCTCTTCAATTTAAAGTTCTTAACTAAATTTAGTTAATATTTTTTGATTAATTACACCACTCGGGGTATAGTACCGCAACAAGTGCGGCATAAACTACGCTCGGATGTTTATAAGTTAAAATTGAGTTTAGTTTTGTTTTGAAATTTTGATTAATTACACCACTCGGGGTGTAGCGTAGCCCGGTCATCGCGCCTGCTTTGGGAGCAGGAGGTCGCAGGTTCGAATCCTGCCACCCCGACTTGAAAACCAGAGAGTTACAAGCATTTTGCTAGTGGCTCTCTTTTTTTTTGTGAATAATTTGTGAATAGATTCCACTTATACTGTGTTACTTCAATTAGTAATTCTTAATCAAAGATAGTTAAATACACTGAAGTACTTTTATTCTATTAAAAACTTACCAGCAAATGCATCCTTAATTATAGAAGGTGAACTCTAATTATATTAGACTTCTTCATTAATAGTTGCTTCCAATAAATAGATTAAATCAGCATCAGGGTTTTGGATTTTCTGATGTCTTTTCAGGTTATTTACGTACAAAGTAAAGTTTAAAAGATTAAGAGTAAGAAATCTAACTCGCCTTTTTTTAAAATGAGATATTAAAAAGCTTAGTTATTTTGTACTTACCAAGCTATTTCTAAAGCATTTAGGTTATTTATATTGAAGGTGATTTTATATTGTTTACTCAAATATTTTCATATAAAAATAAAAATATCCATTTTTTTTGCTTGTTAATCTAAACTTTTTCATTCTTCAACCATATAGCTATAGTAAATATTAAAATAATGAAAGAAATGAAAATGAACAATCAAAATGAACAAAACCAATTATTCCCTCTTACTTATAAGAGTAAATCGTATTATGAAAAAGACTGTGATGATGTATTTTTAACTTTTTATTTTTCACCTATGGCACTAAATCACAAAAATGGTGTTTATATGGCAGAAGGTTTATGGGTTTATCCAGATGGTGAAATGGCAAGCTATTAAATTTAGGTTGACCTATTTTAGAATTGATACGAGTATTCAACACTGCAATACAAACGTAATTTTAAAAATTTTGGGTTGGTATCGTTGATGATTATGATGAGTCATGGGCCAAAAAGATTAAGTAGTTTTTTGAGTCTATTTCACAAAAAAACTGACAAAATTTTTAGGATTTAAGAACAAGTCTAAGTTCAAGTTATAAGTGCAACATGTAAGTTTTAAAATTAGAATTGCTCATTTTATGAGAAATTAGTAAATTGTTCACATAAATTTAAATGCTTAATGCAAGACAGGGCAATAGCTGATATTGGTAATTTAGAAATACTTGGGAAAAATAGCTTAAGTTCTTTTGAACTTTTAACTCAAGAACCCTATCCGAATAGAATATGTAAGATGCTATTAATTGTGTTTGAAGAAAACAATGGAAAAATAGAATTTAAAAGTATAGACAGAGATAATGTTGATGAAAACAATTATACTAAATATGCATATAGAAAAGGAAGTGCTTCTGGGGGCGATGTTACATTCACTACCAAATGTGGTGATTTCTCTAAAAAACTTAACACACTAGTCAATATTCAATTCCCAAAGCTCATTAAACTTTTAGATGAAGAAAAATCTGACAATATTGATTTTTTTAAGGAATGGAAAAAATCTTTCGAAGAAAGCTTGAATGATATAAAAAACAGTCTGCACGATTTCTACGAAAAACTAGAACAACATGATAAATTCACTAGTGCTTTCACTCTAGTTATTGATTTAGATGGACAAAGAAAATACCTTTCTGATTTTGATATTTTCAAAAAGTTAATTGTAAAAGACAAAATTGATGGAAATTTTAAAAAACATGGCGTTTCTTCAAAAGGCGAAAATTCAAAATGCAGTATTTGTAATGAAATAAAAGCAGAAGTGTATGGTTTTGGCTCTCCGTTGAAATATACAACTGTGAATAAACCTGGTTTTGTAAGTGGTTTCTTCAAGCAAGAAAACAATTGGATAAATTATCCAATTTGCGAAAGATGCTCTATTAAAATGGAACTTGGGAAAAATTATATTGTAAAACACCTTACAAAGTGTTTTTTTGAAAAAGAATTTTACTTCGTCCCTAAATCTGTAAACAGTAAGAATACTGAATCTTTAAAAAAAGCTTTAGATATACTAAAAGATATTGACTACAATATTGAAAATAATGATATTAATATCGCCAAGGAAGATTATTTTCTTAAGAAGATAGGTGATGCTGATGATGGTATTTTCACAATAAACATCCTTTTTTTTGAAGAGAATAAAAAAAATAAATCAATAAAAATTAAGGCAATGATTGAAGAAGTTCCACCGTCAAGATTTAAAAAATTATTTGTTGATGTACCAAAAAAAATTAGTGAAGATTCTTTTTTTACAGACTTGATTAATAATCATGCTGAAAAAGATAAATTAGAATTTAGTTATAAATTAATCAAAGATTTTTTTGAAGATGATTTTTATGAAATAACCTATAATATTTTCATGGGTAGAAAAATAAGTCAAAAATTGATTTACAAAAATTTTATGAAAGTTATTCGTGCAAGCTATAATGAAAGTAACAACTTTTTCTTTAAAAAAGGGAATTTGTTGATAGCCAAAACATACTTGCTGCAGAGTTATTTTCAAGAACTTGATTTAATTAATTACAATAAATAAAGTAAAAATCATGATAACAGAAGATGACAAAAAACAAACTATTAAGAAAGTCAAGTTTGATTTTGAAAAGCTTTCAAGCTTCATAGAAAATAACTCAGTTTTTGAAAATAAGGAAGCTACCAAAGGTATTTTCAGTCTTGGAGTCTTAGTCCATTTAGTTTATTCAATGCAATTAGCTAATTTAAATAATACTCCTTTTGAAAAGAAATTAAAAGGACTTCATCTGACTCCAAAAGATGTTAAACGGATTTTTAATGAGGCTATTGAAAAAGTAAACCAGTATGCATATCAAACCACTTACAAAGAGTTACGTGAGTATATTTCTGAAAGTTTACTAACTAATTACGATTATTTAAAAAAAATGACTGACGATGAAATAACTTTCAATTTTGTGTGTGGAATTGAATTAGGGAAAAAATTTAAATCATAAAAATTAAAAATAATATTATGATAATAAAAAAACGTTCTGAATTTTTATTTCTATATGATATAGAAAACGCAAACCCAAATGGAGACCCATTAAATGAAAATCGTCCTAGGCTTGACGCAGAAGATAACACTATATTAGTTTCTGATGTTCGTTTAAAAAGAACTATCCGAGATTATTGGTTTGAATATGAAAATTATAATGGGTCTGATGGTAAAGATATTTTTGTTAGGGAAACAAAATATGAAAAAAATGGTGAACAGTTTATCAATACAGGTAAACGAAGAGCAGAAATATTTAAAGAAAGTAAAGATAAGGTTTTAGAAACCTGTATTGATGTTCGGGTTTTTGGTGGTATCTTACCAATCAAAAAAAACAAATTTACTTTTATTGGCCCTGTCCAATTTCAAATGGGAAAATCTTTACATCAGGCAGAAATAATAACAGAGGCAGGTACAGGTGCTTTTGCATCTTCTGATGGAAAGAAGCAAAATACATTTAGAACTGAATATAAAGTACCTTATGCACTTATTGGATTTAATGGAA
The DNA here is from genome assembly GCF_014640195.1 of Psychroflexus planctonicus. Taxonomy (GTDB): domain Bacteria; phylum Bacteroidota; class Bacteroidia; order Flavobacteriales; family Flavobacteriaceae; genus Psychroflexus; species Psychroflexus planctonicus. Next base: position 84,323 of record NZ_BMGM01000002.1, read on the forward strand.
TAATTAATGAAAAAGCTGCACAGTATTCTAAAATGACCGAAAATGATAAAGAATTGCTATTACGTGGTATATGGGATGGTACAAAAAATTTGATTAGCCGTTCAAAATTTGGTCAACGACCTTTACTGATTTTTACAATAAACTACAAAAAACCCTATTATATAGGAAGTCTAAGACAACGCTTAAATATTGTATCAGAAAAAAGTGAATTTAAGTTAAGAAGCACTAAGGACTATAAAATAGACTTAACTGATATGCTTCACGAGATTTCTAACCAAAGAGATAAAATTGATTCAATTGAAGTAAGATGTGATAATAGCTTAAATTTTCTAAAAAGTGGTGAAGATTATAATTTAGAAAACAAAACATATCAAGTTAATGAACTTTAAAAAAGCCATCATTTTCGATATTTATGGGGAATTTGGTCACTTTAGAAAGTTTAACACTACTACTTCGCCCCTTACCTTTAGTTTACCTACACCATCAGCTGTTTTTGGTATGTTAGGTGCCATTTTAGGAATAGAAAGAGAAGATAGCCAAAACACTGTAAACGAAGATGAAAATCATCTTAGAAAGGTTTTTTCTGCAGAAAATGCGTATATAGCAATAAGACCAATTTCTCGTATCAAAAAAGTAAATATGGCCTTCAATTTATTAATTACAAGCAGTAGTCCTAACACATTCTACAATATTAAACCAAGCGGACGTAGTCAAATTGAGTTTGAACTTTTAAAAAATCCTAGATTTAGGATTTACTTATGTTGGAATCATTTGCTTAGAAATAATTTGATAGAGCGACTAGAAGATAAAAACTTTTATTTTAATCCTTATTTAGGTTTAGCTCAAATGACTGCTAATATTGATTACATAGGTGAAAAAAAGCTAAATAAAATCATTAAAGAAGATTATGTTGATTTTTGTTCAGCGATAAACCTATCTGAAATTGATTCTGATAATCCTATTGATATAGATTATATGAAAAGTAGAGTGTTTCAATTAGAAACTTTTCCATTGGAGATGAATGTAGACAGAACTATTTCACGTTATGGGGAAGTACTTACAGAAATGAATGGATTTAATGTAAAAGCAGTCCCTAACGATAAATCATTTTCGATTATAGATGAAGGAAATGTTCAGTTTTTATGATTTTAATGAATTAGAGTGAATTTCATGATAAAATCTAGATTCAAGAAATTGATATTCATGTATTTAAATAACAAACCATTAACTGATTATAAGGCGAATTGAAATAATACACATGAAAACAAAAACCACAACAAAAGAAATTCAAATTTGCCGAATTAAATTTCCAGAAATCAAATTGCAAACAAGAGATGCTCATAAGCTTAGGGGGTACTTTGGAAATTTGTTTAAAAAGCATTCTTCTATTTTACACAATCATTATGATGATGGAAGTTTTAGATATAAATACCCAACAATACAATATAAAATTATTGACCAAGTTCCGACACTAATTGGAGTTAATGAAGGTGCAAAATTGCTTCCCGAACTATTTCTAAAAATGAAAGAACTTAAAATTAATAACCAAAGCTATAAAATAAGCACTAAAAATATTGAAGTTAAAAATGAAACTACAGGTTATAGTCATAGTTTGCACAATTATCAATTTGTTACTCTTTGGATGGGACTAAATCAGACTAATTATAAGAAATATATAAAATTAGAAAGCGAAGCTGAAAAACAAGATATGCTAAATGCTGTTTTAGTTGGTCATATTTTAAGTTTTTTCAAGAATGTTGGATTAGAATTAAAAATAAATGAACGTTTACTGATGAAAGTGAGTGTAATTGAAAAAAAAACAAATTTTAAAGAAAATAAAATGTTTGCTTTTAGTGGTGGCTTCATAGTAAACGCCTATCTCCCAAATGAAATTGGACTTGGAAAATCAGTTTCACGAGGATTTGGAACTATTAAAAATAACTAATTACGAATCTTGTATTAAAAAAAATCATTTTTTAAATATTTTCATCACAAAACTGTATATTTATACAAAATTATTTATTCCGAGTATAAAATTATAAATAAGATGCTTAGATGTTAATGCAAAGCATAATGTTTATAGTGTTTTACGAATACGGAAAATATTATAATTTTAATATATGATGTTCTATTATATTCTGAAAAAACATTTTTTAAAAGTCGGGAAGACTATCTTATTTATTGTCAATTAAGGCTTTAGGGCAATTATCGCATTTAAGACCTATCCATTATAAACTAGGATTGAAACCAAGACAGCACCAAGAAAACAATCCAATTTCAGTAATTTAAGACCTATCCATTATAAACTAGGATTGAAACCAAAGATACAAAAAATGTTGGTATAATCGCTAAAATATTTAAGACCTATCCATTATAAACTAGGATTGAAACATGTAATTACAAATTGTCTTTTTCATATAGATGAAATTTAAGACCTATCCATTATAAACTAGGATTGAAACACACCATTATAGTGTGAATTATACCCTTATTTAATTAATTTAAGGCCTATCCATTATAAACTAGGATTGAAACAAAAAGAAGATTAATCTTCTATTTAATCTGCACTTTCAGGTCCAGTTTTGCAAACTCTTCCCGAACATGATTACATACAATTTCATAATCTTCATCATGAACAAAAACAGCATCATGCCTGAGCATCATTTCAAAATCTAATGTTCCTATTTTATCAACCAATATTTTTGATTCTAATTGCTGTAATTTTTTTGAAATATGAATTTCTTTCCTCAATTCATTAATTTGATTAACAAAATTTGGGTACAATTTATTTAAGGAATCATAAATTTTACCACTGCTCAAATTTCGGTTCGAAAAAAATATAAATTGGTAGCTCAATACTTTAAATTGATTTCTAGTTTTCCCCAATTCCCTCGCCATAACATCGTAAAAAACACCATCTTCAACATCTTTTCGATATGAGGGGTTGTCTATTAGGCTCGATAAAAAAAGAGGTTGACAGTTTTTAACATCAACTTCTCTTATTTCTTTACCACCCAATTTTGTGAATTGCAGAGTTGTATAGCTCATGTTTGTCAGACTACTATAAAATCGACCTTCATCGCTTATTTTAAACCATAAATTTTTATAATTTATTTTTAATACTGAGTTAAGATATTCAAATATTCGCTCTTCATTTAATTCTCTTTTTATTACCATTCCATTTTTTATTATTGGTTTTAATTCAATCCCTATATTTTTTTTAAGCCACCTATAATACTTGGTTAAATCAATACTTACTTTATAGCTATCTTTGATTTGCTTATTATGATTTGGATATTTTTGTAGCCAATATTTTTGATTTTTTAAATTATGGAAAACCTTTTTATAATCTATTTCTGCTTCTTCAAAGTTTCCATTCAATACTGATGTCAAAATCCTGTAGCTTTTACAAAATCTGCCTGATGAATATTTTTTGTTTACATCAATTAAATCTGCTTTTTCGAGCATACCAAGAAAGTACTTATACCTATATATTTTTTGTTTAATAGTAACTTTGAATTTGTCTAGTCTTTTATTATTAATTGATGTATAGCAGTTAAGATTTATAACACTCTCGTCTGTGATTTGATTGTTATAAATATAAAACCATAGACTTATCAATAATTTGTATACTTTTTTATTTTCTGATTCTGTGTTTCTTAAAAAATCATTTTCTTTAGACAAGGACTCTCTTATTATCTTTTCAACTTTAAGTGGCATATAAACTTTCAACTTTCATTATACTTTTTTTTAGGCACACGTTCTTTTATAAACGTGTTTAGAGATTAGTAGATTCAGTTCTACTTTTAATCAATAATTCTATATATTATATGGTTGAACTTTAAAAAAGTTTAAAAAAAAGATTGAATTTTTTTTGAATGAAAAGAAAATTGAAGGATTTGTAAGTACTATAATACTAGTCTAAATAGGCTTTTTCGAAAAGTTGCTTGACATATGAATATATTATTATTAATTATTTTAAATTATTTATTTTAATTAATAACTTATTTAATTAAACCTTATTAATTTTTTTATCTGAAACTACCTGAACTGAAACCTGTTTAATTGGACAAACTTTTAATGTAACTTGTTTGATACTGAAGCTTGTTTAATTGGATAAACATTTAATTTATTTTTTTAGATATTGAATACTGTTTAATTCAGTCACTCGTAGCCGGGGCATCAAGCCCCCGGCGTTTTCAGTTTTTAATAACTAACGAATAACCTTTTAAGTACTAATAAATATATTGTTTTACCATTTTTTTTAAAATAAAGTAAAACAAACCATGATTTATTTCATATAATTAAAAAAGCTATTATGATATGAAAACAAAAACGAGAAAAACAGGAAGTTCAAGATGGATAAACAAAAGGTTTACAAAGAATCTCATCTAATAAATGTCCAAAAAATTAAAAAAATATTCAAGAAAAACTAAACTTTTTGAAATTTTTGAATATAACATATATAAACAAAATTAAAAATTATGATTTTAGAAAGTAAAATGATTAAAGAATATGGTGCAAAATTGTGGAAGCTCAAAAGTGGATTATTACACCGAGAAGATGGTCCTGCTTATGTCGATAATGGTATAGAAAAATGGTACTTGTATGGTGCTTTGCATCGTGAAGGTGGGCCAGCGGTCGTAAATAAATACGAAAAAAAATGGTACAAACTCGGTAAATTACACAGAGAAAATGGGCCAGCGATTGAATCCAATGTTTATCCATCTGAGTGGTGGTTAAATGACGTTTATTACACTGAAAGTGAATTTAGAAAGGAGGTGGGACTATAAAATTGAGTATAAAATAATGAAAAGAAAAGAACAGAATTATTGGCTTTAAGTGAGTTAAGATGAGTCTATGATTTGTTTTTAACTAACTGGTTTAGAGTTTTTAATTCTGTGATTTTTTTTTATTTTAAGTTTTATGAATATATTTACGTGTCTAATAACTGATAGCAACAATTAAAATTTTAAGCTACTTCTAAAACCAAGCTATGAAAAAAATCACTCTGTTATTAATATTTACCATAACAATAGCATCTTGCCAAAAGAATAAAAATAAAGCTAATGTTACAGACGATTTTGAAAAATCGTATAAGGAACAGAAAAGTTCTGGTATGTTATCTGAAAAACACACTGAACATTTTGATTCGATAAATAATTTATATTCAAACTATAAATATAAAGTAGCATTCAACGCACCTAATCATTGGGATTCTGATTCAGGAGTATCTGAACATGCGATATTTAGGGCTTTTCAAACTGATTCAGCAATAAGTTTTGTAATTAACGTGATTGAACTAAAAGTGGTTGAAAATGAAAAAAAACAAGACGTATGGGAGATGTACCAAATTCAAAAAGAAAAAATGGATTATGCATATAAAGTTTTAATTCCAAAACAATTCAACACTGAAGTAGAAGATTTTAAAGCAAGTAAAACATACATAAAGAACAAAATTACGCTAAAAAGAAAATTTAAATATTTAGTACGTGAATTAGATTTAGAATATTATAACACATCAATAGTTTATCAAACTTCAAATAATAATTTCATATATACATTTGGTTTTGATGTGCCAACTATGTTTTATGATGAAAACCCTAGTTTTTATGACAACCTCATAAGCAATGTTTCATTCCTGTATGGTAAAGACGATTTGGATGGTGATAATTAATATAAACAAAAGATAACTTACAAGCGAAATCCATCTTGCTTAAAGAAGTAATAGTATATCTAATTAAAGAAATTAAACACTAATTTAGATGCTCTGAAACAAGAAGAAAAGAAAATTAACGGTAAGAGTATTTTTTATAATTTTAGTTTTTTTCTAGGTGTTTCATTTTAAAGAACAATATTAAAATATTTGAAAATGAATTTGAAAATTATAAATCGATTATTTCACATTAAACTATTTATTTTCATTGTGATAATATCGGTTTATAGTTGTAAAAAAGAAAATAAAGAATTTGATTTAGGGTATATTAATAACAATGTTTACGTAAATAACTTTTTTAAATTTAAAATAGATTTACCAAAGGAATGGATTCCTAAAACAGATGATTTCTATCGAAAAAATAATGAAGTTGTTAAAGAAGTTCTTGCAGGAGATGACAGGGTTAAGAATAGAATTTTAGATAAAGATGAAATCAATACAGTTAACTTAATTGGTTTATTTAAAAACAAAGAAAATTTAAGCATTGATTTGAATCCTAACATTCTTATTACCGCCAAAAATCTAGAATACTATCCAGATATAACAAATATTAATGATGATTTAAATCAAACAGTTTCTTTTTTACAAGATTCTAAAATTGAAGATTCAGGAATCAAAATTATTTATTTGAGTAAAGAATTCGAAAAAATAATAATAGGAAATCAAGTTTTTTATAAACTTGATGCAACGTTTAATTACAATGGTTTAATTGTAAATCAAGAAGTTTATTCTACTATTAGAAACAATTTTTCTCTGGCCATAATATTATCCTTTAAAAATAAAAATGATAAGCAATTAATGCACAATATTTTAACATCAATAAATTTTTATGAATAAATACTCTACAATTTTAATTTACATTTTACCATCTACATTAATTTTAATTATTGTAGGGTTTTTTTTAAATACTGATTTTAATGATAGTGAAGAAAGGTTAGAAGTTGCTTCAAGTATTATTGATGAATCCATAGAATATCATGAAATATTTATCAGTAAGGAAAATAGTAGTGCATATTTTTTTAAAGATTATTTAATTAAAGAAATAACATTTTTTAGTGTTTTAAGGAGCAAACAAATTAAATATGGTATTCATATAGCTGAAAAATGTAAAAATGATGATTTGAACTCATTAGAAGCACAGATGATAAAACCAATAAACACAGTGCTACTTGATGATATTTCTCAATATAAATATCATCATGCTTTTGAAATGAAAGACACACATGAAACTTTAGGATTTTTAACTTACATAGGTTTAATATTTGTTGTTTTGTTTATCATAAACAAGTCTTTCGGGAAAAATTATAAAAATATTATCAAGTATTATTTCTTGTTTTTTATTGTAATTAATTTTATGATAAAAGTATTGAATACATCTAATATGGTTAATTTTGAGAATGCTTTTAAATTATGTTTATATTAATCCTAAAATCAAAAACTAAATTTTTAAAAAGTTAAATCTAAATAACAACAAACTATTTTATTAGGCTTTTTAAAAAACAATATCAAAAATTATGCAAAGTCAAAACACTATAAAACTAATTCAAAATCATGGTGAAAAACTAAAACTAATTACTCGTTGTTTGAATAGTATAACTAAACATGGTAATATGTCTTATCGGCTGGGTTTAAAAAAAAACTTAAATATTAGCGAAGTTGAGAAACTATATGCTGATTGGTTATATTTAGTAGAGCGATTTAAAGACCCTGTCGAAAAAGAATTTTTTAATGAAAACTGGTTAAATGCAGGGAATATTTATATGGATTTATCTAAAAAAGAAATACCTTTTTTTTATGCTGATTTCTTAATGGATGAAAAAGGAACTTGGATTATAAGAACCATAGGTGATGACATTCAAAGCTTTGCAGATGAATTAAATAATAATGAAATTAATATTGACATGTATTTTAACCAATTAAATACAGAGTATGAAAAGAAGGTAGAAGAATTTTATAGCGAAAAATATCAATGGGATATAGACTTAAATGAACCTATTACTGATGAAGATATTAGAGATGTTATGTTTCCTGATTAAAAGCCCTTATATATGTTACAAGATATAAAAATGATGATTAAAAGCCTTCAAGCTTCTGGCTTCAATAAGGAAGAAATTATAATCAATCTTGGCATTTCTGAAGATGCATTAAATAAACTGCTAGAACAACCACCAGAACTAAAAAAAATAGAAAAACAAGATAATTCTAATTCAAAAAGTCCTAAAAAAGAAGATGTAATTTCCCCATCAAACTTAAAAGACTTACCTGACGGAGACTTTTCTTTAAATTTTAGTGATGTTCCTGCAAATGAATTAGATGCCAACAAAATTAAAGAAGTGGAACAAAGTATTTCTGCTATTGTCAGACTTTTAAATACAGTAGGAAAAACAGATGGAACTTTTACAGATGTATTAAATGAGTTTTTAGCCTATGAATCTATTCCAGTAAAAATGACTACTGGAAAAGGGCTATCTTATATGATAGAAGCTTGGAAAAATCTAAACAAAAAATATGGTAAAAAAGGAACCCCTGTTTTTGAAAAAGGAGAAATTCAATCCATACAAGATAAGTTTAAAACTCTAATGCAAAATAGTAATAGTGTTCAAGAAGCTTTAGAAAAAAGAAGAATTGAAGGTATTAAAGAAAGTACAGCTACTATTGACCCTACACAAGAAAATGTAGGCAATAAAACTAAGAAGTCAGACCAAGTTAAACTAGACCAAGAAGCTAATAAGGATAATATTGAAAAAGTAAATCCTAAAGCTGTAAAAAAAGATGATAAAGGTATTGCAGTAAAAGAAACCAAAGAAGCTAAGAAAGGTCAAGCACCTAGATTAGATTAGCTTACATTGTCTTATAAAAGAAAGTACAATGAAAATGGAGAGCTAATTACTAAGACTGACGATTTTGTAAAAACTCAAAAAACTGATAATGAATATAGATACTACCAATTATTATTTTATAAATTATCTGACCAATATTCAATTTTGTCTGGGTTTATAATAAATTCAGACATTCTTTCAATATTGAATATTCTGTCATCTTCACGCATATAACAATATCCAATAACACATAAAGAATCACCTACAGTTTTAAAACCTGATGGTTTAATTGTTCTTAAACTTTTTACACCACCATCAAATTGTATCGATTTATGATAAGAGAACTTAATATCTAAATTTGAACTAATAGCAATTTTGATATATTCTTCAATAACACTAATTTTTGTTGAATTAATAACCTTCTCTGAAGTGTTTAAAGTTTTGGATGCATAATCTATCAGTTTATTCTTGAATGTAATAGCAGTATCATTATCTGAATTTACACTCAACTCTTTATTTATGTATTCAAAAGATAACCCTATTTTTTTCTTTTTGAAATGTGCAACGGACAAAAAATAATTGATATGATTTTGATTAGGTTTTAGTTCATTATAAATAAGCCAAGAATCAATTGCTTCATTTTCAAGGTTAAGTTTTAATAAAACAATACCCTGCCAAAAAAATGCAATCGCATTTGAATTGTCTAAATTAATAGAAAGAGAAAAGTGTTCCTTGGCTTCGCCAAATTGTTCATTTTGCTGATATGCTCTTGCTAAATTATATTGAACTTTAGCATTGTCACTTTCAATTTCTAATGACTTTAAATAGTATTTAATTGCATTTTCATAATCTTTTTTATCTGATAATTCATTAGCAACTGTTGTTAAATCTTCAGCTTCAATTTTTTTAGCATAGTTACAATAGTGGAAGTTATTACATGCATAAAAATATCCATAAGGCCCTTTTCTTTCAATCAATTTACCATTATCACACCAACCACATTTTAAAGAAGTGATTGGTTCATCTGCTTCTATTTCTGTTACAAATTTTGAAGGGTATTCATAGCTTGTTAGTATATGTACATGCTTTTTAGCTCTTGTCATTGCTACATAAAACAAACGTCTTTCTTCACCATTTGGAAATTGGTCAGCTTTCGATAATAAGAAGTTCAACAAAGAATCATCTGATATTTCAGAAGGAAAACCATAAGTTCCTGAATTACCATTTAGGATAATGATATAATCTGCTTCTAAACCTTTTGATGTATGAACTGTAAGAAAGTTTATTTGATGATTATGATTGTCTTTAAATATGTAGTCATATTTATTGTTTAGCTTATTGTATTGTTTTGAGATATTTTGAGAATCATCTATAATACGTTTTTCAAAATCATAACGCCCTAAAAGTAATATTGAAACTTTATTGTCTTTTTCCTTCTTATTAATTACATCAAGAGCTTTGTTTAATACTTTAAATGCTTCATTACCATTTCTTTCAGCATCGTTGTATTTGTGAATGGTTAATGGATTTAATTTTGATTGTTTATTACTTTTTAAGGATTTTTCAATTTGATTTGGGTTCTTTAAAATAAAGTTACTTGAAAGGTCTATTAGTTTATTATCAAACCTATAAGTATGCTCTATATAAGATTTGTTTGTTTTCCTTTTAAAATCTTTTATTGTAGAAGTTTCAAAATATTCTGAAAAACCTGTAAAGACCCCTATATCACTACCTGCAAAACGATAAATAGACTGCCAATCATCACCAACACAAAATAATTTAGTATTAGGTTTTTGGTCTAATAATGCTTTAATTAATTGGTATCTTGATTGAGATATATCTTGAAATTCATCAATAATAATGTATTTGTATGATGACGAAAATTGACTGTTTGAAATTAAAGTAGTAGCCTTATTAATCATATCGCTAAAATCAATTTCATTATGTTCTTTTAAATAGTTTTCATAATTCTTTAAAATAGGTTCAAATAAGTTCAAAAATAACGTTGCCCTCTGATTATCTTCCTGTTTAGCTCTAAATAAAAGATTACTAATAGATTCATTATTAGATTTAAACAACACTAAAAAGGTGTTGAGTAACTGTGTGAATTTATCTATATCTTCAGGTGTATTTTCTTGTATATAATCCCAAATTTCATTATCTGACATTGGGTTAAATTCTACACCTTCATTTTCTAATTTATCCTGTAGATTAGATAATAAAATTCCTTTTTTCTGTTCCCAGGAATACGTTTCAATAAGTGTAGTGCCATTATATTGATGTTCATTTCTTTTCCAAGCAATACCATAATTATAAACTTGTTTTGCAGATATTCCTTCCTTACCCTTAAACCAATCTGGAACATTATTATTTTCATCAATACCAAAATGTTCTATATAAATATTGTATTCAGGCAAATAGAAATCAGGTTTATATTGTCCGAACTTTTTACTTGCTGTTTTGTATTGGTAACTTTCTTCGTATTTGTATTCAATATTATTTCTAAATAAAAAATTTGCAATAAATACTTCTTCCTGACTTTTAAACCTTTCACGGTATTTTATTTCTACACCATCTTTAGTTTTTCTTCTTATCATTTTATATCCTTCAAGTTTTTGCTCTTTAAGATAATTTTGATGTTCTGAATCTGACTTAAAATCGTGAATGTCTTTATATGGTTTTAAATAATATGCTAAAAAGTCTATTAGATTATTAAAGTAAGGATCATTTGATTTGGCATCTGAAATAAAAGATGAAAGAAGTTGTAATATTTCCTTTTGTGATAAACCAAAAATAGATGGTTTCTCATTTGTGGATTCTGCAATAATATCTAATCCTAATTTATGAAATGTTTTTACTGGTAACGAAATATCCATTTTATTTTGGATTCTTTCAGTCATTTCATCAGCAGATTTCCGAGTAAAAGAAATAAGCAATATTTCTTTTGGATTCACTCTTAACCTTTTGGTCAAATATTGAACCTTCCCTGCTATTGTTAAGGTTTTACCAGAACCCGCACCTGCAATAATCAAATTATTATCTTCGTTTACTACAATTGCATGTCTTTGTTGTGCATCTAATGATTTACCTTCAACATCACTTAATAAACCATCTACTTTTTCAAGTTCCTTTCTAATAAAAATATTATTTCTAACCTTTATTAAATCCTTAAAATTTGAGTATTCTGAAATAAAAGTATCAATAAGTCTTATTTCTTCTTGAAAGGCTGGTAAGTCAGCATAGTCAGTGATTTTTAACTTATTAAATAAAGCTGAATAATTAGAAGTAAAATTATAAGCATCGTAATTTGATAGATACTTACTTTTATTACATAATTTAGTAAAAGAAAGATTGAATTGTTTGATTTCGGTTAATTGTTTTTGAAGGCTTTTTTTACGTTTTTCACATTTTAGTAAATACTCTGCTCTACGTTGTCTCTTTTCATCTTCAAGCCTTTTTTGCTTTTTGGCATATGAATGAATTAAAACCAAAATAGATGTTAGAATAATAGTGCCTAATACAATATAGCCTAGCATAGATTAATATTAAGATTAAAAAATTCTAATTTTGAAAATGTTTTTTTTATAATCTTTTAATAAATTGAATAGGAAAATTCATTTATTTATAAAATTAAAAGTATAAATTTTTTAACAGATAAGACTTTAACTTTTAAAATAACTTTAATTCCTGCAACTTCATTAAACAGTTGGTTAGTATCAAATGTGACAAATATGGCTAGAATGCTTTCTAGTACAAATCTTTCTGACCAATCTCTAAACAATTGGGATATTTTAAATGTAACAGATAGGTAAAACATGTTTAGGGATGCGCTAAGTTTTACGGAAACAGTAGAAGATGTACCCGAAGCACCAATTCATTATTTAGTACCATTAGCTTTTTTTACATGAGCTTATCTTGGAATTAAAAGGCTAAAGAATAATTAGTAAGGGTTTAAACTAATCTAAAACAAAAAGCAGCACTTTCAAGGGGTGCTGCTTTTTAAATAAAATTGTCCAAGATTAAAATCACCTAACCTAAATTAAATTCACGCTTACGGACGAATCCTTTCGTGTGGTAATATAGATTTATTGGGTTATCCTGTTTTATTTTGTGGTTTATGAATATATTTATGCTATTATTAATTGTTATAGCCCATTTAAAAAAACACAGTATGACAAATATTTCAACACTTGAGCGACTGACAAAAGAAAATCCACTTGACTATGGGTATTGGAACGACCTTGGTATTGAGTATAAAAAACAAGGACGACAAAAAGACGCAATCATTTCATATTTGAATGGCGTAAATGCAATTTTTCAAAGCATTTATCTACAACTGAAAAATTCAAAAGACAATGAATTTTTTGGGGTTGAAAGTTTAGGGGATAAAGCAAATCATAAGTTTTGGTTGGACAGAGTAATAGACTGCATTACAGCATATTCTAAGGCGGATGGAGTTTCAAATATTAGATTCCCAAACGGACAAACAGCAATCAAGTTTTCCGACCAAATAACTTATGGTGGACTTCTTTTCTTTGACCAAGAAAATATAAGATATGTCTTACCAAACTTGATTCACACATTTGCCGACTGTTTGACTTGGAACAAAATTTATTCGACCTATTTAAACAACATTGGAGTGGCATATGCCGAAAAGGGTGATAATGACAAAGCAAGGGAATATTTTAGAGAATCAATTGCATTTACACCTAAAGGAACAGATTATCCCAATCCAATAATTGGACTTAGAGAACTAAAAGATTAATAAAATGAGTGACCAAGACGATATATTTAAAAAATTCGCAGAAGCGGAAAAAAGAGCAGGAAAAAATGTTGACCCAAAAGACTTGTTGACTAAACAAGAGATACACGAATTTGGAATAGACATTATTTATAAATATGCTCAACAAGAAGGATTTGAAGTGGTTGACGGAACGACAGACCTCAATCAAAATCCTCAACTTGTCCTTAAAAAAAACGGCCAGCTTTATTTCGTAATGATTAAAACGGGTCCAGCCGATGGAACTCATTTAACTTATGATAGAGATTTAGCAATGCAGATTTTTAATAGTGCAAATCCCCACAATGCCAAAGTTTTATTTGCAGGAGTCGGCTTAAGATGCGTTGGCTATGGGTCAGCATTGGTCAGAAATAAAGGTTTTCAAATTGACTTTAGGGGATTTGAAGACATAGAGTCTGTATCACTAAATCCTGAAGAATTATTGGCGTTTGACCAGTATAGAAGAATAAAATGGAATCTTGACAATAATAAAAAACCAAAACCTGAAGTAGTTGAACGAGTAAAGAATTGGATTGCTGAAAATGAAAACTCAATTATTGTCAGAAAATTAAAAAACAAGGAAATTGTTAACGTGCCAGACCTAAATTTAAATATAGATTATAAAGTTGTTACAGACTTAATGACTTTATTTCCAAACCAAATATTTGACGAATAATAAAAAAACGGGCTATAACAGCGTATAACAAAAATGGCGAGATTTGTGCTGAAACGAGAGTTTTGTGTATTTTTAGATATTATAAGTTTAACCGAAAAACTTACGCATTTTAAGTCGCTACTTTCGTTATGTGCGAGACGTTAAAATTTAAAACTATATTAAAATGAAAAAAACATTATTATTTATATCATTTACATTGATTACAACCATCTGTTTTGGACAGAATTTATTTTTTATTGGTGATAATTCCTACCCTTGCACTGAAGCAGTAACTTTATATTCTAATAGAACTGACAAAAGTATATATTTGGATATTGTATTTGCAAAAGATAATGAAAAAGGGTTTTTAGTATTAAGTACGCAATCTAGAGATGGAAGTGTAAGAATTAAAGATAAATTATTAATTTATCTAGATGATGGTTCGGTAATTACTTGTTTAGACAGAAATATTTTTGACAACGTAGATTTTATTGCCACAACAGTTTATTACTTAACTAAAGAAGAATTAAAAAAAATGAAAACCAGCAATATTAATACAATACGTTTTTCAATAAAATGTAGTGATTGTTTGCATTCATCAGAAGAAGGTGATTTTTCGGCAACAAATAAGGCATCCAATAAAAGTTATTCAAAAAAAGAGAAAATTGACTTCACAAGTATCGTCAAAAATCTGTTTAATTAAATTTTAATTTATAAAATGATAATTAACGGAATTATATTAAGCTAATTATAGTTTTAAAATAATAAAATAGAAATATCAGAATGTGTAAACTATTATATAAAAAAAGAAAAACAAAGTGGGCAATACATCTTTGTTCAAAAAGGAGCTACAAAACCAACTAAACAGCAATACACAGAATTAGTTGGGATAACAAGAATATCAGAAATAAAACTTTTAGATAAAATTGACATTGGCTCTTATAATTATGCTATTTGCAAAATTAGTCCCACACCATATTTATCAAATAATGAAAGGGAAGGCATTATATTTAAGTATACTGATGCTAAATTTATTGAGCAAGTTACCGAAGACCCTGAATCAGTGAATTTGGGTTGGTGGTCTTAATACAATAAATAGATTATTAGCTACATGAAAAGGTTAGAACTAGCACTTTAACGGTCGTAATATCCGTTAGTCATATTGGAGCCATTTGTTAATCATTATAGCAATTTAAAAGCTAATGGCTAATACCTAACCCCAAATTAAATTTCCACATTTTACATTAATTTCATACATTTAAAATCTAATATTATCATCCATAAACACCAATTAATGGGAATTAAGCTTAAAAAGTCATTTTTACGTACTATAAAAATTAAAAACCTATCAAAATAGATTGAAATGACTATTTACAGAGAGCAGAAAAACTAGCTTTTAAATTCTATGACGAAATCGATACATGCCAGGAAGAAGAAAACGAACAATACTTCTCACCAAGTATTATATAGTTTCGAAAGCATTAGCATCGTAAAAAATATCCTTTATTAACACCAGAATAACTAAATTATTAAATAACTGTTTTTATGATATTAATTAAATTGTCCTGTCCTCAAATTATGGTTTATAAATATATTTACCTTTATATTAAACGTTGGACATAATTTTGAAAATTAAATGGATAAAACAAAACTTTGGAAAGTTGAAAGTAATAAATTAGTCGAAATCAACTCAAATAACCTAGACTACGAAGACCGAATTCATAAATGGATAGAAGAAGATATTTCTATCGTTCTACCTGATGCGATTCTTATCGGCTCTAAAATTTTAACGGACCATGGAAAAGAAATTGACTTATTAGCAATTGACGAAAATGGAGATTTAATTGTTTTAGAACTTAAACGAGGTTTAACAACAAGAGAAGTTACAGCTCAAGTTTTAGATTATGCTTCTTGGATAAATACGCTTGATGAAGATGGAATAAATGATATTCTAACTAAAAACGGAATTGAAAAAAGTGTTTCGGAATTAATGTCTGAAAAATTTGATGACTACGAAGAAGATATTGAAATCAATGAAAACCAAAAAATCTATATTGTTGGTTCTTCTATTGACTTAATTACCGAAAGAATATGTAAGTATCTTGCTGGTAATGGGCTTCAGATTAATGTTTTAACATTTGATTATTTTCAAGACGATGAAAATGAATTTATTGCAAGAAACTTTCTTGTAAATGAATTTGATTCGCTAAAAGACACAGGTAAAAAAAGAAAAGGTAGATACATAACAAAACTATTCCAGGAAGAAAAAATTAAAGTTGGTCAAAAGGTAAAGTACATACCATTAAGCGAAATTAAAGGAATGGAAAAAATTGCTACTATTTACAGAAAAGGCAGTAAATGTTTAAAAATGGATGATACTGGAGAAACTTATTCATTCAGCGGTTTGAGAAAAAAAATAATATTAGAGAATGGACTTGATTTAAATCCGCATTTTCCATATTGGCAATGGACTGAATGGTTATTAATAGACAAGAACACAAAATTATCTGACTTATAAAAATATACGCAAATTCGTAGCAATAATATATGGACTAAAAACTTACAAATAGAATAAAACAATGCTATGGATTATTATATCTAAACCTAAAGTCTTAATTTTAAGATTTATTTAAACATCATGGATGGTATTTATAAATATTTAGAAGTTCTTATTGAATTTTCCGAAAGAAAATTAAAGAGAAACTTTAATATTACAGATTTAGGATTTGATAAATTTGAAATGATAAATTCTTATTTAATTTATCAAACGATTAGAGATGAAAATAACAACACATTAATCTATATCCCAGATAAAGAAACCAAATCTCAATTTTACATTCCAGCAATTTTTATTATTGCTTTTTATAACTTTATAGACAATTTCATCGATGATTCAACTGTGTTTAATAAAGGTGATACTTTGCAAAGAGGAAAGAATAGGTTTGTAATAGAAAGAATAAATGAAAGAAAAGCAGTATTAATAAAGAAAGATAAAGCCAATACGAGATACCCAAATGTGCCTGTAAGCAACTTAAAAAATTATATAAAGACCTATGCTAGTGCAAGTTCTACGAAGATTCATAAAACATTTAGCTCGTATCGAACTTTTTTCAAAAAATATGTAGTTGGTGTTAATAAAGAAGTACCGTCACAATTTAAATATAAATCTATTATTGTAACTGATAAAAGTATTGTAAAGGAACTGAAAGAATATAAATTAGAAAAAAAACCAATTCACAAGGCCTTTCCTTTTCAATATATAACAAAATCTGGCATTCAGTCAGATAACATTCCAATTGACCCAATGATTTATATAGTCAATGATTATGAGACTGTTCGAAAACACATTTTAACTCAAGAAATCATGATACGAAATATAACTTTCATTGGAGAAAACAAATACAGAGAAAGTTATCTTGAGATTACGGAAGATTTAAACAATGGAAGAATAGTGAATTGCTTGTTAATTGGAAGTACAGACTTAAATACTAATGTAATTCCAAACTTAAAAAAATGGAAATGGACATTATCTGAATTAGACTACTTCAATTACTTTACTACTTACCCAATCAACAAAGTAATAGTTAATAATGAAGCGTTTACAATCGCTTTAAATGAATTCAATATCTTAATTCAAAAAATTGAAAAAGACTATGGAATTAGCTTAAATGAGCTGTACAAATATGTGCGGAACATATTACCAATAATAATTCCTTCACCTAACAGTAGACTACTCACACAACTTGATAATGCTTTAATTTACTTTGAAAAAGAAGGCGAAGACATTGTAGAAACTATATTATCAGATATTGGAGAATATGACTATGATGATGTTTGGAATGAAATATTAGATAAATTTTTAGTATTAATTAACTCTAAAAAAACAGCACATTATAAATTTAAAAAGATTGAAGAATATCAGAAAATAGACTATTTAATTGTGCCTAAAGAATATTTGGAAATTTGGAAAGAAGAAATTAATTCTCATAAAGTAAAAAATGTTATTTCTTTTAAAGAGTTCAATTCTTTAACTGTTAAAAACAAAACAATAGTCTTTTTAGGTTTTTTTGGATATAATCACTTAAAGTCAATGATGTATAATTCTAATAAAATTAATGTTATCCTATATCCACAAGAAGAAACACATTTCAATAATTGTGACACTAAGTTGAACAGGGAAACATTTCACGAACTAAAAAGTACTGACAGAAAGGCAATATCTGATGTTTCATTTAAAGAAATAGAACAAAAAGAAAACATTGATGAACTAATAAAAAGACTTTTTAGTCAAGATGAAGAAGCTAAAATAAGCCCTGACTATTGCGAAAATTTTACAACAAATATTATAAGAGAATTAACTTTTGAAAATGACATAGAAAAATTAGAATTAGACGAAAATAAAACTGTGTTATTAAAAATAAACCAAAAAGAACGTTTTGAGAAAGTTAAAAACCTTAAAACGGGAGACAAAATTAGAGTTTACGATAATTCTTCTAAAGAAGAACTATACCAAGTAGCTTTAGAATTCGATATTAATGGAGAATTCACTAAAATAGAAGAGTTTTCCAAATTATGGAAGTCAGAACTGGAATTATTTTACAAAGAGCATAATTCATTGAATGAATTACATGAACTTCTTTTAAAAAACGGTCTATCAATTAAAAACGCACTAACTCTTAATAACTGGATTAGACCAGAAAGTGACGTGAAATTTCCTCAAAGGAAAAAAGATTTATCTGTAATTAAAAAAACAATAAACTCTGATAAATTGAACCACAATTATAATGATATTTTTAAACACAGAATAGGTTACAATCGTATAATGAAATCATTAGGTAGGAAGTTCAGTTCAGAAATATCAGATTACATCAAACATAAAAGAAAAGGGAAACTGTTAAAGCAGTTTACAACAAAACAAATTCAAAAATTTGTTGACCAAAACGCAAAAGAAAGAACCATTAAAGTAATAAAAGCAATTGATTATGAGCAATAATCACGATAATATAGCACGAGATATTTTTCAAGAAAGAATTAAAAAAGGCCTTTTGGGACCTGGTTCAGATATTTTCGTAACCGAAAAAGATAAAAGTGAAGAAATAATATCAGATTATCCTTTACAAAGATATTATACAGGTGTTTTATTTCCAGAACAAATAAAAAAAGATACTGCTGAAAGTGAAGTCGCAAACGAAACGGAATCTGATAATGAAGATGCTTTAAAAGTTGAAATTGAAGAAAAAGAACCAACAGATAAAAGCTTTACAACCAGCAATAAAGGCGACAATAAAGATGATGAGTTGAAAATATCTCAAAATACATTTTTCCCATCTAATATTGGTTTAACTTTTTGTATTGAAAATGGAGTTAAAGAACTTGATGTTGAATTTAGTTTTGGTCTATATTCTCAAGTAGCAAGTGATATAAAAATAAAAGTATCTAAAAGGGATTTTGATGAGTTTAACAATCATCCTTCATTTCCTTTCAAAAAAATTATAAACTACGAAGATGGTTATATGATTTTAAAACGAAAGTTACAAGGTAAAAGTCGGTCACCTAGAACAGAAGAATTTGTCCAATTTGATGATTTCAAAAAGTCAGATAGTTTTAAAGACAGCTCACTTCCACCGATATTCCACATCTTTGAAAAGCTAATTGGTAGAACTTGGAAACGAGAAAACATTGTTATAAACGAGAAAATATCTATTTCAGACATTTTTAAACCTAAAACAATTTTTGAGCGAAATCTAAAAAAGAAAACAAGCAATTATTTAAAAGCTTCTTACACTTTAAAGACATACCATATAAAACAAAATCCAAATTGTACATATGTTAAAATACAATTGGCAAACACATCAGATAAACATCCATCGAATCAATTTTCAAATGCAAAAGAACTTTTAAACCAAAAATGTATTTTCCAAACCAAAATTAAAGTTATCCTCAAAAAATTAAGCCCTTATAAATCTTACATTGAACTGAATCCTTTAGATAAAGAAGCAGAAGTATTAAATTACTTGTACAAGGACAAATTAAGTTATGGGATTGGTCACAACTGCTCTGTTGTTTGGGAAAAAACCAAGGAAACTATCCAAACTTCATTCTTACCACAATATGATGTAAAAAACACGAAAAACAGTTTTTCGGAAGAAGATTTTAAAGACAATCTAAATGATTTTCATTTACTTAATAAAAGCTTAGACATTTATAGTCTTTCACATTTCTCAAATGAAAACAAAACTGAAATAATCGAAAGATTAAAAACTTTTGTCAATCTATATAGAAATTGGATTTCAGAGCAAAAGAAAATCAGCTCATCAAATAAAGAAATTGAAAACCATATTTTCAAAAACTTAGATTTCAATCTTAACAGGTTAAAATTAAACATTGAGTTACTAAAATACGATAAAATTTTCAGAGCTTTTCAATTAGCAAATTCAGCTATGCTAATTCAAATTATAATATCAAATGATGATAATTTTTCTGGTAAAGAAAAAGATTTAAAAGAATTAGATACAACTATTGATTACAATAGTATTGACTATTTCAAAAACTATAATTTCGATAAACTATCTTTTGGAAAACCTAAATATAGACCGTTTCAATTAGCCTTTCTACTTTTAAATATTGATAGCATTACAGACTTAAAATCTGATGCAAGAAATAAAATTGTTGACTTAATATGGTTTCCAACAGGTGGTGGAAAAACCGAAGCGTATTTAGCTGTTGGTGCTTTTACAATAATTTATCGCAGGTTAATGAATAAAACAGGGTATGAAGGAACTTCAGTAATAATGCGTTACACGCTGAGATTACTTACAGCCCAGCAATTTGAAAGAGCTTCAAGATTAATTGTTTCCTTAGAGTTTTTAAGAACGCAATTTGAACAAGAATTAAGAGAAGAACCAATAACAATAGGAATGTGGGTAGGTATGTCTTCTACCCCAAATTCTTTAAAAGAAGCAGAGGAAAAAGTTGAAGACATTAATGAAGAGTGCAATAAAAAAGATGGAATTCCTGATAACAAAAACGTGTTTCAGGTTAGCTCTTGTTCTTGGTGTGGCACAAAGCTCATAACTAAAAACGAACTCAATAATTGGATATTTGGTTTTAAAATTGAAGGAAAGAAAAAGGACACAAAGTTTAAAATAAGGTGCGTAAACAAAAAATGTCATTTCCATAATAAACTTCCTATTCAGGTAGTTGATGAAATGCTATATGAAAAACCGCCGACTCTACTTTTTGGAACAGTAGATAAATTTGCAATGTTAGCATGGAAAGCAAGAGGAAACAGTTTTTTCAACTCACTAAACGAAAGTTTACCACCAGATTTAATTATTCAAGATGAATTACACCTTCTAACTGGTCCTTTAGGCACAATTACAGGAATTTTTGAGAGTGTTATTGAAATACTATGCTCTAAAAATGGCAGAAAACCAAAAATAATTTCATCAACTGCAACAACTCGAAATACAAATGAACAAATAAAAGCATTGTATGGCAATGATAAAATTGTAAATGTTTTTCCACCTTCAGGTTTGAGTTCTTCAGATAGCTTTTTTGCAAAAGTATCAACAACAAAGAGTACAAGAAGATATATTGGTTTTATTCCAACAGGAAAATCATCAATTGACACGCAACTTCAAATGTTTGCCAATTTGTTTGTGGCTCGATTAGAAGTTTATAAAGAATTGATTTTAAATGGGGTAAATGACTATGAAATATTTGACAAGTATTGGACGCTTATTTCATATTATAATAGCTTAAAAGATGTAGGTAAGATTCATAATAAGGTTGGAGATGAAATTTCAACTTTTACTTCTGCTTTACAAAAGAAGTTATATGGAGACAATCCAAATAATCGCTTTAATTACGAATATTTATACAATCGTGATGAAGAGTTGACAAGTAGAATTGATAGTACAAAAATCAAACAAACTTTAAAACGATTAGAAGAAAACACTTTTAATAAAGAGACCATACAAAAATATCCAAATGGAAATACCTATGTAAAATCAGGAATAATTGATTTAGTTTTAGCGACTAATATGATTTCCGTAGGAATTGACATTGAAAGATTTAACGTAATGCTTATAAATAGCCAACCTAAAAATGTGGCAGAATATATTCAGGCTTCAAGTAGAGTTGGTAGAAAATATAAAGGTTTAGTTATTGATTTGTTGGATGCAAATAGAGCAAGAGATAAATCTCATTTTGAACATTTTATTCCTTTTCATCAAGCATTTTACAAAAGTGTAGAACCGGTTAGCTTAACACCTTTTACAGAAAACACACTTGAAAAAATGCTGGCAAGTATAATGATAACTTATGTTAGGCATAAAGTTATAGGAATGGCATCAAATAATTCTGCTCAATATTTTCAACCTGAAATGTTAGATGGTTTAAAAACTGATATCAAGAAACGATATTCAACTGATTCTAAAGTTTATCAATTATTTGAAAATAAGCTAAAGGTGCTTTCTGATGATTGGTTAGAGCAGATAGAAAATCATGATTTAAAAAATTATGAAGCTACAAACACAGAAATTGGTTTACTTGTAAAACCAGCAGAAAAAAGTTTTGACAATGATGATTTATGGTCTGTTATGCAATCAATGAGAGAAATAGATACAAATTCCTTTATTAGAGTTGGACTACCAAACATTAGAAAAAATGGCTAAATACACAGAATTACAAACAAGAAAATTAATTAGTTCATATGGGGGAGTTGGTTCAATAATTGAAACAATTGATGGAGCTTTAATGATAAAGGATTTTGATAAATGGAAATATTTCTTCCTAATTGAAAAAGAGAAAATTGAAGTTCAGGAAAACGAAAGTATTAATGATGACCGTTTATTAAAACGATTAAAATTCTATTTTCCAGACTTAAATCAAATAGTTAAAGTTCCTGCGAATTATTCTGCGTTTTATAATACTTCTTTACCAAAACTAAAAAACCATATAGTTGATGCTGAATATTTCCCTAAATGGATGTATTGTAATAAATGTAATAGTATTAAGCATATTGATGATTGGTACAAAGGTTGGAAAATCGGTTTTCACAGTAAGGATAGAAATAAATTAGATGACGCTTTTACGCCTCCAAAATGTTATAAATGTTATCAAAAAGCAAAAAAGAATAAAGAAAAGAGAAGATACTATGTTTTAGAGCAAGTTAGGTTTATTATGACAGCACCTAATGGAAATATTAAGGACATTCCGTGGCACAATTGGACAAATTTAACCAGAGAAAAAGATGAAAATGGTCAGAAGAAAATTGTTTTTAACGGAAAGTGTTGTAATAAACAAGATTTAAAATATATCAAAGATGGACGGAATCCAGACTTTACAGGAGTTAGAATACAGTGTAAAAATCCTGACTGCAAAACGAATGCTAAACAGCAATCTTTGATTGGTTTAATGGGATTACGTGTTCCAGATTTCAACCAAAACGGAGAAATTAAAACCATTGTTGATGCTGAAGGAAATCCAGTTTTAGATGTTAAGGGAAAAGTACAAAAAGTAATGTTTAAAGCTGTTATTCGCACAAGTAATAGCGTTTACTACCCTTTAATAACTAACAGTTTGTACTTACCTACTCTCGAAATCAAAAAAAATATTAAGGATAAAATCAAAACTCTTTATGAAGATGCTGAATTTTCATCTGAAAAAATCCAAGCAAAGATAAATAATGAACAGCTTCAACTTACAATAAGTCAGATTGAAGAAGTTATGTTTCCTGATAATCAGAATTTCATTAAAGAAGTTGATTACAGACTAAGAGAATATCAGTATTTAGTAACTAACGAAAGTCCTGACGATAAAAACCTTGTTTTTGAGCAAGTAAATTCAAATGAGTTAGTCAATTTTGGTATCAGCAAATTACTAAAAGTTAATAGGTTAAAGTTAACATCAGTTCAAACAGGTTATAGTCGTCAAGACCCAATTGACAAAGACCTGTTTGCTAACAAAACGATGGAAGATTACATTCCTGTAAGCCAACACGCTGTTAAAGCTAAATACACAACTTCAAAAGGAAAAAATACCAAATTATTACCTGGAATAGAAAGCTTTGGAGAGGGAATATTTATTGATTTTGATAAGGAAAAGATTAGTAATTGGTTTAAAAGTTGTTCGAAACATGAATCTTTCAAAAAAAGAATTGATGCATTAAAAAATAATATAGAAATTTCCACTTTCACACCTTCCGAAGAAAAGCTTAAAATGCTAAACAATTTAGAATATTTAACTACTTTTCTATTTATACATACATTTTCTCATATTTTGATTAAAGAGTTAGAATTTTTAACTGGTTATCCAGCAACATCTCTCGCAGAAAGGCTTTATGTAAATGAAAACGATATGCAAGGTGTATTGATTTATACCATGGCTGGAGCAGAAGGAAGTTTTGGTGGCTTAGTCTCTCAGGCAAAACCTGAAAGGTTTTCTAAAATATTATATTCTTCTTTAGCACGAGCTAAAGATTGTGCTTCTGACCCAATCTGTTATCATTCCGAAGGTCAAGGTGTAGGCGGACTAAACCTTGCGTCTTGTTATTCGTGTGGTCTTCTTCCAGAAACATCATGTGAAGAATTTAATAGTTATTTGGATAGAGCATTACTAATAGATGCAGCTTTTGGGTTTTACAGAAATAATTTAATTTAGAATTTTAAAAACAGATGTAAATTAACAAAACGATTGTATAAAGCTAAAAATCCTAAATTTGAAGCAACAAGCCATTACAGATTATGACATCAACCGAAATTCACGATAAAGTACAAGAACTCGTTAACAACTTCAATACAGAACGTTTTATATACGACTTATTACGTGCCTACGGCATTTCCAAAACTTCCATTACCAGGCTTCAAAAAGGAGATTTCAACCTAGCCAAAAATAAAGATGAAATCCTCTACAAAAAGAAACTCTTTTTTAAAGAAGTAGAAAGCGATAACCTAATGGCATTGGTGGACGATTATAGCAAGGATGAAAACCTAAAGCATAACCCACGCTTTATTATCATTACCAACTATAAAGAGATTGCCGCTAAAGATACACGCACCAATAAAAACTTGCAGGTCAGCATAAAAGACTTACCTAAAAATCATACATTTTTCTTGCCTTGGGCAGGACAAGAAGTCTATACCGCCAGTAACGAAAACGAAGCCGATAGAAAAGCTTCCTACCGTATGGCAAAGTTGTATGATATTTTAATTGAAGAAAATCCTGAAATACTAGAAAACGGAGTAAGAGAACTCAACCTATTTTTCTCACGTTTGCTATTTTGCTTTTTTGCAGAAGATACCGATATCTTCCCCATAGAAGGCATGTTTACCAATACACTAATGCAACACACCCAAAAAGACGGGAGCGATGTACACTTGTATTTAGACAAACTATTCAAAGCCTTAAACACCAAAGACAATAGCAAGCAAGCGAGCTATATCAGCCAATTTCCTTATGTCAATGGGGGATTGTTTCAAGATGTGATTAGCATTCCAAAATTCAATAAAGAAGCTAGAAATATACTCGAAGAAAGTGGTGAGTTAGATTGGAGTCACATCAACCCCGATATTTTTGGGTCCATGATTCAGGCAGTTGTGAATCCAGACCAACGGGGAAATTTAGGGATGCACTACACCTCTGTACCCAATATTATGAAGGTGATAAAACCTTTGTTTCTAGACGACTTATACGAAGAATTAGAAAAAGCCAAAGGCAACTCTAAAAAGCTAAGGAAACTACTAGACCGCATCAGCAAGCTTAAAATATTCGACCCCGCTTGTGGGAGTGGTAATTTCCTGATTATTGCTTATAAAGAATTACGCAAACTAGAAATTGAAATCTGGCAAGCCTTATTAGAGACCGAACCCCAACAAAGCTTTATTTATTCCAACATACAGCTCACCCAATTCTATGGCATAGAGATAGATGACTTTGCCCATGAAATTGCCAAATTATCACTATGGCTGGCAGAACACCAAATGAACAAATATTTTGAAAACCAACTCGAACTCGGTAAATCCAACCCCATTTTACCTTTAAAAGCTTCAGGAAACATAACACACGCCAACGCCACTCGTGTCGATTGGGAAGACGTTTGCCCTAAACATAAAGATGATGAAATTTATTTGTTAGGGAATCCACCTTATTTGGGTAGAAGTTTAAGAGATACCAAACAACAAGAAGATATGGATTTTGTATTTCAAGGGAAAAAAAATTATAAAGATTTAGATTATATAACTTGCTGGTTTATTAAAGGTTCTAACTTTTTAAAGGATTCCAACTCTAAGTTAGCTTTCGTATCTACCAACTCAATTTGTCAAGGCACTCAGGTAAGCTTATTATGGCCTCATTTACTAGAGAAAAAATTGGCTATATTTTTTGCGCATCAATCATTTAAGTGGAATAATAATGCAAAGGGAAATGCAGGTGTTTCTGTAGTTATAATAGGCTTAAGCAATTCTTTTAATGGCTCAAAAGTTTTATATTCAGATATAGGTTATAAGTATGTACAAAACATTAGTCCATATTTAACTGATTCTAAAGATTTAGTGATAACAAACAGATATAGTCCTTTATCAAATATTCCTGAAATCTGCTTAGGGAATGCACCAAAAGATGGAGGTGCTTTAATAATAAGCGATACAGAGTTTGAAGAATATAAAAATAATAATCAAATATTAAAATACATAAAAAAATATATTGGTGCAAATGAGTTCATTAAGGGGAATTATAGATATTGTTTATGGTTAACGGATGATGATATTAAAGAAGCTGGGGAGATTAATGAAATAGCTATGAGATTGGATAGTTGCAAAAAAATGAGATTAAATAGCAAGAAAAAACAAACTCAAAAACTAGCAAGTATTCCTCACAAATTTGGTGAAATTAGATATAAAAAAAGTTCGTCAGTAATTATACCAAGTGTTTCATCTGAACGTAGAAATTATATTCCTATTGGTTTCTTAGATAAAAACTGGATAGTTTCAAATTCTGCTTTTGTTATATATGATGCAGAACCTTGGCTTTTTGGCATAATATCATCGAATATGCATATGGTTTGGGTGAAAGCAGTAGCGGGAAGGTTAGAGTCAAGACTAAGATATTCTTCTCAGCTTTGCTATAACACCTTCCCATTCCCCGAAATAAGTAAAGTCAAAAAAGCCAATATCGAAGAAAATGTATATGCGGTTTTGGAAGAACGAGAAAAGCATCCCGAAAAAACCATGGCAGAGCTGTACGACCCCGATAAAATGCCCAAAGGCTTACGCCAAGCCCACAAAGACCTAGACGAAGCCGTAGAGCGTTGCTACCGCCTACAACCCTTCCAAAACGACACCGAGCGTTTAGAGTATTTGTTTAAGGAGTACGAAAAGATGATAGCTAAAGACACCTTGTTTCAACCTGCCCGCCGTGGTGGGAAGCAGAAAAAGACCAGGAAAAAGAAAGTGAAATAGCACAGGGGGACACTAATGTTCCTCTGTGAAAATGAATTAAAATAGATTAAGCAAGATGTATTTTAAAATAAGCAAGGTAATAATTAAGAACGTAAAATATTGTTTTACAGTTGTTTATATGAATTAAGCAAGATTTGTGTAGAAATAAGCAAGACAGAGTCAAGTCTATTAAATAATATTTAAATCTTTTGTTAAACAAGCTTTATATACTACATTTGCATCCTGAGTTAGGCTCAATAAACAAAATAAAATGGAAACTATACTTGAAAGATTGAAGATGTATTTCGAAAATACATCACCAGAACAAGTAAAGGAAGATTGGGAAAAAACTAAAAAATACGATAAAGTTGAAAGCCCAAGCGTAGAAACCTTTATTGAAGTATCTAAGCAATTAATAGATGTTGGTAAATTTCAGAATAATTTACCTCCAGAAAACTTGATTAATAACTTTGAAAATCCGAACTTTAGTTCGGATTTTTTTTATCTAAAATGTAAAGCATGGAAAACACAAAAAGAGCAAGTTTCTCAATAGAAAAATATTATTTCAATGAAGTTCATATCGTTATGAATCAACGAACTAGTGAAAATTTATTTGTAGATTTTAATCCTAGTGGTAAGTTTATAGTAAATGAAAAAAAATATATTTTATCTTTTATTTTTTCAGCTTTTTCTTCAAAAGAAAAAGACACAGCACCTTTTGTACAAGTTAAGTGTGTAGGTGTTTTTAAATTTGATGATGTAAACAGTATCGATGATGTGCCCGATTTTTTCTACCGAAACAGCATCGCTATTTTATTCCCTTATATGCGTGCATATGTAAGCATGGTTACAAATCAAGCTAACATACCCCAAATCATGTTACCTACTTTAAATCTATCAGCATTAGAGAAGCCACTTAAAGATAATACGCAAGTAATCAAAGAGTAAAAGTTTGGAAAACACAAAGATTTATCAAACACTAGAAAATAAAGAAAATCCAGATGAAGTGGAAAACGATGGTCCTTTCCATTGCAATTGGAGAAATTCATGGCTTGGTGATGGTTATTACTTTTGGGATTCCTTTATAGAAAATGCACATTGGTGGGGCGTGTCACACTGTAATCGTTCATACATAATATGCGAAGCAGTTGTAGATTTAGACGATAATAATTGTTTTGATTTAGTGGGTAATACTAAGCATTTGATGGATTTTGGTGATAGTATAGATTTTATGAAAGAAAAAGGTATGCTTACTAGTAAAACTACTGTAAGTAGAGTGATACATTTTATGCAATCTAATCGAATACTACCAAATTATAGTGTGATAAGAGCATACGGCATAAACTCAAAGTCAAAAGATTATCAACCAAATTACAGAATTATTTTTGAACCAAACAGACCATTCCAATACTTACCATACAAACCAGAAATACAACTCTGTATATTAAAGTTTAACAACATAAACTTTAGAAATTATAAAATCGTTTACCCAGATGAGTATATCGATGGGTATGCGATTTAGTTTATATATTTTATTAAACTATAGTCGAGACTTAGACGGGATTTATGTTCAAAAAAAAATAAACGAAAAATAAAATGAAAAATAAAAATCATAAACCATTCATTTTCAGAAATATAATTGTTTTTGTTTATTTTTAAAAGTTTGATAAATAAAATGCTGGATTCAAGAATAAATGAAACACGCATGTACAAATTTTCTACACACAAGAGAATGATTATACGTGTCGCATCTGACAACTGAAAAACAATAAATATAAACAGATGAAAATAAAAACAACATAATTATGGTTTAACTAAAATAGACATTAGCAATTTTTATTAGTTAAACTTTTAGACAAACTTTTATTTAAAGTTATGATATACAGTAATTAACGAATAAAAAGATTAGATATACTACATATATAATTAGATAAACTTTTCAAAAACACACCATGCCAGACTTAGTAAACGTAACCTACAAACAAACAGGAAAAAGTAAGAAAACCAACGCAATGGGTATGCGTGAAATGCAGGAGCGAGCTTATGAAGCTAGGTCAGCGCAATACCTATTAATAAAAGCGCCACCAGCATCGGGTAAGTCAAGAGCATTGATGTTTATAGGTTTAGACAAACTAAGGGAACAAGGCTTAAAAAAAGTAATTGTAGCCGTTCCTGAACGTTCTATAGGCAGTTCATTTGCACCTACTGAGCTGAAAAAGTTTGGTTTTTTCGAAGATTGGAATCCCAATCCTAAATACAACTTATGTACACCAGGTAGTGAAAAATCAAAAGTAGATGCCTTCATTAATTTTATGAACAGCAATGAAGAAATTCTAATTTGCACCCATGCCACACTTCGTTTTGCATTTGATGCCATAGAAGAAAAAGAATTCAATAATACCGTAATTGCCATAGATGAATTTCATCACGTATCTGCCGAAGGCACTAATCGCTTAGGAAGCGTTTTAAATACCATAATGGCAAAGTCAACTGCTCATATTGTAGCTATGACAGGTTCATATTTTAGGGGAGACAGCGTACCGATTTTATTGCCCGAAACAGAAGCTAAATTCATCAAAGTAAAATACGATTACTACGAACAATTAAATGGATATGAATACCTAAAATCATTAGGGATAGGTTATCATTTTTACCAACGTAAATACACATCGGCTATTCATGAAATATTAGATGAAAACAAAAAAACCATCATTCATATTCCTAGTGTCAATTCAGGAGAATCGACCAAAGATAAATTTGAAGAAGTAAACAGAATCCTTGAAACTATTGGAGAATTAGAATACCAAGACCCTGTAACAGGAGTTCTGTATGTAAAGTCAAGCAAGACAGGAAAGCTCATTAAAATAGCAGACTTAGTAAATGACGACCAAAAAGCAAGAGATAAAATTCAAAACTATTTACGTAATATCAAATCAGCAGAAGATATTGATATGATTATTGCTTTAGGTATGGCAAAAGAAGGCTTTGATTGGCCTTATTGCGAGCAAGCTTTAACGGTGGGTTACAGGGGTTCATTAACTGAAATCATTCAGATAATTGGTAGAGCAACAAGAGATAGTGAAAATAAAACACATGCACAATTCACCAACCTAATCGCTCAACCCGATGCACAAGATGATGAAGTAAAAATCTCTGTAAATAATATGTTGAAGGCCATAACCGCTTCGTTGTTAATGGAACAAGTATTAGCACCTAATTTTAAGTTCAAAGCAAAATATAGTGAAGATGATGAAAACGAATATGAAGAAGGAAATGCAAGTGGACATCAAGTAAATGAAGATGAAAGCACCATTAAAATAAGGGGCTTTAAAGAACCATCAACCGCTAAGGTAAGTCAGATAATTGAATCTGATTTAAACGATTTGAAAGCAAAGATTTTGCAAGATAATGATATGCTAAAGGCAATGCCAAGCGAAAACATCGAGCCAGAAGTCATCAATCAGGTTTTAATTCCAAAAATCATTAAAGAAACTTATCCTGATTTATCAGATGATGAAATAGAAGAAGTAAGGCAACACATCGTTACAGATTCAGTTATAAAAAACGGTACTATTGAAGAACAAGGCAATCGTAAATTCATCAAAATGGCAGATACCTTTGTCAATATAGACGATATTCATATCGATTTAATAGATAGCATCAATCCATTTCAAAAAGCTTTCGAAATTCTATCAAAATCAGTAACCACAAAAGTACTGAGAACCATTCAGGAAACCATTGATGCATCTAGAATTCAAATGACGGAAGATGAAGCAATAGTTTTATGGCCTAAAATTAAAGCTTGGGTACAAAAAACAGGTAAAAATCCAGACATAAAATCATTAGACCCAAAAGAAAAAAGAATGGCAGAAGCTGTTATTTTTATCAAAGAATTAAAACGCAAACGAAACAAAAATGCCTAAAAAGAAATTAAGCATAGACGATATTTTTGAAGATGATGATTTAGGTATTCTAGATGAAAATAACACATCATCACAAGTAAAAACAGCAGATACACGTTTGTTAGAATCCTTTGAAGAAGTCAATGCATTTATAGATGAACACAACCGTGAACCGGAACAAGGTAATGGCATAACAGAAATGCGTTTATACATGCGTTTAAAAGGGTTTAGAGAAAATGATAAAAAGAAGTTTCAATTAAAAGATGCAGACCGACATAACCTACTATTTGAACCTAAAAAACCTGAATCAATAGACGATATCCTAAATGATGATTTAGGAATACTTGATGAAGACGATGTAGATGAAAGCATCTTTGATTTTAAACATACACCAAAAGAAAAAAAGGAAGCAGATTTTGTAGCGCAACGAAAACCGATGTCAGATAGTGAATTTGAGAAATACGATAAGCTATTCAAAAAAGTGCATAAAGAATTAAAGCTAGGTTTAAGAAGTTTAAAACCTTTTAAAAATGTAGAAAAGAATTTAATTGAAGGTAAATTCTACATATTAGACGGGGTAATGCTTTATTTGGAAGTAGGAGATATTTCAGAAGCCGTTAGAGAATTTGGCGAAAGAACCAGAAAAGACGTACGTACAAGAACAGTTTTCGACAATGGTACATATAGCAATATGTTTTATCGCTCATTAGGCAAGCAATTATACAAAGGTGGTCGTATCGTAACCGATTTAGAAAAAGACAGTGAAAAAGAATTATTTACAAACGCAGAACAGTTAGATACCGAAGACCAAGAAACAGGTTGGATTTATGTATTAAAATCAAAGTCAAACCACCCAGAAATAAGTAAAATCAAGAACCTTTATAAAATAGGTTTTTCAACCGTTCCAGTTCAAAAAAGACTAATAAACGCTAGTAAAGAAGCAACCTATTTAAACGCAGATGTAGAGCTTATATCAAGCTTTAAATGTGTAAATGTAAATACCCAAAAATTTGAAAACTTAATACATCGATTCTTTAAACCAGCTCAATTACAAATTGACATTTATGATAAAAATAATAACAGAATAACCCCAAGAGAATGGTTTGTTGTTCATTATGATATAATTGAAAGAGCAATAGGTTTAATCATTTCTGGGGATATCATCAACTATCATTATGATTTTAAAAATAAATTTATTGTTAAAGTCACAAAATAGTATAATTAAGCTTATTTTTAATTATTATGATTAAACATTCTTAAATCGCATACTAATGATAGATTTTTCTTTAACTATATATAAAGATTCTAAAAGGTAAAAATCTATATAGGTATATGCGTTGCATATATACTAGGGTTTTGTATAATTTAAAAGTTAAATTTGCAATACTCTATATGTATGGTCTTATAAAGCATATTCTTGTTATACTTTAAAATATTGTACATTGCAAAAGTTAAAAAAAATTTTGTAAAAATTGTACTAATAATGGAAAATATAAAATTATCGTTAATAGAACGTTTTAAAACCTTTAAACCAAAGTCAAATATTATTATTTACGATAAATGTAAAAACTTTGATTTTTTACACAGAATTTTTTTACTTTTTGATATACCTGTTACAGTTTTAAGTGGTGAAGATTTAGATAGTGTAGCAAAAACTATTTCAATTTTCGATTTAGGCGAAATATCATTTGAAGATATACCAGAAAAGCTTAATATAAAAATTGGTGAAAATGTGGACACTAAAGACTTAAAATCAATAATCAGTCTATTAGAGCCATTCGGTTTAAAAGAAGTTGTGTACTTAAATGACCTTGAATCTAATACAATTTATATTGGTGGTAATGTTGAACCTTATCAAGAAATATTTACTATAAAAAAAACATTAGGTATATTAGAAAATACGTCAGTAGGCGCTTTTTTAAAAAATATGTGGAAAGATGCAGAAAGAGATAACAATTTTAGACTTCAACAACAAAAAGATTCATATTATGGTAGCATGAATGATGATTTTTACCGCCAAGCTTTTGATAACGATGAATCTAATGAATGGAACATAGATTAAATCATTAAACAATAATTTAAATATTTAAAACCCGTTGTGCATTTAAACAATGTTAATTTTTAAATTGTTAATATTTCTATTAAAGATAAATTTATTGATGTATTGAATGAGAGTTAAAGCTGTTAATTTTGAAAGTATTCTAGTTTTAAATCCATCAAAAGTTTTTGCATAATTTCTACGTATCATGAACTGGTCACATAGTTGAGAAAATAAGGTTTCAATTCGCTTTCTTTTCTTTTTAAAAATGTAAGCTTGTTTCTTATAATTATCTTGATTTTTTCGCATTGGAACTTCTAGTTTAATTCGTTTGCTCTCAAACAAATCTAATTGATAATCAGCACTTAAATATCCTTTATCACCCAAAATAACACAATCACTAAATTGGTTTTTTAAATCCTTTAAATAATGGATATCATGCACAGAAGCTTTGCTAATATCAAAACTTTTAAAAACACCTTCAACGGAACATACAGCATGGATTTTATAGCCGTAGAAATGCATGTTTTGACTTGCACAAAAACCTCTGTTTGGAGCACTGAAAAAATCTTCTTTGCAGATTTTACTGCTGTTGCTTCTTGATAATTTAACAACCTCTAAAGGCATACTATCTACTACAAAATAATTTTCAAATTCAATAAGTTTTTCACAAATCTCGTTTCTTAAAAAATCAATAGCAAAAAATAATTTTCGTTTTCTCCTATTGTAAACCGAGCGTTTTATTTTGTGTTTTAAAAATTCTGGAAGTATTCTAAATAACTGACATTCACTATCAAAACTTAAATATTCAGAAGTTAAGTTTATAGCGATTAACTCAATATCTTTTAGTTTTGGTTGTCTGTTTTGTCTTAGAAACTGCTCTTTATTTGTAATTCCCTTTAAAACTTTTAAAATTTTATTGTAATTTGTTTCAAAGTTGTTCATAGTATTTAATTGTTTGATATTCAAATAAATATACGACTTATTTGTAAGTCAATGAACAACTTTCTTATCTAAATTATAATGCACAACGGGTATTTAAAACAATTTAGTACTATTTTAAACATTCTCTTAAATGAATTTTTACTTTTAAGTAGATTTATGTTATTTTTTTTCAATTCAGATTATACCTTTAAAGTACCACTATAAAATACTATCCCCTAGCAAAATATTTAAAGCCTACGTTTCACTAGACCTTTACACACTTTTAGTAGTTTTTAAAAATCACTTAGCTGTTTACATTAAATAAATGTAGCTATATGATTGTATTTTGCTTAATTTCTTTGTTCATACTACTTCCATTTTATAAAAATTAAAGTAAAGGACCTAAATAAAATTAAAATTTTAATGAATACTGATATTTTTCTCTTATTTATGCAAAAAATGTAATAATAGTACTAAAAATAAGATAATTTATCACAAAAAAGTAGGATATGACAAAAAAAATATACACTCGAAATGATTTAGAAACTGTTTTAAGTTTACTAAACGAGCAAGAAAAAAATGTAAACGTCAATATCTCATTAGCGAAAAAAATTATCGAAAAAACCATTTTAGACAGTGAAAAGCTTTCTTTATTTTGTTCAAAAACTATTGATGTGCTCAAAGATGTAGAATTTAAGCATGCTGAATATGAAGATATTAAACGATTTGTTTATCGAGAATTTGAGGATATAGAAAGAGGTGATGAAAGAAGAAAGGAAAAGTTTAATATCTATGGTTTGAAAAAAATCGTTAGTCTGTGCGAGATATATACTCAACGGTACAACATTCATATTCCTGATTTTCAGAGCGATATATTCATCTACCGAGTCCCAAACCAAAGGGAATTTGATATTGCTAAACAAAAATTCCACGAAGTACTATTATACTTAAAAGGGGATGACGTCGAAGAACCTGAAAATGTAACATTCTGCGTGAGAGGAACTCGTAAATTTATTGATATGACTGTAAATGAATTAAATAACCGAGCGTGGTTAGGCTTTGATTTTAGAAACAGTGAATGCTAAAATCCAATTACATGAACACATTAAAATACGTAAAAGTAGAAGCAACTAATAAACTGAGAAGTGTTGATGCAAATAATTATGATGTCAAACTCGAGAAATTCTTAATTGATATCAAAAATAACTCTGATTTTGAAAACTTTGATGAGTTATATTTTGGAACGAATGAAATTAATGAAAGTTACTTTTATTATTACTCAATTTGGCCAAGTACTGAATTTGAAAAGTTTATCAAATTCCATCAAGATTTAAATTTTGCTTGTTCTTACAATGATTTAGGAGAAAAATTAGATGAGAGTATTTTTAAAAATTCTGATTTTAAAAATGTCTATAAAGAATCGGTCAAATTCAGAAATTTAGTTGCTGAATTCTTGTAAAAAATAAAACAAGTAATGAAATATAAACTTAAATGAGCATGGAAGAAAAAGAAGATAAAACAGTTTTGCAAATAGTTTTAGTGATGTTAAAAATCGTTCAATTTTTGATAAGCAATTTCTTCTTTGGGCTTTTTATAGCTGTTATATACTACTTCATTTGGACTTACGTAAATTATGATTCTAAGGCAGCGATTGGACTAGTGATATCGCATGCTTTGGTCATGAAATTTATAAGACCCATCGTATTTGACTCTGAAAATGATGATGAAGGATTGAGAAAAGATATCAAGGTTGAAATTGATTTAGTGAAAAAACAACTAATTGAAATAGATGAGTAGTAATTTTAATGAATCTACAAAAATCTTCGCTATTTTTTGTACAAGCAAAACCAACATCCTTTTGTATTTTCTATTTCTAGTGAAATAAAAAATATGCTTGTAAATAAATGTATACATCAAGCAGGTAGATAAGAAGATACAAGAACACTCTAAAATCACAATTTTAGAGTACACTTAAAATTGTGAATCTTAAAATTTAAAAAGATGATGAAAAATTATAATTCTATGCCCGATAACTCACAAAAATAGGGTAGAGGTACTATAAATCTAAAAACATGATAAAATGAAAATATTATATGTCAGAATAAGTACAGTTGAACAAAATTCCGAGAGACAATCAATTGATTCCGAAAATTATGATTTATTAATTGAAGATAAGTGCTCAGGTGCAATCCCATTTTTTGACCGTGTTGGAGGAAAAAGAATCAAAGACTTAGTTGAAAAAGACAATTCGCTTAGTCTTACAGTTCACCAAATTGATAGGTTAGGACGAAACCTAATTGATATTTTAAACACTATAGCTTACTTTAATAATAAAAGAGTAAATATTAATTTTTTCAAACAAGGATTGCAAACATTAAATGAAGATGGAAGTATAAATGATATTTCCAAAATGGTAATTTCAATCTTAGGCGTTGTTGCTGAAATGGAAAGAAAGCTGATTCGAGAGCGTCAGCTTGAAGGAATAGCCATTGCTAAAGCAAAAGGGGTTTATAAAGGAAGATTGAAAGGAAGTAAAGAAAATCTGCAACAATTTCTGAATAAACCCAAAAACAAAAAGGCTTTAGGCCTAATCGAAAAAGGCTATAAGAATGTTGAAGTTGCAAAAATTGTTGGAATTCATTATAATACAGTTACAAAAATTAAAAGGTTTACTAAAAGTGTAGTATGAATTATCTGCTTATAAATGAAATTTTAGTTTTCTTACATACAATACAACATTAAGAAATTGACTATCCTATCTACTCTGACAACGTGAATTTTTCAAATAATCCATTAAGTCTTCTTTTAAAAAGTAAAGTTTTTTTGCTGGCTTGCAGTATGCAATTTCATTTTTATCTTTTAAGTTGTATAAAGTTTTTATTTTTATACCTAGAAAGTCTGCAGCTTCCTGTGCATCAAAATGATGCTTAACATCTTTCACAGTTCCTAGTCTGTCTATTTTTTCTTCTAACTTTTGTACATAATTAAGTATTTCTCCTATTTTTTCGGGTAAATCATTAAAACTTATATTTTCCATAACTATCTCTTTTATAGTTATATGATTTTTTTTAAAAAAGTTTTATTTTTTTTCATATTTTTCATTTAATATTTTAAAAATAAAAGTTTTACTAAGTCTTTTTAGGCGTCACTTACTACTTAATAGATAGACTACTTTGTAAATTACTTAGTTTATCATCATCTTCCTGATTTGAAAACTCTAAAATTTTACTATTAATTTTTTGGTAAGTTTCTTCTTCAAAACCTTTAAAATATAGCATTGTTGTTTCGAGCGAAGTGTGATTAAGTTTTTTACTTACTGCTTCTAAACGAACACCATTTAGAATTGAAATGGTTGCAAAAGAATGTCTAGCCCAGTAAAATGAAACCTTTTCATCTATATCAGACATCTCAACTAATTTGGAAAAATGTCGATTAATTCTTCGATTAAAATCCTTTTTTTTCTTGTACTGTTCTTCATTACTCATGTTCCGATTTAAAATATTAAAAACAAAATCGTCAGGCTTGTTTGGGTCAGGATTTCCATATTGGTTAAGTACTGATTTAGTAAAATCTGTGAGGTATATTTTTGATGTAAATCTTTTCTTTACATTATATTGTGTTTTTTTTCTTTCATATAAAAAATAATCATCTTTTAAGTCTCTATTTTTTATCATTATTATATCTTTTAAATTAAGTCCATTTGTGAGGTATGAAAAGAACCAGAAGTCCTTTGCCATTTTCTGTGCAGTACTTTTAGGTCTAATATCGAAGAGCTGTTGTACTTGACTCTTAGTCAATGCTTTTTTTTTGTTTTCTGCTTGAGGTATCGTATAGCCAAATCTTCCAAAAGGATACTTTTCTTTTGGAATAACCCCTTCATGAATAGCAAGATTAAATATAGTTCTTAAAGGTCTTAGATATATGCCAAGAGAACTAACTGAAAGTAATCCATTTTCAGTACAATACTTATCAAATTTAAATAGCCACTTTGAATTAATCTGATTAAAATCTAATTCTTTATCATTATTATATTTTTTTAAAAATTTTTGTGAATTTAAATATGTTTGAGCTGTTCCGTAGCTGCCAATATCCTTAAAATCATTAATTTTCTTATTGTAGTAATATTTGAGATTTTTTTTACCACCAGAGCCATAGAAAAGTTCTTTAAACTCATCTTTATCAAAGTTTTTCATTTTGAGAATACAATTATCTACTTTGTCTAAGAATTTTGACATTTCTAAGTTCATATTTCTATGTTTAGCAGCAGACTTATTTTTTATCCAAGAGTTTTCAAAATCCGCTTTTGACAACTTGAATGGCGTTCTAAAATAATATCTTTCTTTTGTGAATGAGTTATAAATAAAAAGTCGGATACTATGAAGTCCACGTTTGTTTTTATGACTTTTGTTAAGTTCTAAGTTTAGAGTAATTGAATTCATATTTTTAAATGATTTTTTTATTTATATCACAGAATTTCAAAAAGTTTAGAAATAAACTGCTTAAAATTTTTTGTGAATTATTTGTGAATAAATAAGGAAGTAAACTAATAGTACATGGTAACAAACATTCTATAATCATCACATATTCAAAACTATATGATATAAACAGATAATAAAATGTAGTAAACAATGGGTATTTCTTCTGCTTTGGGAGCAGGAGGTCGCAGGTTCGAATCCTGCCACCCCGACTTTTAGCCTTGCAAATACAACTAAATTTTACTAAATAGTTGATTTTCAAGGCTTTTTTGTTTCTAGGAAAACCAAATAAAACCATATTTTACCTACCGCTGGTTACCTTTTCGGTTACCCTAAAAAAAGGCTAATCCATTGCAGGCTAGTATCTTTGACAATAATTACTTATATTTGGACTTCGGTTTGGTTACCTATTTTAATGCAGATTGTTTTTAAATGTTTGTCTCATTTAATTGCAATCACGATGAAAACTAGCAATTTTTCTTACTTATTTTGGATTAGACTTTCTAAAACAATCGACAACACAGCTCCTTTGTACCTCAGAGCTAAACTCGGATCTAGACGAAAAGAAATCAGTTTAAACACAAGAGTACCTATAGATTTATGGTGCAACGAATCTTTTAGAGCTTTGGGCAGATCGCCTGAAGCTAAACACATCAATCAGAAAATTTACGAAGCAATAGATAAGATTGAGCAAATTCTACTCGAATTTGAACGAACCAATAGATTTTTTTCACTCGAGAATTTTAAAAACGAGTTCACCAACGAAGAAGCAATTGAAGAAACCATGTTAGGTTTATTCGATTACCATGATGCGAAAATGGAAGATGTTTTAGCATATGGAACACTCAAAAATTACAAAACAACCAAGAAATATTTCAAGGATTTTTTAAGACTTAAAAAGCGCTCTAATATTTATGTAAAAGAATTAGACTATAAAATGTGCATTGAGTTCGAATCCTACCTCCGAAAACAGCCAGGACTAAATAATAACGGTTTAATGAAACACATGGAGCGTTTAAAGAAATTGATGAACTTCGCACATACCTTAGAGTTAATCCCATCGCTACCGCACGAATCCTTTCGGTAATATAAATCTAAAAGCTAATAGCTAAAACCCCATTTCTAAAAATCAACTTCAAACCAAACAGGAATATGGTCTGAAATACGCCTAGCTTCTTTTAAATCATTAAAATCCAAGTAAAAATGAAGTACTCCACAATCTAAAACTTGAATTATTTCAGGATTCAAGAAGATGTGATCATAAGATGAAGCCAAGCAATCATTTTGTATGCATTTGGTTCTTAAAGACGTTTTTTGCTGAGCCATTACAGGGAGATAATTCATCTTTTTCAAAGGATTAAAAACACTATGCGAAGTAGGAACATTAAAATCACCAAGGAAAATCAATTGGTCATCAGGATATAATTTAGGGTATTGTTTAAAATACTTAATTTCTGTTTCTGGCTGTTTACCCTTAGGCACCGCATGAAAACTAACCAAGGTAACCACTTCACCTTTATATTGAATGCGCATCAAAAAGGGTTCTCGTTCAATTTCATTCACAAAGTTTTGATCTAACCAGGCCTTACCTATAATTTGAATTGTACTCGTTTTCCACAAATAGGCATAGCGCTCGCTACCGTAAGGTGAACTTTGTGTAGGATTACTAATTGTATAATCCCACTTCGCTCCTTTTCTATTTAGTTTATCTGCTAATCGAGCAACAGCTTTTGATCCACCAGGCCCAGCGACTACTTCTTGTAAAGCAACAACATCAAAATCCTTTAGTAAATCGGCCATATAAGCAATGCGTTCATCATTTTTGGATTTGCCCATATGTTGTATATTCCAGCTACTAAGTTTAATTTGGGCAATGCTGATGCTGGCCCAAAAGCAAATGAAAACAATTAAAATTATGCTTCTATTTGAATAAAGTTTTCTCTTCATTTGATAAGTTATGATTATCCCTAATTTTTATCTACTTCGTAAATCAATGTTGTTTTTTGCAAAGCAAACCTATTTAAACAAAACTCTATGAGCAATTTACATCTAAATAAATTGTATCACTGTTCACAACAATAGGCTGTTCATTGTCACCGAACTCATAAAAACAATGAACGAATATACCCTGCTACCGCACGAATCCTTTCGTGTGGTATTATGAATCTAAAAGCGAACCTAAAAGCGAATAACTAAGAACTAATGGCTTAAGAAGAACTTAGATTAAATTGCACTATAAAGTTTATCTAAAGGACTAATTTTTTTAGAACTTCCAGAATCAGTTACGTGTAAATATATTAACGTGGACTCTATTCTAGCGTGACCCAAAAGCTCTTTTAACGCAATGATATTTAAACCAGACTCCAATAAATGTGTAGCGTAAGTATGCCTGAGAACATGAGCGGTTATTTTTTTAGAAGTTTTTACATTATTCTTGCTTTTAAAAATAATACGATGTATAGCTCCCGTAGTTATTGGTTTTGCTACTTCTGTATTAATTTCCCCACTATTAAATAAAAATTCTTCAGGTTCATAAAGCTGTATGTATTTTTGTAAACCACGAGAAAGCATTTCACCTAAAGGAACATAGCGGTCAAGTTTTCCTTTTTGTTTGGTAATTAAAACGCATTTTCGCATAAAGTCTACATGAGCTAATTTTAAGTTACACAACTCGTAGCTTCGTAAGCCACAACCATATAAGCAAGCTATAATTAAACGTTTTCGAAGACACTTAGGTGAAGCTATAAGTTGCTTTACTTCTTGATGATTTAATACCACTGGCAGACTTCTATTTTGCTTTATTATGGGGAGATGAATTGAAATAGAATTCTCATCAATTAATTTATACATGGCTCTTAAACCATATATTACATGCTTAAAAAAACTTTCTGAAGGCGATGCATGTGCGTTTTTGCAATAAAATAGAAAATCATTTATCTGTTTCTGACTCAGTTTTTCTGGGGAAACTTCAAAAAATAATGCAACTTGTGCTACACAATTAATATAATTTTTAAAAGTACTTCTGGCTTTTCCTGAAATTGTAAAATCTTGATTTAATAAGTTGTAAATATCTTCGAATCCTTTAATTTCAAAGGCTCTTTCAATAATAGATAATTTTTTTTGCTTCATTAATTTGATATGTAAATTGCTAATGATAGTAAATATTTTCAGCTACATAAAAATTCTAACAAGAAAAAGGAATAATAATCACTCAAAATCATTTATATATTTTTAATTGCTAAACGTTTCATTTCAGGGTAAAATATTATTTTTACTAGCCAATTTATCTGTATGCAAAAACTTATCATTTTTTTACTTTTTGTTTTTTCAGCACCAAGTATTTTTGGTCAAAACTTATTTAAAGAAGCCTATTTTGTAAACAAAAAACAGGACACAATACATGGATTAATAAAGGATTATGATTGGAATTTTAATCCAAACTACTTCATTTTCAAAAAAGATGAAAATAGTGTAGAACAAAAAATATTTCCCGAAAGTGTACTTCTTTTTGAAATATTTAATGCTTCAAAATACAAATCAAGTCTGGTTCAAATTGATGTTTCAGAGCATCGAATTGAAAAATTAAGCAAAGAAAAACCAGCTAATTTCGAAAGCAAACATCTATTCTTAAAAACCTTAGTTGAAGGTGAAGCTAATTTATATAAATTTTCTAGCGATAAACTTATTAGATACTTTATTGAAACTAGCGAAAGTGGTATCGAACAATTGGTTTATAAAAAATATGTAAATAACAACAGTGAAATTTTAGAAAACAACAGATTTAGGCAACAACTGTTACTAAAATTAGATTGTGAAAATCTAAAAAAGTATTCTTTAAAAAATATAAAATACAGACAAAAAACTTTGGTTAAACTGGTAAGCAATTACAATTCATGTTTTGAAGTTTCAAATAAAAATTATGTTGCAAAGAAAGCTAAAAAGGCGTTTTTTGTTTCAATAAATCCAGGTGTACAAATGGCAAGTCTAAGCACTGAATCGGGTAGAAATGTAAAAAGTAAAACCGAATTCGATGCTGAATACACTTTTAGACTAGGTCTTGAAGTTGAATATATTTTGCCCTTCAACAATAAAAAATGGTCTCTGATTTTTGAACCGGCATACCAGTATTACTCATCAAGAGTAAGTGTGGAACCAGATTTTTTAGATTCCTACCGAGAAGTAGATTACCAGTCTATAGAACTTAATTTTGGAGTGAGGTATTATATGTTTTTAAACAAAAGTCAGCCCATTTTTATCAACTTAGGCCTGTCTCAAGATATTGATTTTAATTCTGAAATAACTGGAAATATAGAAGCTATTCTAGATATCAAGTCAGCTCTTAATCCATTAGTAGGAGCAGGCTTCAAGTTTAATGAGACAATGAGTTTAGAATTGCGGTATCAAATTAACAGAGACTTACTCACCAAATACGTTTCAAGAAATTCAGACTATCGTAGTTTAGCTTTAATTTTCAGTTATCGATTCATGTAATTTTTTATAGTCACAGTAATGAAGACATTCATACCAATATACATATTTGTTTTTTTGCTGCTTGGGTGCAACGATCAAGCCTCTAAGGATTTATTTAAAACTACCGATGGTGAATATGCTTCAAGAATGGGCAAATTTGTTGCTGCATATCCAAGCAAACCTTTTCATCATATTTCTAATCGAAAAATAGATGAAGAAAGTGATTTAATTCAAGAGTTTCATTTAATAAGATCAACATTTGGAGATTACAAGGTTTTTTCTGTTGAATATTTTGAATTGGATGAAAAAATAGTTTCTGAATATACTACTGAAGAACTTCTAGAGATTGTAAAATCTGATATTGATAACTTTTTATATGAAGCTGATTTTGTTCCTGGATTTATCAATCAAACAAAATTGCAAGGTTCCAAGGCTTTGTTTTTTTCTTATCAACCAAATCCCAAATTAGCTAAACAGATACCAACTGCCAAAGCAGAAGGCAAAGCAGTTATAAGGAATAACCGTGTATATTACATGTATTATTTCGGCAAAATTGATAGGCAAGCAGAGCGATTTCTAGAGAGTTTTAGATTTACTAAATAACAATGCAACAACTTGAACACAATAATACTCCGCTAGCAAAACACAAAAAACAAATTATAGTTTCTTGTACCTTTATTTCCAGTCCTGCCAATTTAGGAATGATTTCTAGAAATGCTGAAGCATTTGGAGTAAAACAAATTTTACTTTCAAAAAATAATGCTTCTTTTCTAGAGAGCAATCGTTTTAAAAGAACTGCTAGAAATTCAAATGAAAATATTCAATTTAAAGTGATTGATTCTCTTGAAGATGAAATACAAAATTTGAAGGAAATGAATTTTCATATACTAGCATTAGAACTAACAAAGAACAGTGTTTCTTTACAAAGCATGAAGCATTTTGAAAAAACACTACTCATTTTAGGCAACGAAAATACTGGAATACCCGAAGATGCATTGTCTATTTGCCAGCAAG
This sequence comes from Psychroflexus planctonicus, assembly GCF_014640195.1. Classification (GTDB taxonomy): domain Bacteria; phylum Bacteroidota; class Bacteroidia; order Flavobacteriales; family Flavobacteriaceae; genus Psychroflexus; species Psychroflexus planctonicus. Next base: position 128,555 of record NZ_BMGM01000002.1, read on the forward strand.
CAATACACATCAATCAATTTGGTAAAAACTCAAGTATAAATGTTGCTCAAGCTTTAGGAATCAGTCTTTATGAAATGACAAAATGAAATTAAACCGAATATAAATAATGAAAATAAGGTTTAGGTATCTGAACTAAATTTTTATTACTTTTTTAATTATTCTACCAAATTCACCAGAAAAAGAAACAAGCAAAGTCCCCGACCATTCAGGCTTTAGGTTTAGCGTGATTTTTCCATCAGCATTTTGAATTGTATTTTCAAATAGCTTTTGACCTTGCAAATTGTGTACTTCAATATCTACTTCACCAGAAATGGCTTTCAGCTTAAACGAAACTTTGTTTTTAGCAGGATTAGGATAAGGGCCAATTATATTTTTTTCAGCCCAATCTTCAAGAGATAGATTGGCGATATCAAATGTCCAAAATCCCTCTGGAGCTACCATGGGTCTAGTCATGGTTTTGCCCGAATTGGCTTCAGCCCAAATATAATATTCTATAGTCGAAGCACTTGAAGGCACAGATAAAGTAGTAGCCCAATTATCATCTGTATTAAAACTCATAGGTGTTTCTTCAAAATCGGTATCACCCGTTTCTCTCCAAAACACTTTTGCTTCGCTAATGTCTGAATTGTGTTTAATAGAAGCATTTACTGGAATAGCTAAATTGGTATTCGCTTCTTCAACAGGTTCGTGAATGATTAAAAGTGGATCAGAAACTCCGATGCTGTGCGTTATACAATGTATTGCTCCACTTAGTGCAATTAAAAGCTCTTCTGAATTATCTACATCAATACCTACAATATTATATCCTGGTAATAATTCTTCATAAAGTGCAAGTGCATCTACATCTACTTCTGGTCTGTAAGTAGGAACAATCACTGTTTCATTTACAAAAACAGAATTGGTATAAGTTCTATAATATCCGCCCGTATCTGGATATAATCCTGAAGTACTTGGTGGGGCATCAATCCACTCAATTTTGTAATCTGTACCAAAGGGAGTTTGAAAATTGGAAGTAAGGTAATTAATATTCGCTTCAATTTGCGGACCATCAGCAATTCCGTCTGGATATTTACTCACCAAAATGGTTTGTTCATCCAATAGTTTCATGTGCATATCAATATGATCAATCGGATCGAAAGGTGTTTGGTCAAATTTAATATAATTGGTAATTCCTTGATATTCAAACATAATGTCATCAATCTCAGATGCTGTTTTCGAAGTAACACCATACGGATTACCAACTTGATTTTCTTCTAATATTAATTTAGATGCAAAAGCAGTACCCATGCCATCAGACATAAAATTACCTCCAGTATTTACCAAATCATCTGTACCCGAATTGGTCCTAAAAAGCGGTACGTTGGTAAAATTAGCATGAGCTACAGGCATTTCGTTGTCATCTGGTCTTGGGCGGTTGTAAATCCAATCTACCAATGCTAAATCTCCTACATCGTTAGTATATACTGTATTTCCAGCATAATCTCTAATCCAAATTGAATTGCTTGGGGTATCTAAAAATTCAACTTGAGACATATCTATACCATTTGAAGATAGATAAGATGAAACCAAACTCTGATTTTGTGTAGTAATCAATACTTTGCATTCTTGAACAGCAGCTTCAACAATTTGCAAAAGAATATTTTGAAATGAATTAGTCCAACGTATAACTAAATATTCAATTTCTTCCCATTCAGCAGCAGTTCTAACTGGTGAACTTGGTGCAGAACTCGCCGTATTGCTTTTAAACTGAAAATCTGAAATTAAACTTTTTTCTTCATCGCTAGTTCCTTTAGGCAATACTTTTTCTAGTTGTTGTGCCTTTGTCTGTATGGTGAAGGAGAAAAGAAAAATTAATAGTAAGAAAGAAAAAGATTGTTTCATAAGGTAATTTATTGAGTGGCTCACTTCTATATGTAAATTAATTGTAAAACTAATAAATTAGCTTTTAAGATGAAGGTTTTTAAAAAAGTTAGGTACGCATTATCAAATAATAGGTTAAATTATCTTTTAATAAAGGTCTTGTAATGGTCATAGCGGTCAAAAATTTGTCTTACATAATTGTAAGGTTCTGTTCCGCGCACATAGCCATATCTAATTCCTTTACTATTGTAATATTCTGGACTTGCTAAATCTAAAATGGCAAGCTCTACATTATCATCCCAAATATTTGGACTTAAATTTTTACGTTTTGCAATACGTTGAGCATCTTTTAAATGAGCATAACCACAATTATATGAAGCTAAGGTAAATTTAATGCGTTGTATAGAATCGGTAATATCTTCATGTTTTCCCCAAACTTCTTGTAAGTAAGCTGAACCACCACGCAAGCTTTCATTAGGGTCACTTGGATCTACAATATTTAAAGCTTCTGCTGTAGCTGGCATAATTTGCATGAGTCCTTGTGCACCAGCCCAAGATTCAGATTGGGGTTTAAATTGAGATTCTTGATAAGCAATGGATGCTACTAAACGCCAATCCCATCCAATTTCTTCAGCATATTTTTTAATCAAATCATCATAAGGACTAATTTTATTATCGCTTATGCTATAAAATTCACTTTTTACTCTTGCCTTATAACGTCTCTTGTTTTTATAGTATTTGTTGTAAATAACATGATAATCTACGGTTTTGGTGAAATCTCTAATCCATTCATTTACTTCAGCAAGTAATTCTGGAGAACTTTTTCTAACTCCCCAAGCAATTTGTTGAGAAAAACTGATTTTAGTAGACACATCTAAAATAGGGTAGAAGCTAGCATTGATGTATCCTATATTTTGATCTACTACCGTGTATTTTAATTCGCCATCTGCTACTTTTTTAATAATTTCTTCTGTGGTTAAAGTTCCTGCAATGGTATCTATAACAATATTTCCACCTAATTCTTGATTCAAATTTTCAAGTCGGGCGGCATAAGAAGAGTTCTTTTTTACTGAAACCGTATCATCTATAAGTTGAATTGGATCAGTTATCATTTGCTCTTTAATCTGATGCAATTTCATTCTTCTCCAATTTGCTGGCTTTCTTTGTACAAGAACCTGATTAGCCAAATACAAAGGTTCTGTAAAGTTTATTTTATTTTTTCTTTCGTTTAAAATAGTGTAACCGTAGGCAATTAAATCTCCTTCACCACGATCTAACATTTCAATCAATTCATTTTCATCTTGGGCAATAACCATTTCTAATCCAACGTCTAATTTTTTACAAAGTCGCTCCAATAATTCGTATTCAAAGCCCATTGCTTTGCCTTTGTATAGAAAGTAAGAAGTTCCGCTATAGGTAGTTAGGGCTCTTAATTTGCCGCGTTTTTTTATTCCTTCTAAATCTAATGTTATAGATTTATATTGATTTTCTGCAAGATTGGCTTCATTTGTTTCTGAAGTTGGTGATGGAGAACAACTGAATAAAATTCCGATAATAATTAAGTAATAATACCTCATATATTGAATTTGGATTTCAATATACAAAAAAAGTACAACTCGATATGAAACACTTAAGTTATTCGGTTCACTTTAACTATCTATTCATCAATTACAGTTAGCTTTTGAACGCGTGCAATAGAGTCACAATTTTCAAACAACATGGCTAGGTTCTCCTTTTTATAGCTGCCTTCAATGTAATAGACTTTACAAGAATCCAGCTTGGTATTACTTTTCTTAAAATCCACATTTCCATTGCTTAGTAGCGCAGAAATACTAGCTGTATCAATTTGCGTATCTTGAAATTGGCGAAGTGCTTCTTCTGAAATTTGACGTTCCTTAATTCTGATATTTTTCTTCACTCTAGCATCTAAACCGTAGTTGCAAGAAGTTTTTTTCCCGGATAAGAAAAAAAGTAAAAAAACAATACCAATAACCAATCCAAAGGAATAATAGGCAAGACGATGTACAAATTTCATTTTAATGAATTAAATTTCTGGAGATTTTCCGTAAGTGGGCAAAAATACTTATTCAAGAAGAATTAAAATTGAATCTGGCTTAAAATATCAATAAGTTTGGATCCCGGTAAGACAAATCAAACCAATCTGCCACAGATTTGTTGGTAGTTACGCCATGATAGCAATACAAACCATTTCGTAAGCCAGAATCAAAACGAAGCGTATTTTCCAAACCACCTTCTTCACCAATATGCAGTAAATAAGGCGTAAAAATATTACTTATTGATATGGAAGCCGATCTTGCGTATCGGGATGGAATATTTGGCACTCCATAATGAATAACGCCATGTTTGGTTTGCGTTGGCTGGTCGTGTGTAGTAATTTCTGAAGTTTCAACACAACCACCCATATCTATGCTCACATCAATAATAACCGAATTGCGTTTCATTTTTTCTACCATATTTTCGGTGATAATAATCGGCGATCTATTTTTTCCGCGAACAGCACCAATTAGGACGTCTGCTCTTTTTAAAGCTTTTATTAAATTTTTAGGCTGTAGGGTAGAAGTGTATAAACTGGACTGTAATTCTTTTTGGATTTTTCTCAATTTGGTAATTGAACTATCAAAAACCTTTACATTAGCACCTAAACCAATTGCTGATTTAGCGGCATAAAAACCAACGGTTCCGGCACCTATAATTACAACTTCAGTTGGCGGAACACCGCTGATGTTTCCAAACATTAAACCATTCCCGTTTGAAGTATTTGCCATGAGTTCTGATGCAATTAAAACAGCAGATTGTCCTGCAATTTCACTTAAAGCTTCTACTGCGGGATAACTTCCAAACGGATCTTTTATAAATTCAAATGCAAGTGCTGTAATGCGTTTTTCACCCAATTGTTGAAAATAACTTTTGGAACGGGTTTTTAATTGTAAAGTTGAAATTAAAACCGATCTTGGATTAATCATCTTAACTTCATCTACCGTTGGTGGCGAAACTTTTAAAATCATAGGGCAGGAAAAAACTTTGGCCGTTTCTTTTGTAATTTCTGCACCTGCTTCGCTGTATTCTTGATCTGTAAAATTAGCGTGATTTCCGGCACCACTTTCAATTAAAACACGATGTCCGTTGGCAGTTAACGCGCTTACGGCATCGGGCGTTAAACAAACTCGTTTTTCTTGATACGCCGTTTCTTTAGGTAAACCGATAAACAATTCTCCTTTTATTCGTTCAATTTCTAAGGTTTCTTCCTGTGGTAATAATTCACTTTTACTAAAAGGAGTTGTGGGTTTATTCATTTTGAATAGTTATAAACGAAGCTAAATTTAGAAGAATTTTTAAGCATGGCAAACTTTATTTGCAATTTGTTAGCTGCAAAGCTCTTTTTTCTGCTGATACTAAACTGATTACAATTTTTGTGTATTGCTCGGGTAACAGATTCGGAATTAACTCTGGCCATTCCATCAATTGCCAATCATTTGTATTTTGAAAGTAATCTTCGAAACCAATATCATAGACTTCTTCTTCGTGGTTAATGCGGTAAAAATCAAAGTGATAAATTGAATTGTTTTCGGTTTCGTATTGGTTTACAATTGAAAAAGTTGGGCTGCTCACATCGTCTTTACTGCCAAGTAGTTTCACTATTTCTTTGATTAATGTAGTTTTGCCAACTCCCATTTCACCATAGAAAAGCATGCTTTTAAATTCTGCATTTGCTATGCATTTTTGGGCTACTTCTTGTAAATTCTCTAAAGTGTAGGTTATGTTAAAATCTTTCATATTAATCTGTATTAAAAGTTATCCTTGCTAGATAATCGTAATGTGGACCATTCATTATTTTTTCAGCTTTAAAACCATGTAAATCGGCTAAAAATGCTAAAGATTCAAAATCGATGTACAACCAATTAAAGGGTTTCGATTTAAAGGATAAGTAACTGGTTTGGTATTCCATTTCGCCATAATAAATCGGACTATCTTTTACATTTTCTTCTGCATCTTCATATAAATACATCAAGTCTGAAGAATCTAATAAAACTTGTCCATTGGGATTCAAAACTTCTTTGATTTTTTCGAAAAACGAATTCATATTTTCTAATTTTCCAACAATGCCAATTCCATTCATTAAAAAAAGCAAAGTGTCAAATTTTTGTAATTCTAATTTAAAAAAATCAATAATATTTGCTTGCTTAATTCCACGTTTTAAGCAGGTTTGTATGGCTTTAGATGAAGTATCTATTGAAGTGATATTCAAGTCTTGTTTTTGTAAATACAAGCTATGCGAACCTGCTCCACAACCTACATCAAGTGTTTTTCCTTTGCATAATTGAAGCGCTTTTTGTTCTATTTTAGGCATTTCAGAAAAATGTCTAAAAAGATAAGAAACAGGAATTTCATCATCTTCAAAGTCGGGAGAATGTACGGTTATTTTAGCTGAATTTGGAGCAGCAAAATAATCTGCAATGGCATTTCCAAAAACATCATTTTTAATATTCATGTTTCACAATTAAAGCCTTGTTGTATCTTTGCAACATGCAAGATATATTGAACAATTTACCGGATAAAGCTAGTAAAGAACGCAAAGCCAACAAAAAATTTTTCGCGAAGTTACGAAAGAAATCACCTAAAAATTTAGACTTGATTATGCAAGATTTGCATGAAGAGACGTTTAATGAAATAAACTGCTTAGAATGTGCCAATTGCTGTAAAACAACAGGTCCGCTTTTTACTGGAAAAGATGTAGATAGAATTGCCAAATTCTTGAAGATGAAACCCAAAGATTTCGAAAATAAATATCTACAAGTAGATGAAGAAAATGATTTAGTTTTAAAAAGTTTACCTTGTTCATTTCTTGCAGAAGACAACAAATGTTTAATTTACGAAGTAAGACCTAAAGCCTGTGCTGAATTCCCGCATACAGATCGAAAAAAGTTTCATCAAATATCGCATTTAACCTTAAAAAATGTGGCAATTTGCCCAGCAGCCTTTGAAATTGTAGAGAAAATGAAAGCTAGTGTAAAGGTTTAAATCTATTTTCTAACTACATATTTAATATCCAATCTTCTGGCTTCAGCTAAATTTTGTGCATCGTAGTCTATGCCGCGATAATCGGTAAGTATTCGTTCAGGAGCAATGCCTTCTTGCATTAATTTCATTTTTAAAGCCAAAGCTCGCTGCATAGATATTTGCTGATTATAATCTTCATTGCCTGTTTTACTAGCGTATCCAGCAATCAGCACATCAATTTTAGTTTCATTATTCAATTGCTGAACTAAATTGGAAATCAAATTTTGGTATTCTTCTTTAACTTTGGTACTGTTGTTTTCAAAGAAAATCTGTTCAAAATAGCTACCGTATTTGCGTTTTCTAGCTTCGTAGGCTTCTTGAGCGGAATCTATTTCTTTGGTTTTATCAGCATAAACGGTATCAGATAGGGTGGAAGCAGTTTCAACTTTTTCAACCGCATCTTTTTCTATTTTATCGTCTAAAACCCGATCTAGTTTAGCATGCAATAAATAAATTTGGTTTTTAAGCGATTCAATTTCTTTGTTATTTTGTGGTGCATTTGTTTTTGTTACTTCTGTTTGCCTTTTGGTTAAACTGTCTTTTCTCGAAGCTCCATTTAGTTGCAATAAGCTGTCTAATTTTGAATTGGTTTTACTTAATGCATTTTGTTGTAAAATTTGTAGGGCTAATATTTTAGAGGTATTTCTGTCTTTCCATTTCTTAACAACAACTTCTTCATTTGTTGTGTTATCGCTGCTTTGTTCAACAATTACTGGCTCGCTATTTTGAAATTTAAGCTCTTTCAATTGATTCTCAATAAAACTCAACCTTTCTAAAATTTGATTGGTTTCGGAAGTTTTTTCATTGTTAATACTTCTAGTAGTTTTTGTTTTTACATCAGATTGACTTGTGTTTAAACTATCGATTGTTATAGAAGAAACTTCTTCTTTTTCAGTTGAAGTCAATATATTTTCAATCAAATAGGTGAGTGTTTTAACATCTAAAGTGTCAGTTTTAATAATATTGTTTAAACGTCTGATTATTAATTCTTCATCATTAATTTTCGTGATGGTGTTTTCTATTGGATTTCGCTTCAATTTAAGCTCGTAAAGCTTGTTAGCGAGTTGTTGTATTTTTTCTTCAGAAATAACAATTTCACCTTCTGATGTTTGTCCGTAATTACTTGCAAAGAGCAAAAGACAAAAACTTAACCAAATAATTTTTTCCAATTTCATTTTGTAAATTTCTAATAAATTACACAAATAAAAAGTATATTATCACAATTTTATTCAAAAATTAAATCTAGATTGAACTTAAATTTGCATATTGTGTAATAATCTTCAAAACAATTTTAATCATATGAAACGACTTTTACTAGTTTTCCCATTTTTATTATTTCAAACCTTATCTGCTCAAGTAGAGGATATCAGTTTTACATTAACGCCAACAGCTGAATATGTTTGGTGGGATGACCAATCTGGACTGGCAAATGACTTTCTATATGGTGGAAAAGTAGGTTTTGGATTTGGAGAATACCTTGAATTAAGCGGTATTTTTCAAACTTCTAATAACTTGGAAACCGATTTATCTTCATTTGGTTTTTCTAACTTTTCAAATAATACCTTCGAAGCTCAAAACCTAACACTTACTAGATATGGTGGAGAATTAAAAATTAATTTTTCTAATGGTGTTTTTAGTCCGTATATGACTTTAGGTACGGGAATTCAAAATATTGAATTAAACAACACTAATTTTGAACAAATTTATGCCGGAGCTGGCTTAGGCTTACGTCTAGCACTTTCCGATAGAATAAATTTGCTATTTGAAGGAAGAACAACGGGCTTTAATATAGATGCGGCCAATAATTTGCTTTCTGATGCAAATCAAAATGATTATGATGTAAACCCTACTAATTATTCTAAAGAAGAAACTTTAAATTTAGGCGCTTCGGCTGCCTTACAAATTTATTTAGGCGGTAGAAAGCCTGGAGAACTATCTGAATTAGACAAAGCTTACTTAAAAAAATATAGTGGTGGTTTTCAAGGCTGGAGCTGGGTGTTTGAGCCAAGTTTAGCCTATGTAGATTTCGATTCCAATTCATTTTACCGCGAAGCTTGGATGGCTGGTGGTTATTTTGGTGTAGATTTTACTGATTTTGTAGGTGTTCGCGCTTATTATTTTCAAGCTTTAGAAGATGAAAAAATTACAGCAGATTTAGACCGATTAAGCACGTATGGTTTAGAATTTAGAGCAAAACTAAACGATGGTCGTGGCGTAAATCCTTACCTAATTCTTGGTGGAGGATACTTAACTGCACAATCTGATTATGTTGGAAGAGTTGGCGGTCTAGGAGCTCAGAGTACTGGTTTTGCAAATGCAGGATTGGGATTAGATATTCCGTTAGGAAGAAACTTTTTAATTACCGGCGGCGCTCGCGCAATGGCAACATCTACTGCAGAAGTATCTAACCCAACTGGACCAGATGTATTACAAACGCACGTAATGTATAATTTTGGAGTTAAAATTCAAATTGGTAAAAAACCAGATAATCCAGAAGAAGTTTCAGAAAAGCAAACCACTGAGCTAGATACTTTAGATAAAGAAATGACTGATGAAGATGAAAAAAATTATCAGCGAATTCGTACTTTGATTAAAGAATATCAGGAAGAGCTAAATGAACTCAACCAAGAAATTGAAAAAGCATACGAGCAAAACAATACAGAAAAAGCAATTGATTTGTTGGAAGAGAAAAAGCGTGTTTCTAAAGAACTACGAGAAGTAGAAAAATTAGAGCGTATGTATAACAAAAAAGGTTTCGAAAATCAAGGAGAATACTTAAAAATGACTCCAGAAGAATTTGAGAAATTAATCGATCGTATACTAAAAGGAATTGATCAAAAGTACAATGAAGAAACAACGCAGCAAGTAAAAAAAACAAACAATAATGTTGAAAATGGTGCACTAACTAAGCAAATTCTTGAATTGCGTAAAGAAATTGAAAAGCAAAATCAGATAGCTAAAGAAGAAAATGCAAAAAAGCAAGATGAAGTGAGTGAAGCTAAATCTAAAGAAACCGACTCATCAAACGCCAATGAAAAAGCAGAAAAAGAGTTGGAATTAATCTTAGAAAAAAACAACAAACAACAGGAAGAAATGGATCAGCGCATGAAAGAGCTTGACCAACGCATTGAAACTTTCAATAAAAAATTAGAAGAGCAACAAAAAGCGAGAGATAAAGAAGCTGCTGACAAAGAAGCGCAGAAAGATGAAAAAGAGCCAGTTAAAGAAAAAAGTACGGAAGAAGAAAACAAAACTGATTCAGAAAATAAAGAAAATTAAAACTCAGTAAAGCAAAACACAAAACGGACACTTCAAATGATAATGCTAATGAAGACGAATCTAAGGATGTAAAAACCCAAGAAGTAGAACTAGACAAAACTGATACGGATACAAATACAAATTCTACTGAACTAGGAGATGCAGCTTCAACAAGAAAAGTTTTAATAAAAAGTGACGATGGAGCGGCTAATGTGGGAACTGTTGTTTAAATTTTACATGTTGAAGGAGAAGTCAACGAAAAATTTAATTTGTTAATAGGTTCTTCTGTTAATTTGTTTAATGGAAGGGTTTTTTGTAGATTTATACCGAAAATATATTAGAAAACAATATCTTTCTGTTCGTTTTAGATTATCATTTTAAACATATAAAAATAATTACAATGAAAAACAAAATTTACACACTTAGCACGATTTTACTAATTTCATTATTCTTTTCTTGTTCAAGCGATGATGATGGGGTTAGTATTTCGCAAGCATCAAGAGATTTACGCGGTAATTGGGAGTTAACTCAAATTATTGAAAATAATGCCCCAATAGCTGATATTCCTTGTAACCAAAGAAGAGAGTTTAGATTTAACCAAGATTTTTCGTATTCAGAAGATACATATGCAGGTTCTGATCCTGATAACTGTTCTCTAGCCGCTACTTTTAATGGTGAGTGGGAAAATATTGAAGAAGATATGGTTTTAACTCTAAGACGGGCAGGTTCAGAAAGTACCGAAAGTTTTGCCATCACATTTAGAAACAATAAAACTGAATTTGATGTAGTTAAATCTTCAGGTAGAACACTTACTTATGAAAAAATTAATTAGTTTTTTATAATTTCAGCATTATTACATAAAAGCCATCTCATAATTGATTTGGCTTTTTTGTTTCAATACAAATTAATTTTCTGTTTTCTTCATTATTTTAGAATCACATTTACAAAGATCTTGATGAGTTTTCCTGTAATCATTCACAATACGCCTAAAACAATATATCTTTAAACCAAAATTTTCAAATGACATTTAAAAGAATTTCCCTGAAATCAATATTATTAGCCTTTATATTCATTTTAATTTCTTGTACATCTAAACAAGAAGTAGACCTTATTATTTCTCAAGCTCAAATTTATAGTGTAGACCAAGCTTTTTCAACTCAAGAAGCCATGGCGATACATCAGGGTAAAATTCTTGCAATAGGAAGCAATGAAGATATTTTAGCGCAGTATTCATCATCAAATCATCAACAAAAAAAAGGACAATTTATATATCCTGGTTTAATTGATGCACACGCACATTTGTACAATTTAGGAATGCAAATGCAGCAAGTAAATTTGACAGGATTCAAAAGTTTTGATGAAGTTATACAACGTATTCAAGCTTTTCAACAGAAAAATAACAAAAAATACATCATTGGTCGGGGTTGGGATCAAACCAAATGGCCTTCTCAAGATTTTCCTACTAAAGATACTTTAGATGTGCTTTTTCCAGACACACCAATAGCTTTATCAAGAATAGATGGTCATGCTATGTTGTGTAATACTAAAGCACTAGAATTGGCTAATATTGATGAAGAAACAGAAGTTTCTGGTGGAGCAATTTTTAAAAATGAAAAAGGAGAATTAACGGGAGTTTTAATAGATAACCCGATGCAAATGGTTTTTGAAAGCTTTCCAGAAGTAACTTCACAAGTAATTGAAAAAGCTTTAACTGAAGCAGAAAAAGTTGCTTTATCTTATGGTTTGACCACAATTTCTGATGCAGGTTTATCCAGAAATGTAATTGAAACCATCGATCGTTTACAACAAGAAGACAAAATGAAAATTAGGCTGTATGCAATGGTGAGTAACAATGCAGCAGATTTAGATTATTACTTATCTAAGCCACCATACAAAACCGAACGCTTAAATGTGCGCTCTGTTAAAGTATATGCGGATGGTGCTTTAGGTTCGCGTGGTGCAGCATTAAAAGAACCTTATTCTGACCACGAAGGTCATTTTGGAAGTATGGTAATTGGTCATGATGAGTTTTCAAAATTAGCAAAACGAATAGCCAAAACAGAATTTCAAATGAATACGCATGCCATTGGAGACTCAGCCAATATAAGCGTTTTAAAAACCTATCAAAAACTAATTGGTAACCAAGAAAATAGACGTTGGAGAGTTGAGCACGCACAGGTATTAGGTAATGACGATTTTTCATATTTCAGTAAAAATATTCTTCCTTCTGTTCAACCTACTCATGCAACAAGCGATATGTATTGGGCAGAAGACAGATTAGGAAGCGAGCGAATTAAAAATGCGTACGCATACAAAAAATTACTTGATCAAGTAGGAATTTTACCTTTAGGCACTGATTTTCCAGTAGAAAAAGTAAGTCCGATGCTTACCTTTTATGCAGCAGTAAGCAGGCAAGACACAAATGCATATCCAAAAGGTGGTTTCCAACCACAAAATGCCTTAAGTAGGGAAGAAGCTTTACGCGGAATGACCATTTGGGCAGCATATTCTAATTTTGAAGAAGATGAAAAAGGCAGTTTAGAAAGCGGAAAATTTGCAGACTTTATTGTTTTAAATGAAGACTTAATGCAAGTTGACTTAAAAAAAGTGCCTGATTTAGAAGTTATTGAAACATTTATTAATGGCGAAAAAGTCTACGATCAATAAACAAACTGAAATGCGAATGGCGTTCAATTAAGACTTTCTAAAAAAAACTATCAATTTTTTTCATAATTATGAAACTTAGCATTTTTTTATATAGATTTGTTAAAAACGAATATACAATGAATTATAAAATCAAATTTTTAGGTTGTTTGTTTCTTTTGTTAGCAATAACTTATTCATGTTCAGTTGAAACAGAAAAACATGAAATAACAACACCTGTTCTAGATTTAAAAGCTGTTGGCCCTTTGTTTGAAGGTTCTAATACGTCTACAGCAACTTGGGAATTTAATTTAGAAGATTTATTTCCAGAAGTAGAAGGCGATTTAATTATAGAAAAAGCAAAAATCACAAACATTAATATCAAGCCTAAATCGGGTACAGATTATCCAAAAATCGGTAAAATGGTCATGGAAATGAAATCGAAATACACTAGCATGACCAGAATTGGATTATTAGAAACGAATATTCAAACCGATAAAAGCTACGATTTGCAAGTAGCCAAGAGTCAGGAAGAAATTGAAGTAGCTATAACAGACGAACGCATTACGTTTGTAGGTGATTTTGATATGCTTCAAGAAGATTATTATGATGATGTTATTTTTGACTTACAAGTTACCTTTGAAATTGAAACTAGAAAATAAATTTAATATGAATACTATGAAAAATAAGATTTTTTTAATTGCCTTTTGTTTAATTGGTTCGCTTGCTTTTGCTCAAGATGCAGACGATATAGTTGGTGTTTGGGAGCCAGGACACGGTAAAGCCAAAGTAAAAATTGACAAAATTGACAACAAATATTATGGTAAAATTGTTTGGTTAAAAGAGCCTAACGACCCGCAAACAGGCGAACCAAAATTAGATAAAAACAATCCGGATGAAAGTATGCAAAACGTTCCTTTACGCGGCTACAGAATTTTAAAAGATTTTGAATACCAAGGAGATGGCGTTTGGGAAGAAGGAACCATTTACGATCCAGAAAATGGAACCACTTACAGCTGTGTAATTACCATGAAAGACGAAAACGCATTAGAAATACGTGGTTACGTTGGTGTAAAAACATTTGGTCGCTCTGATACTTGGAGAAGACTTAAAATGAAGAAAAAATAATAGGTTAACACAAAAAAGAAACTGTTGGGATAATTTGTTCTCAACAGTTTTTTTATTTTAAATCCAATAAAGATGAAGCATAAATACCCAAGATTTTTTTTACTGTCTTTTTTTTGTTTAAGTTTTTTTGTAGCAAATGCACAAGAAGATGAAGAAGACTATAGTATGTATGACAACTTCGAACTAGAAGATGATGCACCCATAAAAAGATATGCAAAGCCAACTATATCAGGAATGAGTCCGCAGAAATTTATCGGAATTAGTTTTGATGCTCAAATGCCTTACCGTTACGAATTTTCTAATGTTACATTTCCAGAATCTTCAGGAAATGGCTTTGATGTTGATGAAGAAAACCCCACAATAAACGAAACAGGAACAGCTAAATTTACAGGCGGTTTTCGTTTTAATACCAATATTCCAATTATTTCTAAAAGTAGTTTTGTTTGGCAATCAGGCATCAACTTTATGGATACAAGGTACACTATTTCAGAAGCTCCTAACAATCCAAAAGACCAACCTGTTATTTTGCCAGATGGTACCGAAGCAAGAACTTTAGGAAGAATATTAAATGAAGATGGACTGAGAAACCTAAACTGGACAAACACTTTATTTTTTCCGATGAACGAAACAGAATTCATAGTTTTTCAAGGACAAATGGATTTAAGTGGAAATTATGGATTTGAAGATTTTCAGCCTTTAAACACAATTAGGTATAGTGCTGCGGCGGTATATGGTAGAAGAGTGAATGATTATTACCGTTGGGGAGTTGGTGTTGCAAGAACTTATCGAGTAGGAAACCTAAATTATGTTCCAGTTATTATGTTCGACTGGACGTCTGAAAACAGAAAATGGGGAACAGAAATTTTATTTCCAGCAAGAGCCTATTTAAGATATAACTTTAGTAAAAATGCTTTACTGCTTGCAGGATTTGATTTAGAAGGTCAAAGTTACCACATAGACGAATATTCAGTAAATGGAAACTCCTATGAAATTAGAAGAGGAGAAGTAAGACCTAAATTAGAATTTCAAGCTAAAATTACAGGTTATATTTGGGCAAGTGTTCAAGCTGGTTACAGATGGGATTGGTCTTATGATGCAGATGAGCTTGACAGTAGTAGAGACTTTTTTAGAGGCTTTTTTGGAAATCAAGAATTCGGTATGATCAATACTTTAGAAAATCCTTTATTTTTTAATGTAGGATTAAACTTTGTTAGTCCTTAAATATACATTATCACAAAATACAAAAAAGCCTGAAGGATTATTCTTCAGGCTTTTTTTAGCTTAAAATTAAAATTTTATCACACTTATTCTGGATTTGCACACGTACTGTGTGCTATTTTAAAATGAGTATTTAAACTAAAATTATCTTCTATACTAAAATACTCTTGTTCATACATTAAAATATTTGCAGGATAAACCACTTTAAAAACTGAATCTTGATCTAAACTATCTAGAAAAGTAAAAGTTTCTTTGTTAGAACTTAAAACTACTTGATTAAACCTTCTGCTATTGGTGTTGTAAATGGCTAATGTCAAAGGAAAAATAAAATCTGCACAATTAATATGCTCTTCATAAAACATACCATCGTTGCACATTTGCTTAACACTTTCAAGCTCATCTTCAGAAGAAATACTGTGTTTTTCAAAATTTATTAGGCTGATAGATATAGGAAAGATAATTTCAATTTCAACATCATAATTGTTCAAGTGTTCTAAATCTTCTTCGTTTTCAATGTTTCTGATTTCATTACCAACTTGAATTTTGTAAGGATAGTTGATGCTAAAACAATGCGAGTCATCAATAAAATCATCATAACTGGCATCGTGCGAAGTAACAGACTTCATTAAGTTGGTTAAGTCATCATCAAACCTTAAATTGGCTTCTTCATTTTCTTCTACAACAATGGTTTCATTTTCATAACAAGATGAAAAACATACCAAAAGGCTAAATACTAAAGTTAATTTTATAATTCTATCTAACTGCATCATCATTAATTTACATATATAAAACAATTCAAAATTAATTATTCCTACCCATAATTAAATATTTTTTTACTTTTACATCAATTCTATTTCATGGATAAACCATTACACAAAGATGTATGCGAAGAACATATTTTTGGAAAAATACATCAAAAATATGCAAAAGACTTGCATGATTTTATTTATTATAAATTTGGTAACGAAGCTGATGCTAACGACAAAGTGCAACATGCTTTTTTGAAACTTTGGGAAAACTGTAAAAAAGTAAGTCTAGATAAAGCCAAAAGTTTTTTGTTTTCTGTTGCTAACAATGCTACTTTAAATGTGATGAAACATAAAAAAGTGGTGCTCAAATATCAAAAGCAACCCCAAAAAACTTCAACGCAAATCGATCCGCAACATGTTTTAGAAGAAAAAGAATATTTACAAAAATTTCAAAATGCCTTAGCTAGATTAACCCCAGAAAAACGGGTTACATTTATGATGAATAGAGTAGAAGGGAAGTCGCATCAGGAAATTGCAGATTTAGAAGGAATCTCAAAAAAAGCGGTTGAAAAGCGTATTTACACAGCCTTGAAACAATTGAAAGAAGAACTAGGTGAATTTTAACAAATTTGAAGTAGGACAAATAATAGTTGAGTTGTTATATAGATGGGAATGAAATTGTTATGAATAAAGAAAAACAGATTAAAGGTTGGTTAAACGGAAGCTTGAAAGAAGACGAGCTTATTCAATTTAAAGCTTCTGAAGAATTTAAAAAGCTTCAAAAGATAAACGATGCAGCTCAACTATTTAAAGCACCAGAATTTGATGCTGATGCTTCTCAAGCTTCAATTAAATTGACAAAGTTAAATCATAACAAGAGCAGCAATAGAACTATTTTTTACAAATGGTCTGCTATTGCTGCCATTCTTATTTTAGGTGTATTCATTGCATTTCAATGGTTTTCAGTTTCAAATACAATCATTACTACGGCTGCCAATCAACAAGAAATTGTAAGCTTACCCGATAAATCTAAGGTGTACTTAAATTCAAATTCTACTTTAAGTTATTCAGAACAAGATTTTACAGACAATAGAACGCTAAGCTTAGAAGGAGAAGCTTTTTTTATGGTTGAAAGGGGAAGCACTTTTATTGTAAATACGCCTATGACAAGCGTAGAAGTATTAGGAACTACTTTTAATATAAAATCAAGATCAAATTTTTCTGAAGTAGATTGCTATTCTGGAAAAGTAAAAGTAACCGATGTACAAAAAAATGAAGCTATATTAACTTCCTTGCAACGTTTTGCTAATTATGATGGTAAGTCTCAAACAACTACCTTTTCCAAAAAAGCGCCTAATTGGATAGGTCAAGGCAAATCCAGTTTTTACAAAACGCCTCTATATTTTGTACTTGAAGAATTGGCAACGCAACACCAAATTGATCTTCACACAGAAAGCATAGATACATCTGTTATTTATTCTGGTAGTTTTGAGCATGAAAATCTAGAAAATGCATTACAATCTATAACGCTTCCATTACAATTAAACTACACTATTCAAGAAAATCAAGTAACTTTACAAAAAGATTAGACTTGAGACTTCTTGTTTTTACTTGCTTTTTTCTTATTCAATTAGGAAATCCAATTTTTGCTCAAAAATCCTATTCAGATTACGTCTCTTTAACTGATGTTTTTGAAAAATTGAATAATGAATATCAAGTAGATTTTTCTTATTCCAATCAAGAAATAGATGGCATTTCGATTGAAAAATTTGATTTATCCATAGGTTTAAAGCCAACTATTGAACATTTACAAGCAGTTTGTTCCTTTAACTTTGAGCAGTTGCCCAATCAAATTATTGCTGTTGTTCTCAAACCAGAATTCGAATTATTCTGTTTGAAAGCAATTCACTTTGAAAAGCAAATAGCTTTAAATCAAGTTGAATATTTTATAGATAACTATAAAATCAGCAATCTTGATGATGATAAAATATGGCTTCCCATTTCAAAAAATAAAAATACCGAGATTTATGCTAAAGCAAAAGGCTTCGAAAAAAAGATCATCGACTCTAAATCTGTAATGGAAAAAGAATGTTACGAATTATATTTTTTATCCGAGTCTATTAATTTAGATGAAGTAATTATAACAAATTATTTAACCAAAGGAATCAATAAGATGAAATCTGGACAAATCAGGTTTATGGCATCTTATTTTGGAGCTCTACCTGGATTAATAGAACCAGATGTACTACAAAGTATTCAGGCTCTTCCTGGAGTAATGAGTACTGAAGAAAGTGTTTCGTACTTAAACGTACGCGGTGGAACTCACGATCAAAACCTATTTTTGTGGGATGGCATAAAACTCTACCAAACTTCTCATTTTTTTGGAATGATTACCGCTTTAAATCCTTACATGACACAAACTACAGATATTATTAAAAATGCTTCGAATTCTGAATTTGGTGATGGTGTTTCCAGTGTTATTAATATGAAAACAAATCCAAAAATAAATCAGAAATTAAAAGCTGAAGCAGGTGTAAATTTAATTCATGCCGATTTTTTTGTAGATACGCCAATACAAGAAAATTCGTCATTACAAATTTCAGGTAGACAATCTATAAATCAATTAATTAAAACACCAACTTATGATGAATTTTTCAACAAAGTTTTTCAGAATACATCGGTTATCGCTCCAATTAATAATAATGAAATCGCACAAGATGATGATTTTTCATTTAATGATTTTTCTTTTAGATGGTTGTACCAATTGTCAAAAAAAGACCTTATTCGCATAAATGGCTTATTTGCAAATGATGAATTTTCCTTAAATAGACAAGAGTTTGGAACTGATTTAATTTCTTCTCGAGAAAGTAATTTAGACCAACAGAATTCAGCTTTTGGTGCTTTTTATCAAAGAGATTGGAACAAACAATTCACTTCTTCATTTCAGTTTTATACCAGCAATTATCAGTTTCGAGCAATAAATACAGATGTACTACAAGCGCAAACTTTAATTGAAGAAAACCAAGTTGAAGAATGGGGTTTTAAATTGAAAAATACATACCAATTGAATTCTGAAATATCTTTTGTTGGTGGTTATCAATTCAATGAAACTGGAATTTTAAATTTTGAAAGCATCAGTAATCCTTTTTTTAGACGGAGTGAAAGAGAAGCTATCATTACCAACAGTTTGTTTTTGGGTGTAAATTATCAACCCACTAAACAAACCAATTTAAATATAGGTTCTCGTTTAAACCACATATCAAAATTTAATAGTTTGTTATTTGAACCTAGAATAAATTTTAGCCATCGCTTTTTTAAACATTTTATTTTTGAATTTAAAGCCGAACAGAAAAGTCAAATTACTTCTCAAATCATAGATCAACAATCCGATTTTTTAGGAGTTGAGAGTAGAAGATGGGTACTAGCTAATCCAGATGAAATACCTGTAATTACTAGTGAGCAGCTTTCATTTGGTTTGAGTTACCAAAAGAATAATTGGTTAATAACATCAGATTTTTATTACAAGCGTATATTGGACATTACATCGCAAAGTCAAGGATTTCAAAATCAGTTTCAATTTGAAACTACTCAAGGTAATTATGAAGTTTTTGGGGCGGAATTTCTAATTAATAAAAAATGGAATCAATTTTCAACATGGTTAAGTTATTCTTTGTCTGATAATAAGTATTATTTTGAAGACTTTGAACCTCAAGAGTTTGCTAATAATTTAGACATTACACACGTAATTGATTTAGGAATCAATTATTCCTATGAAAATTTCAATATAGCTACAGGATTACATTGGCATTCAGGACTTCCAACAACACCTGTAATTCAAAATACAAATACTGAAGATTTGTCCTTTACCTTTGGAAATCCAAATACAAACAGATTAAGAAATTTCTTTAGAGTTGATTTTTCTGCAAATTATGAGTTTACACTTAAAGATGATGTGAAAATGTATATGGGAATGTCTATTTGGAATGTTTTAGGAAGAAATAATGTATATAATTCGTTTTATTCCAATCCAAACCATAGCATGATGTCGCAATCTTTTCAACAAGGATTGGGTTTTACTCCTAATTTTAGTCTAAGAATTCAATTTTAAAAAAAATGCCGTTATGTCTTAAACATAACGGCATTAAAGTAAATTAATCTTTCTAATTAATTTCTTTTATCTCTAGAATCTCTTCTTGAGTCATTTCTGTCATTTCTATCGTTTCTATCGTTTCTACGATTGTTACTAGGTTTAGAACTTTCTTGGTAACCTTCAGGCTTTTCAAGAAGCGCTTTTCTAGATACTTTTTCCTTACGAGTTCTTGAGTCAATACCAAAGTATTTTACATCAATTACATCGCCAAGGCTTAATACATCGCTTACGTTGTCTGTGCGTTCCCAAGCCAATTCAGAAATATGAAGTAAAACTTCGTTACCTGGAGCTTCAATGTATTCTACAACTGCACCAAAATCAAGTAATTTAATTACTTTAACTTTATACACATTTCCAACTTCTGGCTTAAATAACATAGATTCTATGCGCGCTAAAACTTGGTCTATTCCTTTTTGGCTAGTGCCTAAAATTTCCACAACACCTTTTTCATCTACTTCATTGATAACTATAGTAGTTTCTGTAGTTTTTTGAAGTTCCTGAATATTTTTACCTCCTGGTCCAATAAATGCACCAATATAATCTCCAGGAATGGTTCTGGTAATAATTTTTGGAGCGTGTGCTTTTACATTTTCATTTGGAGCAGGAATGGTTTCTGTAAGTTTACTTAAAATGTGCAATCTTCCTTCTCTCGCTTGTTTTAAAGCTTTCACTAAAATTTCATAAGAAAGACCTTTCACTTTAATGTCCATTTGGCAAGCTGTAATACCATCTTCTGTACCAGTTACTTTAAAGTCCATGTCACCTAAGTGATCTTCGTCTCCTAAAATATCAGAAAGAACAGCATATTTATCGCCTTCAGAAATCAATCCCATAGCAATACCAGAGACAGGCTTTTTAAGTTGAACACCAGCATCCATCAAAGACATTGTTCCAGCACAAACGGTTGCCATAGAAGAAGAACCATTCGATTCTAGTACTTCCGAAACAACACGAACTGTATACGGGCAATCTGCTGGAATCATTCCTTTTAATGCACGTTGGGCTAAGTTTCCGTGGCCAATTTCTCTACGAGAAGTTCCGCGAATAGGATAAGCTTCACCCGTACAAAAAGGAGGGAAGTTATAGTGTAAGTAGAAAGTTTCTTCGCCTTGTAGCGTAGGATTATCTACCATATTTGCTTCTCTAGAAGTTCCTAAAGTTACCGTAGCCAAAGCTTGTGTTTCACCACGTGTAAATACAGCCGAACCATGCGTAGAAGGCAAATAGTCTACTTCACACCAAATCGGTCTAATTTCGTCTAACTTACGTCCGTCTAACCTTACTTTTTCATCTAAGGTTAAGGTTCTTACTGCTTCTTTATGGGTTTCAGCAAAATATTTAGAAATAAAGCCTTTTACTTCTTCTTGTTCTTCTTCCGTAAATTCAGCTAAAATATCTTCTTTTACTTGAGAAAATGCTTCACCGCGTTCTTTTTTGCCTAAGCCTTGTTTCGCTATATCATAACATTTTTGGTAGGCTTTATCGTGAACGAGTTGCTTTAACTCTTCATTTTCTTCAGCTACTTCGTACTCACGTGTTTCTTTTTTACCAACTTGCTTTACAAGTCTACGTTGTGCTTGACATTGTTCTTTAATGGCTTCATGAGCAAATTTAATGGCTTCTGCCATTTCTTCTTCAGAACATTCGTCCATTTCACCTTCAACCATAGAAACGCTGTCTTCTGAGGCACCAACCATCATATCCATGTCTGCTTCTTCTAATTGAGCATAGCTAGGATTGATAACAAATTCTCCATTTACGCGGGCAACACGAACTTCTGAAATAGGACATTCGAAAGGAATGTCTGATAATTGTATTGCTGTTGAAGCTGCAAAACCTGCTAGCGCGTCTGGAATAACCGTATCGTCATGAGACATTAATTGAATCATAACTTGTGTTTCATACATGTAATCTTTTGGGAAAAGTGGTCTTAGTACACGATCTACTAAACGCATTACCAATATTTCTTCGTTGCTTGGTCTTGCTTCTCTTTTCATAAAACCACCTGGATATCTTCCTGCGGCTGCGAACTTTTCACGATAATCTAAAGTTAATGGGAAAAAGCCCATTGTACTTGGTTTGTGTGAAGAAACAACAGTACAAAGTAACATGGTGTCACCCATTCTTACAACAACTGAACCGTGTGCTTGTTTTGCTAATTTTCCTGTTTCAATGGAAATTTCGCGACCATCAGCTAGTGTGATGGTTTCCTTAAATGTTTTTGGAATCATAAATAAAAAATAAATTAAAAAATCTAATCTCAGAATTTTCGGTCTGTCCGAGTTGTGTTGTTGTTGAAGTTGTACCGACCTTTGAGAAACTTAGGCTTTCAATATTTAAGTAAAGATATAAAAAAAGGGGCAAAAGCCCCTTTAGTTTGATTATTTTCTTAATCCTAATTCTTTTATTATCGCTCTGTAGCGCATAATGTCTTTTTTCATGAGGTAATTTAATAGGTTTCTTCTTTTTCCTACTAAACCTACAAGCGATTTTTTTGAATTAAAATCTTTCTTGTTGTTTTTCATGTGTTGAGAGATGTGCTCAATTCGCTTTGTCATTAATGCGATTTGTCCCTCTGCAGAACCTGTGTCCTGCTCGCTTTTGCCGTGCTTAGCAAAAAGCTCTTTTTTTACTTCTTTTGATAAATACATGCCAATATTGGTTCAATGATTATTATGTACAGATAGATTTTCTATCAGCTCGCGAAATTACAATAAAAACTTATAATTCAAACTTTATTATTAAAAAAAATCTACTTTAATTTATTGAGCATTCTTACGCACGTAAAGGTCTATTTAGCACTAAATCTAAATACTTATTGATGTTGTCTTTCAATTCCTTTCGGTGCGAAATAAAATCAAGGAAACCATGTTCTTTTAAAAATTCAGAAGATTGAAATCCATCAGGCAAATCTTTTCCTGTAGTGTCTTTAACTACGCGAGGTCCTGCAAAACCGATTAAAGCTCCAGGTTCGGCTATGTTAATGTCTCCTAACATGGCAAAAGAAGCAGTAGTTCCACCTGTTGTTGGGTCTGTACATAAAGAAATGTAAGGAAGTTTTGCTTTGGCTAATTGCTCTAATTTGGCCGATGTTTTGGCTAACTGCATTAAAGATAAAGCTGCTTCCATCATTCTAGCTCCGCCAGATTTAGAAATAATTACCAATGGTAATTTATGTATTAAACAATGGTCTACTGCACGGACAATTTTCTCTCCTACAACAGCACCCATAGAACCACCAATAAAAGCAAAATCCATTGCGGCAATTACAAGATCTTCACCTTTAGATTTTCCAACACCAACTCTAATGGCATCTTTTAAATTTGTTTTTTTCTGAACTTCTTTTAACCGATCTTTATACTTTTTGGTATCTTCAAATTTAAGTGGATCTTTAGAAGTAAGATCTTTATCTAATTCTTTAAACTTATTATCGTCAAATAAAATTTCAAAATATTCTTTACTTCCAATTCTTACATGATATCCATCTTCAGGACTCACGTAATAGTTTTTTGCTAACTGTTCAGAATCTATAATTTTCCCGGTAGGAGATTTATACCAAAGACCTTTTGGAGTATCTTTTTTTTCTTCTGTTGTAGTTTGTATTCCTTTTTGCTTTCTCTTAAACCAAGCCATAATAGGTTCTTATTTATAAGGTATTTACATTATTTAAATCTTCAAAAGCCTTTATTAAACGATTTTTGAATGTAACTTCTCCTTCGCGCAACCACTTTCTTGGATCGTAATGTTTTTTGTTTGGAACATCGTCTCCTTCTGGATTTCCGATTTGAGTAGATACATAATCAATTTTGCTAGTCATATAATCTCTAATTCCTTCTGTAAAAGCAAATTGCAAGTCGGTATCTATATTCATTTTAATTACGCCATAACCAATAGCTTCTCTAATTTGTTCTAAACTAGAACCGCTACCACCGTGAAATACAAAGTCAATGTGATTGTGCTCAACTCCATATTTTTTTGAAATGTATTCTTGAGAATCTTTAAGAATAGTGGGCGTTAATTTTACATTTCCTGGTTTGTAAACTCCGTGTACATTTCCAAAAGCAGCTGCAATAGTAAATCTATCGCTTACTTTGCTCAATTCTTCATAAGCATAAGCAACTTCTTCAGGTTGTGTGTATAGTTTAGAAACATCTACATCTGTATTATCTACACCATCTTCTTCTCCACCAGTAACACCAAGTTCAATTTCTAAAGTCATATCCATTTTTGCCATTCTGGCTAGATATTGCTTACAAACTTCTATGTTTTCTTCTATAGATTCTTCAGATAAATCAATCATATGTGAACTATACAAAGACTTTCCGTGTTCTTTATAAAAAGCTTCTCCTGCATCTAACATACCATCAATCCAAGGTAATAATTTTTTTGCACAGTGGTCAGTATGTAAAATAACAGTTGCACCATATAGTTCTGCTAATTCATGAACATGTTTTGCACCTGCAACCGCACCAGCAATGGCAGCTTTTTGATCTTCGTTAGGTAATCCTTTTCCTGCATTAAATTGTGCTCCACCATTTGAAAACTGTAAAATTACTGGTGAATTTAATTCTGCTGCTGCTTCTAAAACTGTATTTATAGTATTGCTTCCCACAACGTTTACCGCTGGTAATGCGTAACCGTGTTTTTTAGCGTGGTTGAAAATATCTTGAACTTCCTTTCCAGTAGCAACTCCGGGTTTGATTGTGTGACTCATTTGATAGTTTTTTTAGTTTAGGCGGTAAAAGTAATAAATTTTATGCGTAATTAGATTGTCTAAAAAGGATAGTTAATACCGAAGTTATAAACCACATTGGCAAAATTAAAGTTTTGCATCCACTCTCCATTATTTAATCCAGGTTCGTAGGTTTTAAATCCAAAATCTACACGAATTACAAAAAAACTTAAATCGTATCGAAGTCCAAAACCTGAACCGATTGACAAATCTTTTAAACTTTCAAGACCGTTAAAGGTTGCGTCTTCATCTGAAACATTGTCCCAAAGATTCCAAATGTTACCTGCATCTACAAAAATGGCAGAGTTTAACGAGCCAAACAAATTAAAACGGTACTCTGCATTAAAGGCGAGTTTAAAATTAGCTTCATTAAAATCGTTTACTCCGCCTGTTCTTCCTGGTCCTAAATCGTAAGGTTGCCAACCGCGGTTATCGTTTGGCCCACCAGCAAAAAAACTTCGAATAAAAGGAATTGAATTAGCGTTTCCATACGGAATGGCAGCACCTGTATAAGCTCGAGTTGCAATGATTCGTTTTTTGCCTAAATCCCAGTGTTTAATATAATTAACTTCTGTTTTAACGTACTGCGAAAATTGAACACCAAACAAATTATAAGTGTCATTTGCATTTTGTTCTAAATTTAAAGGTTTAGATAATGCATTAACTAGATTACCAGCTAATTCCAAACGGGTTCTAATTTGATAGAAATCGTGATCTTTAATATCTGATCTATTGGAATAGTCAAATGAAAAATTTGAAGCAATAATCAAATTGTTTTCAGTAAGTCTGTTTTTTCGTTCTATAATTGAAGAGGCTTGTTGAAATTCTTCTTCGTTTAAATTTAAATTTGAATCGTTTTCAATTTGATTTATAAAGCCATCTGTTCCTTCTGGAATAATTAATTGTTCGTTGCCAGATGCTGTGGTTTCAAAAAAAGCACTGTTTACTTGATTTCGATTCCGGATAGCGAGTTCATTTAGTTGTACAAACGAATTTCCAAATACATTGAAGTAGTTTTGAACATTTAAGTTGTTCACAAATTGAACATTTATTAAATCTAACTGATTAGAAACTTGTCTTCTAGGTTTCCAGCGATAACTAAACGAACCAGTGAAGTTTCTTCTGTCTAAGCCAATGTTTTGTTGCGAACTAAAACCAACACCCAAAGATGTAAAAGGCGACATACTTTTGTTAATGATGGATTCTGTTTTTAATGGAAATGCAATTTTTGGCCAGCTTAATCTAATATTGCTACCAATTTCATTGATGTTAAAAAAACGATCGCTTGCACTTGCTGCATCTTTTGAAGACCCAATAATACCACGACCAGAAATTTCTAAAACTTCTGCACCACGAAAAACATTTCTGACTAGGAGGGAAGTGTTAAAACCAATACCAATATCCATGATGTTGCTTTGTGAAACATCTGAACTAATTGAATAACCAAATTTTTCTCTAGGAGTTAAAAATATGTTTGCAATTAAATCTTCGCCATCGGGGTCGCGAGGATCAGGCTGATATTGAATATTTGGGTATTTAAAAACCCGTAAATCTGAAAAGCGATTAAAGGTTCGATTTCGGTCAATTTCCCTAAAAGGTTTTCCACCTTCTATAAAAATAGCATCTGCTAACACCTTGGGTTTGTACCTGAGTTTTCCAAACGAAAAAACCTTCAAATCTTTGTAATGCAAACTATCGGTTACAATGGCATTTTTATCAAAAGCATTATAATTGGTAAAAATATTAACTTCACTAATTTTATGAACTTTATAAGTTTCTGTTTGAACAGAATCTTGATCCTTATTTCTTATAATTCTATTGGCTATTTTTAATCCAACATTCACTTTTTGGTTGGTGTTTAACGTATCTGCTTCAAATTCAATTTTTTCACGTTCAAAATAGTAAACGCCGTTGTTTCTCATTAATCGCGTAAGTCGCTCTCGCTCAGAATTAAAATCTTCTGTATTGTATTGTTTGTTTTTTTTTAGGTGAGACTCCTTAACATGGGCTTGATAAATAGAGTCTATTGCAGGCGAGCTTATGTTTTTTTCAATTTGGCCAATTACGTAAGGCTCGCCCGTTTGAATGCTATACTTAAGCTTGGTTTTTTGAGGGTTTTCAGTATCTATTTTTTCATAGTCTACTTCCGCATTGAACCATCCGTGATTCCAAAACCAAGATTTCAATCTATTTTTTGAAAGTTTGGTTAGTTGCTCATCATAAATAGTAGGTTTTTCGCCAATTTTTTTAATTTGATTTTGAATACCAACATAGGATGAACGAATATTAACCACTTGTTTTTTAGAGAAAATGCCTACTAACCTGTTAACTCGATTTGGTTTTTTGTACAACCATTTATTAAAAGTTGAATCAGGATCTTTTTTGGCTAAGTTTAAAATATGAAGTTTCAAAGGAACACCTAACAAAGTAGAGTTAGGTTCTTGCTTCAACAAATTTTTTAAATTTCTTTTTCGGGTATTCGCATCATTTTCAATAACGGTATTTTCAACTAAAAGCTGTTCGTCTTCTTCTAGGTGTTTTAAAGCATTACATGAAAAAAGGAGAGCGCTCATTAAAATAATTAATGATATTTTTGCCGAAACTGTTTTCAATAAAATTTATTTAATTAAAATGTATTTTTATGCTAAGTAAAGCGCAACAAAAATTAATAACGAGTTTAAGTCAAAAAAAATTCAGACAAAAGCACGGTTTTTTTGTTGCTGAGGGTGTAAAAGTAATCAAAGAATTTCTAAAAAGTAAGTACAAGCTAGAAGCTTTATACACAACTGCAGATATTTTCACGAATCAGTTTTCTAAGCAAGATGTAACTCCTGCCTTTATAACACCTGCGGAGTTAAAAAAAATTAGTTTTCTAACTACGCCACAAGTTGCAATTGCCTTGTTTTCTATCCCTAATTACACTAAAATAAAAAGCAAAGGAATAAATTTAGTTTTAGATGGAGTTCGCGATCCTGGCAATATGGGAACCATAATTAGAGAATGCGATTGGTTTGGAATTAAAAACATAATTTGTTCTGCAGACACAGTAGATTGCTACAATCCAAAAGTAGTACAAGCATCTATGGGTTCTCTAGCCAGAGTTAAGGTGCATTATTTAGATGTAGTTGAATTTTTAAAACAACAAAATGTTGAAATTTTAGGCGCTTTTTTAGGTGGCGAAAATGTGTATACACAGAAAAATTTCACCAAAAATTGTTTTTTAGTTCTTGGAAATGAAGCCAATGGAATTAGTCCTGAAGTTGAAGAATGGGTTACTAAAAAAGTAACAATTCCACGATTTGGCGAATTACGCGAAACCGAAAGCTTAAATGTAGCTATGGCTGGAGCTATTTTGCTGAGCGAATTAAGAAGACGTGAACTCTAAATTTCTTGTTTACTGAAAAGTAAAGTTAAGAAATACTCCACGGGTTGTCATTTTATTTAAATTCCTTGTCCAAGGACTACTTGGGTCTGTGTCCTGAACCAATTCGTCAGATTGGCCAAAAACTCCACGAATAGATGGACTAAATTTAAAATATTCAGTATAAAAGTCTATTCCAAAACCTACTTCAACATAAGTTGTCCAATCTTTTGATCGAAATTGTCCTGCTGTATTATCGCTCGGGTTATCTTGATTAGAAGATAAATTATGAGCTATAGAACCACCAGCTACAATAAAAGGCTTAAAATTATTGATTCGTTTAGTAGAAAATTTAACCAGTAAAGGAACATGAACATAATTAGATTCTACTTCGCGGAGTCGGTCTCTATTTTCTTCAAATTGGGGAAATTCTAAAATTCTATTGGTAAAGATTACCCCAGGCTCAAGGCGTAAATCTATATAATCGTTCAATCTTAAATTTCCGATTAACCCAATATTGAAGCCCATATTTTTTTGAACCAATATGTCACCGCGTTCCAATTCGTAATCGAAGCGGAAATCGTAAGAATTCATTCCTAGAAAATAACCCCAAGACCATGTTTTTTTGTCGAAGTTTTCAAGGTTTATAACTTTATCTTTACTTAAAAGATTAAAAAAACCTTGTGCTTTAGATGTTGTACAGCTTATGCTTAGAATAAGCAGAAAACAGATTTTTTTCATAAATGCAATTTAATAAAGCGCAAACTTAAGATTTACTTGCCACATATATGGTAGCCACACCAAAGGTTTGTGGTAAGTCTTTTACATTACTAAACCCATTTTTTTTCAAAATATTGTTGAAAGCTTCACCAAATGGAAATTGAGAAGCACTTTCTGATAGGTAAGCGTATGCACTTTTGTCTTTTGAAAATAACTTTCCAATAGTGGGTAAAATAGCATTAGAATATATTTTGTAGCCTTGCTTAAACGGAAATTTAGTAGGCACAGAAGTTTCTAAGACTACAAATATTCCACCGGGTTTTAAAACCCGATTAATTTCCTGTAAACCTTTATCTAGATTTTCGAAATTTCGAACTCCAAATGCCACAGTTATAGCATCAAAATAATCATCGTCGTAAGGCAAATCTTCAGAATCTGCTTGTACCATTTCAATTTTTTGGTCTAAATTTTTAGCGTTTATTTTCTTTTGTCCAACACTCAACATGCCAGCAGAAATATCTAAACCAATAATTTTTTTTACAGAAGAATCGGCCAGTGCAATCGCTAAATCTCCTGTTCCTGTAGCTACATCTAGAATGGTTTCAGGTTGAGTAGATTTTATAATTTCAATAAGTTTCCTTCTCCAAGATTGGTCTGTACCAAGCGAAATAACTCTGTTTAAACTATCGTAATTTTCAGAAATATTATCGAACATTTGTTCTACTTGCTTCTTTTTAGCAAGCTCAGAATCTTTATATGGAGTTACTTTTTTTTCCAAAATCAATTTTTTTTGCAAATGTACATTAACTAAAGCACTTATAAAATTGAGCAAAAGCCAATTCTGTGTAAATGCAATATGTTTTCTTAGAATTGTTAAGATTAATAATTTGAATTGTATTCCCTACTTTTAATATACTTTTGTAGCTCATTTTTATATTATGAAGATAATTATCGCTGGAGCGGGAGAAGTTGGTTTTCACTTAGCCAAATTGTTGTCTTACGAATCTCACGACATTTCTTTACTGGATACCGATAAAGAACGACTTTCTTACGCAGATAAACACTTGGATATAAGAACTGTTGAAGGTGATGCTACATCCATCTCTATTTTAGAATCTGCAAATATTTTAGAAACAGACCTGCTTATTTCAGTAACTTCTTTACAATCCATTAATATTACGGTTTGTAGTTTAGGAAAGCAACTTGGGGCTAAACGTACCATCGCCAGAGTCTCTAATCAAGAATACATCGAGCAGAATGCAAAAGTAAATTTTGCAGATATGGGTGTAGATGAATTGATTTCGCCTGAAGCACTCGCAGCCGAAGAAGTAAATTTATTGTTGAGTCAATCTGCTTTTACAGATACATTTGAATTTGATGAAGGAGCATTAACTATGATTGGCTTAACACTTTCTCCAGAAGCGCCATTTGTTGGAAAATCTGTTCAAGAAGCTGCAGATTTCTTTCCTGGTTTACATTTTGTTACCATTGCCATTAGAAGGTATGCCACACAATATACCATCATACCAAATGGAAGCACATGTTTTAAAGAATCTGACAGAGCTTATTTTATAACCGACAAAGAAGGCGTTGAAGAATTATACAAATTAGCTGGAACAAAGAAAAAGCAGATCAAAAATATTATGATTCTTGGCGGAAGCAATATCGGTAGGAATTTAGCAGAAGATTTATGTGAACAAAAATACCGTGTTAAGTTATTGGAACGCGATTACGAAAAAGCCTTAGATATTGCAGATTTAATTCCTGATACCTTGGTAATTCGCGGAGATGGTACCAATGTTGAATTATTAGAAGAAGAAAACATTACCCAAATGGATGCTTTTATCGCGGTTACTGAAAATTCTGAAACCAACATTATGTCTTGTTTGGTGGCCAACAGCAAAGGCGTCAAAAAAACCATAGCCTTAGTAGAAAATATGGATTATTTTCAACTTTCGCATTCCATAGGAATCCATAGTTTGGTAAACAAAAAATTAATTGCGGCGAATAATATTTTTAGATACATCAGAAAAGGAGACATTGTAGCTATGACAAAGCTAAATAATATGAATGCTGAATTATTAGAATTCATTGTAAAAGCAGATTCTAATATTTGTGATAAACGCATAGCAGATTTAGACTTTCCAATAGGTGCCATTATCGGTGGAGTTATTCGGGAACAAAAAGGAATAATTGCTATGGGCGATTTTTTGGTAAAAAAAGGCGACCGTGTTGTAATTTGCTGTATTCCAAAGTCCATTAAGAAAGTTGAAAAATTGTTTAGCTAATGTCAACCATCAATTTTAAAATTGTTCTTCATACATTAGGAATGCTATTGCTCTTTAATGGAGCATTCATGATTTTTCCTGTTGTTGCCAGTTATTACTACAACGAAAGCATAACCTTAGAACTAACCTTTTCCTTAATTGTTACTGTCTTTTCAGGACTTTTTATGATGTTTTCTACTCGAAAACATGACAAAAATATAGCCCAAAGAGAAGGTTATCTCATTGTTACTTTAGGCTGGTTATTCATGGTTTTAACAGGAATGCTACCCTACGTATTTACCAAAATGATCCCTGAATTTAGCAATGCTTTTTTCGAAACCATGTCAGGTTACACAACAACTGGCGCCAGTATTTTGAATGATATTGAAGTCATGCCGAATAGTATTTTGTTATGGAGAAGTTTAACCCACTGGATTGGCGGTATGGGAATTATTGTGTTAACGGTTGCCATATTACCTTTATTTGGCATCGGTGGGATGCAATTGTTTAATGCGGAAGCACCAGGTCCAGGAGCTGATAAATTGAAACCAAGAATAGCCGACACCGCTAAACGATTATGGCTTATTTATTTTATTTACACAGTAATTGAAGCCATTCTTCTCAAAATTGCAGGAATGGGTTATTTTGATGCGGTAAATCACGCTTTAAGTACATTGTCAACAGGTGGGTTTTCAACAAAAAACGATAGTGTAGCTTTTTGGAATGATTCACCTATGATTCAATACATCATTATATTGTTCATGTTTTTAGCAGGAACCAATTTTGTAATGAGTTACTTCGCTTTTAAATTCGATTTTAAAAAAATATGGCAAAACGAAGAATTTAGATGGTTTCTTTCATTTATACTTGTTTTTTCAAGCTTAACTACTTTAGTAATTTTCTTCAAAGCAGACTTAGATTTAAATTCTATTCCGCATCCGCGTGTTATTGGAGAATTTGAAAGTTCCATCAGACACTCATTTTTTCAAGTTTTAGCCGTGGTTACTACCACCGGTTTTGTTACATCAGATTTTACTTTATGGACTCCTTTCTTAACTATTTTATTTTTTGGTTTGTTTTTTCTCGGTGGCTCTGCAGGTTCAACTTCTGGTGGTATAAAAGTAGTAAGACACGTTATTTTAATTAAAAACGGATTTCAAGAATTCAGACGTGTTTTACATCCCAATGCCATTTTACCCGTAAGATACAAAGGCAAATCTGTAGATCAGAAAATTGTATTTACCATCCAAGGATTCTTCATTTTGTATGCCTTGTCTTTCATTATTGGAGCTGTAGTTTTAGCATCAACAGGTTTAGATTTTGAAACAGCAATTGGTGGAGCAGCTTCATCTTTAGGAAATGTTGGTCCTGCATTTGGTAAGCTCAGTCCAGTAGATAACTTTAGCGGACTTACTAATTTTGGAAAACTCTGGTGTTCCTTTTTGATGCTTTTAGGGAGATTAGAATTATTTACTGTCCTGATTATTTTTTCTCCTTATTTTTGGCGAAATCGTTAACATATATTTTTCAATTTAGTACATTGTTTTTAATTTCTAAAAACTACTTTTGAAGATGTTTTTAAACCTAACTAAAATGAAATTTTATTTTTTTTATTTCGCACTTTTAAGCTTTGTTTTAACTGGCTTCAGTCAAGAAGTTGAAGCCGATAGCACTTCTACTAAAACGCTAACCATTGTTGATAATTACAATGAAATTATTGACAAAAGCGGAAGTTACCAAGAATATAAAGTCATTAAAAAAACTGAATTAGCAGATTTCAGAATACAACTTACAGAGCGAAAAAATGCTTTTGAAAGTGAAATTTCATCTTTAGAAAATGAAATTACAAACCAAGCTAAGGAAATTAAAGAGTTAAAACAGCAACTAGAAACTACCCAAAATAGTCTTGCTAAAGTAGAAGAAGAAAAAGATAGCATGCAGTTTTTTGGAAATAATTTGAACAAAGCTTTATATCAAACTATTGTTTTTGGAATTATTGGAGTACTCATTTTAATACTTGTTGTATTGTTAGTTAAATTTAAGAGCAATGCATCTGCAACTAAAGATGCTAAAGAAATATTGAGTAGAACAGAAAAAGATTTTGAAGACTACAAACGCAATGCTTTAGAAAAACAACAAAAATTAGGAAGACAACTTCAAGATGAAAAAAATAAAGTGAGTAAATTGAAAACGGGCGGTAAAAAATAAGAATAGACTTCATGCGCATTGACATTATTACTGTAGTTCCAGATTTACTAAAAAGTCCTTTTGAAGCATCCATCTTAAAACGATCCATTGAAAAAGGTTTAGTAGAAGTTCATGTGCACAATCTAAGAGACTACACCAGCAACAAGTACAAAAAAGTCGACGATTATCAATACGGTGGTGGAGCAGGAATGGTCATGATGATTGAACCCATCGATAAATGCATTAGCAAACTAAAAGCAGAGCGCACTTACGATGAAATTATCTACATGTCGCCAGACGGCGAAACTTTAAACCAATCTATTGCCAACGAATTTTCCTTAAAAGAAAACGTCATTATTTTGTGTGGTCATTACAAAGGAGTCGATCAACGGGTTCGTGACCATTTTATTACTCGGGAAATTTCCATAGGAGATTATGTGCTTTCGGGAGGTGAAATGGGCGCTTTGGTTTTCTGCGATTCGGTAATCAGATTGATTCCAGGCGTGCTCGGAAACGAAACTTCAGCTTTAACCGATTCATTCCAAGACAATTTATTAGCTCCCCCAATTTACACCCGACCAGCAGAATACAAAGGCTGGAAAGTACCAGAAATCCTTACTTCTGGAAATTTTGGTAAAATAGATGCATGGCGAGAAGAAAAAGCCCTAGCACATACCAAAAACAGAAGACCCGATTTGTTGGAAGGGGAGATGTAAAATTTCCTTCTGTTATTCCGCAGAAGGCGATAGCCGGGATGCGGAAAAAAACATCCAATAAACCTGTCATTCTAAACAAAGGCAATAGCCGCGATGCGGAATCGGTTTGTATTTTACCTTGATGTTTTAAGCTCCCGCTAAACCTTCCCAAGTTTCCAAATAAGCTTCAACTTCACGTTCGCCTTCAGCTGGAAAAGCTGCATGAAAAGCCTTATCCGTTTCTGCTTCCCAAGGACCGGTTTTATTTTCATATACAATAAAGATTGGGCTCAATGCTAAAACCGTATGCCAGCAATGGTACGGAATCCAGAGCATGCTTTGTTGCTCCGCATCCAAATCGGCTACGTCAAGAATTTTTCCGTCATCATCAAATTGAATAATTCTTCCTTTGCCTTGTAAAGCCACAAAAGATTCGCCTTTAGTGGTGAGTTTTCCAGCTTCATCCGTAACCAAATGCCTGTGTGGTTGTACGTAACTTCCCTTGCAAAACACATTGATCATGGTATGCAATTCCGCTTCATGATTGGGGTGCAGTCGCAATAAATGCCTTTTGCGTTCAGATGCTTTCGCTTTTTCAATCAATTTAGAAAAATCTAGATGAGAAGCGCGTATAAAACCTGTTTCAGTTGGTGTTGACATGGAATTAAAATTATTTTTTGTTTTTGCTAAGATAGTGTTCACCATTCGCTTTTTTACAAAAGTTTACAACTCAATTTATTTTCTAGTACTTTCAAAAAGAAGTATATTGCTCGAGAATAAAAAATTTCTTCAAAAATCTATTATTCAATTGCAGTTCATTTTCGAAATATTTTATTGAACAATAACTTTAAACTGTTATTTATTTCCTTTTAAAAAATGCCATTATGAAACTAAAAAAACAAATCAAATTCATTTTAATCTTCATTTTTCCTATGCTTACCTTTGCACAAATAGATTTAGATTATCAAGAACCACACAAAGACATTTTAGAATTAGCAGACGTACAGATGCCGCCAGGAATGAGCGTCAACTCCGATGGAACCAAAGCGGTTTTGTTATCTCGAAGTCCGTACCAAAGCATAAGCGATTTAGCCGAAGATGAATTGCGCTTGGCAGGATTGCGCATCAATCCGAAAACCAATATCTCCAGCAGAACTCGTTTTTACGAAAATATCAAACTCTTCAATCCCAAAAAACAAAAGGAAATGCCTATAAAAGGGCTTCCAGATTCTTTAAAAATCGCGAACATCAGCTGGTCGCCAGAGCAAAATTTCATCGCATTTACACATACTACCTTTGAAGGAAATCAACTTTGGCTCATCGATTATAAAAAGCGACAAGCCCGACAATTGACCGATGCTGTAGTAAATGCCAATTTAGGTACAACTTTTACATGGCTACCTGACGAATCGGGAATGCTAGTAAAAATGCTTCCTAAAGACCGACCAAAATTGATTGATACCAGCAATAAAGTGCCTACTGGACCTACAGTTTCTGTAAACGAAGCGGGTGTAGAAGCGCAAAACCGAACTTATCAAGATTTATTGAAAAACAAGGATGACGAATTCAATTTTGAAGTGCTTGCCACAGCGAGTATTCATCATGTAGATTTAAAAGGAAATGCTACGGAATGGAAGCCTGCAGGAATGTATCGTGGTATTTCATTTTCTCCAGATGGCGAATATGTTATGATTTCAGAAATTGAAAAACCCTTTTCGTATTTGGTGACCTATGGAAGATTTCCGACCAATTATACGGTTTATACCAAAGCTGGAGAATTAAGTTACACGCTTGCTGAAATTCCTTTAATTGAAGAAATGCCCAAAGGATTTATGTCTACTCGCGAAGGTAGAAGAAATATTTCTTGGCGAAGCGATGAAGCTTCCACTTTGGTTTGGGTAGAAGCTTTAGATGGTGGCGATGCCAATGAAGAAGCCGATTTTAGAGATGAAGCTTTTCAATTGAGATCTCCGTTCACTGGAGAAAAGCAAGCCCTATTGAAAACGAAATTACGTTTTTCAAACATCACTTGGGGCGATCAACAAACCGCCGTGGTTTATGAATATTGGTGGAACGACAGAACAGTAAAAACCAGTATTTTTAATCCGAGTAATCCCGGTGAAGAAGCCGTGGTTTTCAATGAACGTAACTACCAAAATCAATACGAAGATCCAGGAAGTTTTGTAACACACCGAAATGAATTCAATAAATCGGTTTTACAAAAAATTAACGGAAAGCTTTTGTTGATGGGCGATGGGTATTCACCGGAAGGGAAATTTCCGTTTATAGATGAATATAGCTTAGCTTCAAAAGAAACCAATCGTGTTTTTCAAGTTCCAGAAAGCGATTATTTAGAATCTTTTGTAAGCATGATCGATGCTGAAAAAGGCGAATTGTTGGTAAGAAGAGAAAGCAGTAACGACTATCCTAATTATTACATGCGTAACTTTTACAAAGATGAATTGAAGCAGGTCTCTGATTTCCAGAATCCGTTTAAAGCCATACAAGATGTTCATAAAGAAGTAATTACATACAAAAGAGATGACGGTTTAGAGTTGTCTGCCACTTTATACTTACCTGTGGGTTACGACTTAGACAAAAAAGAAAAAATGCCGATGATTATGTGGGCGTATCCACGGGAATACAAAGACAAGCAAAGTGCATCTCAGGTAACTTCCAGCAGTAAGGAATTTACGTATCCGTATTACGGTTCGCCCATTTATTGGGTAAATCGGGGTTATGTAGTGTTGGATGATGCTGCTTTCCCAATTATAGGAGAAGAGGAAGATGAACCCAACGACACTTTCAAAAAACAATTGGTTGCCAATGCCAAAGCAGCGATTGATGCGGTAGAAGAAATGGGTTACATCGACCGAAACAAAGTTGCAGTTGGCGGACACAGTTACGGTGCATTCATGACCGCTAATTTATTGTCGCATTCCGATTTGTTTGCTGCCGGAATAGCTAGAAGTGGAGCCTATAATCGTACTTTAACACCATTTGGATTTCAGTCGGAAGAGCGAAATTACTGGGAAGCTCCCGAAGTATACAACACCATGTCACCATTTATGAATGCGCATAAAATGAAAACGCCTTTGTTGTTAATTCACGGAGAAGAAGACAATAATTCAGGAACTTATCCTATGCAAAGCGAGCGATATTTTAACGCTTTAAAAGGACTCGGCGCACCGGCTAGATTAGTGATGTTACCCAAAGAAAGTCACGGTTATGCTGCCAGAGAGAGCATCATGCACATGCTTTGGGAGCAAGACCAATGGTTAGAAAAATATGTAAAAAATAGAGTAGTGAAAGACAACTAAATGATCTCTTTTTGCACTTTAAAAAATTAGTCTGAAAGTTTTCGAAATGATATTTTTTTTCGTAAAACTAAAGGCTCTTAAAATGGTTTACATTAATTTTAATAAATATTACTAAAATAATATTAGAGCCTGTTTGACCTTATTTAAAATAAACGATTGTATTCAAACATAGTTTTGTTTTTAAAAAAACTGAATTAACTTGACTCATTTAAGCAACATTTCTTTTAACTTGAAATTCTAATTTCACTGAAGTGCCTGCAGAATTACTAGTTATTTGCAGTTCAGTACCAAGTGCATTAGCTCTAGATTTCATATTGAGTAAACCATTGCCATCGGACGTTAGCATTTCAGGATTATATCCCTGACCATCATCTCTAATTTCAACGCTTATTGAATCACTTATATCTAAATGAATGTAAATGTGTTTAGCTTGCGAATGTTTAACCGCATTGTTTACGGCTTCTTGAATAATACGATATAAACTTAAAGTTTGAACAGGATCAAGATGAAGCTCATTGTGTCCAGTAAGCTTAACACTTACTTCTATTTGTGTTAGATTAGAAACTTTATGAGCAAGATTGTTTAGTCGTTCAGAAAGATGATCTAGGTTAATTAAGTTGTGGTTCATAACCCAGATGGTATCTCTTAAGTCTGAAATAGCATGCTGACTAAATTCAGATAGTTTTTGCAATTTTCCCCAAGTTTCAGATTTAGAAGCTTTTTCCATATTATACCCTATATTTTGTACAGCACTTACTAAGTAAGTTAATTGAGATCCAATATTATCATGTAATTCTCTAGAAATTCTCATGCGTTGTTCTTCAAGTTTTTTATTGGTTTCCATTGTGACAAGCGCTTCTTTAAGTTCACGCTCTTGAGCTTGTTGCTTTATTTTAAGTCTCTGTTGTCTGTAAACCATAAAAGCTATTAGCATAATTAAAAAGACTCCAGTTGCTAATAAAGTGATTAGTATTTTCTGAAAATCAAGTTTAGCTTCTTGTAATTTAAGTTGTTGTTCTTTTTCCTGTGTTCTAAATTCGGTTTCTTTTGCCTGTATAATCTCAATATTTTTTGCACTTTGTAAGCTGTCTCTAGCAATATTGTAACGTTTAAGAATTTGATCAGCTTCACGTGGTTTACCTAATTGCATTAAATTGGATGCTTTATAAAATAAAAACTCCCTATTCCGTAAATCAGTTAGTTCATGATGTGAAGTAATACTGTCTGCAATTTTTACAAAATCATAGCCTTTTTCAGGCTGATTTATTTGATTGTGTGCGTAAATTAATCCATTGAGTGCTTCGATGAGTTTAAAAGGCTCAAGAGAAGCCTTTATGCTCATTTCGTAAGCTTTAGTGTATTCAACAATTGCAGCTTCAAAATCTTCTTTTCTTAAGTTTATAGCTCCAATACACAATTGGTTTCCTGCCGCTGCATATTGGTCATCTACTCGTTGAGCTTCATTAACACCTTTTTTAAAAATTTCCAGAGCAAGGTCATAATCTTTTTTTGCCATGTAGCAAATTCCCAAATTCCAATACGTATGTGCTTTTATTCTAGAGTCATATTTTTTCTGATATTCTAATGAGTTATTTAAGTAGCTGATAGCTTGGTCATGAAGTTTCATATTTAAAAAAGCCATACCTACGTTATTTCCAGCATCGGCAATTAAAGAAGGATCATCTTCAAGTGTATTGGCAACTTTAAGAAATTCTAAGAATTCTACTACAGCTTTTGGGTATTCAGAAATTGCACCATAAGCACTTCCGCTATAGTTATGAAGTTCAGCTTGAAGTTCTTTCATTCCGAGTTCTTTGGCTAATGGGACAAGTGAATCAGTTTTCTTTATAACTTCTTTGTAATCTCGCTTGATAAAGTATAGCCACTTACACTCTAAATAGGCTAATTTTAGTGCATTTTCCTTATTACCAGTCTTTGTGGCCAAACTTAGGCCTTCTTCTAAATATTTTTTATATAATATTGAATCTTGTCTTCTATAGAAATTTGTTAATTGAAATAAGGCTTTTGCTTTTTCTGTATCTTGATCAGTGTTAATTACTTGTTTTAAGCTATCTATATTTATTTCTTGTGAAAAGCCTAAAGATATCCAGAAACAGAAAAAAAGTAGAGTGTGTTTTTTAAATAAATGCATTATTCTATTTTTAAAATAGGCGTCTTCAAATAAATAATTTTACTACTTCTATTAAGACATCAACTAATTATAATTTCAATTAAAATATTAACAATCAAACAAAATACTTTTAATAAAAACAGTAATCAAATATATATATTTTTTAATAAAAAACACACTAATTGTTTGTATATGATGAAATTATAGAAATAGAATATAGTTTGTGCTAAATAAGATAACAGGATAAATCACTAAAAGCATTCTTAATTTTTTTAGTGTATTATCCTGTTTTTAAAATGAACTAAATAAAACAATATTATTTAGGATCATAAATAGCCAACGGAATGATCATTTCTTCAAGCGATATTCCACCATGTTGAAATGAGTTTTTGTAATAATTTGCGTAGTAGTTAAAATTGTTTGGGTAAGCTAAAAAGTAATCGCTTTTGGCGAAAATATAAGAACTACTCATGTTGATAGAAGGTAAATGAATTTTCTTTGGATCTTTAACCGCATATACATCTTTATTGTTGTAGGTTAAGCTCTTACCTGTTTTGTAGCGTAAATTTAAACTGGTGTTTTTATCCCCAATAACTTTGGTTGGTGTTTTTACGTTGATGGTTCCATGGTCTGTGGTCAGTATCAGTTTGAAATTCATTTGCTTGGCTTGTTGAATGATATCTAACAAAGCTGAATTTTTAAACCAACTTAAAGTCAAAGAACGGTAAGATTTATCGTCTCCTGCCAATTCTTTAATTACTTCCATTTCGGTTTTAGCATGCGAAAGCATATCTACAAAATTATATACTACTACTGATAAATCTAAGTTTTTTTGAGACCTGAAATTATCCGCCAGTCGTTTTCCTTTTTGTAAGCTGGTAATTTTATGGTATTCGTAATTAATATCTTTTCCTAAGCGCTTCAATTGAGCTTCAAGGAACTCATTTTCATATTGATTTTTACCACCTTCTTCGGTATCATTTAGCCAATATTGTGGGAAAAGTTTTTCCATTTCAGATGGCATTAATCCAGAGAAAAACGCATTTCGGGCATATTGAGTTGCAGTAGGTAAAATACTGTAATAGGTATGGTCTTCCTTGGTTTTATAATAATTTTGAATAATGTTTTCAAAAGTCTTAAACTGGTCGTAACGCAAATTATCTACCACTACCAATAAAGTGGGTTGCTCTTTGGTGATTTCAGGTAAAACGTATTGTTTAAAAGCGGTATGCGATAGGATAGGAGCTTCACTTTCAGGCGTAAACCAACTTTCATAGTTGTTTTCAATAAATTTAAAAAATTCATTATTGGCCTCTACTTTTTGTTGTTCAAATATTTCCAACATTCCCGTGTTTTCAATATTTTCAAGCTGTAATTCCCAATAAATCAATTTCTTGTATAAATCTACCCAATCTTCATAGGAATCAACCGAAGACAAATCCATGGCAATTTTTCTAAATTCTTGTTGGTAGTTGGATGTGGTTTTGTTGGTTACTAACCGGTTGTGATCTAAATTTTTCTTTAAGCTCAGTAAAATTTGATTCGGATTCACAGGTTTGATTAAATAATCTGCAATTTTAGAACCAATGGCTTCTTCCATGATGTACTCTTCTTCACTTTTGGTAATCATCACCACAGGAATATGATCTTTTATCGCTTTAATTTCAGTTAAAGTTTCCAATCCCGTTAAACCTGGCATGTTTTCATCTAAAAAAATAATATCGAAGTTTTGGTTTTCAATTACTTCTAAAGCTTCGGTACCACTTTGGCAAGTAGTTACCTCGTATCCTTTCTTTTCTAAAAATAAAATATGGGGTTTTAGTAAATCTATTTCATCATCAACCCAGAGTAAGCTTATGTTTGACATATATATGTATCTTTGTTTAAAATATTTCGACTTGTCTCAAAGAAACAAACTTAAAATTATAAACGATCCAATTTATGGTTTTATTACCATACCCAACGAATTGATTTTCGATTTAATTGAACATCCTTATTTTCAGCGATTACGAAGAATTTCGCAAATGGGACTTTCGCATTTGGTATATCCTGGGGCACAACATACGCGTTTTCATCACGCCTTAGGTTGTTTGCATTTAATGCGAAAAGCGGTTCAGGTATTGCGTTTTAAAAGTGTTGAAATTGATGAAACCGAAGAAGAAGCTTTGTACATCGCCATTTTGTTGCACGACATCGGCCACGGTCCGTTTTCGCATGCCATGGAACACAGTATAATTGAAGGTGTAAGTCACGAGCAATTGTCGCTCAAGTTCATGCAGAAGTTAAATGAAGAATTCGAAGGAAAACTCTCGCTTGCCATTCAACTTTTTACCAATCAATACCACAAAGAATTTTTAGGACAATTATTAGCTAGTCAGTTGGATATCGACCGTTTAGATTATTTGAAGCGAGACAGTTTTTACACCGGCGTGGCAGAAGGAAACATCAATTCTGAACGTTTAATTACCATGCTGAATGTCAAGAATAATCATCTAGTAGTCGAAGAAAAAGGCATTTACTCTGTTGAAAAGTTTTTAGTAGCTAGAAGGCTCATGTATTGGCAAGTCTATTTACACAAAACAGGTTTGGTAGCCGAGCAACTACTGATTAAAATGCTGAAAAGAGCAAAGTACTTAGTACAAAACGAATTTGAATTAAACGCCAGTAAAAACCTTACTTTTTTTATGAAACAACAAGGTGCAATTGAAACGCTTTCGGATGAGGTAATTGATCGCTTTGCTAGTTTAGACGATTATGATATTGTTTCTGCCATTAAAGAATGGGTAGATTGCGGTGACGAAATTTTGGAAAGTTTGTGTAAAATGATTCTTCATCGAAATTTATTAAAAATCAAGTTGAAGAATAAACCCATTTCAGAAGAAAAATTCAATAAGCATTTTAATGCAGTAAAAGAAAAGCATCAATATAATGATGAAGAAGCTAGTTATTTTGTGTTTTCAGGAAGTACTTCAAATTTGGCATACCAGACTATGACCACGCCCATCAACATATTATATAAGAACGGGAAAATCAAAGATGTTTCAAAAGCATCAGACCAATTGAACTTAAAAGCACTTGCCAAGCCCGTTGTTAAATATTATATGTGCTATCCAAAATCTAATAATTGACTTTTTTTTCTATTTTTGTCAAAATGAAATTCAAAGCAACTCAAATAGCCGAAATTTTAAACGGAGACATTCAGGGGAATCCCGATGTTGAAGTAGATAAGTTGTCTAAAATTGAAGAAGCTCAACCGGGTTCGCTTACTTTTTTGGCTAATCCAAAATACACTTCCTATATTTACAAAACCAATGCTAGCATTTGCATTGTTTCAAAAGATTTTCAGCCTACTCAAGAACTACATTCTACTTTAATAAAAGTAGATGAGCCTTACGAAGCTTTTTCAGAATTACTTGAATT
This sequence comes from Psychroflexus planctonicus, assembly GCF_014640195.1. Classification (GTDB taxonomy): domain Bacteria; phylum Bacteroidota; class Bacteroidia; order Flavobacteriales; family Flavobacteriaceae; genus Psychroflexus; species Psychroflexus planctonicus. The sequence goes on from NZ_BMGM01000002.1 coordinate 171,473, forward strand.
TTATAATCAAGTAAAATTACGTAAATCAGGAATTGAGCAACCTTCCTATATCGATAAATCTGTTCAATATGGCGAAGATGTATACATCGGGGCATTTGCGTACATCGGCCACAATGTAAAAATGGGTGATCGGGTGAAGATTTACCCCAATGCATACATAGGTGATAATGTTACTTTAGGTGATGATGTGGTTATTTTTGCAGGCAGTAAAATTTATTCTGAAAGTATTTTAGGAAACAACGTAGTAATTCACGGTGGAGCCATTATTGGTGCTGATGGTTTTGGTTTTGCACCCAGCGAAAATGGAACCTATAAGAAAGTTCCCCAAATCGGAAATGTGATTATTGAAAACAATGTAGATGTTGGAGCAGGAACAACTATAGACCGCGCTACTTTGGGTTCAACCATAATCCGAGAAGGCGTAAAACTAGACAACCAAATACAAATTGCCCACAACGTAGAAATTGGCAGACATACTGTTATTGCTGCCCAAACTGGAATTGCGGGTTCAACTAAAATCGGCGAACACTGCATTATTGGTGGTCAAGTTGGAATTGTTGGGCACATTCAAATTGGAAACAATGTAAAAATTCAAGCGCAATCAGGTATCGGTAGAAGTGTAAAAGACAATGAAGCTTTACAAGGTTCGCCGGCTTTGGGCTATTCAGAATACAATAAATCTTACGTACATTTTAAAAACTTACCGGAAATTGTCAAGCGAATTGATGGTTTAGATATCAAACTTCAACATAATGAGTGACCAGTCAAACAAACAAACTACCATTTCTAAAGCTGTAACTTTAGAAGGTGTTGGGCTGCATACAGGCCAACAAGTAACTTTAACATTTAAACCCGCAGAAGCCAATAATGGTTATGCTTTTGTAAGAACAGATTTAGAAGGTAGCCCAATTATTCCAGCCGATGCAAATTTAGTGACTAGTACTGATCGCGGCACTTCATTAGAAAAAAATGGAGTTTCCATCAATACATCAGAACATGTTTTAGCAGCTTGTGTAGGCTTAGATATCGATAATGTAACCATAGAACTCAATGCTTCAGAACCACCAATTATGGATGGTTCTTCAAAGTTTTTTGTAGAAGCATTAGAAAAAGCTGGAATAACTGAATTAGACGCAGACCGAGAAGAATACATTGTAAAAGATGTGATTTCTTTTTCAGATGAAGAATCCGGTTCAGAAATTATTGTCATGCCTGCAGACAATTACCAAGTTACTACTATGGTGGATTTTGGTACTAAGGTTTTAGGTACACAAAATGCTTCAATAACTTCAATTCATCAATTTAAAGATGAAATTTCTGATGCTAGAACTTTTAGCTTTTTACATGAGCTAGAAGCGCTTTTAGAACATGGTTTAATAAAAGGTGGCGATTTAAATAACGCTATTGTTTATGTAGATAAAGAATTATCTGAAACCAACATGGAGCGTTTAAAAAAGGCATTTAACAAAGATAACATTGCGGTAAAGTCTAACGGAATTCTAGATAATTTAGATTTACATTATCCTAATGAAGCGGCCAGACATAAATTACTAGATGTTATTGGCGATTTGGCACTCATTGGAACACGAATCCGTGGAAAGGTAATTGCTAACAAACCCGGACACACCATCAATACGCAGTTTGCCAAAAAAATGGCAAAAATTATTAAATTGGAAAAGCGCAATAAAGTACCTCAAATCGATTTGAATGCAGAACCACTTTACGATGTAAACCAAATTATGGATAGACTACCACACCGTAGTCCATTTTTATTGGTAGACAAAATATTCGAATTGTCAGACAAGCATGTAATCGGAATGAAAAATGTGACCATGAATGAACCTTTCTTTGTTGGTCATTTTCCTGGAAAACCTGTAATGCCAGGTGTTCTTCAAATTGAAGCCATGGCACAAACCGGTGGAATTTTAGCCTTAAGCACAGTTCCAGATCCAGAAAACTATTTAACATTTTTCATGAAGATTGACAATGTGAAATTTAAACGTCAGGTGGTTCCAGGAGATACGCTTATTTTTAAATTAGAACTCATTTCTCCAATTCGGAGAGGAATATGCCACATGCAAGGTTACGCATACGCAAATGGTAAGTTGGCTTGTGAAGCCGAACTAATGGCACAAATTGTTAAACAAAAACACGAAAATTAATGAATCAACCATTAGCATATGTCCATCCCGGTGCAAAAATTGCAAAAAATGTGGTGATTGAACCTTTTACAACCATACATAATAATGTTGTTATAGGAGAAGGTTCTTGGATAGGATCAAACGTAACTATTATGGAAGGCGCTCGCATTGGAAAAAACGTTAGTATTTTTCCAGGTGCGGTAATTTCAGCCATTCCACAAGATAAAAAATTCGAAGACGAAGATACCATAACCGAAATTGGAGACAACACCACCATTAGAGAATGTGTAACCATTAATCGTGGAACTTCAGACCGAATGAAAACCAAAATTGGTCAAAATTGTTGGATCATGGCTTATAGTCATATTGCACATGATTGTATTGTGGGCAACAACTGTGTTTTCTCAAACAATTCAACTTTAGCAGGACACATTACTGTTGGAGATCACGTTGTTTTGGCAGGAATGGCCGCTGTTCAGCAGTTTTGTAGTATAGGAAATCATGCTTTTATTACTGGCGGTTCGTTGGTTCGAAAAGATGTTCCGCCATTTGTAAAAGCAGGTCGTGAGCCACTTTCTTATGTGGGTATTAACTCTGTTGGTTTACGCCGAAGAGGATTCGATACCGAAAAAATTAGAGAGATTCAGAACATTTATCGCATTCTATATCAGAAAAATTACAACAATTCTCAGGCGGTTTCCATTATTGAAGCCGAGATGGAAGCAACTCCAGAACGAGACGAAATTTTACAATTTATTAAAGATTCTCAACGCGGAATCATGAAAGGATATTTTACAAACTAAAACACTATGGCAAATACAAGCGATATTAGAAACGGATTATGCATACGCTATAACCACGATATTTTCAAAATTACTGAATTTCTTCATGTAAAGCCTGGAAAAGGTCCAGCTTTTGTAAGAACCAAGATGAAAAGTGTTACTACAGGAAAAGTGATAGATAATACTTTTTCTGCAGGACATAAAATTGAAGAAGTACGTGTGGAAACACATAAATTTCAGTTTTTGTACCAAGAAGGAGAGTTTTATCATTTCATGAATACGGAAGATTACACGCAAATCCGCTTATTAGAAGCTGCTTTGGATGCACCACAATTAATGAAAGAAGGCGAAGTGGTAACGGTTTTAATCAATACAGAAGACAACAGTCCTTTGTCTGTTGACATGCCAGCGAGTGTGGTTTTGGAAGTTACACACACTGAGCCAGGCGTAAAAGGAAACACAGCAACGAACGCCACAAAGCCTGCAACAGTTGAAACAGGAGCAGAAGTAAATGTTCCGTTATTCATAAACGAAGGCGATAAAATTAAAATTGAGACCGAAAAAGGTACTTACAAAGAGCGCGTTAAAGAATAATTTATGAAGTTTCCAAGAACTTACGCCTTACAAGAAATTGCTAAATTAATCGATGTTGAATTTGTTGGTGATGCTGATTTTCCTGTTTTAGGAATGAATGAAATTCATGTAGTTGAAGAAGGCGATATTGTTTTTGTAGACCATCCTAAATACTATGATAAAGCGCTTCAATCTAAAGCAACTGTTGTATTAATCAATAAAAAAGTAGATTGCCCTGAAGGAAAAGCTCTGTTGATTTCTGATAATCCATTTTCGGATTTCAACAAAATTTCAACTCATTTCAATTCGTTTCAACCTGCTACACAAAGTATTTCAGCTTCAGCTAAAATAGGTGAAGGAACGATTATTCAACCCAATGTTTTTGTTGGGAATAATGTTCAAATTGGTAATAATTGCTTGATTCACAGCAATGTTTCCATTTATGATGGAGTTAGCATCGGAAACAATGTTACTTTACATTCAGGAACGGTACTCGGAGCCAATGCTTTTTATTATAAAAAACGAGAAACCCATTTTGAACGTTTAGAATCTTGTGGAAGCATAGCTATTGAAGACGATGTAGAAATTGGGGCTTTATGTTCTATAGACAAAGGTGTTACTGGAATTACACGAATAAAAAAAGGAACTAAAATAGACAACCAAGTTCAGATAGGCCATGATTGTGTAATTGGTGAATGTTGCTTGATTGCTTCTCATGTAGGTATTGCGGGATGTACCATCCTTGAAGATGAAGTTACGCTTTGGGGACAAGTTGGTGTTACAAGCGGAATTACTTTAGCAAAAGGAACAACACTTTTGGCGCAAAGTGGTATCAATAAAAATACAGAACCAAATGAAACTTACTTTGGTTCGCCAGCTGGAAAAATGAGAGAAAAGTTTAAAGAAGTTGCGGCAATAACACAGTTGCCAAAACTTATTCAAAAATTGAAAAATAATGCCTAGCAACAAAGAAATAGTAAAAAGCTTCTTTAATTCTGAATTTTACAAGGATGAAAATGATTTCAAGAAATATATACATCCCGAAGTAGAAGTAAAATGGAATGGTAGCACAGGTTTTTTAAAATTGAACTATCAATCTTTTCGAGATTTGGTAATAGAGATGGGAAAATCTTTTATGAGTATGGAAGCAGAAATTTCACATATTATAGAAGAAGACAATCAAGTTGCTATTCGTTTTTCTTATCACGTTGAAATGGTTGAAGAAGAAGAAATGGTTCCCTTAGCCGATTTTATTTGTATCTGGGAAATCAAGGACAATTTGTTGTACAAAGGATTCTTTGTAAGCCAACCTTCTGATGCTAATGTAGATAATTTATATTCATTTTTTCCAAACTAAATCAACCCTATAATATACAGTTAAAAGCTTTCAATAGTCTTTATAAAAATTTACTTTTGTTTCACATAAAATTAAAAATAAATGAGCGTTTTAGTCAATAAGAATTCAAGCATAATTGTTCAAGGTTTTACAGGTAGTGAAGGAACTTTTCACGCCCAACAAATGATCGAATACGGTACAAACGTAGTAGGTGGAGTTACCCCGGGAAAAGGTGGTACAACCCATTTGGATAAACCAGTTTTCAATACCGTAGCTGAAGCTGTAAAGGAAGCCAAAGCAGATACATCTATTATTTTTGTTCCACCAGCTTTTGCTGCAGACGCCATAATGGAAGCTGCCGATGCTGGAATTAAAGTAATTATAACCATTACTGAAGGAATTCCTGTAAAGGATATGATCAAAGCTTCAAATTACATCAAAAACAGAGATTGTAGACTAATCGGCCCAAACTGTCCCGGTGTAATTACACCAGGTGAAGCAAAAGTAGGTATCATGCCCGGTTTTGTTTTCAAAAAAGGAAAGGTGGGTATCGTTTCAAAATCAGGAACTTTAACTTACGAAGCGGCTGACCAAGTGGTAAAACAAGGTCTTGGAATTACAACAGCGATCGGAATTGGTGGTGACCCAATCATTGGAACAACAACCAAAGAAGCAGTAGAATTGTTAGTAAACGACCCAGAAACAGAATGTGTGGTGATGATTGGCGAAATTGGAGGACAATTGGAAGCCGATGCAGCCAATTGGTATAAAGAAAGCGGAAGCAAAAAACCAGTTGTTGGCTTTATTGCAGGTGAAACTGCTCCAGCCGGAAGAACAATGGGGCACGCAGGTGCAATTGTTGGCGGAAGCGAAGACACAGCACAAGCTAAAAAAGCAATCATGCGCGAATGTGGAATTCACGTTGTAGATTCTCCTGCTGAAATTGGTAAAAAAGTAGCCGAAGTTTTAGGCTAAACTATAATCATACAAAACCCTTTTCTACTTTTCAATACAAGTATTAAAGGGTTTTTTACATTTGAAATAAATCTCAACCTATGAAGTTATTAGCGAATAAAAATGTTATTGTCACCGGCGCTAGCCGTGGGATAGGAAAAGGCATTGCGCAAGTGTTTGCTCAACACGGAGCAAATATTGCATTTACTTATCATTCTTCGGTGCAGCCAGCACAAGATCTTGAAAATGAACTTACCCAAATGGGAGTAAAAGCCAAAGCCTATAAATCGGATGCATCCGATTTTAATCAAGCGCAAGATTTTGTAACTGAAGTTTTAAAAGATTTTGGAAGCATAGATGCCGTTATCAACAACGCAGGAATCACCAAAGACAATTTGATGATGCGCATGTCTGAAGACGATTTTAACGAAGTCATTCGCGTCAACTTAAACTCGGTTTTCAATTTGACCAAAGCGGTTTTACGCCCGATGTTGAAACAACGAAGTGGTAGCATCATTAACATCAGCTCGGTTGTAGGTGTAAAAGGAAATGCGGGGCAAGCCAATTATGCCGCATCAAAAGCAGGTGTAATCGGATTTTCAAAATCTACCGCATTGGAATTGGGTTCAAGAAACATCCGTTGTAACGTGGTTGCTCCTGGTTTCATCGAAACTGAAATGACCGCTAAATTAGATGAAAAAACAGTTGATGGTTGGAGACAAGCCATTCCATTAAAACGCGGCGGACAACCAGAAGATGTGGCCAACGCGTGTGTTTTCTTAGCGAGTGATTTAAGTACTTACGTTACGGGACAAACACTTAATGTGGATGGCGGAATGCTAACTTAATCAGAATTTAATTGTATGACAAACCAAAGCATATTGCTGCTGATACTGATTGTTTGCCTTTCTTTGGGTTTGTCTTATTTTCAATATTTATTTTCAACAAAAAAACGAAGTCAGAGCAGTTTGTTGTTTTTTGCACTTCGTTTTTTTACGTATTTGACTTTAGGGATTTTGCTTCTGAATCCTAAAATTGAAAATACAACCACCCAAGTAATTAAACGAAATTTGATTTTTTTGGTAGACAATTCGTCTTCAATCAATCAGATTGGTGATAGTAATCAAGTTGAAGATTATTTAAAATCAGTTTCAACAGATGAAGCCATTCAGGAAAAATTCAATATCGAAAAATACAAATTCGGTGAAGCTTTTACTGAATTAGACTCGCTTGATTTTTCTGAAAAACAAACCAAAATAACTGATGCATTAAGCTCTGTTCATAAAATTTACGATACCGAAAAAGATGCTGTGGTGCTCATTTCAGATGGAAACCAAAGCATGGGTGCAGATTACAGTTTGTATTCCAAACAAAAAAATCTATCTATTTTTCCGGTGTTGGTAGGCGACACTATTCCTGCTTTCGATGCAAAAATCGATTTGGTAAACGCAAACAATTATTCGTTTTTGAACAATCAATTTCCTGTAGAAGTCTTTGTAAGTTACAACGGAATTGATTCAGAAGAAACGAAAATCAAGTTGTTGCAAAACCAGCAAGAAATCGCTTCAAAAAAAATAACTTTTGAAACCGATAAAGCAAGTCAACAAATTCAATTTCAAGTAGAAGCCAATCAAATTGGTTTGCAATTGTACGACGTTGTTTTGGAAACCTTGGAAGGAGAAAAATTTACCGACAACAACCAATACCAATTTGGTGTTGAAGTGATTGACGAGCGAGCAAAAATTTTACTAGCTACTTCCATCTTGCATCCCGATGTAGGCATGTGGAAACGCAGTATCGAAACCAAGAAACAGCGTGAAGTAGAAGTGAAGTTCATCGGTAAAGATGAAGTAGATATAGACGATTACCAAATGGTGATTTTTTACCAACCTAAATCCAATTTTAAATCGCTTCTGGATCAAACTTCGGAAAAAGGATTGGGCAGTTTTACCATTACAGGAACCCAAACCGATTACGCATTGCTGAATAAAACCCAGGATTACTTCAATAAAGAAGTTACGTCTTCAACAGAAGAATATTATTCCAGTTACCATTCAAATTTCAGTAGTTTTCAATTTGAAGACATTGGCTTTTCAGAATTTCCACCATTACAAGATGTGTTTGGAGAAGTTTTTTTTGAAGATGAATACAAAACGCTACTTTTTCAAAATGTGCAAAACATAACAACCGAAACACCTTTGTTGTTTACCTATTCGGAGAATTCAACAAACCATGCTGTTTTATTGGGAGAAAACTCTTGGCGATGGAGAAGTCAGTTTTATGCAAGTAACGAAAGTTTTGAAGATTTTGATGCTTTTGTTTCCAGCTTGATTCAATACCTGAGTTCTAGCGATTACAAACAACGTTTGTTGGTAAATGCTTCTAATTTTTACAATGAAGGTGAAAAAACACAACTCTCTGCTAAATTTTACGATGCCAATTACAATTTGTTGCCCGATGCAGACCTGAGTATTCAAATTACCGATGAAGCTTCAAAAGAAACGCAACGATTTCCTATGTTATTTGTAAATAATAAATTTGTGTTTAACACTGCTAGTCTTTCAGCAGGAAATTACAGTTTCAAAATAACCGAAAAAGAAACCCAAACTTCAAAAGAAGGACAATTTAAAATAGTAGCTTACAATGTCGAAAATCAATTTATCAATCCCAATTTGTCAGCTTTAAAAGCAATTGGTGAGAGTGAAGAAATTTTCAATTTAAGTACACCTGATCAATTGAAAAATCAGCTTTTGGAAGCTAACAAGTTACAACCTATTCAGAAAAAAGTAAAAAAGAATCAATCTTTAATCGACTGGCCATTTCTGTTAGGCTTTTTAGCCCTAACTTTGTTTTTTGAATGGTTTATAAGAAAATATAAAGGATTAATTTAATTAAAATAAGTTTATGGATAAGTTACCAAAAATTGCATTGCCAATAGTTATTGTAGCAATTATAGCAATTATTATTATTTCAAAATCGGCAGTGAATATTAGTTCAGGACAAGCCGGAGTTTTATTTGAGCGTTTTGGCGGTGGTGTTGTTACCGATGAGCCCGCTATGGGTGAAGGTTTTCACATTGTTGCACCATGGAACGATGTATTTGTTTACGAAGTAAGACAACAATCTTTAGAAGAAAGAATGAAAGTTTTATCTTCTAATGGATTAGATATTAGTTTAGATGCTACGGTCTGGTTTCAACCAAAAGTTGGAACTTTAGGTCTTTTGCACAAAGAGATCGGTGATAATTATGTACAGCGTGTATTACAACCGGCTGTTCGTTCTGCAGCACGTAATGTTGTAGGTAGATACACACCAGAGCAATTGTATGCAAGTAAGCGAGAAGCTATTCAAAAAGAAATTTTTGAAGAAACAAGTTTAGAACTAGAAGACCAATATGTAAAAGTAGAAAGAATTTTAGTTCGTGATGTATCCTTACCATCTACCATTAAAGAAGCTATTGAGCGTAAGCTCAGACAAGAGCAAGAAGCTTTAGAGTACGAATTTAGATTGACTAAAGCGGTACAAGAAGCAGAACGTCAACGTATTGATGCAGAAGGTAAAGCTCGTGCAAACGAAATTTTGAATGCATCGCTTACTAAAAACATTTTGAAAGAAAAGGGAATTCAAGCAACCGTAGAATTGTCTAAATCTAATAATTCAAAAGTAATTGTTATTGGTTCTGGAGATGAAGGAATGCCAATCATCTTAGGAAATAACTAAGATTATTCTCAATTTAAAAAAGCCCGCTTTATGCGGGCTTTTTTTATGCGCTAATCTTCGGCATTCTATTTTACAAATTCGATTTTAAATAACTACATTTGAAAATAAATAATTCGGTTTATAAATGAGTAAACGAACCTTATTAAATGGTCAAGAAATACAAGTTATTCTTCAACGTTTAGCATGCCAGCTTATTGAAAATCACAGCGATTTTAAAAATACAGTAATCATTGGCCTTCAGCCACGTGGCGTTTTTTTAGCCAACCGAATTCAAGCTATTTTAGAAGCCGAATTAAAAGAAAATGCACCCGCTTTTGGAAAGCTAGACATTACTTTTTACCGAGATGATTTTAGAAGAGGCGATAAAATATTGCAAGCCAACCAAACCGAAATCAATTTTATAGTTGAAAATAAACATGTCATTTTTGTAGATGATGTTTTGTACACGGGGAGAAGTATTCGTTCGGCTTTAACAGCAATACAATCTTTTGGGCGACCAAAAACGGTAGAATTACTAACTTTAATCGATAGAAGATTTAGCCGGCATTTGCCTATTCAACCTGATTACAACGGGAAGCAAGTAGATGCCATTAACCATGAGCGAGTAGTAGTAAAATGGAAAGAAAACGACGGCGAAGATGTTGTTGAAATAATACGTTTAAACGATGAATGATTTAAGTGTTAAGCACCTTTTGGGAATCAAATACATAAGCGAAGCAGACATTCAGCTTATTTTTGAAACGGCTGATCATTTTAAAGAAGTGATTAACCGCCCGATTAAAAAAGTTCCTTCTTTACGCGATATTACCATTGCCAATTTGTTTTTTGAAAACAGCACGCGAACCAAACTTTCTTTTGAATTAGCCGAAAAACGTTTAAGCGCAGATGTAATTAATTTTTCAGCTGCTTCATCTTCGGTGAAAAAGGGAGAAACTTTAGAAGATACCGTCAACAATATTCTAGCCATGAAAGTAGACATGGTAGTAATGCGTCATCCCAATCCCGGTGCAGGAGTTTTTCTTTCTAAACACATCAACGCATCCATTATTAATGCAGGCGATGGAGCTCATGAGCATCCTACACAAGCTTTGTTAGATGCGTATTCCATTAGAGAAAAGTTAGGTGATGTAGCAGGAAAACGTGTGGTAATTGTTGGAGATATTTTGCACAGCAGAGTGGCTTTGAGTAACATTTACGCACTCCAGAAATTAGGAGCAGAAGTGAAAGTTTGTGGTCCATTGACCTTAATGCCGAAACACATTGAAAGCTTAGGTGTACAAGTAGAAACCAACTTAGCTAAAGCTTTAAATTGGTGCGATGTTGCCAATATGCTGCGCATACAAAATGAACGAATGGAAATTACCTATTTTCCTTCAACACGAGAATATGTGCAGCAATATGGAGTAACTACCGAAGTGCTTTCAAAACTTAATAAACCCATTACCATCATGCATCCCGGACCGATTAATCGCGGAGTGGAAGTAAGTAGTGAAGTAGCCGATTCAGAATATGCTATTATTTTGAATCAAGTAGAAAACGGAGTGGCGATTAGAATGGCAGTCATTTATTTATTGGCTTCAAAAATTAAACAATATGAAAAGTAAAGCATACGATAATTTCATTTTATTAGAAGATGAAAAAGACGATCCTGTTGATTTTGCTTCATTTATAGGAAGCATTCATCACCAATTTGAAAAAAACAATATTGTAATTAATTTACAACCTTATAAAATGCTTACGTTGAAGCAATTATTGAGCTTTTTGGATATTTCGAACCATCATCGCTCAAATAAGAAGTCTTTTGTTTTAATCAGCGATACCATCAATATTGACGATGTACCTGATGAATTAAATGTGGTACCTACTTTACAAGAAGCAGAAGACATGGTTCAAATGGAAGAAATTGAAAGACAACTCGGTTTTTAATGCAGAATCCACAACTTAGCATATTAGGTTGTTTTTCAGCAAGTCCCAAAGCTAATGCACATCCTACTGCCCAATTGTTAGAAATGAAAGGGCATTTGTTTTTGATAGATTGTGGTGAAGGCACACAAATTAGAATGCGAAAACTCAAAGCGAAGTTTTCTAGAATTAATCATATTTTTATTTCACACTTGCATGGCGACCACTTTTTTGGTCTTATCGGACTGATTTCTACTTTTGGTTTGATGAATCGAACCCAGGATTTGCATGTGTACGGACCTAAAGGCATCAAAGAAATTATACAGCTTCAATTAAAGCTGAGTAAATCCTTCACCAGTTATCAGCTTCATTTTCACGAGTTGGAAAGTAAAAATGCTGAAATTATTTTTGAAGATGAAAAACTTTCAGTGGAAACCATTCCGTTAAATCACAGAATCTATACCAACGGATTTCTATTCAAAGAGAAATTAGGCGAACGCAAACTGGATTTTGAAGCGGCGAAACAGCATCGAGTGGGACATGAATATTTCAATTTAGCTAAACAAGGAAATGATGTTATTAACTTAGATGGAATTCCGATAGAAAATGAAAAAATCACTCAAGCACCCGATCCACCAAAAAGTTATGCCTTTTGTTCAGATACTGCATTTAAACCTGATATAGTTGAACAAATAAAAGGGGTGAATTTGCTTTACCACGAATCTACCTTTTTAGAAGAACATGAAGATTTGTGCTTCAAAACCAAACATTCTACTGCCAAACAAGCAGGAATTATTGCACAAAAAGCAAAGGTGAAGTATTTAGTTTTAGGTCATTTCTCAGTTCGGTACAAAAACTTAGAACGCTTTAAAACCGAAGCGGAAGAAGTCTTTAGTAAGGTGAGCATTGCAGAAACAGGTTTAAAAATTGACATTTGTTAGATTTTAGCCTAATTTTTATTAACTACACTTTAGTTTCTAAATAACTATATTACCTTTGTAGAATATTTGCTACATCTGTGTCTAAAAATCAACATTCAGAATTTCAGAGACTTAAAGCTCTATATTCTTATTCAATTGTCGATAGTGTCGATGAAAAAGAATACGACCAAATTACCAATTTAGCCTGTTTGGTGACAGAATCTCCTGTGGCTTTAATTAGCTTAGTAGAAAACGACAGACAATGGTTTAAATCCAGTGTGGGTTTTAATGAAAAAGAAACTCCTGTTCAACTATCTTTTTGTGCACATGCCATTAAAGAAAACAAAGATTTTTTTGAAGTTGAAGACGCAAGAACAGACAATAGGTTCAATGACTTTCCTTATGTAACCGGAAATCCTAATTTAATATATTACGCAGGTGTTTCACTTAAAACTGAAAATGGTTTGTGCTTAGGTACGCTTTGTGTTTTAGACACGCGACCAAAGAAATTAAATGTGAAGCAAAAAGATGCTTTGCATTCTCTAGCCAATCAAGTAATGCAATTGTTAGAGCTTAGAATGTCTAAACAGTTACTGAAAAATGAGAAAGACCAATTTGAACGTTTTACCGAATTATCTCATTTAATAATTTATCGCTATTCTGAAGATGGTTTTGATATGTATCATAACAATCGAGTAGAAGATATTTTGGGTTACAGTCCAGATGTATTTGCAAATGATGTTTCGCTTTGGACCAAACTGATTCATAAAGATGATATTGGTAAGGTTAGGAATGCAATTGCAGCTTCTAAAAACGGCGAGTCAGTTAATGTAATTTACCGGATGTACACCAAATCTGGAGATGTAAAATGGATTCATGATAAAAGTACCAACATATTAAGTTTAGAAGGGAATTTAATTATTGAAGGTCTTGCTGAAGACATAACAGAACATGTAAAAGCTCAAAACGAATTAAAGCAACTAAATAAACGCTACCAGCTTGCAGTAGATTCTAGTAAAGATGGTATCTGGGAATGGGAGTTGACTACAGGAAAAACATTTTATTCTAAAACTTGGATTAAAAACCTTGGCTATGATCGGTCTGATTTAAAAGAACATATTGATAACTTTTTTCATTTAATTCATCCTGAAGATAGAGTGATTCTCGAAAATCTAGTTCAAAGTTTATCTAAAGGTCAAGAGTCAAGAGCTTCTATAGATTTTAGAATTCGTCATAAAAATGGAAATTACAGATGGTTTTCAGCACGTGGTTCAGGAATTAAGGATGAAACGGGGAATGTTACAAACATTACAGGTTTTACTACGGATATTACTAGGCGCAAAAATATAGAAGAAGAAAATAAACAAGTACGCGATCAACTTCAAAAAATAATGGACATGGTGCCATCTTACATTTATGCAAAAGATGAAGATGGTAAATTTCTAATGGTAAATAAGGCTGCTGCAGACGTATTTAAGTTAAATGCAGAACAAGTTAGAGGAAAGGAAGTTGATGTTGAACTCACTCCTTTAGAGCTTAGAGAGTCTTATTTAGAAACCGATAGAAAAGTGTTAGAAACACAAAAATCCTTGTTTATACCAGAAGAACTTGTTTTAAAAAATGATGGCACTTTGGGTTGGTTTCAAACCGTTAAAATTCCATACCAACATCCAGGCTCAGAACAATTAGGTGTCTTAGGTGTTTCAACAGAAATTACCGAAAGAAAAATCATGGAGCAAGAGCTTCGCCACACAAAGGATTTTTTAGAACAATCTGGTAAAATGGCAAAAGTAGGAGCTTGGGAGATTGATTTAAAAAAGAACACAACACGTTGGTCAGATACGACTAAAAAGATTCATGAAGTAGAAGAAGATTTTGAAGCCTACACAGAAAAAGCTATTTCTTTCTTTAAAGAAGGCTACAACAGAAATAGAATTAACCAACTTGTAGAAATTGCAGTAAGCAAAGGAAGTGGTTATGATGAAGAACTTGAATTGATAACTGCTAAAGGAAATAAAAAATGGGTGAGATGCATAGGAGCAATAGATAAAAAAGACGAAGAAGTTGTTCGTTTATACGGAACCATACAAGATATTACAGAAGAAAAAAGTCGGGAATATGCATTGATATCTGCTCAACAAAAATTACAAAGTATCTTTAATGAAATTGAAAGTGTGGTGTGGTCTGTAAAATTGCCTTCACATGAATTACTTTTTATTACACCTTCGGCTGAAAAAGTATTTGGAATACCACTTTCTGAATGGGAAGAAGATAGCAGAAAATGGATGAAATTTGTACATCCTCAAGATAACGCTGTTATAGACCAAACGCAAGAACTTCTTAAAAAGCACGGAAGTTATGATATTGAGTACAGAATTTTAGATGCAAATAACAATACGAAGTGGATTAGAAAAAGAGCCAAAATTATCTATGATGAATTTGGAAATGGAATAAGATTAGATGGTTTCATCACGGATATAACAGCTCGTAAGAATATTGATTTAGAACTAAATGAAGTTTTAGAAATTACGCAGAATCAGAATGATAGATTAATGAATTTCGCATACATTGTTTCTCATAATTTACGTTCACATTCGGCCAACATATTGTCTTTAATCGATTTATTGAAAATTGAGTTTAAAGATTTTCAGAATAATGAAATGTTTAAAATGCTACAGAGTGCTTCTGAAAACTTAATGGAAACCATTGAACATCTGTCTGAAGTTGCTTTATTAAGTATCAAAAATCAAAAAGCAGACGAGTCTATCAATCTGAAGACAACTCTAGCTAAAGTTTTAGAAAGTACTTCAAGTCTTGCTAGTAAAGCAAAAGTAGAAATAATAAATAAATCTGATTTATACTACATTACTGGAACTTCAAGCTATGTAGAAAGTATTTTGATGAATTTAATTACCAATGCCATAAAATATGCTTCTCCGGACCGCAAAAGCTTCATTAAAATTGAAAATGAAGAATACAAAGACTTTATTAAAGTTTCAATAATAGATAATGGTTTAGGCATTGATTTGAAAAAGTACAAGAATAGACTTTTCAAAATGTATCAAACTTTTCATAAGCATCCGGAAGCAAAAGGAATTGGTTTATTTATTCTAAAAAATCAAATTGAAGCCATGCGCGGAAAAATTGAAGTAGATAGTATTTTAAATGAAGGCAGCACATTTTCGGTTTATTTCAGAAAAACAATCATCAATTAAATTCACTTACATCAATCATTCAAAAATGCTTCCAAATCAACATCATAGTTTTTTATAAAGTTGATGCTTTTTTCAATTTCATCGTGCATTAAGCAATCTTCTTTTACAACGTGAACAACTTTTCTGTAATCTTCAATTAGTTTTTCAACAAAACTGGAGCTTTTCTGTGTTCTAAAACTCAAGGCTTGAGATGCATTAAACAATTCAATTGCTAGAATAGTGCTAAGGTTTTCAGTAACTTTAATCAACTTGGTTGCAGCATTTGCGCCCATACTAACATGATCTTCCTGCCCATTTGAAGAAACAATTGAATCTACAGTTGCAGGTGTACACAATTGTTTGTTCTGGCTTACAATGCTTGCAGCGGTGTATTGCGGAATCATAAACCCGCTATTTACGCCAGAATTGTGTACAAGAAAATTAGGTAAATTACGCAAACCAGAAACCAACTGATAAACTCTTCTTTCTGAAATATTCCCTAATTCTGATAGGGCAATAGCTAAATAATCTAAAGGTAAAGCTATAGGTTGTCCGTGGAAATTTCCACCTGAAATTATTTTGTCTTCGTTTACAAAAATATTTGGATTATCAGTTACGCTGTTTATTTCCGTTTTTATGGCTTTGGTTACAAAATCTATTGTATCTTTTGTAGCTCCATGAACTTGCGGCACACATCTAAACGAATAGGGATCTTGGACGTTTTGTTTTTCTATTTTTCCCAACTCACTATCGGCCAAAAGTTCACGAATTCTTTTTGCAGTTTTAATTTGCCCGGCATGCGGTCTTACATCATGTACTAATGGATCAAACGGAGACATATTACAATCAAAAGCATCGATTGAAATTGCTGCAATTACATCTGCAAAATAAGTTAAATGATGCGCTTTTAGTAATGCATGAACTCCGTGAGCACTCATAAATTGGGTTCCATTCAATAAGGCTAAACCTTCTTTAGATTGCAGTACAATAGGTTCCCAACCCAATTCTTTCAAAACAATTTCAGAAGATTGTATTTTACCTTTATAGTAAACTTTTCCTTTTCCTAAAAGTGGTAATGCCAAATGGGCGAGTGGTGCTAAATCTCCAGAAGCACCAAGTGAACCTTGTTCGTAAATTACAGGTAATACGCCGTGGTTATAAAAATCTACAAGTCTATTCACAACTTCTAAACTAACACCGGAATGTCCATAACTTAGCGATTGTATTTTTAGTAGCAGCATGAGTTTAACAATATCAAAATTAATTATGTTGCCTGTTCCACAAGCATGCGAAAGCACTAAATTTTCTTGTAATTTGGAAAGTTGATGATCAGAAATTTTGATGTTGCAAAGCGAACCAAAACCGGTGTTTATTCCATACACAGCTTGGTTACTTAAGTCTTGTTTGGCGTCTAAATAAGCTCTGGATTTTTTAATATTAGCAACTGCTTCTTCGCTGAGTTTTAAATCTTGTTGGTCTCTTAAAATACAGTAAATTTCAGATAGAGTTAAAATTTCAGAGCTAATATAAAAAGTCTTGTTCATTGCTGTTTCGTTTTAATAATCTTAACAAAAGTAAGGTATTTTTAAGGAATTAAAAATCAAGATATTTAAAACTACAATATAATTATAGATAACACAATTTAACTTATTCGTATGTATTTAATTAGCTCTTCAACTTTTTAAACAAGTAAGATTTATAAGTATTCGTTTAATATTTGTATTTTTGAAAATTATTCAAGTAAGCACCAAATGACCAAAAAAAGCAAGAAAAATGCTTCTTCTAAAAAAAGCAAATTAAGTTTCCCTAAGCTTAATTTCAATAAAAAGAACAAAGTTATTCTTGGTAGTTTCTTGTTGTTCTTTGGTATTTCCTTAATTATAGCTTTTGTTTCGTTTTTGTTTACATGGAAAACCGACCAAAGTATTTTATCTGAAGTTGCCCAAAGAGATGTTGTTGCTCAAAATTGGCTCAGTAAATTTGGAGCTAAAGTCAGTCATTTTTTCATTTATGAAGGATTTGGCTTGGCTAGTTTTTACATTGCTGTTTTAGTAAGCATTACAGGCTTGTATTTATTTTTAAACATTGCAGTAAAAAAATTACAGAAATTCTGGCTTTGGGGTTTGTTATCTATGCTTTGGCTATCGCTTTTACTTGGCTATATTTTACCATCTTACGCCATATTAGGTGGGGTTATAGGTTTCGAAATAAACGATTATTTGCAAGCCTACATCGGTAAAATTGGCGTAGGGATTTTATTAGCTTTTCTATTTATTTTATATGCTGTAACCCGATTAAATTTTACTCCAGATGTATTAATTGGAAAACTTAAATCTACTAAAAAATCAATTGATGAAGATTTCTCTTCTGTTGAAAGTAATGCAGGTGGAAAAGAAAATCAAGCTTCAAATGAAATACCCGAACAAAAAAGTAGAGAAGATGAAGATTTACCAAAAGAAGATGAACAACCAACTACTGTAGATTTTCAGGATTCACCAACTTCAACTTCTTCAGAAAAAGAAGAACCTAAACCAAAAGAAAAAATTGTTATTGAATCTCAAAATCAAGATGATGTAGCAATGGAAGTAGAAACCGCCGAAGAAGAAGATGAAGTGGACACCACAAGCAAAAAACTTGTTGAAGATTTTGGCGAATTTGATCCGACTTTAGAACTGGCAAATTATCAATTTCCAGGCATCGATTTATTGAAAGATTACAACAAAGGAAAAAGCATAACCATTGACCAATCTGAATTAGAAAGCAACAAAAATAAAATTGTAGATACGCTTAAAAACTATAAAATTGGTATCGCTGAAATTAAAGCCACGGTAGGACCTACGGTAACTTTATACGAGATTATTCCAGAAGCAGGAATCCGAATTTCTAAAATTAAAAATTTAGAAGATGATATTGCTTTATCACTTTCGGCTTTAGGTATACGTATTATCGCGCCAATTCCAGGCAAAGGAACCATTGGTATAGAAGTCCCTAATCAAAACCCATCAATCGTTCCCATGCGAACGGTAATTGCTTCTAGTAAATTTCAAGAAACAAAAATGGCTTTGCCTATTGCTTTTGGTAAAACCATTTCTAACGAAACTTTTGTGGTAGATTTGGCTAAAATGCCGCATTTACTAATGGCAGGTGCAACTGGACAAGGTAAATCGGTTGGATTAAATGTTATTTTAACTTCATTATTGTACCAAAAGCATCCAGCAGAAGTAAAATTTATTTTAGTAGATCCTAAAAAAGTAGAATTGACGCTTTTCAATAAAATTGAAAGACACTACTTAGCAAAAATGCCCGATGTAGAAGAAGCCATAATTACAGACAATTCTAAGGTAATTAATACGCTAAATTCACTTTGTGTAGAAATGGATGCGCGTTACGATTTGCTAAAAGATGCCATGGTTAGGAACATAGCAGAATACAACGAAAAATTCAAAGCTAGAAAACTCAACCCAGAAAATGGCCATAAGTTTTTACCTTACATTGTTTTAGTGGTAGATGAATTTGCAGATTTAATCATGACAGCAGGTAAAGAAGTAGAAACTCCAATTGCCCGTTTAGCACAATTAGCTCGAGCTATTGGAATTCATTTAATTATAGCCACGCAAAGACCTTCGGTAAACGTAATAACCGGAATGATTAAAGCCAATTTCCCAGCACGATTGGCTTTTAGAGTAACTTCTAAAATAGATTCTAGAACCATTTTAGATGCAGGTGGAGCAGACCAGCTAATCGGTCGTGGTGACATGCTATTTACGCAAGGAAACGATTTAGTCCGTTTGCAATGTGCATTTGTAGATACGCCTGAAGTGGAACGAATTACAGACTTTATTGGTTCGCAAAAAGCCTATCCAGATGCACATATGTTACCTGAATATGTAGGCGAGGAAAGTGGCACAAGTCTTGATGATAATGTAGATGAGCGCGATAAGCGATTTAGAGAAGCCGCAGAAATTATTGTTACTGCCCAACAAGGTTCAGCATCCCTTTTACAACGTAAAATGAAACTCGGATACAACAGAGCTGGCAGAATTATAGACCAACTAGAAGCAGCCGGAATTGTTGGTCCTTTTGAAGGAAGCAAAGCCAGACAAGTTCTAGTTACAGATTTAACGGCTTTAGACCAAATGTTAGAAAATTAATACAAATTATATGAAAATTAAAATCATTCTTTTTTCAAGTTTTTTACTTATTCTTAGCAGCATAACTTCCGTAAAAGCTCAATCTGACCCGAAGGCAGAAACACTTGTAAACAAAGTATTGCAAAAGGTAAATTCGTATGAAAATGTTGTTATTTCATTTAGGTATGTATTGGAGAATACTTCAGAAGACATCAAACAAGAAACACGTGGCGATGTTACCATTGAAGATGAAAAATACCTTTTAAATTTGATGGGTACCAAACGTATATTTGATGGCGAATATATTTACACCATTATTCCAGAAGATGAAGAAGTTATTATTTCAAAATACAATGAAGCCGATGAAAGCGAAATTACTCCTTCTAAAATGCTTACTTTTTTTGAAGATGGGTACAACTTTAAAATGGATATTGTGCAAAATGATAAAGGAAGAAAAATTCAGTTTGTAAAACTTATACCTATGGATTCTGATGCAGAAGTAAAAGAAATATATTTAGGAATAGATGAGCAAACTTACCATATTCACAATCTTATACAAGTGCAAGATAACGGTACCAAAACCGAAATTAAAGTATCGAGTTTTAAAGTAAATCAGCCTTTGTCTGAAATTCTTTTTCAATTTAATGAAGAAAAATACAGTAATTATTACATCAATAGATTAGATTAATTTGAAAATACTTGACCGATATATCCTGTTTTCTTTTCTGAAAACTTTTTTCTCTGTATTTGTAATTCTGATGCTCATCTTTGTATTACAAGCTATTTGGACGTTCATTTCAGACTTTGCAGGTAAAGACATCGAGTTAATTGTAATTGCCAAGTTCCTTTTTTACTATTTACCTTATCAAGTCCCGCTATTATTACCCTTAACTATTTTAGTAGCTTCCATTATGACTTTTGGTGACTTTGCTGAAAACTATGAATTTGCCGCCATGAAATCGGCTGGGATTTCACTTCAACGAGCCATGAAAAGTTTAATCGTTTTTATAGTATTATTGGGTTTTGCTACTTTTTATTTTTCAAATACGGTAATTCCTTGGGCAGAATTTAAAGCCATTAATTTAAAAAATAATATAGCTAAAGTAAAACCAGCGATGGCTATTGTTGAAGGAGTTTTTACGCAAATTGGGGAGTACAATATTAAAGTTACAAAAAAGTCTGGCGATAATGGCCAATACTTAGATGATGTAATTATTCATCAAAAAATTAAGGGTAGACCGGGAAATTATACCGTAATTAAATCTAAAAGTGGCGAATTAGCATCAGAAGAAAACTCAAATTACTTGAAATTAATCTTGTATGATGGTCACTATTACGATGAAATTTACCCAAAAACATTTGAACAACGCCAAAAACTACCATTCGTAAAATCTTCTTTCGGAGAACATGTTATAAATATAGACTTGTCTCAATTAAATAATGTTGATTTAGGAGACGAAAGCGTAAGCCATCCTTATAAAATGCTCAATGCATCAGAATTAATTATACAGATAGATTCTGCTTCTCAAGGTGTAAATAAATCACAAGCACGTTACCAAAACTTAATAAAGCAGCGTAATGGCTTTTACAGTGTTTCTAAAAGAGAACGTATTGTTAAAAATTATAACAAAACAAACACTAAAGATGCTGCTAAAAAATCTTCAACAAAAGACACTTCGGAGAAAAAGTTAAATAAGAAAATAGATAGCAATATTTCTAAAAGTCCTAAGCTTCAATTAAACACTAGTCAAATTCCAAATTCGAACCTTAGCGACTCAACTCCAGAAAATTCTAAATTAATCGACCAAAAGAAACGCAAAGAAAAAAAGAAACCAACTTATAAAGATTTATCTGGTGAATCTGATATGCAAACAATTTTAGCTGAATATCCTGACCGCGAATGGGGTCAAATTTTTAGTCGAGCAATCAGCACCGTTAATAGTGTGATTCCACAAGTACAGAACCAGCAAAATTCTTATAAAAATAGATACATTGTACTCAATAAAACGGAAACCCATTTACACAATAAATATGCATTGGGAGTTGCTTGTGTTATTTTATTTTTTGTGGGAGCACCTTTAGGAGCAATTATTCGAAAAGGAGGAATAGGGCTTCCTTTAGTATTTGCAATTTTGATTTTTTTAATCTACCACTTTTTAGGCATATTTGCTCAAAATTCTGCTGAAACTGGAAAAATTAGTCCTTTCTTAGGTTCTTGGATTTCCACTTTTATATTTTTCCCCGTAGGATTTTATTTTACCTATAAAGCAACAACAGACCAAGGTTTTGTTAACATTGATTTTATTGCGGTTCCTATTCGTAAATTGTTAATTAAACTGAAACTGAACAAGTACAAAACCAGAGAGTAATTACATTTACCATATGACAAAGACAAACGATTCTATACAACTATCTAGCATAGAAGAAGCCATTGCAGATATTAGAGATGGCAAAGTAATAATAGTTGTAGACGATGAAGACCGTGAAAATGAAGGAGATTTTTTAGCAGCTGCTGAAAAAGTTACTCCAGAAATGATCAATTTTATGGCTACACACGGCCGTGGCTTAATTTGTACACCACTCACCGAAAATCGATGTAAAAGATTGAAGTTAGATATGATGGTTGGTAATAATACCGATCCTATGGAGACCGCATTTACAATATCTGTAGACTTACGAGGAAGTGGTGTAACTACTGGAATTTCTGCATCAGATCGAGCGAAAACCATCAAGGCGCTAGCTAATGATGAAACCAAACCACAGGATTTAAATCGTCCTGGGCATATTTTTCCGCTAAAAGCGAAAGAAGGTGGAGTTTTACGCCGTACAGGACATACAGAAGCAGCTATCGATTTTGCAAGACTAGCAGGGTTAAAACCAGCTGGCGTAATTGTAGAAATAATGAATGAAGATGGAACAATGGCCAGATTGCCACAACTGGTAAAAGTTGCTGAGAAATTCGATTTAAAATTGGTAAGCATTGAAGATTTGGTTGCTTACCGAATGCAGCATGATTCTTTAATTAATAAAAAAGAAGATTTCGATATACAAACTCGATTTGGTTCGTTTCGTTTAAGAGCTTATCAACAAACCACAAACCAACATGTTCATTTAGCTTTAACTAAAGGCGCTTGGAAACCTAACGAACCAGTAATGGTAAGGGTAAATTCAACTTTAGTGAATAATGATATCCTTGGAACATTGACAAATAATGCAGATAAAAAATTAGATGACATGTTTCAAGCTATTAACAAAGAAGGCAAAGGAGCCATTGTGTTTATTAATCAATCTACCCAAGGTTTAAATTTGTTGAATAGATTGAATGTGCTAAAAGAGCAACAAAATCAAGGTATAATTAAAGCTCCAAATGTAAGCATGGATGCAAAAGATTTTGGAATAGGGGCTCAAATTCTTCATGACTTAGGCATTCATAAAATTAAGTTACTGTCTAATTCTAAAAAGAAGAAAAGAGTAGGAATGATAGGATATGGTTTAGAAATCACCGAATACATTTCATATTAAGCAATTTATTAAGATTGTATAAATTGATTATTAAAACTATTTAAGATTATGGGATTACTTATATTGTATTTATCGCTTGTTTTAATAGTTTCATTTATCTGCTCCATAATGGAATCGGTTTTACTTTCTTTGCCAGCATCCTACTTAACATCTCAACTTGAAAATGGAATTAAAAGTGCGGAACTTATGTTGATACAAAAAGAAAACATAGATAAACCACTTTCAGCCATACTTTCGTTAAATACAATTGCACATACAGTAGGAGCTGCGGGAGTTGGAGCGCAAGCTACCATATTATTTGGCGATGTATATTTTGGTTTGGTTTCAGCTATACTTACCATATTAATTTTAGTGGTAACAGAAATAATTCCTAAAACACTAGGAGCAAATTACGCTAAGGAATTAATGGGAATTTCTGCATCCATTATTAATGCTATGATTTTTATAACTTATCCTATTGTATTAACATCTTCTTTTCTTACCAAAGTGCTATCAAGAAAAGACAATGAACCCACCACCAGTCGGGAAGAAGTTTCAGCTTTAGCAAATATCGGTACCGATGAAGGTATTTTTGAAGACAATGAAAATAAAATTATTCAAAATTTAATCAGATTAAAAGACATAAAGGTTTCTGAAGTAATGACGCCAAGAGTTGTTGTTATTACGGCTAGCGAAGATATGACGCTTCAAGAATTTATGGATAATAAAGAATTTTTACACTTTTCAAGAATTCCCATTTTTAAGGAAAATAAAGACAATATTACGGGTTACATATTACGCTCTATGGTTTTTGAAAAATTAGCAGAAGATCAGTTTGAAGTTAAACTGAAAGACATCAAGCGTAATATTTTAACTTTTCCTGAAACAGTAACCCTATTTCAAGCATGGGAAGAAATGCTCTCCAAAAGAGAACATCTTTCTTTGATAATAGATGAATATGGTGGTATGGACGGAATAACCACCTTAGAAGATATTATTGAATCTTTATTGGGTTTTGAAATTGTAGACGAAAAAGACAAAGTAGACGATATGCAGAAATATGCTATAAAAAAATGGAGAGAAAGACAAAATGACAATGAAAAAAACCAATAAGTTGTCTGATTTTTTACCTATTTTATAATATTCAATGCATAAAAAAAGCGCTACCTTTTAGAGTAACGCTTTGTTTTGTATTCATCTTAAAAAAACTAGCCTAAGTAAGTCTTTAATATTTTACTTCTAGAATTGTGCTTCAATTTACGAACACCTTTTTCTTTAATTTGTCTAACGCGTTCACGTGTCAATCCAAATGTTTCACCAATTTCTTCCAGTGTCATAGGTTGGTTTCCATTCAAACCAAAGTATAAACGAATTACATCTGCATCTCTTGGGGCTAAGGTATCTAATGCGCGTTCAATTTCCGTTTGAAGCGACTCATGCATTAACTCTTTATCTGGATTTGGCGATTCGTCAAAATTCAACACGTCATACAAACTAGAATCTTCTCCTTCGCGAAGCGGAGCATCCATAGATAAATGTCTTCCAGAGTTTTTTAAAGACTCTTTTACGTCATTTATAGACATATCCAACTCTTTTGCAATTTCATCAGGACTTGGTGGACGCTGATTGGTTTGCTCTAAAAATGCGTAGGTTTTGTTTATTTTGTTTATCGAACCAATTTTATTGAGCGGTAACCTAACAACACGAGATTGTTCTGCTAAAGCTTGTAAAATAGATTGTCTAATCCACCAAACGGCGTAAGAAATAAACTTGAATCCACGAGTTTCATCAAAACGTTTTGCAGCTTTAATCAAACCTAAATTTCCTTCATTAATTAAATCGGGTAGGGTTAAACCTTGGTTTTGGTATTGTTTAGATACCGAAACTACAAATCGTAAATTGGCTTTGGTAAGCTTTTCTAAAGCACGGTCGTCGCCAGCTTTAATACGTTGTGCTAATTCTACTTCTTCTTCAGCAGTAATTAGGTCTACTTTTCCAATCTCTTGTAAATACTTATCTAAAGAAGCAGTTTCACGATTGGTTACTTGTTTGGTAATTTTAAGTTGTCTCATGGATAACTATTCAATTTTATAGTTTATACGCAATTAATTGAAAAAGGTTACAAACAATCTTCAAAAAAATAGCAGGCAAAAATAGTACAGCTTGAATATTAAAAACCACATTTTTGATTGTTTTTTTTCGCTTAATTCTGTTAAACCTTCAATTCGCTCAAAATAGGTTTACTAAATAAAGTTTGTTTTAGTTCGATAAGTTTCAGAAAATCAATTCAGTAAAACTTATTTTTATTAATTATAGCATAACAGTAGAAGGTGTTCATTCAAAAGAAATAAAACGTACCTTTGCCGACTTAAAATTACGCTTTTTATGAATATCAAGAACATTGCGATTATCGCTCACGTTGACCACGGAAAAACAACCTTGGTGGACAAAATCATGCACCACTGTAAATTGTTTCGTGAAAACGAATCTACTGGAGACCTTATTTTAGATAATAACGACCTGGAAAGAGAAAGAGGGATAACAATTGTATCCAAAAACGTTTCTGTTGTTTACAAGGATACTAAAATTAATATTATTGACACTCCTGGTCACGCCGATTTTGGCGGTGAAGTGGAGCGTGTTTTGAATATGGCTGACGGAGTTCTTCTTTTAGTTGATGCTTTTGAAGGACCAATGCCTCAAACTCGTTTTGTTTTACAAAAAGCTTTAGATCTTGGCTTAAAACCATGTGTGGTAATCAATAAAGTTGATAAACCGAATTGTACGCCTGATGAAGTACATGAAAAAGTTTTCGATTTAATGTTTGAATTGGGTGCAGAAGAATGGCAGTTGGATTTTCCATCGGTATACGGATCTGCATTGAACAATTGGATGAGTGATAGTCCAGATGTAAAAACTGAAAATATAGAACCACTGCTAGACATGGTTATAGAGCATATTGATTCTCCCGAAGTTAAAGAAGGAAATACGCAAATGCTGATTACTTCTTTAGATTTTTCTTCTTACACAGGTAGGATTGCTATCGGTCGTTTACACCGAGGAGTTTTAAAAGAAAATATGCCCGTTTCATTGGTGAAACGCGATGGTACAATTTCCAAAACAAGAATAAAAGAACTGTATACTTTTGAAGGTGTTGGAAGACGTAGAGTTGAAGAAATTCAACCTGGCGATATCTGTGCAATTGTAGGGCTTGAAGGTTTTGAAATTGGAGATACAGTGGCAGACATTGAAAATCCTGAAGCACTAAAATCCATTGCAATAGATGAACCAACCATGAGTATGTTGTTCACTATTAACGATTCTCCTTTCTTTGGTAAAGATGGAAAATTTGTAACTTCTAGACACATCAAAGATCGTTTGATGAAAGAATTGGAAAAAAACTTAGCTTTACGTGTAGAAACAACCGATTCTGCTGATAAATTTAATGTTTTTGGTCGTGGAGTGATGCATTTGTCGGTTTTGATTGAAACCATGCGAAGAGAAGGTTACGAATTGCAAATTGGTCAACCGCAGGTAATTATCAAAGAAATTGATGGTGTAAAGTGCGAACCCGTTGAAGAATTGACCATTGACTTACCAGAGAATATTTCGGGTAAATCTGTTGAAATGGTAACTATGCGTAAGGGTGAAATGCTGAGCATGGAAGGCAAAGGAGAACGAATGACCATTCAATTTTTGATTCCTTCGCGTGGAATTATTGGCTTAAGAAATCAGTTGATGACTGCCACTGCTGGTGAAGCGATTATGGCACATCGTTTTAAAGAATTTCAACCATTAAAAGGAGACATTCCACAACGTATGAATGGATCTTTAGTTTCGATGGAAAAAGGAAAAGCAATTCCGTATTCAATTGATAAATTACAAGATCGTGGAAAGTTTTTTGTTGATCCAGGTGAAGATATTTACGAAGGTCAGGTAATCGGTGAAAACTCTCGTCAGGATGATATGACGGTGAACATCACCAAAACCAAGAAATTATCTAACGTACGTTCTTCTGGAGCAGACGACAAAGCGAAAATTGTTCCTGCTAAAAAGTTTTCTTTAGAAGAAGCCTTGGAGTATATTCAAAAAGATGAATATGTAGAAGTTACCCCTAATTTCTTACGTATTCGTAAAATCTATTTGAAGGAAACGGACAGAAAACGCTTCAAAATAATTTAATAACCAATTTGTAATTGCTACTTATTTGTAGCTTCTTACACTAGGTTGTTCATATTCAAACACCAATTTCTCTTTATGAAGTTGGTGTTTTTTATTTTCACCTTTCCATTCCCATGCAGAACTGTATTGAAAGTTATCATCGTCTCGTAAAGCTTCGCCGTCTTCGGTTTGAAATTCTTCTCTAAAATGTGCTCCACAAGATTCATCGCGTTGTAAAGCATCTTCACACATGAGTAATGCAATTTCAAAATAATCATACACTCGTCCGGCTTTTTCTAGTTCTGCATTTACTTCTTTTGTTGTGCCTGGAACCAAGACATGTTGAAGAAAATCTTCTCTTAAATCAGTAATTTGTTCAATGGCTTTTTGTAAACCATCTTTACTTCGAGAAAGGCCGCAGTAATCGTAAAGCAGTTTTCCTAATTGTTTGTGGTAGTGGTCTACTGTTTTGTTTCCTTTGTTGTTGATGAAAAACTCCAACTGTGTTTTTACTTTGTTTTCAGCTTCTTCAAAAGCTTTATCTATTGTTTCTGGCAAAGGATTTTTCAGTTCATCTGCTAAATAATTTCCAATGGTATATGGCGCAACAAAATAGCCATCAACACAAGCTTGTAATAGTGAATTAGCACCTAATCGGTTAGCTCCGTGATCGCCAAAATTAGCTTCACCTAAAGCAAAAAGACCTGGAATATTGGTCATCAATTCGTAATCTACCCAAAGTCCACCCATTGAAAAATGTGCTGCTGGAGAAATTTTCATGGGTTCTTCATAGGCATTTATTCCGGTGATTTTTTCATACATCGAAAATAAATTTCCGTAGCGTTCTTTGATCATATCTTTGCCATGATTTTGTATAGCTCTTCTAAAATCAAGGTATACTGCATTTTTCATAGCGCCGACACCAAAACCTTTGTCTATTCTTTCTTTTGCTGCTCTTGAAGCAATGTCTCTTGGTGCTAAGTTACCAAAAGCGGGATAGCGTCTTTCCAAATAATAATCGCGTTCTTCCTCGGGAATTTCATTGGGTTTACGTTGTTCATCTTTGTTTTTGGGTACCCAAATCCGTCCATCATTTCGGAGTGACTCAGACATTAATGTCAATTTAGATTGATGATTTCCTGATTGGGGTAGAGAAGTAGGATGAATTTGCGTCCAACTCGGGTTGGCTACAAAAGCTCCTTTTTTATGGGCTCGCCAAATAGCTGAACCATTGCAACCCATGGCTAAAGTAGATAAATAGAAAATTTTTCCGAAACCGCCAGTGGCTAAAACTACCGCATTGGCAACATGCCTTTTTATTTCTCCTGTTTCTAAATTTCTAGAAATAATGCCTTTGGCTTTTCCATTTATGGTTACCAAATCCAACATTTCATGACTGGTATGTAGTTTTATTTTTCCACGATTTACTTGACGCAAAAGTGCTTGATAAGCACCCAATAAGAGCTGTTGGCCAGTTTGACCTCGGGAATAAAAAGTTCTACTAACTTGCACACCACCAAACGAACGATTGTTTAAATAGCCGCTGTATTCTCTTCCGAAGGGAACGCCTTGTGCAACGGCTTGATCTATTAAACTCATTGAACATTCTGCTAAACGATATACATTGGCTTCACGTGCTCTAAAATCTCCCCCTTTTAAGGTGTCACGAAACATTCTATACACGCTATCGCCATCGTTTTTATAATTTTTGGAAGCATTTACTCCACCTTGGGCTGCCACAGAATGCGCTCTTCTGGCGGTATCTTGAAAACAAAAAGATTCTACATTGTAACCCATTTCAGCAAGTGAAGCAGCAATAGAACTACCTGCTAATCCCGTGCCTACCACAATAATCTTTAACTTATTCCGGTTGTTAGGACTTACTAATTTGGCATTATTCTTATAATTATTCCACTTTTCTGATAAATGCCCGGAAGGAATTTTAGAATCTAACATAGTTTTGGATTTGCTGTCTCCCAAATGTATCATTTTTCAACTAAACGGATTAAAAATATTTAATGTTATTAAATAGACTTGTAATAACCAATTTTTAACCATAGTCGATGTCGAAATCGGTCTTCCACCAAGTAGTCGTCTGTTCTGTAATCAAAACCTATTTCAAGTTTGTTTTTGTCGTTAAAGTAAAAACCTAAACTGGTAGTAAATCGGTTTTCAATATCATCTTCACCGTTTTGATTCATGTAGATGACTTCATTACTAATACTGAGGTACTTTTCGCCTGGATCCAGTTCAAAACCTTGTAATGGAATTTGTCCTTTTAATCGGTAACGGAATCTCCATAAAATTTCGGCTTCTTTAAAAAAAGTTTGATCTGTTCTTACGCGATGTCCAATTCTAAATCTAGATTCGCGTTGTAAAATGGAAAGCTGCTGAATGGGTCGGTGGGTATTTTCACCATCTTCAATGCGGTATTGATATCCCAAATTTATTTTTACGTAAGGGCTTATTTTTCTGCTGATAAAACTTTGTAAATCGGTTAAAACGTGGTTGTACTCCAATTCTTTATTTAATTGAGATGTCTTATCAAATAAACCGTGTTGCGATTCAATTTTATGTGTAATAGAATAGGTTTCATTTAATTTATAAGATAAAGAAGCTTCAGGAAAAACACCTGAAGAAAATCGTGTGTTTTGTGCTTGAGCATAAACATGGTAAAGGAAAATACAAAAAAAACTAAGTATAATGTTAAGACTGTTCTTCATCATTAATAATCTAAATTATCCGTTGCTTTTAATTTGATTTCTCTAATTTGAAGCAAATTTCCTACAGCATCAAATAAAGCTTCCCATAGCTCATCCTTGGTTTTATTTTTACCATAAAATTCAATTTCGTAATTAATTTTTATGTCGTCATCTAATTCATCTTCATCAATTAAATCTTCTAAATCATCAATGCTGCCTACATATTGAATTTGCACTTTTTTGATTTTGTATTTGTCGTACTCCGTTTCAAAGTAAGTTGTGATGCTTTTTTTGGTCATCGTTTCAATTTCATCAAAATCGATTAATACTTCAATATTAACAAGTATTCCGTTAGGTGAAATTTCAACGCTGTGTTTTTTGTTTTGGTAAGTTAGTTTGGCTTCGTAGACCTTTTTTTCGCCATCGGTTTGGTAAAACCATTTTACTTTGCGCTGTTTTTCGTAAGCATCTTTAAACCAAGACATGACTTCAGTTGGCACGTCTTTCTTTTTAATTCTTCTTTCTTGTTCATTTTTTACTTGAGCTTGCATTTGCAAAAGAAAAAAAAAGGACGAAATATAGGCGAATGTTTTCATTTGTTGTTTTTTTCAAAAATATGAAATATTTGAATTCTATATTTACAACTTGAAATTTGTAAATTGAATTTTTAATCTTTTTCTACGTATGAAATATACACTATTAAGCTTGTTTTTGTTTAGTATTTTGACTGTCTTTTCGCAAAAAAAAGAAGTGATTTATGAGGTAGATGGAATTCGAGTTGATCCCGTTTTTTATGAAGAACTAAACGACCTTAATGATGAAATTGTTGATCGCTTTAAAGTAATAGAAGATGAGATTAAGATTAATGCTTTGGGCTATTCTAACGCAGAGCGTTTAATACAAATTGAAACAAAAGCTTATGTAAGCAGGCCTGATAGTTTAAAACGTATTCCATCGACTAGAGAAATGGATAGGATTTTAGGAAAATGGCATCTAAAAGATAATCCGCAAGTGTATACTGGTCCTTTTAGAGATTACTATTTGAATGGAAATCTACAAGGAAAAGGAAATTTACAAAAAGGCAAATTAGAAGGTAAACGTTGGTTGTATTTTAAAGATGGAAGTATTTCTGAAGAATTACATTACAAAAACGGCTTTCCAGATGGCAAAGAAATTCGTTATTATCCCAATGGAAAAATTAAGCAGGTTGGTTATTATAATAAAGGTTTTGAAGTAGGTGAGTGGAAAAAATTTCACATTAATGGAGAGCTAAAACAAGTTTCCAGTTTTAATGAAAATGGAAAACTTGATGGTGAAGTGCTTACCTATTATTCAACAGGTGAACTAAAAGGGGAAAGTAAATTTAAGGATGGAAAATTAATTAATGATCGAAAAACAAGAAAATTAAATGAAGCTTACGACACCGCGAAAAGAAGTTTTGAGTTGGGTAACTTCAAGGAAGCTGAAGAGCTTTTTACCAAATGTATCAAATTAAAATCGGATTGGAACGATGCGTATTTTGGTCGTGGAACTGCATATTTGAATGATAATGAATTTGAAAAAGCTTTATCTGATTTTAATAAAGCCATAGAAATTGAACCTTTAGACGCTTATGCCTATACCAACAGAGCTTTTGTGCTAATTAGACAACAGGAGTTTAAAGCAGCAAAAAAACAATCTTCAACAGAAGGAATGCAGGTTTTTGGGACAAAAAATGTAGAAATTCCA
The DNA here is from genome assembly GCF_014640195.1 of Psychroflexus planctonicus. Lineage (GTDB taxonomy): Bacteria > Bacteroidota > Bacteroidia > Flavobacteriales > Flavobacteriaceae > Psychroflexus > Psychroflexus planctonicus. The sequence goes on from NZ_BMGM01000002.1 coordinate 203,217, forward strand.
GATGAAGATATACAGAAAATTTGTCAAGATTTACAAAAAGCAAAAGACTTGGGTGATGATAGTAGAATGCTACTCAACGCGATTAGCAAATATTGCTACTAGTTAAAAGTGAGCTTGAAATATTATTGAGCTTGGCAATTGTTACAATGAGTATAAAAGATAACTAATATTCAAAGTATACCCGTTGTGCAATTTAAGTTAAAATAGATAGCATAATGCCAGCCTGCCTGCCTGTTCAATCAGACAGATGCGAGCCTCAGGAAATTTTGTAAATTCATTTAATGGCAAGTGACAATTAAAAATAAAATTTTCATTTAAACTATCCATCAGCTGCTTCCCTTCCATTGATGGGAAGGGTTAGGGATGGGTGTAAACTAAAATACAAAAACACCCTTTGCCTTTCGGCATTTCCCTTCAGGGAAAAAATTCAATCAAACTTATTAAATAAAGATAAAACCAGTAAAGCTTTTTGAAAGTTGCTAAAAACAGACAAATTATATAAAAATGTTATTACTAGTGATTTTTTGAATAAAATCATGTCGATAACCAATTTATATCTAAAAATTCTTATTCTCGATACTTCGGAGACATCGGGATTACTGATTTCAATCGTGAAATTCACTCGAATTGACTGAAATTTGTCAAAATACACAAAGGGTAAAATATGTAGAATTAGAATTAAACCTATAAATTAACAATAAAGTTGTTTATATTTTAAAGAATAATTATTTTTAATATGAATTACACAAAATTATTTTTTTCATTATTCGTTACCATTTTATGTTCGTTTATTCAACCAGCTATTTTATTTTTTGATGATCATCCAACTGGATTTTTGATGTATCTGGCAGAATATAGTTTTATCACCATCATTATATCTTTTACCTGGTTTCTTATCAACTTGATCAAGTTTTTAAAATATCGATTTTTAAGAAGATTTGATATTACGCAAGAAGATAATTTAGCATCAAGAAAAGTATATACACAAATTAACTTGCTAGAAAAAGTAGTTGTTTTTGTAATTGTACTTTTTGGTGTAGGAATGATTTTACTCTCTTTTGAAAGTATACGACAAATTGGTGTTGGTCTCTTTGCTTCAGCTGGTGTTGCTGGAATTATTATAGGTTTATCTGCACAAAAAGTAGTAGGTGCTTTGTTGGCTGGAATTCAAATAGCCATTACACAGCCATTTAGAATAGATGATGCAGTTTTGGTAGAAAATGAATGGGGTTGGATTGAAGAAATCAACCTTACCTATGTAGTAGTTCGAATTTGGGACAAAAGAAGATTGGTTTTACCATCAACTTATTTTCTAGAAAAACCATTTCAAAATTGGACACGAACTTCAGCAGATATTGTTGGTTCAGTTTTTATTTATACCGATTATACGGTTCCTTTTGTTGCATTAAGAAAAGAGTTGGATAGATTATTAGAACAAACTGAATTATGGGATAAAAAAGCCAAAGTGCTCCAAGTAACCGATGCTAAAGAATCTACCGTGGAAATAAGAATTTTAGTGAGTGCTAAAAATTCGCCTACCGCTTGGGATTTGCGTGTATTTATCCGAGAGAAACTAATTGAATTTTTACAGAATAATTACCCAGAGAGTTTACCTAAATCCAGGATTGTAATCAATCACCCCGTTGATGCTGATAAAAACAACAAATAAATGATGATTTCTAAAGACTTATTTAAAAAATATATTTCAGGAACATACAACAGCTTCAATATTTTAAGGAAGCTATAGTTATTTCCCTATTCCATTCTTCAAATCTTAAAAAATATCTAAAATTTCAAATTAATAGGTTAAAGTCTATTCACAGAAAAATGCTATGTTTGAACACAGATTTACAGAACATGAAAAAAATTACTTATTTATTGGTATTGCTTGTTGTATTATCTGCTTGTAATTCAGCCAAAAGAGCTCAAAAAAATATAGCTATGGGAAATTACGAGCAAGCCATTGATATAGCTATAGATCATTTACAACGTGACCAAACTCGAAATCGAGGTCAAGAGCAAATTTTAATTTTACAAGAGGCATTCAATAAAATAAAGCTCAGAGATAAAAAAAGAATTCGATTTTTAGAGCGAGAAAAGAATGCTTCCAATAGCATTGAAATTTATAACACCTACCAAAAATTAGATCGTATTCAAAATCGAATTCAGCCCTTGCTTCCTTTATATCACGAAGAACTCGGAAAAAATGTAGAATTTGAATTCACCGATTATTCAACAGCTATTTTAAATGCACAGGATCAATTGGTAGATTTTTATTACAACGAAGCAATTAATTTATTAAACACCCGTGAAAAGTTTAGCGCTCGCCAAGCTTATGAAGATTTGCAGAAATTAGAAAGCATCAGACCAAACCATAAGGACACTAGAAACTTAATTGATGAAGCCTATTTTCTAGGAACTGATTTTGTTATGGTGAATATCCAAAACCAAACTGGATTTGTGATTCCAAAACAAGTGCAAGAAGCTTTAACCGATTTTAATACTTATGGCTTAGACGATAAGTGGACGCAATATCACACCAATCTTGAACCTGATTTAGATTATGATTTTGAAATGCTAATCGACTTTATCAATTTTGGCTTTTCTCCAGACCAACTCAGAGAAAAAGAAATACAACTTAAAGATGAAGTAGTAGACGGTTGGAGATACAAAACCGATGCTCGTGGTAACTTTGTTAAAGATGATGAAGGCAACCGCATTAAGGAAGATGTTTATGTTGATGTAGAAGGCGTTTTACTGCAATCTATCCAACGAAAATCGGTTGCTGTTGAAGCACGCGTTATTTTTAACGATCTTAAAGCCAATCAAAAAATAAATACAATTCCTTTAATGAGTGAATTTGTTTTTGAAAATAGCTATGCACAATTTCAAGGAGATGCTCGCGTATTGAATGACGACGAGAAAAGAATGCTTAAAAACAGACCTGTCCCGTTTCCAACAAACGAGCGAATGCTAATCGATGCAAGTGACGACATCAAGACTCAGTTAAAATCTATTATTCAACGAAACAAAATCCGATAAAATGAAAAACACACTTTTACTAAGCTTAATTTTTGTAGCTAATCTTTATTCTGTAACTGCTCAAGAAACTTACACACTTTATCTTAATGGCGAAGCTCACGAAATTGAACTCAATGAAAATTACACCAAGAAGATAGGTAAGGAAGAAATTGAATTTCAGCTGAAAGCTAAAGATACGCTGTATTATGAAGACGAATTGATGAGATTTGCTTACTTGCGTTTAAACCCGATTTCTAAAGTGGAATTAGATGAAACCATTGACCAAATTATGATGATGACAGCAGAAGGAACTGGCGTTATTGTTCAAAAATATTTAAGTATTAATCCCATTTTTTTGAATGAAATGATGCTCAATGAAGTTACCAAAGAAAGTTTAAATTATGGTTTCGACTTAAAGCGTGATGAATACCAAAAAACATTGAAAAGCGGTCAAACACTAACTGTTCAAAATGCTACTTTAACGTATAAAGATGAAGTGAATATTTACGAAGTAGCTACCATTGGTGGTAACGACCAAGGTATAATGGTTATGACCATTGCTATGGATAACAATCCAGATACCATGGGCAAACAACTTATTAACTTGTTATGGTCTACGCTAGAGTACAAAGATTAATTCTACTTTTTTGAAATTTTTTAACTCGTTTATCTTTTTTAAGAACTTACTCCCGTTGGTTATGGATTTCTAGTAGTTTTAAAAAAAACGACTAGAGTTTAAATCGCTTTTATATTTTATGCGAAATACATTTGTATGCGTAAAATAATTGTTTGATTGTGTAGCTTAATTTTTGCCACAATTATCTAAAAGGAAGCAACACATTTAAGAAAATGCTCTGAAAATAATTAAGGTGTAGAATTTACTTAACTTCTCTGTTTAAGATTGTATTTTAGTTTTAAACTTAAATTATAGTGATTTTCCTTTGAAGATATAATCCACAAGAAATAATATTTTTGATGAATGTAAAATTAAATTTATTTTTTTCGCATAAAAAATTAAATTTATTTTAGTATAACTTTGAGTGTTTTAACATCTAATTTAGAATTAATCTGTTTTTAGCAGTAAATACTAAATAAAAGTTAATAAAAATTTAATCAAATAAATCGTTTTATTATGTTTGTGACGAATTTAAGAGTTAAATTCAATTTTTTTTAATAAAAACAACAAAAAATGAAAAAATTAAGTCTATTATTAACTTTAACATTAGGTTTATTTATTGCATCATGCTCAAGTGATGATGATTCTGGAAGTAAAAACAACAATTGTGTTACTTGTGAAATCGAATTATTTGGAACTGTCAACACAACTGATTATTGTGACAATGGTGATGGTACAGTAACTGTAACCGCCGAAGGTGAAGAAGAAGTTGTTGACTTGGAAGGTGCTACTTTTCATCAGTTTATTTCAGCTTTTGAACAACTTGGTTCTTGTAACTAGTGTTTAGCTTAACATCCTTACAAAAATGCTGTTTTTTATAAGACAGCATTTTTTTTTTGGCGCTAATTCATAGCGATAGTATACCAATTTTACCTTTAATTGAAATAAATAAAACTCGGCTATGAGTCGTTAAGTGAATAAGCGATTAATTTAGTAAATGCATTCGTGAGAATTTTCAGAAGTAGCCGAGAAAAAGCAGTTACTTATATTCAGGTTTGGCATGCCTTTTTTTGAAACAAGTTAAATCTTAATCAGTTGTATTTTCATAAATCTTTCATCTTACATTATGAATTCAACTCTTTCTATTGTAAAAATAAAATCATTAATAATATCTCATCTCAGACCTATAATATTCGCATTAGCTTGAGAATTTACATAGCCAACTACATTAAATATGATTACACTTTATATGTTAATTGCTATAACTATTTAAAGGTGAAATGCTTAAAAATAAAGAAGAGGGCAGCGTAGAATTAAACCAATATCAATTCTTTAACTACATCTTCACCTACTTTTTCATTGAGCATATCAATAATTTTTTGTTTTCCGTAGCTCAATTCTTCGCGTAGAGTAGAAGATGAAAGTTTGACAAAGAGCTTTCCTCGGTTCAATTGTAAACTTACCGTATAGCTTTTTATAGCTGGTCCTAGTTCGCTATGCCAAGCTTCTTCAATTGCCATTTGTGTAAAGCCTTTTGAAAGTGTTTTCTTGTTTTTGAAATCTTCCAAAATATCCTTCAGGCTTTTTTCTTCGCTAAATCTAGTTTTGTTTTTCATCATCAAATTCCATTAAGCCTTTGTAGCGCTGATAGGTGTACGTTATTCCGTTGTTGTTTTTTACAACAAGTTTTTCTTCCGTTAGTTCAATAATTTCTTCATTCCAAGAATCGTAAGGGGTTTGGTATTTCAAAATTAAATTTCCTTCTTTTCCTTCTATAAGCTGAAATTCTTCAACATCTTTACTGCCTTGAAATTTACCAGAAAATTGTGGTTTTACTTTCTTCCGAATTCCAGTTGAATCTTCCAACACAATATAATCAATGTTTTCATTCATTTGAAAGACTTTTGATTTTCCTTCTTCGTTTTCAGCTTTACTTATTTCCCAATAACCTTCTAATTGTGCTATGTCTATATGATGCTGTTCACAGCCAAATAAAATAAACAAAGATAAAATAGTAAATAGCTTTTTCATTAAAGTATAAGTTTAGTTATGTTAGTTCAAATATTTGATAATCAGTTGTATTTTCTTTCACTACATTTTCTGTTCGTTGTGCATGAGTGTCCGAAATAAACAACTGTCCGAGATCGTCTTTCATTACCATTTCAATTATTTTCTGAACGCGTTCTTCATCTAATTTATCAAAAATATCGTCTAATAGTAAAAGTGGTTTGGTGCCTTTTTGGGCTTTCATAAAATCATATTGGGCAAATTTTAATGCTATTAAATAGGATTTTTGTTGTCCTTGAGATCCAAACTTTTTAATCGGGTAATTTTCAATTTCAAATTGAAAATCGTCTTTATGAATTCCGAAATTAGAATACTGCAATCGTTTGTCTTTTTCTAATGCATTTTGCAGTCCAACTTCAAAATTTTCATCCTGTAATTGACTTTTATATGTGAAGCTAACTTTTTCTCTTGCATTGCTAATATCTTGGTATCGCTGTTGTAAAATAGGTTGAAATTCTTCTATAAAACGAAGCCGTTTAGTGAATAATTCTTCACCATAATCAGCCATTTGCTGATTGTAAACTTGTAGGGTAGAAGCATCAAATTGATAATTAGCGGCAAAGTATTTTAATAATGCATTTCGCTGAGAAACTACCTTTTGGTAATTAATAAGCGCGGTTAAGTAGGATTTATCTCCTTGCGAAATAACCGAGTCTACAAATCTTCTTCGGGTTTCGCTTCCTTCAATAATTAAATCTCGATCGGCTGGTGAAATAATAACCAAGGGAATCTCGCCAATATGGTCAGATATTTTATCGTATACCTTTGCGTTTTTCTTAATTATTTTTTTTTGTCCTTTTTTTACAGATACTACTATTTGTTGTTTGCTGCCATTCTTCTCAAAACTGCCATCCACCACAAAAAAGTCTTCACCATGCTGAATATTTTGCTTGGTTATAGGATTAAAATAACTTTTTCCAAAAGCCAATAAATAAATGCTATCTAAAATATTGGTTTTTCCAACACCATTTCTGCCTACAAAACAATTGATTTTAGCGTTAAAACTAAAGTTTTGATGATTGATGTTTTTAAAATTAATAATAGATAAATCGTTTAAAATCATTTAAATAGATGCTTTTATAAATTGAAAAAGGTAGATAACGAATTTAGTACTTTGTTTTTGATTAATGCATTACAATGCTTAAAATTTATTTTACTTTACAGGTGAATCTGCAAAAATATGTGTCGCTAAAAAGAGAATAAAAAAACAAGTGCTTAAAGTTGAATATTCAATTAAAATTATATTTTTGCCAATTGAATTAAATAGCATTATGGCATCATACAAAAAACGTGGCTACAAGCCTAAAAATAAAAAAGAACAGGAAGAACAAATTCACGAAGAGTCAACTACTGCAGAAGTATTTGATACGTTAGATGAAAAAGCTTCGAAGACCGAAGAATTTGTTAGTAAAAACCAAAATATAATTATTGGTTTAATTGCAATTATTGCGGTTTCTGTTTTAGGTTATTTAGGTTATCAGAATTTTATTTTAGAACCTAAGGAAAAAGAAGCTTCAGAAGAAATGCACCAAGCGCAATTGTTTTTCGACAATGCTATAAATTCTACTGGCAAAGCACAAGATTCAATTTTTAAATTAGCCATTAATGGTGGAAATGCTAAATTAGGTTTTGCTGATATTGCATCTAATTATAGCGGAACCAAAACAGCTGCTTTAGCCAATTACTACGCTGGTATTTCGTACTTGAATATTGGAGAATACCAAGAAGCAATTAATTATTTAGACAAATTTGATTTAGATGATGAAGTAATTGCACCAATGGCAAAAGCTTCTATAGGTGATGCTTTTTTACAAATTAATCAACCAGATGAAGCTTTAGGCTACTTTGAGCAAGCTATCAAGTTAAGTAACAACAGTTTTACTACGCCTAAATTTTTAATGAAAGCTGCTATAACTGCTTTAGATATTAACGAACCTAAGAAAGCTTTAGCGTATTTAGAGCGAATTAATCAAGAATTTCCAGATGCTAGTGAAGCTAAAAGAGCTAAAGCTTTAACAGGAAGAGCGCAAGGACTTCTATAATTTTTTTGAATGGCAACAGCTAACAAAAATTTATCTACATACAACAAAGAAGAAATACCCAATGCCAAAGATTTTAAATTTGGCATTGTTGTTTCTGAGTGGAATCCAAAAATAACACAAAACTTATTTCAAGGTGCTTTTGATGCCTTTCTTGAAAATGGAGCCATTAAAGAAAACATTGTAAGATGGAATGTTCCCGGTAGTTTTGAATTGGTTTATGGCGCAAAGAAAATGATCGAAAGTTTTGAAATGCTTGATGCCATTATTGTAGTTGGTGTTGTTATTCAAGGAGAAACCAAACATTTCGATTTTGTTTGCCAAGGTGTAACTCAAGGAGTGATAGATTTGAATGTGAAAGGAGATACACCTATTATTTTTTGTGTACTCACTGATAATCATATTCAACAAAGCATAGATCGTTCAGGCGGAAGACATGGCAACAAAGGAACAGAAGCTGCAATTGCGGCTATTAAAATGGCTCAATTACGTAAAGATGCCAAATTTTACGGTTTCCAAGATTAATTCCGAGATTACGTTTTTGTTTTCTTAATTTTTCTAGTGATTTCCTTCTTTTGATTGGAAATGATTAAATTTGTTTAAAATCATTTTTGATGCTAAAATTCAATTCCTTTAAACTAAATAAAAATCAGCGTTATAACTATACGCCTAGGTATTATAAAGGAAAATCTGAAGGTAATATTTATGATTTTGAATCTAAGTTTCAAAAATATAAAGATACCACCAATAAAAACGATTTTGGTTCACATTGGGCTGAAGCGCGTGCACAAAGCCGAACACGAGCCAATCGCTCGTTCAACGGAAGAGTTTTGCTTATTGCAGCGATATTAATTTTTATCTTTTTATACATCATCGACTTCGATTTATCCATTTTTAGTCAACCTTATTAATGAGTGATATAATTCAATTATTACCTGATCATGTTGCTAACCAAATTGCTGCAGGAGAAGTGGTGCAAAGACCAGCTTCTGTTGTAAAAGAGTTGCTGGAAAATGCAGTAGATGCGGGTGCCACTCAAGTAAATTTAGTGGTAAAAGATGCAGGTAAAAGTCTAGTGCAAGTAGTAGATAACGGACTTGGAATGTCTATGACAGACGCGCGTTTAGCTTTCGAACGCCACGCAACATCCAAAATTAAATCGGCAGAAGATTTATTTGATTTACATACCAAAGGTTTTCGTGGAGAAGCTTTGGCTTCAATTGCTGCGGTAGCACAAGTTCAAGTGAAAACCAAAACAGAAAGCGCAGAAGTAGGAACCGAATTGTGCATTGAAGGAAGCGAAGTAAAAAGCCAAACTCCATGCGTTACCAAAAAAGGAACTTCTATAGCGGTTAAAAATTTATTTTACAATATTCCCGCAAGGCGAAACTTTCTGAAATCGAATGCAGTTGAACAACGACATATTATAGATGAATTTCAACGCGTTGCTTTAGCGCATCCCAACATAGGTTTCAGTTATGTACACAACGCAAACGAATTATTTCAACTGCCAGCTACAAAAGCAAGACAACGCATAGTTGGAATTATGGGAGCAAAAACCAACGAAAAGCTCGTTCCTGTTGAAGAACAAACGGATTTTATTCACTTAAAAGGATTTATTGCAAAACCCGAATATGCCAAAAAAACACGTGGCGAACAATTCTTTTTTGTCAATAACCGATTCATTAAGAGCTCGTATTTGCATCACGCAGTAAGTTCTGCTTTTGAAGGTTTGCTTCGGGACAAATCTATTCCTTCGTATTTTTTGTATTTAGATGTAGATCCCAAAACAGTGGATATCAATATTCACCCCACCAAAACAGAAATTAAATTTGAAGATGAGCATTCTATTTATGCCATTTTAAAAAGTGCCATCAAACATAGTTTAGGACAGTTTCAAATTACGCCAGCACTCGATTTTAATAAGGATTCAGAATTTGATACTTCTTATCATCAGCACAAAAAACCCATCAGTAATCCAACTATTGAAGTAAATCGAAATTTCAATCCTTTTGAGTCGGATTCGAAGCCTAAATCGGTTTCCAATTATCAACATTCAACTTCCAAAAACACTTCATCTTGGGAAAGTTTATATGCCGATATTCAGCCTGATGAAGATGACAATGATGAAGATTTCATGCACATTGAAACGGAAGCTAAGAATAATTTGTTTTCAACCGAAAACATCACTGAACAGCGAACTTGTTTTCAAATGAATGCTAAGTTTTTAGTTACTGAATATCGATCTAAATTATTGGTCATAGACCAACATCGTGCGCATACACGAATTTTGTATGAAGAGTTAATGAAAAGCATCACAATGGACGCTGCACCGAGTCAGCAACTCTTATTTCCATTAGAAATGGAATTTTCTTCAGCCGATTTTCAAATTTTAAGTGAAGTACAAGAAGCCTTGATCTTAGTTGGTTTTGGATTTGAAAAATGGGAAAACAATGAAGCTGTTATTTCGGGTATTCCTAGTCATGTTAAAGAAAGTGATATCAGCAACATGTTGGACCAGCTAATTGCCGATATGCAAATGGGAATTCCGAAGAATAATTTTGAACAAAACGATATTCTTGCCAAATCTCTTGCAAGAAATATGGCTATAAAGTCGGGAAGGCTTTTAAATACCACGGAACAAGTAGATTTAATCAATCAATTATTTACTTGTAAGGAACCTACAAAAACACCAACTAACCAAAATATTTTTATCAATTTTGCACAAAGTGATTTAGAAAACAAATTATTGTAAATGGGAAGCTTAACCGATACTGTAAAAACCTTATTAATTGCCAACATTATATTTTTTGTGGGTACACTTTCTTTAGGCGATTATGCTTTCACACTTTTTGCTTTGTGGTTTCCAGAAAACCCAAATTTTGGGGTTTGGCAAATCATCACTCACATGTTTATGCATGGTAACGAAGCCCATATTTTCTTTAATATGTTTGCTTTGTTTATTTTTGGTAGCGTGTTAGAACGCAGTATTGGTCAATCTAAATTTATTTTTATTTACATTTCTTCGGGTTTGGGAGCAGCCGGGCTACAGATTTTGTTCAGTTATTTAGGGTATTGGGAAAACTACGATGCTTTAATAGAGTCAGGTTTATCCAGCAATCAAATTTCAGAGATGATTTCTAGCGCTATAGAAACAGGTCGTTTCCCAAATTACATCAATTCTTCAAACATTGGAGCAGCAAATTCATTAATTTCAAATTTTAGTGTTCCAATGGTAGGTGCATCAGGAGCCATTTTTGGTGTTTTGGCTGCTTTTGCATTAATGTACCCAAACATGCCCTTGTATTTTATTTTTGTGCCTATTCCAATTAAAGCCAAATATTTAATCGGTGGTTATTTTTTAATCGATTTGTATTCTGCTATTACCGACTCTAGTATTTTAGGGCCATCTAATGTGGCGCATTGGGCACATATTGGTGGAGCAGTTGTTGGATTTTTTATAATGTGGTATTGGAAAAAAAATTCGTTTAATCAAAACAGATGGAACTAACTTATGAGCGACTGGCAACAAAATTTTCGATATAAATATGCAACTTCAACCGTTGTAGAACGATTAATTGGCTTAAACCTGCTTTTATTTGTATTGACATTTGCTTTTCAAACTATCGGTTTCTTTTTTGAAGCACAAGCTAATTATTTTGTTGAATGGCTTATTTTTCCAGCAGATCCATTTGCATATATAGTCCAACCTTGGAGTATTATTACGTATGCTTTTTTGCACAATGGCTTTATTCACATTTTATTTAACATGATTGTTCTTTATTTCTCTGGTAGAATTTTTCTTCAATTTTACTCGCCACAGCGAATGATTAACTTTTATGTGTTAGGTGCTATTTTTGGCGCTTTAATTTTCATGTTGAGTTTCAATTTATTTCCTGTTTTTAGTCAATTGGGAAGCAGTAAACTACTTGGAGCTTCTGCTGCAGTCATGGCTATTTTAATAGGTGTTGCTACTAAAGTGCCCAATTACGGAGTTCGTTTATTTTTATTTGGGAATGTAAAGTTGTGGCATATTGCTGTTGTATTTGTTATACTAGATTTTATCCGAATTCCTTTTGGAAACCCTGGCGGACATTTAGCGCATTTAGGTGGTGCTTTTATCGGTTACTACTATTCTAAACAATTGGATGAAAGAAACGATTTAGGAAGCTTTGTGGCTTCAACTATGCACTATTTTCAATCTTTGTTTGATGCTTCAGCACGTTCAAAACGAAATATGAAAACCGTTCATAAATCAGCTAAAAAGAAAGCTGCTAAAACAAATGTTTCCAAAACGGAGAAGCAAAAACGCGTAGATCAAATTTTAGATAAAATTAGCAAAAGTGGTTACGAAAGTCTTTCAAAAGAAGAAAAAGATTTCCTATTTGATGCGGGTAAAGACATGTAATCATGGCAAAGAAAAAACTTCATTTTTTTGATCGTTTCATCTACTTTTTGAATGTTATTTCAGCCTTTTTACTTTTAATTTCTTACTTGCTTCCCTACATATCTCCAAAATATCTTCCTTTTATATCCATTTTAAATTTTGGGATTCCTATTTTAATCCTGCTAAATTTAATCTTTCTGCTGTATTGGATGCTCAAGCTGAAAAAGCAATTTTTATTATCGGGTATTATTTTACTTGTAGGTTTATCCCACATTACTTCTTTATATGTTTTTTCAGACAAGCAAAATGATGAAGCGGAAGGAATCAAACTCATGAGTTATAATGTAAGGCATTTCAATTTGCATCAATGGATTCCTGATACAGATGTGGTTCAAGAAATTGAAGACTTTATTGAAGAAGAAAGTCCAGATTTAATTGCTTTTCAGGATTTTAGGTCAGATACAGATTTTAATATCGATGTGGATTTCCCATATCATTTTGTTTTCTTTAAAAGAGAAAACCAAAACACCAGCACGGTATTTTACTCTAAATATCCCATTATAAACAAACAAAACATAGTGTTTCCTAAAACAGGAAATGGGGCTCATTTTGTCGATGTACAGTTACCAAAAGATACGATTCGGATTTTTAATATTCACTTGGAGTCTTTAAAAATTCAACCTGACGTAAAGGAATTACAAAACGAAGACCGAAAGAAATTGGTAAATCGAGTAGGGCAATCTTTCAAAAAACAAGCTGAACAAATTGATTTGATTCAGCCATATATTGAAAATTCTCCTTATAAAAATATCATTATTGGCGATTATAACAATACGGCTTTTTCTTATGTATATCGAAAATTAAAAGGAAACAATCTTAAAGATGCTTTTAAGGAAAAGGGCAGAGGCTTTGGGAAAACCTTCGATTTCGATTTTATTCCAATTCGTATTGATCATGCTTTAGTAGATCAAGATATAGAAGTTTTAGATTTTAAAAATTACGAAGTTCAACTATCAGATCATTATCCGATAATGCTCGAATTTAAGCTTCCTTAACAACGAAGATTAGTGTTTTTCTAGATAGGTAAGTGCGTTTGTTCCTTCGTTAAAGAGCAAGTCTAAAATGCTTAAATTATTCAAATAACCTTTTTTACTTTCAAAAACTTGAACATAAGAATCTAATTCTTGACTTGGTTTACGTTTGGCTTTGGCTAAATACCGAAAATCTTTTACATCTTTACTTTCAGCATAATCTTCCTGAAAAGTAGAAGTGTGTTCTATTGGTAGTTCTAAGCCTAAACTTTCTAGTAGTACGTTCCAAGCAGCTTGGGTAAAATCGATTAAATATTCAAATTTCTGATGATAAATAGGATGGAAGTCATCTTCAAAAAATTCAAAATAAGGCGAAGTTCGGTAGGCTGATTCTAAAGACTTCCAATGCAAGATTTGCCATTTAAAATCGTTTTCAATTTTTACATCTTTCAACAATTGATGCTTTCCATCACCACGGTGTTTTATGGGAATATTCAATAATAACTTCCCGTTTGCTCCATAAATATATTGCCGTGTTCGGTAACTTTGTTTTTGGTAATTGTCATTGATTTCAAAACGCAAAGATGTCGATTTAGCCAAGGGCACAAAAAGATCTATTGGTCCAAAATACAAAGGTTGAATAAGGGCTTCCTGCATCATTTAGGAATTGTTTTTTCGTTTTTTAAATGTTCTGTAACCAATGCCTAACAATACTAAAATTAAAAAGTAGGGCAAGTAAGAAGTACGTTCACCTTCGCCGCTAACGGTAGTAAACATTCTATCCCATCTAATTTTATTTAATCCGCTAGCATGTGGATCTATACTTAACCAAATAAAAACGGGTTTTCCTACAATGTGTGTTTCGGGTACAAAACCCCAATATCTGCTATCTTCAGAATTATGGCGATTGTCTCCCATCATCCAGTAATAATTTTGTTTAAACGTATATGAATCTACAGGCTCATCATTGATGTAAACTTGGTCGTCTTTCAGTGACATTTTTTGTTGCACGCCCATTTCTTCGCCTTCATAGACTTCAATAGTTCTTTGGTAAAAGCCAAAACTTTCTGCATTTAATTCAACTGTCGCTCCTTTTTCTGGAACATAAATTGAACCCATTTGATCCCCATTCCAAGTATATTTTTGGTTGTTGGGAAAAATCTTTTTATCCAGATAATCGGTAGGTGAAATTAATCGTTTAGCTCGCTCAACATTTGGGTGATTTTTGAAACTTTCCATGCTTTCTTCCGTCATGGCTTTTATGTAATACTGATCTAGATCTTTATCAAAATAGCTAATTCCATCTGTAATGTCATACCGAGATCTCAAGAAATCAGGATTAAAACCTTTTCCTTTTCCTTGTACCATATAGGAAAATTGGGGTCTTGCACGTTCAGGTAAATCAATTTTCTCTCCATTTACATGAACATAACCATCTTTTACGGCAACAGAATCGCCCGCAATGGCAACAGCTCTTTTCACATAATTCGATTTTTTATCAATTGGTTTATAATAGTGTTTTCCAGAAGTATCAAAAAACTTTCTAACCGTATCTACCGGCCAATTAAAAACAACAATATCATTTCGTTGAATTTCTTGAAAACCAGGAAATCTAAAATAAGGAAGTTGGACATCGCTTACATAAGATTTTACTCCTACCAACGGAATACTATCATGCACCATTGGAAGCGCTAAAGGAGTTTGCGGAGTTTTTGCACCATAATGAAACTTACTCACAAATAAGAAATCTCCTACTAACAAGGATTTTTCTAAAGATGGTGTTGGTATGGTAAAAGGCTGCATTACGTAAGTATGCACAATTGTTGCGGCAACTACAGCAAACAAAATAGAACTTAGAGTTTCTCCTCCTTTTGTTTTCGCATTTAGCTCCCGTTTTCCTTGGTATTCTTCAGTTGTAAAGTAATTGATATAATACAGATATAAACCTAAAGTTAGGATACAAAGCCAAGTATCTAAAGCAGAATCTTTTTTAAAACTTCTGGCTGTTTCTACCCAGATTACAGGAAACATAATGAGATTAATAATAGGGATAAATAGCAAAATAGTCCACCAAGTAGGCCGTTGAATAATCCGCATTAAAACTATTGCATTATATATTGGAATTGCTGCTTGCCAAGCACTTCTACCAGCTCTTTTATAAAGTTTCCAAGTGCCTAAAAAATGAATAACTTGAACAACAAGTATGAAGATTATTAGTTGTGTAAATGTCATAATTATTTTATTTATTGAGCTGTAAATGCATGCAATACGTCCTTCATGCTATAAATTCCTGTTTTTGTTTTTTTCTGAAGCCACTCCGCTGCAATTACCGCTCCTAGAGCAAAACCATCCCGTGTATGTGCGGTGTGTTTAATTTCTATATCGTCAATTGTACTGCTATAGGCTATTTTATGTGTTCCTTTCACGTCTTCAATACGTTTAGCTTCAATTGGTAATTCGCTATTATTTGCTTTGTTAGCTGGATATTTCCAAGCAGAATAATTTTCATTTTTATCAATAATTCCTTCAGCTAATGTTATAGCTGTTCCGCTAGGTGCATCTTTTTTTTCGGTATGGTGAATTTCTTCAAGGTTAATTTTATAATCGCTAAAATTAGCCATTAACTCAGCTAAATGTGCATTCAGTTGAAAAAATAAATTAACTCCTAAGCTAAAATTAGAAGCATAGATAAATTTTCCATTTTCTTTTTGGGCAATTTCACAAGCTTTTTCATATTGATCCAACCATCCTGTTGTACCTGAGATAACGGGAACTCCCAATTGAAAGCAAGTAGTAATATTGGTAAAAGCCGCTTCAGGAATACTAAAATCAATAGCCACATCAGCTTCTTGTAGAGCATCTTTATCAATAGGAGTGGAGCTTTGTTTTAGAACAATTTCATGCTGCCGTTCTAACGCAATTTTCTCAATGGTTTTTCCCATTTTACCGTATCCGAGTAAGGCAATTTTCATTTTAATTAAATTTAAAATTTACAGACAAGCCATAACTTAAATTACCTGTTAGAAAGTCTTGTTCTGCTTGTGGTTTTAAAGATAGATTTTCACTGACGTTAAACTGCTGTAAATGTGCATCTACATTGGCATCTACAATATTTAAGATGTAAGCACCAATGACAAATAGTAAAGATAAATCTCTGTTTTTTCTAAATAACTTTTGAGCATCGATTAAATTTTGATCAGTTAAAATACCAAAAAATTCATCTTCTTGACCCGTTAAACGTTGTTTAAAGGCATCTCTATAAGCCTGATATTGATTGTTGTTATCTATATAGAAATACAAAGTGGTTCCTAATGCCGCGTAAACCAAGGGAATTTTCCAATATTTACGATTGTAAGCTTGCCCTAAACCAGGAATTACAGCTGAAAAAAATGCAGCTTTAGATGGACCTAGCGGATCGTATAAATCAAGTCCGAAATCACGTTCTTTTTCCACACCGGTTTGTTCTATTTTCATACTGATACCTTCCTTTTTAGGGATGCTATCAATTTGAGCAAAACTTATGTGAAGCCCAAAAAACAAAACAGCTAAAATGAAAATGCTAAGCGTCTTTAGATTCATTGATTAATTTTTTAATGCGCTTAAAATCTTCTTCTGAAGAAAACGGAATAATCAATTTTCCATTTCCTTTTTTATTCAACTTTACATCTACTTTTGCTCCAAAGTAATTCGAAATTTCCTTTACAGCTTTTTGCTTAGCTTCATCTAACTTAGGACTGGTAGTAGGTTTTTGTTGGGTGGTAAGCGATTTTACTAATCGCTCGGTTTCTCTTACCGAAAGTTTATCTTTTATAATGCGCTCATAAACTTCTAGTTGTTCGTCTGTTTCACTTAAAGCAATAAGCGCTCTACCATGACCCATACTCAAAAAACCATCGCGCATTCCGGTTTGTATAATTGGGTCTAATTTCAATAAACGCAAATAATTGGCAATAGTTGAACGGTTTTTACCAATTCGGTCGCTCATTTCTTCTTGCGTTAAATCTACTTCTTCAATTAAACGCTGATATGAAAGCGCAATTTCTATCGGGTCTAAGTCTTGGCGTTGAATGTTTTCAACCAAAGCCATTTCTAAAGACTCCTGATCGTTTGCTATTCTAATATAAGCTGGAATACTGGGTAAACCCACCATTTTTGAAGCTCGATAACGACGCTCACCAGAAACCAATTGAAATTGGTTAAATCCTAATTTCCGAACGGTTATGGGTTGTATTACACCCAATTCTTTTATTGATGAAGCCAATTCGGTCAAGGCATCTTCATTAAAACTAGTTCGCGGTTGGTGCGGATTAACTTCTATACTTTCTAAGTCCAACTCTACAATATTGCCAACCACTTTGTCAGCATTTTTATCGTTAGCCGATTGGATATCGTTTTCTGGATCTTTCAACAAAGCCGATAGACCACGACCCAAAGCTTTTTTCTTAGAGGCTTTTGCCATTATGCGTTTTTCTTTATAATTTCTTCAGCCAAACTTAAATAATTATTAGCGCCTCGGCTACTGGCATCATATTTAATAATACTTTCTCCATAACTCGGCGCTTCACTTAAACGAACGTTCCGTTGAATTACCGTTTTAAATACCATGTCTTCAAAATGATTTTCTACTTCTTCAACTACTTGGTTAGACAAGCGTAAACGCGAATCGAACATGGTGAGTAACAAACCTTCAAAATCCAATTCAGGATTGTGTAATTTTTGTATGCTTTTAATAGTATTCAATAATTTACCCAAACCTTCTAAAGCAAAATATTCGCATTGTATAGGAATAATAACCGAATTAGCGGCCGTTAACGCATTGAGAGTTAATAATCCCAAAGAAGGTGCGCAATCTATTATAATGTAATCGTAGTTGTCTTTTATGTTTTCTAAAGCTTCTTTCAGCATGTATTCCCGGCGTTCTTGGTTTACCAATTCCAGTTCAATGGCCACCAAATCGATGTGTGCAGGTAAAATGGAAAGGTTAGGAGAGTCCGTTTCTAAAATGGCTTCTTCTGCTTTATTGCTGTGTTCAAGAATTTGGTAAGTACCAATTTCTACTTTTTCTACATCAATACCCAAACCTGAAGTAGCATTGGCCTGCGGGTCGGCATCTATCAAAAGTACTTTTTTCTCCAACACACCTAGAGCAGCCGATAAGTTGACAGCCGTGGTTGTTTTTCCAACGCCACCTTTTTGGTTGGCAATTGCAATAATTTTTCCCATGAATATGTATAAAATTCAGTTTGTAAAAGTACAATTTATTCTCCCATTAAAAAACTCGAATTATCAACACTTATTGTTGCTTTGATAAAAAATGATGTTGTTTTTCTCGCTTTAATTTTCAAAGAAAAGTTTTACTTGATTACTTCAATCGGATTTCTCTCTTCAAACATTCGGGATCGAAATGACAAAAAACAAACTGGTTGTCATGTCGAATGAAGTGAGACATCTCATCTTCTATTACTCACTTCAACCTTCAAGCTGAAACACCTTACAAACCTGTCATTCCACACGAGTTGAAGCGAGATGCGGAATCTTATTGTTTGTTGTACATGGAAATATCGCTTAGAACTTGCTTTGTGTTTTTATCAGATAAGACTACGAGTTAAACTGGAAACTTCGTGGTCACAATTTTTATTCAGTAAATGTGAATAACCATAAATATATAAAAACCAACTACTACAAACGAAGCCGTCTAAAGTCTAAATCAAACTTAAGACTGCTTTTTCTGTTTGATCATGGCTTCGAGCATATCCCACATTTCTTCAGGAATTTGATCTAATAAATTAAATTGTCCCGCGCCTTTTAACCATTCGCCACCATCGATGGTTACTACTTCTCCGTTTAAGTAATGCGAAAAATCCGAAACCAAATAAGCAGCTAAATTGGCTAATTCTTGGTGTTCACCGACACGTTTTAATGGTACTTTTTTAGCCAAATCAAATTTATCTTTTAAATCGCCTGGCAATAATCGATCCCAAGCGCCTTTGGTTGGAAATGGTCCAGGAGCAATTGCGTTGAATCGGATACCATATTTTGCCCATTCCACAGCCAAGGAACGCGTCATAGCTAAAACTCCAGCTTTTGCGGTCGCACTCGGAACCACATAAGCTGAACCCGTCCAAGCATAGGTAGTAACAATGTTTAAAACGGTTTTGTTGGTTTGTTTTTTGTCTATCCAATATTTTCCTAAAGCCAAAGTGCAATTTTTACTTCCTTTTAAAACAATATCAATGATGGTATCGAATGCATTAGCAGATAAGCGTTCTGTGGGAGAAATAAAATTACCTGCCGCGTTGTTTAGCAACACATCAATTTCACCGTAAGTTTCGTGTGCTTTTTCGAGCATGCTTTCAACTTGGTCATAATGCCTAACATCGCATTGCAATGCCAAACATTTACTGCCTGTTTCCTGTTCTAATTCATCAGCAGCTTTTTGGAGTTTTTCTAAGTTTCGGGAAGTAATTACGGCATTGGCACCCAATTCCATAAAATACTTGGTCATGGATTTTCCTAGTCCGCTTCCGCCTCCAGTTACAATTATTGTTTTTCCTTTTAATGCGTCATCGCGCAACATTTTATCGGTATAACTCATAGTTTCAAATTTTTATAAAAATAGGAAATTTCAGTTTTATGGAAGCTGTTTTATGGCATATTTAAACTTGTTCATTTTAATTTTATTGACTTAGGCCCTTGCTTAATATTAGTATTCATTTCCTCTGCGAACTTGGCGCCCCTGCCGGCCGGTCAGGCAGGTTTGCGGTTATTTATTTTCACCGCAGTGACGCAATGAACGCAAAGATTTATGATCTTACAACAAATAAACATATAAAACATTATGAATCAAAACATTAAAAGTATTGGCTAAGAACCTAAATCAATAATTTTATTATGGTTATGAAATCGTTAGGTTCAAAAGAATGCTTCAGTTTCCGATTGAATTTCATTCACATATTGTTATAGTCTTAGTTTTTTCAGATGAATTTTCATAATTCAATCTAAATTAGTTTGTTTATAAACATAATACTATGTCAATACCCATCCCATTTCACAACAAAATCACGTTATTTACGAATATTAAAAAATTATAATTATGAGAATACAAAAAATAATGTTAGCTATTGGCGCTGTAAGTATACTCTTCGGTTGTGTTTCAAAAAAGAAATATACCGAATTGGAAAGCAATTTAGATGACACTAGGTCTGAATTGATGCAAACCCGTACGGAAAAGGAAAAATTGGAACAGCAAATGAACCAAATTGAAATGCGTGTTGAACGCTACAATTCTAAAATTGCTTCGTTACAGACCGAAAAAGACGGTATGATGGTCAGTGTACCCAACGAAAACATGGTGCTTTCTGAAAAAAATAAAAAGGCCATGCGAAAAACCTTAAAAGAAGTACCCGCTGCAAAATTAGCAGAAGCCAAAACTTTGAAAGATTCGCTAAACATTGCTATTTCACATAATATTTCTAAAAATATGGGTGGTGATGCAGAAGACCTAAATGTTTCTATAGAAGAAACCATGGTGCGCATCAATATAGATGATAATCTTTTATTTGGCGATAGTAGCTTTAGAGTAGGAAGTAATGCAGACGATATCCTTTCTAAAATTGCTGAAGTTGCCAAATCTGAACCTTCCTTAGATATTTTAGTGGAAGGCCACACGGATAGTAGAACCATTAAAAAAGATAGTTATATCATCGACAATTGGGATTTGAGCGCAAGAAGAAGCGCTGCCATAGTTAGACGTTTAGAAAGTAAATTTGGTGTACCTTCTGAACAATTAATCGTTGCAGGAAGAGCCAGCTTCGACCCGGTTGTTGCCAACGATACCAAGGAAAATATGGCTAAAAACCGAAGAACACAAATCGTGATTATGCCCAACTTAGATAAGTTTTTTGCAATGTTAGGCGAAGAATAAATGAAATTTTCAAAAGTTTAAACAAAAAAATCGGAGATCTTGTGATCTCCGATTTTTTTATTTTTAAGATTTATAAATGAAATCTTACTGCACCTTAGCTATCCACGATTTACCGCTTACATCTGTAAGTTTTAGAAATTTAGCTTTTTCCTTTTGAATTGGACTTAATTCAAGATTCAAATTAGCTTTTGCACCCAAAGGAATTATCAAAGCGTGTTTTCCAGGTTTCACTTTTGCGATGTACTTGTTTTCAATTTTAGATGAATTAAAATTTGCCAAGTCATCAGCATCTAAGCTAAAGATGGCTTCTTTTCGTTGATTTAAAACTTCCATTTTAATTAAAAAAGAGCCGTAAACATCTACACCTTCTACTCGATAAACTTGAAAGCTTAACTTTTGGTTTTTTAATATTACATTGCTGATTTCTAATTTTGGGCTCACTGATTTGTTGTGCAAATCGCCCCATAAACCACCATGAAAAACTTGGTTAGTGAATAAGGTCAAACCTAAAATACCGATAGCACCTACAATGCTAATTTGCTTCAACTTAGCATCCGTAAAAGGAAGTGTTCCTGAAGTTAAAAAGGCAGCTTTTTTACTAGAAAACCAGCCTTTTTTATTCGCTAAATAATGGTCAAGTGAAAAATGCCCACCACCAGAGAAAAAGATGGTAAAACCAGCAGCAATTCCAAGTACACCAATTTGCCATTCGTCTAGACACGTAGTGCCAATCCAACCTGCACCCAGCAAAATACCAAGTGCAAGTCCAATAACACCAATGCTACTTAATCGCGTAAAAAATCCGAACATGAAAAACAAACCTACGACACCTTCAATAATGGTGAAGGAAACCATATTGAAATAGAGTACATCTGGATTTTCCAACATGTACTCAATAAGCGGTCCGATGCCTAAAGCATTTGGAAGAAAATGATTGAATTTTTCGCCGATGTATCCCGGCAATTCTGGATCGAGCTTGTTGGTTAAAACCACTCTTCGCCATAAGGCTGAAAAGTACGTCCAACCTGCCACAAGGCGCAATGATAATGTAAAAAGTCCAGCTAAACTGTAGCTTGAATTTTGTTTATTGATATCTGAATTCATTTGAAATAGTTTAAAATAGAAAATAAAAATTTGGGTTTTCAACTAGGGTAATTGAAAACATGAAAAAAATAAGAAAGTGAATTTTTAACCCGTAATATTCATTCAAAAAGCATTTGCGTCTTGTAGCGACTAAGAAAAACTAGAATTTTCGTATCTCAAATTTGAGTTTTTCTAAATCGGGGTTAACCGCCAAGAACAAAAGAATTATGAATATTAGTGAACCTGCCTGGCAAGGAGTAAGCAGGCAGGTAATGGCGTTTAAACTAAATTTACTTTAAAATGCTGATAAAGCAAGTACAAAGGAAGTTTGGATGAAGGAGAATCCTTTTCTATTGGAATTGAAAAAGATGTATAGCATTTGAAAAATTGTAGATTCTCAAATTTTGTCAAATGGCTTAGGCTTGTATCATCATCAAAATGCTTAGCATCAAGATTAGATTCATCATATTCAGTAATTTGATTCCACTCCAATTCTGCACATGAATTTTGCTGTACATTGGCTTTTGAAACGTTGAGTGTTTTTTGAAAAGGAATTTCAAAAAAGGCATCCAAGCCTTTTCGGGTATGGCAAGAAGACAGCAAAATAATGGCTGTCCAAAACGTGATTATGTATGCCTTCTTAAACAAATGTTTATATTGAAATGGATTGCAAATGTAATGACACAAATCAATTTAGATATGGGCTTTGTGTTTATTTTACAATATCAAGAAATACTCGATAAGAGCTAAAGCAGGAAGGTTTGTATGTATTGAAGTTTAAGAGTGTTGGCGTGTAAATTAAAACTATTAGTAAGAAATGTATTTTCTAATTTCTCACTTCTCATCTCTCACTTCTCATTTCTCACTTCTAAAAACCATCCTTTTACTCATCAATCAAAATATCCAACAACTCAATTGCGGCTTGACTAACTTTGGTGCCTGGACCGAAAACGGCAACCGCTCCGGCATTGAATAAAAATTCATAATCTGCTGAAGGAATTACACCGCCAACGATGACCATGATGTCTTCTCTTCCTAGTTTTCTCAACTCTTCAATTACTTGCGGAACTAAGGTTTTATGGCCTGCTGCTAAAGATGAAACGCCTAAAATATGTACGTCATTTTCCACCGCTTGTTTGGCGGCTTCCTTTGGTGTTTGAAACAAGGGTCCGATATCTACGTCAAATCCTACATCGGCATATCCGGTAGCTACTACTTTTGCACCACGGTCGTGTCCGTCTTGTCCCATTTTAGCAATCATGATTCGTGGTCTTCTGCCTTCCAATTCAGCGAATTTATCGGCTAATTCTTTGGCTTTTATAAAGGATTGGTCTGCTTTCATTTCGTTACTGTAAACTCCACTAAAGGATTGTATTTTTGCTTTGTGTCTTCCAAAAACTTCTTCTAAAGCTTGGCTAATTTCACCTAAAGTGGCTCGCTCTCGGGCTGCTTCAACAGCAAGTGCTAATAAATTTTCCTTACCTGTTTTAGCCGATTCGGTTAAAGCCTTCAGTTTAGCTTGCACCTTTTCGGTATTGCGACTTGCTTTTATTTTATCCAATTTTTCCAATTGTTGTTTTCTAACCGTTTGGTTATCGACTTCTAAAGTAACAATCGGGTCTTCTTGTTGTAATCGGTATTTGTTCACGCCAACAATAGTGTCCATTTCACTATCAATTCTAGCTTGTTTTTTGGCGGCAGCTTGTTCTATTCTCAGTTTCGGGATGCCTTCTTCAATGGCTTTGGTCATTCCGCCTAATTCTTCTACTTCCTGCAAATGTTCCCAAGCCTTTTCAGCGATTTCTTGGGTCAATTTTTCAACATAATAGCTTCCAGCCCACGGATCTACAGTTTTGGTGATATAGGTTTCATCTTGTAAATACAATTGCGTATTTCTAGCAATTCTTGCTGAAAAGTCTGTGGGTAAAGCAATGGCTTCATCTAGAGCGTTGGTGTGTAAAGATTGCGTACCACCAAAAGCCGCCGCTGCTGCTTCAATACAAGTTCTGGCCACGTTGTTAAACGGGTCTTGTTCAGTTAAACTATAACCACTGGTCTGGCAGTGTGTACGTAAAGAAAGTGATTTTGGATTTTTGGGATTAAATTGCTTGACCAACTTCGCCCAAAGCATTCGGGCGGCACGCATTTTGGCAATTTCCATAAAGTGATTCATCCCAATTCCCCAGAAAAAAGACAATCTCGGTGCGAAGGTGTCGATATCCATACCGGCTTCCATTCCTTTTTTGATGTACTCCAAACCATCTGCCAAAGTATACGCCAACTCAATATCTGCGGTGGCTCCAGCTTCTTGCATATGGTAGCCCGAAATACTGATGCTATTAAATTTAGGCATGTTTTTAGACGTAAATTCAAAAATATCAGAAATGATTTTCATGGAAGGAGTTGGCGGATAGATGTAGGTGTTTCTTACCATAAACTCCTTCAAAATGTCATTTTGAATGGTTCCTGAAAGCAATTCTGGTTTCACTCCTGTTTCTTCTGCTGCTACAATGTAAAAAGCCAAAATGGGTAAAACGGCTCCGTTCATAGTCATAGAAACCGACATTTTATCCAACGGAATTTGATCGAATAAAACTTTCATATCTTCTACTGAATCGATGGCCACACCGGCTTTTCCAACATCGCCTTCTACGCGTTCGTGGTCAGAATCGTAACCACGATGCGTGGGTAAATCGAAAGCTACAGACAATCCTTTTTGTCCCGCAGCCAAGTTTCTGCGGTAAAACGCGTTGCTTTCTTCTGCTGTTGAAAATCCTGCATATTGGCGAATGGTCCACGGTCGGGTTACATACATGGTAGAATAAGGACCACGAAGATAAGGTGGCTTTCCTGCAACAAAATTCAAATGCTCTAATTCTTTTACATCTTCATAATGGTAAAAAGGTTGAAGCTTTATCTTCTCCGCCGTTGGAAATGCTTTGGAATCTGCATTTTTGTTGGCTTTAGGTGTTTGTATTTTAAGTTGACTTATATCTCTTCTTGCCATGGTATTGTGCTTTGTAACTACTTTAAAAATTACTTTTTACTTAATCTTGCTGTGTTTTAGTCATCCGCTCTTTTTCAACATCTTCGGCAACTCGGCATTCTAAAATGGGTTCGATTAAGGTTTTTCTAGGTTGTTTTTCTAAGAAAGGATTTTTTTCAAATGCTAAGTTGAGTCTTTCATCTTTGTTTTCATAGGCGTTAGTGCCGACTAATTTTTTCTTTCCTGCAGAAATTTCTTCTCGCTCTTTGGCATCTTGCTCTTTGATTTTCTTTTGAATTTTTCCTTCAAAAAGCTGTTGAATTAATCCACCGCCTTGTTCTAAATCCTTGAAAATTTCAAGTGCTTGCTCTTGCAATTGCTGTTTAATTTTTTCAATATAATAACTGCCATCTGCTGGATTTTGAACCTTATCGAAGTAACTTTCATTTTTGAGAATCAATAATTGATTTCTGCTAATTCGATCAGCAAATTCATTTTCATTTTGGTAAATGGTATCGTAATTTAAGTTACAAACCACATCAGCTCCACCTAAAATTGCACTCATACATTCTGTTGTGGTGCGTAACATGTTCACATTATAATCGTATAGAGTTTTGTTGCGTTGACTTGGCTCTGCGGTAATTTTAATAGGAATTTCCAATTGGTATTCGCTCAACAAACTAAACATTAAAATGCGTAAGGCTCTTAGCTTAGCAATTTCGAAAAAGTAATTTCCTCCAATAGCAACCTGTAAATGCAGGGATTTGATTTGTTGAAGATAACTTTGATTATCAGCTACATTCAAATATTCGTTGAGATGCGCCATAGCATAAGCCAACTGCTGAACGTGGGTTGCGCCAGCTTGTTGATAATGCTTCAACTGAAGCGTAATGTTGTAGTTTTCCTGAGCTGAAATTTCTTTCAAAAATTGAAAATCGGTTTTTTGATTAGCATACCAATTGCCTGTTTTTCCCAATTTTGCAAGTGGGTCAATAACAAAAACGGCTTTCCCTGTAAAATCTGAAATTAGCTTTTGTAATTCCGAAAAATGAACTTTTTTAAATTCGATAATGGGTTTGACTTCTTTTTCGTTTAAAGCTGTAATAATTGAATGTAATGGAGTAGAAGTTGAGGCAACTCTAAGCAAAACCTGTTCAGCTCCACGGTTTACAGCGTCTATTATATTGTTGATTTCCGTTTTTTCATCGAATAAAAAACCTTGGCATATTTTCCATTCAGATGAAGCTACTGAAGAAAATTCTTCTACATCTTCAGAATGATAAAAAGGTTTTATATCAATGCTATTTTCGGTATGGGTAACTAATTTTTCATTAAAATCGGCGCCTTTTAATTCTACTTGAATTTGTTGTTTCCATGCCTTTGCAGATACTTCTTCAAATTCGCTAAAAAGGGATTTATTCATGCTGATGTTGTTTTAAACTATCTTGATATTCTATGATAAAAATTTCTTCGTTGGGTCGCTTCATAAAGTAGTTTTCACGAGCAAATTTTTCAATTTCAATGGAATCATTTAAGCGTTCTAAAGTGCGACTGTCTTCTTCAATTTCCTTTAAATAATAAGCTCTGTTGTCCAGTAATTCTTCTTTTTCTTGATTTAATTCACGCTGGATCAACCACGAATTCGTGTCTAAAAAAAGCATCCAAATAACAAAAACGAGTGAAACTAAAAAGTACTTATTACTAATTATTCTAAACCAAGTTTTCTTTTTAAGCTCATTCCATTTCATTTATCAAAAATACAAAAATCTTACAGGAGTCCGCGCTTAGCTTCAATAGTATTTTTTAACAAATGTTTCAAAAATAATTCTATATTTGCCTTGAATTTGGTTGAAAACGACTTTTACGAGCGTTTTCATTAAAAGGGAATTCCGTTGAAATCGGAAGCTGTTCCCGCAACTGTAAGCTTAGTGCGCCTTAGGTGTACGCTTTGTTTTTCTCACTTCAATATACCACTGTTCGCCTTCGGCTGATGGGAAGGTTAAAACAAAGACGCAAGTCAGGAGACCTGCCTTATTCTAAATTTTAAAACGAAGATTCTCGGGATAAGGATCGAGTTGGTTATGAAACAGAACTATTTCTGCATTACGCTATTGGCGTTGTGTTGGTGTGCTGCAACTTTTGCACAAATTCATTTGGATTCAATTCAAAGACTGGATGAAGTTGTCGTTACCAACAAACTGCTATCTGATTTTTCAACGGGGCAAAAAATGCTCAAGTTGAAGGATTCTGTATTGCAACAAAATCCAGTTAACTTAACGGATTTACTCAATTTTAATACAGGAATTTATTTCAACCAAAACGGGTATGGAATGGTGTCTTCGCCTGCTTTTCGTGGGACAACGGCACAACAAACCGCGGTAGTTTGGAACGGCATCAACATCAACTCGCAGTTCAATGGGCAAGCCGATTTCAATACCATGTTGAATCCAACAATGCAGCAAATCAATATTCAGCCGGGTGGTGGAAGCGTGATTTATGGAACTTCTGCCATTGGCGGTAGCATCCATTTAGAAAGCAAATTGAAGTTTAACAAACAAACCAAACACTTCTTTCAAACCAACTACGGAAGCTTCAATACGCTTGATTCCCGTTACCAATTGCAACATGCTACCGAGCAATGGAGTTTCAATTTTGGGTTTCAGCACAATTCATCCGACAATGATTTTCCGATTCATAACAGCAATCGAAACAATATCAATGGGAAATTTAATAACAATGCGATAGGTTTGGATATCGCTCATCAAATCAATGAAAAGCACCAACTAAAATTCTATTCTTGGTTGTTTTTAGGCGATCGAAATTTATCTGTTATTCGCCCTAGCGATACCAAATCGGCTTATAAAAATCAGGATTTACGGAGTTTGTTAGAATGGGAATACGAACACGAAAACTGGCGTTCTACTTGGAAGGTAGGTTATTTGAATGAAGATTTTAAGTACATACAAAACATCAGTCAGGAAAATGAATTTACGGCTAATGTAGCGGAAACCTTTCTTAACCAATACAACCTTCAATTTGAAAATAAAGCTTGGGTATTTTCTGTTTTAATCGATGCCAATACGGCCAAAGCAAGTGGAGATGATTTGCTGGAAGACCGGCGAGATGTAGCTGCTTTTGCCTTGTTGGCCAAACGTAGAGTCAATTCAAAATGGATTGTTGAAGCCAGTCTTCGGCAGGAAATTTCCAATTTATACAACAGTCCGATTTTATATAGTTTGGGAAGTGATTATCGGTTTTCAAAATACTACAGTATGAAGTTGCACACATCGAGAAACTTCCGAATTCCCACCTTTAACGATTTGTTTTGGGGAAGCAGCGGAACTACCAACTTATTGCCAGAAAGTGCTTACCAAGTAGAATGGGGACATCATTTTGAACGGAATCAATTTCAAATTTCAGCGACTGGATTTTACAATCACATCGATGACATGATTCGTTGGATTCCCAATGAAAATGGAATATGGCAACCCGAAAACACCGATAAAGTACGCACATACGGAGCAGAATTTGAAGCCAATTATTCCAAAAAATGGAATTCGCATCAATTGCAATGGAATGCCAATTATGCGTACACGGTTTCAGAAAACAGGGACACCGGGTTTCAATTGCGGTATGTGCCGTTTCATAAGGCTACTTCATCTTTAGCTTATCATTACAAAAAATGGTCTGCCGATACGCAATTTATTTGTGTGGGAGAAGTGTTCACTCGATCGAACAACCAACCGAATGCAATTGTACAAGATTATGGCTTACACCATCTTGGTTTGCGCTATCAATTGTTTGCCAATTCGCCAGAAATCGATGTAGGAATGCGTGTTTTTAATATTTGGGATTCTGAATTTCAAGGAGTTGAAAACCGCCCTATGCCGGGAAGATATTATCAATTTACATTTAATTTAATTTTTTAAAACCAAATTATGAAGTATTTTAAGTATGTTAGTTTTGTAGCAATTGCCAGTTTTTTGTTTGCATCCTGTAGCAGTGATGACGATAATATTAATCCGCAAGAACCTTTACCCACAGGTGATTATGTAGATGGATTTTTTATAGTAAACGAAGGTCCTTTTGGCGGAAGTGGTTCGCTTAGTTTTGTAAAAAACGATTTTTCTGAAGTGACTCAGAATGTATTTTCAGTTGAAAATCCCAATGCAGATATCGGTAGTTTTGTTCAGTCAGTATTTTTTGATGAAGAGCGCATGTTTATCATTTCAAACGGAAGTAATTTAATAAATGTCGTTAATCGTTTTACCTTGGAATTTATTGAAGTTATTGATGCCGGTTTTGAAGTTCCACGCTACGGTGTGGTGTTGGATAACAAAGCCTACGTGACCAATTTAGCTGGGTTTGATTCTACTATAGACGATTTTATTGTGGTTGTTAATTTAGAAACTTATGAAGTGGAAAGCAATATTGCGGTAAATAATATTGCGGATAAAATTGAAGCTTACAACGGGAAATTGGTTGTTCAAAATTCTGCCTTTTCAGATGGAAATTCGGTGAGTTTAATCAATCCTGCTACAGCAGCAATAGAACAAGTAGTACAAGTGGGCGATGGCTTAAATTCTATGGTTTTAGCCAATAATCAATTGTTTACCTTAAGTGGAAATCAACTTTCTAAAGTTGATTTAGGGAGTTTCAATGTAACTGAAACAATCACTATTCCTGAAGAAGCAGAAGGTGTAAATAATTTACGAATTGATCAAAATCAAGTATACTATACTTTGGGGAATTCAGTGTATTCCAATTCAGTAAATGAATTAGATTTTACAGAAGAGCAGATGTTTTCTTATGAAACCAATTCTGAATCAGGTGTGTTTTACGGATTTGCAGTAAAAGACAACCAAATTTACATTTCCGATGCAGGCGATTTTGCTTCTAATGGGAATATACATGTATATAGTGAAACGGGAGAAATTCTTTTAGAAACTGAAGTAGGCTTAGGTCCAAATGGGTTTTACTTCAATTAAACGAATACAGCTTTAGCGCTTAAATTTTCACCTTGAATAGTTCAAATTTATTTTGAATTATTCAAGGTTTTATTTTTAGAAAGTTATGAACCTGAGTTGAATATTGGCAACTAAAACTGTTTGAGCTATTAAATATTTAGCCTAAAATACGCTCTTTAATTACAGATTGCACAATATCTATCGCCACGTTGTTGTATTTATTGTAAGGAATAATAATGTCTGCAAATTCTTTGGTGGGTTCTATAAATTGTTGATGCATAGGCTTCAACGTGGTTTGGTAACGATTTAAAACTTCATCTAAATCGCGACCACGTTCTTGAATATCGCGTTTCAATCTTCTAATTAAACGTTCGTCACTATCTGCATGAACAAACATTTTAATGTCGAACATATCACGAACTTCCTTATGTGCTAAAATTAAAATTCCTTCAACAATCATAACTTTTTTGGGAAGTGTAGTAACGGTTTCGCCAGTTCGGTTGTGTTCTTTAAAAGAATAAACCGGTTGTTCGATGGGAACACCCGCTTTTAAACTGGATAAATGTTCATGAAGCAATTCAAAATCAATAGACTTAGGATGATCAAAATTGATTTTTTTACGCTCTTCAAAACTTAAATGGCTAGTGTCCATATAATACGAATCTTGGTAAATCACATCTACTTCGTCGTGCTGTAATTCGTTTATAATTTGGTTGACAACGGTTGTTTTTCCGCTTCCCGTTCCACCCGCAATTCCTATAATGAGCATGTCATAAATTTTAGACAAAAATACATTTTTATACCGATTACTATTTTAAATGTCATGTAAATACGCTTTAAAATATAGATTGGCATCATACCTAAATAAATAATGCAGAATATTAGCTACTTAAATTAATATGATCTGTTTTAGGCTACAGGAAATTCAAAAACTGGAGTCCGAGCATGATTCCACTTTGTGTTTTTCCACCATAAAAAGATTGTACATAATCTAGGCGTAGAAATCTAAATTTTCCAAAACCTAAATTTTCTAAACCAGCATGAACTTCATAATAAGGCTTTCGTTCTTGGGTAAACAAGCTTTTTGCACCAGCTACTAAGTTGTAATTAAGTTGATTTAAAACAGGTATTCGATTTAAGATCAGTCCTTTAAATTCATGTTCAACATGCATTTCTGCATAACTGTGTTGAGTTGAAAACGCATAATAATCCATCATCAAAAATTTACCGAGATAGGAATCTGAAGTTTCTACAAAAGTCTGATTTCCGTTGAAGTGTTTAAAGTCTAGAAATGAAATCTGCTCGTTGTTATTATTGATCCAACCCGTGTTGATTTGATAATTAAAAACTCCTAAGTTGGCTAGATTTAGATTTTGCTGAACGCTAGTGCGCAACATATCGAAATTGTAGTTACTAAATGAACTTCCAAAACCCTTTTCGTATACTAAGTCAATTCTAGGATAATCGTTGTTCGGGATGTTGTATTTTCCATCTGGCCGATTGATGTATTTTTGTCCAAATCTCAAATTTGCACCTACTTTAGCAATAAATATGTGGTGGTTTTGAAATAAATTTTCTCCTGTCTGATTGGGAAACAAAGGATGATTACTGGTGAATCCTTCCGGGTTATTTATCCAAATTCTTGAGTTGGTTGAGTTGTTTAAAGCATTTCTATCTTCAAAAGCAAAGTTTGCATAAGCACGAATTCCGTTGGTAACTTCATCAGCAAACAAAACTTCTGCAAAATTACGCTCGTACATTTTTAAAAAGCTTCGTTCAAAAAAGGTAGCAGCAATGGTATTAATTAATGGGCTAATGGGATTGGTGCTGTTAATTTGAATTGCTTCGCTTCCCGCTGAAACACCTAAATAGGTGTCTTTTGTGTTATTGAATTTTTTCCTAAACGCTAATTTTCCACGTAACTTTTCTTCTGAAAATCCATAATTGGCAGTTGCACTAAGATCCCAGAATTTTTTAAAGGAATTGTCTTCATCTTTTTGTCTGTAGGTAAATGAAGTGTTCAAATTCCATCCTTGTACATTGTTATAGCTTAAATTTCTAAAGGAAAAACCTTCATAAGAAAACGAACGATTTTTATAAGAATTATCCCATGTATAACCTGTTATAGGACTCAAAATTTTAAACTTATTGCCAACCTGGTCAACTGAATCTAAGTAGGTTTTAGACTTCCGTAAGGTTTGAATGCTGTCTTTTCGTATGTAGTCATTTTGTTCTATTTCGGTAAGTGGAATAGGGCGAGTGCTTTCCCAAAAAATAGAATCTCTTTTGTTGGCATCTTTTTCATAATAGACAATTTCATTCGTGAACCGAAGTTCTTCTGCGGTAGGTTCTAAATTATAATTTTTGTAAAAACCTAAAAACTTTCCGCTTCCAGACATGCCAAGAATCTTCCACGTAAAATTGAATCCTTTGGAAAGGCTTAACCAAATTTCATTTTCTGAATTGTAAGCAAATTCTTGTTGAAATTGAACATTTTCTAAAGGTGGAATTTGCGTAGCTTCACCAGTAGTACTTAAGTCAACTCCAAAAATTTCCCAAGAATCTTCTACAATATATATGTACCCTGAAAAAACTTTATCTTTTTTTCGCTTCGGAATTACTTCTACTTTATTGATTAAAAATCCATTACTGTCGTAAAATACACCTTCCAATTGGTAATTGTAATAATTGAAAGCATAATCGGCAATGGGTGAAATCATCTCGATGTTGAAACTGATGGTGTTGTTGTAAAAGGAAACATTAAAATCTTCTGCATTGTTCCAACTGAAACCATTGTCGTTGCCACTTACTTTTGAAGCTGTAATTTCTTCCCGAAACCGGTCTGGCGATTGATAATATATTTTGGAAACCGTTTCACTTAAATATATGATTCCGCTTCGGGTAGAATCTAAAGTTCCGTCCATGTCGCCTACTTCCATTCCTAATATTTTTTCAGGAATATTTTCAGCTTTCCATAAACTTCGGGAATAAAAGTCTGCCGCGAAAGCTTCAATTTTGTTTTTGTTTTTCTTTCGGTGCTGTATGGCTTGTTGTATGATTTTTAAGGCTGGATTCTCATCAGCTTTTACAACAACATCATCTAAACTAGTTACTTCTTCAGTTAAAGCAACATTTTTTTGTTGACTCTTATTTAAATTTTCAATTTCAATTTTTTCAGTTTTAAAACCCAAGTATTGAAAAACTAAAGTAAAGTTATTCTGCGATTGCTTCAGTTTAAGCTGGTATTTTCCTTCAGCGTTGCTGGTTGTTCCAGTAAAAGAACCTTCAATATAAATATTTACATCAGATAGCGCTTCGCCATCTGTATTGGTAACTTTTCCAGAGATGCTTTGGGCATAACCATGCAAACCACTTAGAATTAGGATGAAGATAAAAAATGAGTTTTTCATTAAAAGGATTTTTTGATTCGATCTAGTTTACGTTTGGTTTCTCGTTCTTTGATGGTCTCACGCTTATCGTGTACTTTTTTACCTTTGGCTAGAGCAATTTGCAGTTTGGCAAATCCACGATCGTTAATAAACATCAATAATGGAACTATGGTGAGACCTGAATTTTTAACTTCTTTATGTAGTTTTTTTAGTTCGTTTTTATTCAACAGTAATTTCCGTTCACTTTTTGGGTTATGATTAAAATGTGAAGCATGCGAATATTCCTGAATGTTCATGTTTATAACAAAAAGTTCACCTTTGTCATTAAACTCACAAAAACTTTCTGCAATGCTGGCTTTCCCTTCCCGAATGGCTTTTATTTCGGTACCACGTAACACGATTCCCGCGATGTATTTATCTAGAAATTCGTAATTAAACTTCGCTTTTTTGTTTTTTATTTTAATGTTGTTTCCTTTCATAGATATTGCTTCAATTGTCTGGCAAAGCTAAGTAAAAACATTTGATAGCATACAGAAAGAAAATGGCTTTAAAATATACTTGCTCAGCTATAATTTAGCATTTCTTTAATGAAATAGACTTCAAATAACTTGCCTTAAGCGCTTAAATTGTTACTTTTGTAGGACTTAATTTTAAGCACAACCTGAATATGAATTTACACGAATATCAAGGAAAAGAAATACTAAATAGCTTTGGCGTTAATATTCAACGCGGCATTGTAGCTACCACTCCAGAAGAAGCTGTAGAAGCTGCTAAAAAACTTACCGAAGAAACCGGAACGGGATGGCACGTAATAAAAGCCCAAGTTCATGCAGGTGGACGCGGAAAAGGTGGCGGAGTTAAATTGGCTAAAAACTTAAAAGAAGTTGAAAAAATTGCTGGAGAAATTATTGGAATGAATCTGGTAACTCCACAAACTTCTAAAGATGGTAAAAAAGTTCACCAAGTTTTAATTGCTGAAGATGTATATTATCCTGGTGATAACGAACCAGAAGAATACTATATGTCTGTTTTACTAAACCGAGCAACTGGCAGAAACATGATTATGTATTCTCCAGATGGTGGAGTTGATATTGAAACGGTTGCAGAAAAAACTCCTGAACGTATTTTTACAGAAGAAATTAATCCTGCAACAGGTATTCTTCCGTTCCAAGCGAGAAAAGTTGCATTTAATCTAGGATTAAGCGGAAAGGCTTTTAAAGAAATGACCAAGTTTGTAACTGCTTTATACCAAGCTTACGATGGTTCAGATTCTTCTTTATTTGAAATTAATCCTGTATTAAAAACATCTGATGATAATATTTTAGCTGTTGATGCTAAAGTTACTATTGATGATTCTGCTTTATTTAGACATAAGGATTATGCAGAATTAAGAGATAAACGCGAAGAAGATCCTACTGAAGTAAGAGCTAAAGAAGTTGGATTGAGTTTTGTAAACCTAGATGGAAATGTGGGCTGTATGGTAAATGGTGCTGGTTTAGCAATGGCAACTATGGATTTAATTAAATTTGCTGGTGGCGAGCCTGCAAACTTCTTAGACGTAGGTGGTACTGCAGATGCAAAACGTGTGGAAGAAGCTTTCCGTATTATTTTAGAAGACGAAAAAGTAGAAGCAATCTTGATCAATATTTTTGGTGGAATTGTTCGTTGCGACCGTGTTGCCAATGGAGTAGTGGAAGCCTACAAAAATTTAGGCGACCAAATTAAAGTTCCAATTATTGTTCGTTTGCAAGGAACCAATGCTGAAGAAGCTAAGGAAATTATAGACAATAGCGGCTTAAATGTAGAGTCAGCTGTAATTTTCCAAGAAGCTGCAGATAAAGTACAAAAGGTTTTAGCCTAACATTAAAATCTTAATATACTAAAAAATCCGTCTCTATCTAGAGACGGATTTTTTTATGTATCAATTTTGCTTTTGAAATGATATTGTATAAGTAAAAGTAAATTTGATGATATTACTTTTGATTTGTAGTGCCAATATGTTGTTTGGGTTTTTAAGTTATTACTATCGTTATAAGTTAATTTCTTAAAGTAGTAGTTTATACAAAATCAAAAAAAACCACCTAATATTAATTAAGTGGTTAATGATTTTATTATGCTTGAATATATTTAATTGATTGCGTAAGAGTCCGTCATTTTATAATCATTGACAACAACAATATCATTTTGTTTATATTCAACTTCAGTTAATTTGTCTTCTTTCCAAAAGAACCATTTTCCGTCTTTTCTACCTTCAACATACTGCGCTTGAGCAATTTTTTTGCCTTGCATATCATATGCTTTCCAAACACCGTGAGGTTTTTTATTCTTGATAAAACCAGTTTGACTTACATTACCATTTTCATGATAATAAGTTGCTTCAACTAAATCTCCTTTTTTTTCAAATTTTGCTCGTTCGTTGTTTTCTTGAGCGTAAAGGACAACACCCATTAAAAAGAAAACCATAAAAGCTACAACATTTTTCATATCTCTCATATTTGTAGCTAATATACGAATTAATTTACATTAAATATACATTCAGTTAACATTAAATTTACATTGAGCCGTAATTTGCTGATTTAATGTTATATAAAAGTTACCTAAATGTTACGAGCCATGTATTTTTATGGCAAAGAAAAGACAAGGTTAAAAAAAAAGTGTTTCCAAGAAAACTTCTTGAAAACACTGATGCTATACATATTTTTAAAAAAACCTAAGTATATAAGTCTATGAAAAAAGTTGCTTTGCTAAACAAAAGTTATGCTAAAACAGACTTGATTCGTTTAAATGCTTCTTTGATGTCATTTTCACTAGCAGCATAAGATATTCTAATGCAGTTTGGATTTCCAAAAGCTTCGCCAGTTACTGTTGCAACATTGGCTTCTTCTAACAAGAATAAACTAAAATCTGATGCATTATTAATTTGATGCTTACCTAGTTGTTTTCCAAAAAAACTACTCACATTTGGAAATACATAAAAAGCACCTTCGGGTACATTTGAAGAGAAACCATCTAAGTCTTCAACTAAATCCAATACTAATTTTCTTCTTTCTTTGAATTTATCAATCATGAACTGAATTTCAGAAATCGGTGCATCTAAAGCAGCGATAACTGCTCGTTGAGCAATACAATTGGCGCCACTTGTAACTTGACCTTGTAATTTGGTGCAGGCTTTAGCAATGTATTCTGGAGCGCCGATGTAACCAATACGCCAACCTGTCATTGAATAGGCTTTAGAAACTCCATTAACGGTTACTGTTCGATCTTTCATAAAATCGATTTGCGCCATGGAGAATTTTTCATCTGAAAAATTAATGTGCTCGTAAATTTCATCACTTACCACTACAATTTGTGGATAATTCTTTAAGATTTCAGCTAAAGCACGCAATTCATTTTCGCTGTATACTGAACCAGAAGGATTACAAGGGGAACTATACCAAATCATTTTTGTTTTTGGTGTAATTGCCTTTTCCAATTGCTCAGGAGTCATTTTAAAATCGGTTTCCAAAACAGTTGGAACTTCAACCGCTGTTGCTCCAGTAAGTTGAACTATATCACGATAACTCACCCAATAAGGACAAGGCAAAATAACTTCATCTCCAGGATTTAAAATTGCGTTTGCTATATTGTACAAAGATTGTTTAGCTCCTGTAGAAACTACAATTTGACTTAATTTGTATTCTAAGTTATTGTCTCTTTTGAATTTACCTTGTATACTTTCTTTTAATTCTTGGTATCCATCTACTGGAGTGTAGGAGTGGTAATTTTCATCTATTGCTTTTTTAGCTGCTTCTTTAATGAAATCTGGGGTGTTAAAGTCGGGTTCCCCTAAGCTTAAACCAATAATGTCTTTTCCTTGACTTTTTAATTCTCTAGCTTTCGCTGCCATAGCTAAGGTTGCAGAAGTTTGCAATCCATTTACTTTATCAGAAAGTGTATTCATTTGTATTCTACTTATGCTATTTGTGGTTGAGTTCCTAATTCTTTTAAATATTTGTAGTGAGAAATTATGGCTTCTCTAGTGCTTTTATATTCAAAATAAGGTAAATTATATTCTTGTGCAGTTTCTTTTACAATACTTCTAATCTTACTATAATGAATGTGACTAATATTCGGAAAAATATGATGCTCTACTTGATGGTTTAATCCACCTGTAAACCAACCTACTAATTTGTTTTTAACTGAAAAATTTGCCGTAGTAAACAATTGATGCGTAACCCAAGCGTGCTCGAATTTTAAATCTTTTGTTGGAATTGGCATTAAGGTGTTTTCGGTAACGTGAGCCAACTGAAAAACAACACTTAAAATTAAGCCTGCAGTAAAATGCATAGC
Source organism: Psychroflexus planctonicus (assembly GCF_014640195.1). Taxonomy (GTDB): domain Bacteria; phylum Bacteroidota; class Bacteroidia; order Flavobacteriales; family Flavobacteriaceae; genus Psychroflexus; species Psychroflexus planctonicus. The sequence goes on from NZ_BMGM01000002.1 coordinate 241,056, forward strand.
TAAAAAGCCAATAATTACCATCCACCATGTTAATTCTGTAAACACAATAGGTGTTACAATCCACAACAAAATATAAGCAATTTTACTAATGGCTACCGTGCTCCATTGCTTGAACGGATTCGGTAATTTACCATAAGAAAGTTTTTGCTTTAAATATTTTCTAGATTGTCTAAAATCAGTAGTTATTGCCCAATTAATAGTCAATAAACCATATAAGAAAAAAGAATAAATATGTTGAAATTTATGGAACTTTCTCCATTTAACTTCAGGAGTAAAGCGAACAATTTGTCCTACGCTAATATCTTCATCATGTCCGTGTACATTGGTATAGGTGTGGTGCAAGACATTGTGTTGTACTTGCCAGTTGTATACGTTACCTGCAAGAATGTAAATACTTCCGCCCATTAATTTATTTACCCATTTCTTTTTAGAATAGGTGCCGTGATTTCCATCATGCATGATATTCATACCAACGCCAGCCATTCCAACTCCCATAGTAATTGCCATAAGCAATTTAACCCAAGGAGCAAAAGGAGTAAAAAGAATGATTAGGTAAGGAGCTAAAAATAAAGAAAACATGATTACACTTTTTAAATGTAACTTCCAGTTTCCTGTTTTTGAGATTTGATTGTCTTTGAAATAAGCATTTACACGTTTGTTTAGCGTACGAATGAACTCTTTAGATTCTGCTCTCGAGAAGCGAATAGGACTTGCCATATAATATAATTTGTATCAATTCAAAAATAGGTCATTAGCTTGATATAACATATTTTTTAAGCATAAAGTTTATACAAGTATGGACTTTCGTATTTTTGCCCAAAAAATTACTTTGGTAGAAATACAAAAACACTTTCCTGACTTATCAGACCGCCAAATTGAACAATTTATACAAATAGCCGATTTGTATAAAGATTGGAATCAAAAAATAAATGTGGTTTCGCGTAAAGATATAGACGAAATTTATACAAGACACGTCCTGCATTCATTAGCAATTGCAAAATTGAATCCTTTTTTACCAGAAACTACAATTCTTGATGTTGGAACTGGTGGTGGTTTCCCTGGAATTCCATTGGCCATTTTATATCCTGAATGCCATTTTACTTTGGTAGATAGCATCGGAAAAAAAATTAAGGTGGTGAATGAAGTAATTGAAGGTTTACAACTTCAAAATGTCAAAACGGTAAACGATCGTGTAGAAAACATTACAGGTCAATATGAGTTCATTGTAAGTAGAGCAGTTGCTGCCATGCCAACATTTACACATTGGGTAAAAGGAAAAATGTCTAGCAATTCTAGACACGAACGTCGAAATGGAATTTTATATCTAAAAGGAGGCGACTTAACTGAAGAACTCGCGCCATATAGCAATGCAGAAATTTTTAATTTAGAAGAATTATTCAGTGATTCCTTTTTTGAGACAAAAAAATTGGTGTACTTACCTAGAAAAAAATAATGAAAAAAGATAAAAATTCAGATTCAAAAAAATCTTGGATTGTTAAGAATTGGAGCAATGTTTTGTTTGTGATTTTGGTAATTTTATTTTTAATACCATCAACGCGCTTTCAGTTGCAAGTTTTCATCAAGAGAACTTTTTCATTTAGTCCTTCTATTGAAAATGAAGAAAAGTTAAACCAACTCGAAGATTACAATTGGCTGCTTCTAGATCAAAACAAACAAAATGCAAACCTTAGTTCTTCTGAAGGGAAAGTAGTCTTAATAAATTTTTGGGCTACATGGTGTGGACCTTGTGTAGCTGAAATGCCTGATTTACAAGAATTATATAATACACATAAAGGAGAAGTTGATTTTTACTTTATAGCCAGGGATGAAAAAGATGCCGTATTTAATTTTTTAGCTAAGGAAGACTATAACTTACCAATCTATTTCGAAAAACAAAATCCCCCAGATTTGCTTCAAAGTAATCAGCTGCCAACCACATATGTAATAGATAAAAAAGGAAATATTTGGATTAAAAAAACCGGAGCAGCGAGTTGGAATTCTAATGAAATAAACAATTTAATTCAACGCTTAAGTGAAGAATAGCCTAAATTCAATACAAATGCGATTATAAAGATTTACTATATTTGCGGATTCAAAAAAAATGGATGCATGGGAATGATGAATAAAAATACAGTTCTAGGGTATGCTACCTTAATAATGATCATTGTTGGAATTGGTTTAATTATTTTAGGAGCAACTAAATATAGCGAAATTGCGGGTTGGGGTTTTGCGTCGGTAGGCATTGGTTTTTTTGCAATTGCTTGGGTTTTTAACGCCTTAAAAGGAAGAATGTAAACTTGTAATTTGTCTGATATAAAAGTATATCAACTTTCTGATATTGGTAAAAGTCTCCAAAATATGATTGAGACGCATTACCAATCAGGATTTTGGATTAAAGCTGAAATTTCAAAACTGAATTTTTACCCCAAAACCGGTCATTGTTTTCCCGACTTAGTCGAACGAAAAGACGGTAAAATTAAAGCGCAGATGCGTTCGATTATCTGGTCTACGCATTATCAGAAAATCAATAAAAACTTCTTGAAAATTGCGAAGACTCCTTTAGAAGATGGAATGAATATTTTGTTCCGAGCCAAGCTCAGTTTTCATCAAACCTATGGTTTTTCGCTCCAAATTTTACGTATCGATCCGCAGTTTACTTTAGGTGAATTGGCTGTTGAAAAAGATAAATGCATTCAACAACTTCAACAAGAAGACTTATTTCATAAAAATAAGAAGTTAACATCGCCTGTGTTGATTAAACGTTTGGCTATCATCTCTTATAATACCAGTAAAGGGTATGCCGATTTTTTGAGCATTATAAATCAGTATAAAGAAAAATACAATTTACATTATCAACTTTTTCCTTCGCTTTTACAAGGCGATAAAGCAGAACAGCAACTAATTGAACAATTGCAGCTTATTGAAAAACGAAAAGACGCGTTTGATGCAGTTTGTATTTTACGTGGTGGCGGTGGAGAAGTAGGTATGAATTGTTACAATAGTTATCAAGTTTCCAAAACTGTAGCTGAAATGAGTTTGCCAGTTTATACCGGAATTGGTCACTCTACCAATGAAACGGTTTGCGAAATGATAGCACACCAAAACTGTATTACACCAACCGATTTTGCTTATGAAGTAATTCAGAAATTTAAAGATTATGCTTTTCGAATTGAAACTGCACAAGATCAATTAAAAGCATGTATTTCTTCCATTTTTGTTACTGAAGAAGAAGAATTACTTCAATTGAGTACAAATTTTAAAAAGCAAGTTAAAAGCTTAGTGCGTTTTCAAAGTCAATTATTGCTACAGTTTAATAAACGTATGTATTCTGAATCTCCCAAACTGATTAAAAAAGCTAAATTGAATTTGAAACAAATACAAAGTGGTATTAAAAGACAACCAGTATTTACGCTTCATGCTGCTCAGCAGCACATAAAGCATCAACAGCATTTGCTACATATATTATCGAAAAAAAGTTTAGCAAATAAACACTTACTTTTAAAAAATCAAGAACATAGAATAAATTCCTTTTCGCCAGAACGTATTTTACAACGTGGATATTCCTTAATTTTGAAAAATGGAAAAATTGTCACTGATTTTACATCTCTTAAAAAAGGAGATGTAATTGAAAATGTCACTTCTCAAGGAAAGATAAAAAGCAATATTAAAAGCATAGAACCCAATGAAAAAGATTAAATATAATAAGGCTTTAGAAGAATTAGAGCAAATTGTAGCGGAAATTGAAAACGAAGAAATTTCAGTTGACGATTTAGCTGAAAAAGTAGAACGAGCTTCAAAATTAATTCAAGCTTGTAAAGATACTTTGTCTAAAACGGAAGCAGATGTAGATAAGATTTTGAGTGGTTTAAATGAAGATGAATAATTTGATTAGCGATTTTTCTATTGCATTAGTCATATAAAAAAAAGCCTGCTCAATCGAGCAGGCTTTTTTAAAATATATAGTTAAGAAATTAGATATTGGCAAATAAATTATGCATTTTATCTTCTTCTTCTTTTGCTAATTCTTGGTCTACTAAAATTCTACCACTGTGCTCATCCGTCATAATTTTACGTCTTGAGCCAATTTCCATTTGCACTTGAGGTGGAATAGTGAAAAAAGATCCGCCTGCAGCTCCACGTTCTATAGTAACAACTGCTAAGCCGTTTTTTACATTTTTACGAATACGATCATAAGCTTTCACCAAACGTTCTTCGATGTCTTTTTTCAATTCTTCAGCTTTTTTAGCTAAGGCATCTTCTTCTTTTTGGGTGTCTTTTAAAATGCCATCCAATTCAGATTTTTTGTGCTCTAAGTGATTTCTACGTTCTTCTAACTTGCTTTGTGTTTCTTCAATCACTTGTTTTTTGTGCTCAATTTTAGCACCAAATTCACGAATGTGTTTTTCGGCAAGTTCAATTTCTAATTCTTGGTATTCAATTTCCTTGCTTAAAGAATCAAACTCGCGATTGTTTCTAACGTTGTCTTGTTGATCCTTATATTTTTTGATCCGTGCATTTGCTTCGTCTATAAAGATTTTTTTGTCTTTAATAGCATTTTCAGCATCTTCTACTTCATTATGAAGTTTATCAACTCTTTTGCTTAGACCTTCAACTTCTGCATCTAAATCTTCTACTTCTAGAGGTAATTCACCGCGCATGTTTCTGATTTCGTCAATGCGTGAATCTACAAGTTGTAAATCATACAATGCTCTTAATTTTTCTTCTATGCTAACCTCTTTTTTCTTTGCCATAATCAACTATATTGAATTGGGTTGGTATTTATTTCTGATAAAACGATTGCAAAATTAGTGAATTTTTCTCTAAGAAAAGCATGCAAAAGTGCTTTTGTATATTGCTCACTTTCATAATGTCCCACATCTGCTAAAAAGATGGTGTTTTCAGCTTGGTAAAAATCATGATATTTTAAATCTGCAGTTACATAAGCATCTGCTTTACAGTTTTTTGCATTGGAAATTGCAAAAGCACCGCTTCCGCCCAAGACTGCCACTTTTTGAATGGATTTTCCTAAAAAAGTAGAATGGCGAATTACGGGTGTTCCAAAAGTTTCTTTTAAATGACTAATAAATTCAATTTCCTGCATGGGTTGATCAAAAAAACCGCTCATGCCTATGCCGCGTTGCTGATTGTAATTGTCTAAGGTTTCAACTTCGTAAGCTACTTCTTCATAAGGATGATGCTGGCGTAGCGCTTTTAAAACTTTACTTTTCAAGTGTGCATCAAATGTTATATTAATTTGAGTTTCCTTTTCAAAGTGTATTTTTCCTTTTTCACCAACTTGCGGATTGGATTCTGCATTACCTAAAAAACTACCTTCGCCTATTAAAGAAAAGCTGCAATTGGAATAGTTGCCAATGTTTCCAGCTCCAGCATCAAACAAAGCTTTTCGTAAATCGGTTGCATTTTTTGTTGGAACATAAGTGGTTAGTTTTTGAATACTTTCCTTTTTAGGAACTAAAATTTCAGTATTCTTTAAACCTAATTGTTTGCAGATTTGGTAATTTACTCCTTTATAATGATTGTCTAAAGCGGTGTGAATGGCATAAATAGCTATGTTGTTTTGTATAGCTTTAATCACGGTTCGTTCTACGTAAGTTTTGCCTGTTAATTTCTTTAATCCTTTGAAAATAATAGGATGAAAAGCCACAATACAGTTGCAATTGTGTTGGATAGCTTCATCAATTGTACTTTCTAAACAATCTAATGTAACTAAAATACCACTGACATTTTGCTGTGGACTTCCCACTAATAAACCCACATTGTCAAAATCTTCTGCGTAATGCGTTGGAGCAAAATCTTCTAATTGAGCAATAACTTCTTGTAGAATCATGAATTAATTTTTGAAATCATAAATATAAAAATTATACTTTCGTACAGATGAAAATACTCAGAAAAATACTGCTTCCTTTTTCTGTGTTGTATGCACTGATTCTTCGTTTACGAAATTTTGCATACGACCAAAATTGGTTGCCTTCAACTTCGTTTCAATTTCCTATTATTTGTGTAGGGAATTTGAGTTTAGGCGGCACAGGCAAGTCTCCCGCTATTGAATATTTAATTCGTCTGCTCGGTGAAAATTACAAAATAGCTACCTTAAGTCGTGGATATGGAAGAAAAACAACAGGTTTTCTAAAAGTTGAAAAAAATAATTTAGCACTTGAAGTAGGTGATGAGCCACTACAATTTAAAAATAAATATCCTGAAGTTGAAGTTGCCGTTGATGAAAAACGCGTACGCGGAATTCAACATTTATTGAATAATAAAGATACCGATGTAATCTTGCTGGATGATGCTTTTCAACATCGAAAAGTAAAAGCAGGTTTTCATATTTTACTGAGCGTTTATGGCGATTTGTACATCAACGATTTTGTTTTACCAGCTGGAAATTTACGCGAACCTGTTTCGGGTGCTCAACGAGCAGATATCATTATTATAACCAAATGTCCCGAAGACCTTTCTGTTGAAGAGCAAGAGCGAATTCAAAAAAAATTGAAGCTTCAAAAGCATCAAAAATTGTTTTTTGCTTATATCGCTTATAAAGAAAACCTTATTTCAACTGAAAAAAAGAAAAAACTATCCGAACTAAAAAGTTATACTTTAGTTACGGGTATTGCCAATCCAAAACCCTTATTGAAGTTTTTAAAAACTGTAAATCCACCTGAAAAACACTTGGCATTTAAAGATCACCATAATTTTACGGCCGAAGAAATTAAAGCTTTACATCAAGAAGAATTGATTTTAACAACGGAAAAAGATTTCACGCGATTAAAAACTCAACTACCCAATCATAAATTATTTTACATTCCTATTGAAATGAAAATTCTCAATCATGCGCAAGCTTTTGATGAAGCCGTTTTGGAGTATGTTTCAAATGCATCATAACTAACTAATAATCTTTAGTTTATTTATTACCGTTTATTTTTGCCACTAATTCACGAATGTTTGTTGAAGAGAATGTAAACTGAATTCGTGCATTCGTGGCATTGAATAAGAAAAGCACGTGAATAAAATTCAAATTATGCTTTGAATTGTTGATGAAGTTTTAAGGAAGTTACCAAATCACAAATAATTGAAAAACTTGTTCTGGTGTTTTCATCCATAGTTTATTTATTACCGTTTATTTTTGTCACTAATTCACGAATGTTTGTTGAAGAGAATGTAAACTGAATTCGTGCATTCGTGGCATTGAATAAGAAAAGCACGTGAATAAAATTCAAATTATACTTTCAATTGTTGATGAAGTTTTAAGGAAACTACCAAATCACAAATAATTGAAAAACTTGTTCTGGTGTTTTCATCCATAGTTTATTTATTACCGTTTATTTTTGTCACTAATTCACGAATGTTTGTTGAAGAGAATGTAAACTGAATTCGTGCATTCGTGGCATTGAATAAGAAAAGCACGTGAATAAAATTCAAATTATACTTTCAATTGTTGATGAAGTTTTAAGGAAACTACCAAATCACAAATAATTGAAAAACTTGTTCAGGTGTTTTCATCCATAATTTCACCGATCGTTTTTCATTGATAAATTCTTCTGCTTTTTGAATGATTTCTTCAAAAGAAAACCAGTCCATTTTTGATGTAAGCTGCGGCAGAATAGGCCAATCTTGTTTTTCAATAATGCTAAATTGAAACGGATTAAAAGCTTGCTGATTAAACTCTTCAAAATAATACCATTTTCCTACAATGGCTTTTGGATATATTCCTTTAAAATGAAATTGATTTTCTTGAAAGTGAACAAATAACTGTGCCTTAAAACACAAATTTTGTTGAAAATTTTCAGCTTCTAAACCCAGTTTTTCTTGCAAAATATTTTCAGTTGAAGCTTTGTAAAGTAAAGGAAACTGATTCTCGTTAAGCTTTTTCAATTTAAAATGTAAAAAGTCTTTTTTATTAGGTCCAACCCAGCACTCAACTTCTTTTTTAGATAAATCCCGATCAAAAATATATTGTTTGTAAACCAATTCTGTATGGAAATATTGATTATTATTTTTCCATAAAAAATCGAATTCACCAAGGGTAAGTTTATCTTCGATTACTTGTAAACTAAAGGCGAGTAGTTCAGCTTCAATTATATTTTCTAGCCACTCTTTGAAAAATAATTCAACGCGTTTTCCTAAGTAATTTTGCTTGTTTAATTCTACTAAATTAACTTCAGATAAAGATAATTCGGATGAATTTATAGGCTTTCCTAGATCAAGATTAGGATATGGAATTAAAACCCTATCCAACAGCAAATCTGGCGTAGACAAAAATCCGATGTACTGTTGCCAAATTCGATGTTGAAAATCTTCACTGTTTTGCATTAAGTCTTTTGGATATAAAAACTCTTCGATTTAAAATTTAAATAAAGTATACATCTAAGTTCAAAATAATTTTGTTTAAGCTAAACCTAAGCCAATTTTAATCATTTCGCTAAATGTGGTTTCTCTTTCTTTAGAGGTAGTAACTTCACCGGTTACTAAACTATCTGAAATGGTAAGTAAACAAAGTGCATTTACATTGTATTTAGCACATGTAGTATACAAACCAGCGGCTTCCATTTCTACACAAAGTACACCAAATTTAGCCCAATGTTTCCATTCTTCTGGATCGTCTGTATAAAATGTATCAGAAGATAGAATATTTCCCGCTTTTACATCAATATTTTTTTCTTTTGCAATTTCAATAGCTTTATTGAACAATTGAAAACTAGCAGTCGGAGCAAAATCACCACTTAGAAAACGAGTTTTGTTTAATCCGCTATTGGTAGAAGCCGACATGGCCACAACAACATCACGAATTTTAATATCAATTTGCATGGAACCAGCGCTGCCAACACGAATTAAATTTTTCACGCCAAATTCGGTTATTAATTCGTGTGCGTAAATATTGATGGACGGAATTCCCATTCCGCTTCCCATTACCGAAACGCGATTTCCATTATACGTCCCTGTAAAACCTAACATCCCACGAACTTCGTTAAAACAAACTGGATTTTCAAGAAAGGTTTCGGCTATCCATTTCGCGCGAAGCGGATCGCCAGGAAGTAAAACAGTTTCAGCTATGTCGCCTTTTTTAGCGTTGATGTGAATACTCATAAGCTTAATTTTTAATAGGTTGAATCTGTTTTTGTTCCTTCCATAATAGCCACACCAGACGATGCACCAATTCTACTCACACCAAGTTCTATATATTGTTTTACACTTTGTAAATCACGAATTCCACCTGAAGCTTTAATTTTTACATTTTTGCTAATGTTGTCTTTCATAATTTGAACAGCTTCTGTTGTGGCTCCACCAGAAGCAAAACCAGTAGATGTTTTTACAAAATCAACTCCAGCTTTATCTGCTTCTTGACAAGCTCTTGCTATTTCTTCATCGGTAAGATTACAGGTTTCTAAAATCACTTTTAAAATATAATTTCCAGTAGCTACTTTTACTTGGCTAATGTCGCTTTGCACATCGTCCCATCTATTCGATTTGATGGCTGCTTGATTAATTACCATATCAATTTCCTTTGCACCTTCTTCAATAGCAATTTGTGCTTCACGTACTTTGGTTTCTGTTGAAGAATTCCCCAAAGGAAATCCGACTACGGTACAAACTTTCACATCGGTTTTTCTAAGTATTTCGTAAGCATCTTTTACGTAATAGGAAGGAATACAAACACTCGCAAACTTGTATTGTATAGCTTCATCACAAAGCTTTTTTATTTCTTCTATTGTTGCACCTGCTTTTAAAAGCGTATGATCTATATATTTATTAATTTTCATTTTAACCTATATTTTTTTCAAATATAAAGCCTTTAAAAGGCATAAACAATGATAAAAATCAAAAGAATAATTATCATTAAGTTATTAAACTATTGTGAACTTCTTTCTGTTAAAATCTGTATTTTTGGTGTAACCTAATTCATAAATTACTTTTATACAATGAAAAATATACTACTCCTTTTTATAAGCATAACATTATTAAGTTGTGGTGCTTCCAAACTTGTTAAAGAAACAGAAAAGTCTTTTAATGGAGAATGGACCTTAACTGAAATTACGTATCCAGATTCTTCTGGTTTTTTTGATGTTACGCTATTTCAAACCGCAGATGCAAGTTGTTTTGAATCTTCCGTTTGGAAATTTGTTGCCAACAACAATCGTGGCACAGTAGATCTATACGATCAATCTTGTACAACAGAGCAGCAAAATCTAGTTTGGTCTGTTGAAGAAAGTACAAAACCAAATTACCTTTACAATGTGGTTTTAAAAATGGCTGAAAATGAAAAAGCCAGTAAAGAAAACAAAGGCTCGCGTTTACAAATCAAAGAAATATCCGAACGCAAAATGGTTTGGGATTTAAATGTACAATTTCAATCGAAGCCCATGGTGGTTAGATTAAACTTTATTAAAAATTAAAACAGCATAAAATGAAAAAATCTAAACTGGTTAATGTTTTATTGATAAGCATGTTGAGCATAAGCTTAATTGCTTGCGATGCCATGAAAAATACAAATAATACGGAACGAGGGACAGCTATAGGTGTTGCTGGTGGAGCAGTTATTGGTGGAATATTAGGCAATAATATTGGAGATGGCGGGAATTCTGCTTTAGGTGCTATTGTTGGTGCTGTAGTTGGTGGTGCATCAGGTGCATATATCGGAAATAGAATGGATGAACAAGCTAAACAAATACAAGAAGAAATTCCAGGCGCTGAAGTGGTTCGAGTTGGAGAAGGAATCGCTGTTACCTTTGATGAAAATTCAGGCGTGTATTTTGCAACCAACCAAGCTCAAATCAATGCAGATTCTAAATCTTCATTATCAAAATTAGCTGAAATCTTAAAGCAATATCCTAAAACCAACATTGTAGTAGAAGGACATACCGACAGCACAGGAAATGAAACCTACAATATGGATTTATCTAAAAGAAGATCGATGTCGGTTACCGATTTTTTGATGAAAAACGGAATTGATAGTAGCCGATTAATTACTAAATGGTTTGGTGAAGAACAACCAAAACACACCAATGAAACAGCTGAAGGAAGAGCTAAAAACCGAAGAGTAGAGTTGGCTATTGTTGCTAATGAAGAATTAAAAGAAGAAGCGAAAGAACAAGCTAACTAATATTTGTTAAAGATTTACTTATTCAATCCCGATGTGCTGCATCGGGATTTTTTTGTCTTATTTTTCAACTGTGAAACAAAGAGACGTAATTGTAATCGGTGGAGGCTTAGCTGGTTTAACTGCAGCTATTCATTTAGCAAAAAATGGACTTTCTGTTTTGGTGTTTGAGCGTCATGCTTACCCGAAGCACAAAGTCTGTGGCGAATATGTTTCCAACGAAGTTATTCCGTATTTAAATTCCTTAGGCGTAAATTTAAATCAACTTCCACTTCCACAAATCAATCAATTGCTTATTACTACTTCAACAGGAAAAGAAATCAATCAAGATTTGCCCTTAGGCGGTTTTGGAATTTCTAGGTATGCATTCGATGAATTACTTTATCAAAAAGCAAAGGAATTAAAAGTAGATTTCATTTTTGAAAAAGTGAAAGATGTTGTAGTAATGGAAGAAATGTACAGCGTTTCTACTCGAAATGATTCCTTTACAGCCAAGTTAGTTTTAGGATGCTTCGGAAAACGCTCTAACTTAGATCAACATTTTAACCGAAATTTCATTAATAAACCAGCGCATTGGGTTGGTATAAAAGCACATTACAAACATCCAAACTTCCCTGTTAATAAAGTAGAATTACATAATTTTGATGGCGGCTATTGCGGTTTGTCCTTAACGGAAACCAATTATGTAAATGTTTGTTATCTTGCTAAATACAAAAGCTTTAAACAATATAAAAATATAGAAGATTTTAATGAAAATGTGCTGCGAAAAAACAAACACTTGAATCGTTTTTTTAATGAAGCCGAATTGGCATTTGACAAGCATTTGGCTATTGCTCAAGTTTCATTTGAAAAGAAAGAAAGGGTTGAAAATGACATGTTGATGCTCGGCGATACTGCGGGATTAATTCATCCTTTATGTGGTAACGGAATGGCGATGGCTATTCATTCTGCAAAGTTAGCTTCTGAAGAAGTTTTGGCTTTCCAAAAGCATCAATCCAAGCCTATTTTATTTGAAAACTATACCCAAAAGTGGAAAATGAATTTTGAGAGCAGAATGAAGTTTGGCAACTATTTTCAAAAGTTATTTATGCATCAAAAATTAACCAATTTTGGTATGGCTATCGGTAGTAAAATGCCTTTTTTAGTAGAGAAAATGATTCAGAAAACCCATGGAAAACCAATAGAATGCAGTTAGTTTCTACCAGACATAGAAGTTTGCTTCCTGAAATTATGGATGAATTTGATTTTGATGGAAAAGAATTGGAAAAGGTTTTGAAAAACATCGATCAAATTAATGTAGCTTTAGGTGGCAACCGCGTAACGATTGATGGAATTCAACAATTTATTCGCCAACATCCACAAGAAGAGTATACCATTGTAGATGTAGGTTGTGGAAGCGGAGCAAGCTTGAGAAAATTAGCTAAATGGGCAAAAAACCAACCACAGCAATTTCAATTTATAGGAATAGACGCCAATCCAGAATGCATTAGGATTGCTCAAAAAGCTTCAAAAGAAATAGAGAATTTAAATTTTGAGTGCATGAATGTATTTTCAACGGCATTCGAAAAAATACAAGTAGATGTGTTTATTTCCACTTTAACCATGCATCATTTTAAGGACAAAGAGCTTCTTCAATTAATGAAAAGGCTACAACAGCAAGCTAAAATAGGAATGGTAATTAACGACTTACAACGCAGTAAAACAGCCTATTATTTATTTAAATTGTATGGATTGTTTTTCATTAGAAGTAAAATTGCCAAACACGATGGATTGATTTCTATTTTACGCGGATTCAAAAAAACAGATTTTAATAATTATGCTGAAAAAATGAATGTTCAAAATCATCAAATAAAATGGTTTTGGGCCTTTCGGTATCAATGGATAATACAAAACAAATGAGTGTGAAAATTACAAGTGCGGTGAGTCAATTGCCCGAATATTCTAAAACTACAGCAGAAGTTATTCCGTTTGTAGAAACTTGGTTAGCTAATGAAGATGAACGTTTTAGAAGGAAAGTTGTGAAAATTTTTGAAGGGGCAGGAGTAGACCAGCGCTATTCTATCATGAATCCTGAAGAAGTTTTTACAGCCACATCTTTTGAAGATAAAAACAAAATCTACGAACGCGAAGCTAAATCCTTGGGCAAAAAAGTGCTACAAAAAGCATTAAAAGATGCCAATTGGGAAGCAGATAGTTTAGATTACATTATTACGGTTAGTTGCACCGGAATTATGATTCCTTCTTTAGATGCGTATTTAATCAATGCCTTAGGTTTACGCCAAGATGTAATTCGTTTGCCTGTAACCGAAATGGGTTGCGCAGCTGGAATTTCAGGAATTATTTATGCCAAACAATTTTTAGCAGCCAATCCCGATAAACGTGCTGCGGTTATTGCTTTTGAAGCGCCGACAGCTACTTTTCAGTTAAACGATATGAGCATGGCCAATATGGTAAGTGCAGCTATTTTTGGCGATGGAGCAGCTTGTGTTTTGTTATCATCTAAAGAAACTGACAAAGGACCAAGTATTATCGGAGAAGGAATGTATCATTTTTTTGATGCTACACACATGATGGGTTTCGATTTGACCAATTCTGGTTTAAAAATGATTTTAGATGTAGAAGTTCCAAACACCATTGCCGCTCATTTTCCCGAAATAATTCATCCTTTTTTAGCAAAACACAACACCAAAATTGAAGAAATAAATCATCTTATATTTCATCCAGGTGGTAAAAAAATTATTCAAACCGTCGAAGCTTTATTTTCAGATTTAGGGAAAAATATAAATGATACCAAAGCGGTTTTACAATTGTTTGGAAACATGAGTAGTGCCACAGTATTGTTTGTATTAGAGCGCATTCTGAAGCAAAACCCCAAGAAAGGCGAGAAAGGAATTATGCTGAGTTTTGGTCCTGGTTTTTCAGCACAACGGGTGTTGTTGGAGTGGTAGGAGTTGGGTTTGAATTTTATTTGCTATCTAAGGTATAATTTAAATATTTGCTTCTAATTTTGAAAAATCTAGATAAACTTACATCCTTTCAAAAACAGACTTAAATCATTAATCGCTATATTTTTCCAGCTTTTTTATTGAAAATAAACTTAAAAAATACCAAGCTAAACAGGATTTTATTAGGTTTGCACTACTTAAATTTAATCTAAATAAAACGATGAGCATAGCTGATTTAAAAAGTGGAGAAAAGGCTATTATAACCGATACATCTTCGCAATTAATTCCCTTAAAACTTCTAGAAATGGGTTGTTTACCCGGAAGCGAAGTAGAAGTGATTAAAATTAATAAAATTAAAGATCCGTTGTACCTCAACATAAACGATACTTTTTTAGCCATTCGTTTAGAAACTGCAAGAGAAATTGGAGTTGATATTTTAGAAAAAGAATATGAGACAAATTAATGTAGCTCTTGTTGGAAATCCCAATACGGGTAAAACTTCCGTATTTAATTCGTTAACGGGTTTAAATCAAAAAGTAGGCAATTATCCTGGAATTACTGTTGAAAAAAAAGAAGGAGTTTCTAAAATCTCTCGATTACTTAAAGCCCATATTTTAGATTTACCTGGCACTTACAGCTTAAATGCTTCTTCCTTAGACGAAAATGTAGCAGTTCAAATATTACTGAACAAAAACGACAAAAATTACCCAGATGTGGTGGTAGTGGTTAGTGATATTGAAAATTTAAAGCGAAATTTATTGCTTTTTACACAAATTAAAGATTTGGGTTTACCAACTATCTTGGCCATCAACATGGCGGATAGAATGGAAAAAAAAGGAATAAGTATTGACACCAAGCAACTAGAAAAACAATTAAAAACAAAAATAGCTTTAGTAAGTGCTAGAAAAAATGAAGGCTTTGATTACTTAAAAAGCCTGATTGAAAACTACAAGCAAATACCAACTGAATCCTGTTGCGAAGTTTCTCAAATCGATTCGGAATATTTCGAAAGTCTTAAAAAAGCATATCCAAACCAAAATGTGTATAAACTTTGGTTGATAATTAACAACGACGTTAACTTTGGAGATTTAGAAAGAAATACCATAAAAAATCCAACCAACGGATTTACCCCTAAACCCATTTCTGAGTTAAAACGCTTGCAGCAAAAAGAAGTAATTGCGCGTTATTTGTTTATCAATAAAGCCTTAAAAACTAGCTTAACAAAAGACATTAATGCAGCAACTGGACTGAGAGCTAATATAGACCGTATTTTAATTCATAAGTTTTGGGGTTATCTTATTTTCGCCTTGATTTTATTATTGATTTTTCAAGGAATTTACAGCTGGGCTTCTTACCCAATGGACTTAATTGATCTCGGTTTTGCTAACTTAAGTGAATTTACAAAAGCGCAACTACCCGACGGAAAGTTAACCCGACTCATAACCGAAGGAGTTATACCAGGAATTGGTGGAATTGTCATTTTTGTTCCGCAGATTGCTTTACTTTTTTTGTTTATCAGTATTTTAGAAGAAAGTGGTTACATGAGTCGTGTGGTGTTTTTAACCGACCGCATCATGAAAAAATTTGGGCTAAGCGGCAAAAGTATCGTACCATTGGTTTCGGGAACTGCCTGTGCCATTCCAGCTGTAATGGCTTCAAGGAATATCGAAAATTGGAAAGAACGATTAATTACCATTTTGGTTATTCCATTTACCACTTGTTCTGCAAGACTTCCGGTGTATTTAATCATCATTGCACTTGTAATTCCTGACGCGTATTTTCTTGGGGTTTTTAATTATCAAGGATTGGTGCTTTTTGGACTGTATTTCTTAGGATTTGGAGTGGCTATTTTCTCCGCTTGGTTGCTTCATTTGGTTATGAAAAATGCTAAAAAAACCTACTTTGTAATTGAAATGCCCGATTATAAACTACCTATTCCTAAAAATGTACTCATTACTGTGGTCGATAAAACCAAGTCGTTTGTGTTTGGAGCTGGAAAGATTATTTTGGCCATTTCAATTATTTTATGGGTGTTGGCCAGTTATGGACCCAATGCTAATTTTAACGAAGCAGAAAAAATAGTTCAACAACAAGTAGAACAAGAAAATTTGGTTTTAGATGAAGAAGAAATGGAAACCAAAGTTGCGTCCTACAAACTAAGGCATTCCTACATTGGTTATATGGGAAAAGCAATTGAGCCGGTTGTGCAACCCTTGGGATACGATTGGAAAATTGGTATTGCAGTGATTACTTCTTTTGCTGCAAGAGAAGTTTTTGTAGGAACTTTAGCCACCATTTACAGCGTAGGAAGCGAAAATGAAGAAACCATTAAACAACGCATGAGTAAAGAAGTAAATCCTGTAATTGGTGGGAAGCTTTTTAACTTAGCAAGTGGAATTAGTTTGCTTTTGTTTTATGCTTTCGCTATGCAATGCATGAGTACCTTAGCGGTGGTAAAACGAGAAACCAATTCGTGGAAATGGCCAACTTTTCAACTTGTTTTTATGACTTCGTTTGCTTATATTGTATCATTAATCGCTTATCAATTATTAAAATAATGTTCATGTATTTTCAAGAAATAGTAGTTTGGTTCATTTTTATAATTGCTTTGGGTTTTCTGTTGAAAAAATTCTTCTTCAAAAAGAAATCGAAAAAGATTTGTGGACAAGATAATTGCGGATGTTCTTAAATAACATAGTTAAATTACCTACGCATTAAACTGATTAATAGATGAATACAAATACTTCTGTTTTAATTGTAGGCGCTGGTTTAAGCGGATTGAGTTTAGGCTATTTTCTGAAGAAACAACAAATTTCATTTCAAATACTTGAAGCTTCAAATCGAGTAGGTGGTAGAATACAAACCATCAACGGAAAATTGAATACGCCTATGGAATTGGGTGCCACATGGTTTGCTAAAGAGCATCTTCACCTTAACAGATTACTAAATGAATTAGGAATTGAAAAATTCAAGCAGTATCGTAAAGGAACTTCATTTTTTCATACAGAAATTAATCAAAAGCCCCAAGAGTTTGAAGTACATCCAAACGAACCGGTAACTTATCGAATTGCAGGTGGAACGGAGCGTTTAATTGAAGCTATATACAAACAATTAGACCCTAATTCAATTCATTTAAACTGTAAAGCAGAAAAGATGGAAGAAAAGGGAAATCAACTACACATAACATCCAGTGAAAACATGGTTTTTGAAGCAGACTATGCAGTTATTTGCATGCCGCCACAGTTGATTTATTCCAGTTTAAATTTTGTACCTAGTTTGCCAGATTCACTTTTGAATTTACTTCCTGATGTACAAACTTGGATGGCTGGCTCCATAAAATTTGTATTGGAGTTTAATGAAGCTTTTTGGAGAGAAAATAAGCATTCAGGAATGTTATTTAGCCATGTTGGAATAGTAACCGAAATGTATGACCATACCGATATAGAAGAAAACAAATTTGGTTTTACAGGCTTTTTACATCCCAATGCTTCCCAACTCAGTAAAGACCAACGTAAAAAGGAAGTCATCTATTATTTGAACCAATTTTTTGGTAAAAACATCAATTCCTTTGTTTCTTACGAAGATAAAATTTGGAACGCACCTACTTTAGTGGGCAACTTACCTTTAGTCCCGCAAGCACATTTGAACAACGGAGATGCTTTATTGAAAAAAGCTTATTATAATGGTAAATTATTTTTTGGAGGAACCGAAACTTCAGAAAAATTCCCAGGATATATGGATTCGGCTGTAGCATCTGCTTATCGAATAGTAAACAAGATAAAAGAAAATGATTTTGAAAAAGCATGAGTTTTGGATGCAAAAAGCAATAGAACAGGCTAAGTTGGGCAAAACACCTTTTGGGGCTGTAATTGTAAATAAAAATGAAGATTACATTTCAGCCTATAACACTACAAAACATAACGGACCAACGGCTCATGCAGAATTGAATGCAATTTTAAAATTGAAAACATTAAATTTCGATGAACCTAAAAGTTTAATCCTTTACACTACCGTAGAACCTTGCCCAATGTGCATGAGTGCCATTGTTTGGACGGGAATCGGTCAAGTTGTGTATGGAGCAAGTATTAACGATGCAGCCCGATTTGGAAAACAAATACACATAAATAGTGCAGAAATTGCGCAGAAATCTTGGTACGCTATCCAAATACTTCCCGGTGTTAAAAAAGAAGAATGTATTTCTTTATTGAAGTGATTAACAAAATCTCAATGCATCAATTTGTGAAACCAATGCCACAAAGAATCAAAACTCCCTGTTCCTGCTACTTTTATCATCGATACCAAAGGAATTATTGTTTTTAAACAATTTAATCCAAACTACAAAATCAGAGCTTCTGTTAATGATATTTTTACAAAACTTACCAGAATAGATAGAATTTTTAAATTTAACTAGTAACAAAGATTCTTACTAGTTAAAAACAAAGATTGTTGGTAACAATTCCTTTATCAGTTATTACTTCTGAAAATAACTTCCTTTTGTAAAATCATGAATTGAAATTACTTGATTAAACTGAGTGAAGAATAGTTTATCAACTGAAGAATAGATCTTTACTTTTTCTAGCTTAACAGCAATTTTTAATTGTAAACTTTTTAAAGGGGGTTTGTCTTTATAATATGTTTAAGGATTGCAAAAATCGCAATACATAGGGTCTTCGTTCTTCTTTTGAAAGGGAAATATATTTTCCTTTTCGAATCCACATTTTTTACAAACCATAATATGGCTTAATGTAGATTTTGTAGGTAAGCCACATTGCTTACAGCGTAAACCTGATTTAATTTTGGAAACATCAAAGCCAGGACAATTACATTTTGGGCATGTAGTTTGTATTTTTTTTATCAATTGAATGCTTGCTTCTTTAATACGCTTCATTCGAGTTGGGTTGTAAAAAGCTCTCATATCAGTTTCGGCATAAACCGAAGGCTTTTCTTTAGCCAACTTTCGAAAGTAGTTATTTAGTTGTTCCCTTTTCGTGATACCTTTGTAACATTCTTTAGAATTTTCTTCGCTTCGAAGAATAAGTCCATGTTCTGGAAAACCAATTTGTTTTGCAAAAGTCCAAAGCTCATTTTCAGAATTTACATATTTACCATTAAAATTAGTTTTGGTGCTTAAAATCTTAGTAACTATTTCAATTTGATTTTTAAGGTCTATAAAAATTAAAAATTCTTCATTAGCTTTAGCAAAAAACAGTTCTGGATGATTGCCAAATGAACCTTCGCTAGCAATACCTAATTGGCATTCACTTAATGCCATAGCATGTAAACATTTTTTTCTTGCTGTTGAAAGTGGATCATGTTTTCTGTCAATTTCACCAGTAAAAGTGCCAAAGACATCGGTATTTAATGTTTTATTAACAAAGCAATGTACACCAATTGATTTTTCAATTATGGGCGCAATTACTTTTTCTTTTCCATGCATTGTTGCGATAACTAACTTTCTTCCTTTAAACATTCTTAATCTTTAAATAATGTTATTTATTTTTGGTTAGCCATTTAAATTAATCTTGGGCAGCTCTACGTAATTTATCATTTAAGGTTAATCCAATTCCAACTTCTGGAAGTTTTTCGGCAAGAATTAAATCTAATTGTTGTGCATCTAATCGATGCATGGCCGCATATAAATTTTTAGCAGCTTCATTTAAGTTGGCAGTGGTAGACAGAATTTCTTGAAATTGAGTTGGAAAACGCTTATCGAAATCTTGAAAACGTAAGATACCAAGCTTAGAATTTTTATCACAAGCTAAAAATGAATTTAAATCTATATTTTCAATTAGGTAAAAAGGAGTTTTAGGTGCGTAATGTTTAGAAAGCATGCCCGGAGCTTGTGGTTTATTTTCATCTATTTTTGTTAACTTTTTAATTTTGCCTACGGCTAATTCTATTTGCTCTATGGATAAAGAACCAAGCCGGTAAAGTACAGGTTCATCATCATCAAAACCAATTATGGTAGATTCAATTCCGCGTTTACAAATGCCGCCATCTAAAATAAGTCTTAGCTTGTCTTTAAAATAGTTTTCTACATGTTGAGGTGTAGTTGGGCTAATACTAGCAAAAGGATTAGCGCTTGGAGCAGCTAAAGGAAAATCAATTTCTTTTAGCAATTGTAAACTAAGTGAATGATTGGGCACACGAACAGCAACTGTATTTTTATTTGCGGTTACTTTATTAGGAACAATATCTAATTTGGGTAATACTAGGGTTAATGGGCCTGGCCAAAATTTTTCAGCAAGTATGTTAGCTTTGTTCGGTATGTTTTTAGCTATATTGGTTAACTCATCTTTAGAAGAAATATGTACAATTAAAGGATTGTAGAAAGGCCTATTTTTTAAAGTGAATATTTTCTCTACCACTTTTTCACGTAATGCGTTACCTGCTAAACCATAAACAGTCTCTGTAGGAATTGCAATTAGTTGATTATTATTTAATACGCGAATAGCTTCATTTAAATTTTTTGTAATCATTTAGCTTTAATTTATGCCTTAATTAGTGCTTTACCTTTTATTCCTTCATAGTAACTACCATTTTGATAGACTATATTGCCATTAACAATAGTATGGGTTAGTTGAGTAGTAAATTCAGTGCCTTCTAACGGAGACCATCCACATTTGTATTTTAGGTTGTTGGTATGTACTGTCCAATGTTTAGTTGGGTCTACTAAAACCAAGTCAGCAAAAAATCCCTTTTTAATAAAACCACGCTTGTCTATTTTATATAATATAGCAGGGTTATGGCACATTTTTTCTACTATTTTTTCAAGACTAATTTGATTTTTTTTATACAATTCAAGCATGATGTTTAAACCATGCTGGACCATAGGTGCCCCCGACATTGATTTAAAATATGTTTTTTCCTTTTCTTCTAAAGTATGGGGAGCATGATCGGTTGTAATTATATCAATTTTGTCATTTATCAAAGCTTTCAAAAGACTTTGTCTGTCTTCTTCAGTTTTTATGGCGGGATTCCATTTTATTCTGGTTCCTAATTGTTTATAATCCTTATCAGAAAACCATAGATTTTGTACGCATACTTCTGTTGTTATTTTTTTGTCTTTCAAGGCTATTTGATTACTGAATAATTCGGTTTCTTTACCGGTTGTTAAATGCAATATATGTAATCTAGCTTGGTGTTTTTTGGCTAGGTCAATGGCTTGTTTGCTAGCACTATAGCAGGCTTTTACACTTCTTATCTTAGGATGAAGTTCCACGGGAACATGCTCACCATATTTGGTGTTAAATTTCCTTTCATTTTCTTCAACAATTGCTTCTTTTTCAGCATGTATTGCCACAATACAATCTTTCTTTTCCTCAAATATTTTTTCAAGAATGTCTGGACGGTCCGCTAGTAAATTTCCTTTTTTAGTAAAATACAACCCATCGTCTGAAATAGCCAATAAATGAGAAGTATCCATTTGTAATACTTCATCTAAATTCTCGGTATTTATTCCTAGGAAAAACCCAAAATTAGCCAATGATTTATGAGCAGCTATCTTATATTTTTCATTTAAAATGGATATACTTAACACATTTGGATATGTATTAGGCATGTCTATAAAGGATGTAACTCCACCAGTTACTGCTGCTTTACTTTCGGTGTAAATATCTGCTTTATATGTAAATCCTGGATCTCTAAAATGAACTTGTGCATCAATAACACCGGGCAATGCTAATTTTCCTTTAGCATTGATAATATTATAATGAGATTTGGCTTTAATTTGACCTATTTCAACAAACTTTCCATTTTCTATTAATATGTCTGCTTGTTTTATTTCACGCTCATTAATAATTTTTGCATCTTTTATTAAAATAGGAATAGTCATTTTTTGTTTTTTTAAATTAAGTCTTTAGTTTAAAAAATTGATAATAGCTAAATATATGGGAATCCCTAGTGTAATATTGAAAGGAAACGTAATAGCAAGAGCCATTGGTAGATATAATCCGGGATTTGCTTTTGGTATTGATAATCGCATTGCTGCAGGTACAGCAATATATGATGCACTTGCTACTAATATTGAAATTAATAGACAATTTCCTATACTTTCTAAAAAATAAACTGATATACAGGCAGTAACACATCCGTTTATGATTGGAATGATAGTTGCAAAAGCCAATGCAGACCAACCGTTGTTTTTGAATGTTTTTAAATGTTTTCCGCTAGATAAACCCATATCTAATAAAAAAACAGCTAAAAATCCCTTAAAAATATCGGTAGTAAAAGGTGCTATTCCAGCGGCTTGTTCATCGCTTGCAATCATACCAATACACAAGCTACCAACCAATAATATTACACTCCCATTGCTTAATGAATGTCTCATTATTGATCCAATCTTTACTTTACTTTGTTTATTTTTTGATTTTCCAAATACACTTAACAACAAAACCCCCATTACAATTGCAGGTGCTTCCATAGAGGCCATAACAGCAACCATAAAACCATCATATTCAATTTCTTGTAAATCTAAAAAAGAAACGCTTGTTAAAAAAGTAACTGCACTAATAGAACCATAAGCGGCAGCAAGTGCTGCAGCATTATGTTTTCCAAAACTTTTTTTGGCTATCCAAAAAGTATAAATAGGTATAATTAATGAACTCAATAAGCCTAAAGTAAATGCCCAGATTATTTCGCTGCCAATAGTACTATGTGCTAACTCTTGGCCACCTTTAAAACCAATTGAAAACATAAGGTAAAGCGATATAAATTTAGATGAATTTTCAGGTATAGATAAATCACTTTTTATTAAGGAAGCAAATATACCAAGACAGAAAAATAGTAGGGCAGGATTGGTTAGATTGTCAATTAACAACTGTAAATTCATATAGCCAATTTTAGGCCGCAAATATTAGATAATTATTACTTTAATTTATATTAATACTTTTCATGAAAAACATAAAATAAATTTATATAAGTTTCATTTTTAACCTATACTCTTTTCAAATTGTTTATTCACTCTGTATTATTAAAAATAAATAAGTAGTTTGTTTCAACTCATATTCTGTTTTAGAACAGCTTACGGTAGTATTTCATTCAAATAACTTTTAAATACAAATCTTAATCTGATAATCATTTTATAAGAATATATCAATAAACCACCAAGGATTCACTTACATTTAAAAACACATCTCTCATCTTTGCTGGAAAGAAAATAACCTATAATCAGATTACATACAAGCCAGAGCGAGTCGCTTGATCTGTTTTTTGTTTTATGAAATGTTGCTAAATAATTGCTTTGTATTTTTCATAAAATATAGGTTATATTGACCAAAATTTTAAAAGCAAACTTTATACTTTTCTACTCATCAATGAAATTCATCTATATCTTAACTGAAGAAAAAACGGATTCTTTTTTTATTCAAGTGTTGACAGCAGTTTTAGTCTTGATGATTTTAGTAATTGTTTTTTACCAACTATTTTTCTTTGTTGAGTTCGTATGGGTAAAATATATTTCACCAAAACCCTTTTACCGGCATTTTTACTTTAGGAAGCTTAAACTTTCAAAAGATCAGGTTTATATACTTAACACGCAATTTAGCTTTTACCAGAAACTTAATCTAAAGCAAAAAATATATTTCGATCACCGAGTATCCAGATTCATTAAGCTGCATAAATTTAAAGGTAGATCAGGTTTATATGTTAGTGACCAACAAAAAGTCTTAATCGCTGCAACAGCAATTATGTTAACTTTTGGCTACAGGAATTACACCATAAAATCTCTAGAGCGTTTTATAATTTATCTAGATGTTTTTAAATCTAAAATTAATAAGGCATATCACAAAGGCGAATTTAATCCTGCTTATAAAGCTGTGGTTCTTTCTTGGAAAGATTTTTTAGAAGGTTATAATATTGATAATGATAATTTCAATCTTGGTATTCATGAAATGGTGCATGCCATGCATTTTGATTTTTTAAAACCAAATAACGATTCTATAAGTGCAATACTTTTTGAGCGTTATTACAAAAAGATAAAACAGTTGTTGCAAAACAATCCCACTTACAGACAAAATCTAGTATCATCAAAATACCTAAGAAATTATGCATTTACAAACAATTTTGAGTTTATTGCTGTACTGATAGAGTCTTTTTTTGAAACTCCTCAAGAACTGAAAAATCAGTTTCCAGAAATGTATTCCTATGTAAAAAAAATGCTGAATTTTAATTTTAAAGGCTATTGATTGATTTAGCAAATTGCTCTTAAAATCCAGAATACGCTGCTGTCATGTCGAAGGCAGAGAGACATCCCATCCATTTTTTTTCAGCAATTAACTAAAAAGAAAAACACCTTAAAAACCTGTAATTTCTCACAAGGCGATAGCCGCGATGCAGAATAAAACAAAATATTCCATAAACCTGTCATTCCGCACAAGGCGATAGCCGCGATGCGGAATCTGTCGGTAGTTAGTTCAACGGTTAAGTTTTCCATAGTTAAGCGACCCCGCATCAAAGTGCGGGGGTGACAAGAAAAGGTGAAGTTTAGTTTTGAGACCCCACATCAGGTGCGGGGTGACAGGACTAGGTGTAATTTATTTATAAGACCCCGCAACAAGTTCGTGTGAAAAGTTAAAATTAAAGGAAAAATCAAAGATTTTTTTAAAACAAATCAAATTAAAATTACCTTTTTTTAATTTATATGTAAATACATATATTTTAGTCTATTTATGTAAAATTATACTTATTTGCATATAATATTGTATATTTGACTAATTTTATATTCTATAGCATATAATGAAACAATTAGCAGAGTTTGTCAAACAGCGTAGAAAAGAAGTAAATCTTACGCAAGAAGAATTTGCTGAACGCACAGGAGTTGCATTAACCGTTATTCGAAAAATTGAACAAGGAAAAACCAATCTAAATATGGATAAAGTAAATCTTGTTCTGCGCATGTTTGGTCATGAATTAGCTCCTGTAAGTTTAAAAGAATCTAAAGAATGAGACAAGGAAAAGTTTTTTATAAAAATCGCTTAGCTGGTCTAATAACAGAAACTGACGAAGGTGAATATATATTTCAGTATGATGATAATTACGTTGAACATCATCCAAATGATTTTATCACCTTTACCATGCCAGTATCAAATAAGCCGTTTATTGATAAACGACTATTTCCTTTTTTTGAAGGTTTAATTCCTGAAGGTTGGTTGCTAGATATTGCTTCTAAAAATTGGAAAATCAACAAAAACGACCGCATGGGTTTGTTGTTAGCATGTTGTCAAAATTGTATTGGCGCAGTTCATGTAGAACCATTAAATAATCAAAATGAAAACTAAATGTTTGTATTGCTATAAGCCTTTGCAGAGCGGTAATGATTATCATGAAAAATGCGCTAAAGAATTTTTTGGTATGCCAAAACCACCAAAAATTGAATATGGACTGGAACAAATGAATGAGCTGGCCAAAAATATAGTAGAACGAAGTGTTGCAGTACCAGGTGTACAACCTAAACTTTCCATGTCTTTAATTCAGCAGACTAAAGAAAATAAAGATGCTCGCTTAACCGTAGTTGGAGCTCTAGGTGGAAACTATATTTTTAAACCACCATCAAATCAATTTCCTGAAATGCCTGAAAATGAACATGTGACCATGCGCATAGCGGAAGCATTTGGAATTCGGGTCGTCCCATCTTCTTTGATACGATTGAAATCAGGAGAGTTATCCTACATTACCAAACGAATTGACCGCAGCGAATCGGGCAAAAAAATCCACATGTTGGACATGTTTCAAATTACCGAAGCATTTGATAAATACAGGAGTTCAATGGAAAGAGTAGGAAAAGCAATTGATGAATACGCCAGCAATACCTTATTAGATAAAACCTACTTTTTCGATTTAACGCTTTTTTCTTTAATTACGGGCAATAATGATATGCATCTAAAAAACTTCTCCATGATAGAAAGCCCAATAGGTTGGACTTTATCTCCTGCTTACGATCTGCTGAATGTAGCTATTGTTTTTCCAGAAGATTCAGAAGAATTGGCCTTAAGCTTATCAGGAAAGAAAAAAAAGTTGAAACGAGTACATTTTGAACAATTAGGCGAAAAACTAGCCTTGACATCCAAGCAAATCAAATCTGCTTTTAAGCGATTGACTAAAAACAAATCTAAAGCGGAAGAATGGATACATCAATCTTTCTTATCAAAAGAAATGAAAACAGCCTATTTGGAATTGATAGAACAGCGTTTCATTCAATTGGAAAAATAATTTAATTGGTTATAAAATAGGTATAAGAACAACTAGGTTATTCATAGCAAACGTTGTATTATATCAACAACAAGCTTGTATTTGTATAAAAAAACATCCAACAAACCTGTCATTCCGCACAAGGCGATATCCATGATGCGGAATAAAAACAAAACATCCCACTAACTGTCATTCCGCACGAGCCTGAGTGAGATGCGGAATCTGTTGGTCGTTAGTTCAACGCTTAAGTTTTCCATAGTAAAGCGACCCCGCATCAAGTGCGGGGTGACAGGAAAAGGTGTAATTTAGTTTTGAGACCCTGCATCAAGTGCGGGGTGACAGGATCAGATTAAAAATCAAATTACATCTAATTTTTTTCTTACTTTAGTGCATCCATAATATTAACTAATCCTATGCTTCAACTCAAACCGCAGCAAGCGCTTAATCCAGCTTACCGAAAAGTAAAACCCAATCGCACTTCGGTTTCTAATTTTACCACATCTTTTCAGCAGTGTTTAGAAAATATGAAGGTAACGAGGCTAAAGCAGTTACTGATGTAAGGAAAAAATATTTTGATGATTTTGCTTTAACTAAGGATTTGTATTTGTTCTTAGGAACATCACAACTGCATCACTACGTTTCGCATAATCCATTTATGATTATCGGTACATTTCATCCTAAAATTGATTTCACACACAAAAAATTTTATATTTATAAAAATCCATAGCTAAATATTGAGTTTTAGTGTTGCACTTTAAAAAAGTTTATCAAACCTTGATATTGCGCTCTAGGTTTTTTTCATTTTCTTTCCCAAAAAAAGACCAAACCAAAAGCTGATACCAGCGCCTTAGAAGCGGAGATAGATGTGTTGGTGTACAAGTTGTATGGTTTGAGTTATGAAGAAGTGTTGGTGGTGGATGAAGGCTTTGGGATGAGTGAGGAGGAGTTTATAAATTTTGAATTATGAAAAAACGAAATAAAATAACATACATGCTTGGTGCTGGCGCAAGTTACCATAAAGCCAAAATAAACTGTTGAGTATGAAATTATAAAATAGCGTTTTAGAAGCGTGGATAAATCTGTGGGTGTATGTAGTATTTATTGATGTATTTCAGATACCGAATTCAAATCTTCTAAGTATCTGGGATTCATTCTTAATTTGTATTCATTTTCATCAAATACATGATGGTCAAACTTACTGACAGCTTTAGTTTTTCTTATAAGTTTATCAAAATTAATGGTTTCAAAATAAATTTTTCCATCATTATTCGTTTTAATAGAATAGTATTCAATCAGCTTGAACTTATTTCCCCGAAGTTGAAATGTATGTTCCCTATGTTCATTTTCGTAATCATGTTTTATGGTTAAAACATGATTTCTAATTTCAATGTCTGAAAAACTTTTTTCTTTTTGCAAAGCATTTTTATCCTGAAAATATTCTGGACTAATTGCTTTGTCCGTTGATACCCATAAAATCTTACCGACTTTTTTTTTACTCAGATAGATTTCGAGTCTGTAAGGTCTAAATTTATTAACTGTATCTTGTTTGACAACAATAGAATCAAGTACTTTATCTTTATTAAGGTGTCCAACTCGTGTCAAGATTAAGTTATTGAAGTTTGAAGTTTCTTGAGCAATCAAAAAATCTGTCGAAAGTATTAATATAAAAAACAAAATTTTTGTAAAGTTTATATTTTTCATTTGTGACTTTTTACATTACATACAAGATATCGCGCATAACATAAGTGGCGACTTAAAATGCGCTCCCGATCCGGAAGTCTATCGGGACGGGTTTTCGTCCTACCTGCGGCAAAGGTATGTTAAACTTTAAGTCTCTAAAAATACCAAAATTTTCGTTTCAATCACAAATCTCGCCATTTTTGTTATACACTGTTGGGCAACGTTATTTTTTGTTTTCCAATATTGTTAACAGTTTTTTAGAGTTTTGTCTGTTATCCCAAAAAGCTGTGATTATAATTTCTTTGTCATCATATTTATAGTAAATGCTGAAATTTCCTAATGAAGCAACTCTGGTGTCTTTGAAATCAGTAGCCTTGAAAATTAATGGTTGTTCGGCTATTTGTTTAGTTCTTTCCGAAACTAATTTCACAAGTTTTTTTGAGTAGGTATTTGACTTGTTTCTATTCAACCAATATTCTAAAATTCCCACGAATTGAATGTCGGCTGTTCGAGTCCAAATTACATTGCGTTTAGCCATTCCAAATTTCTTTTGTCCATAGCTTCTTGAGAAATCAGTTTTCCATTTTTAATATCATGCTCACTCATTTCCAACATGATTTTTTGCTCTTTAGTCAAATTAATGATGTCAGATTCTGAAGAACTTGATGTGATTAATTTGTCAAGAGCGACTAAAAAATCTTTATTTCTGATGGATAGTATTTTGTCTATCAATCCGTTTCGTATATTATCTACTGTTGCCATTCTATTTAAATTTAAATTATAAATATCCAAAAAATTACTCGTTTTTCCTAATGTTGCCCAACTAATGAATATAATACTAAAAAACTATTTTATTCTGTATATCCAATTTTTAATGCGGCATTCGTTAAAAGCATTGGTATAAACAAAACATCCCACTAACTGTCATTCCGCACAAGGCGATAGCCGCGATGCGGAATACAAACAAATCATCCCACAAACCTGTCATTCCGCACAAGGCGATAGCCGCGATGCGGAATCTGTTGGTCGTTAGTTCTACGGTTAAGTTTTCCATAGTTAATCTACCCCGCATCAAGTGCGGAGTGACAGGAAAAGGTGAACTTTAGTTTTGAGACTCCGCATCAAGTGCGGGGTGACAGGTTAAAATGAAGTGTAGTTATAAGATTGAATATAACCCTGAAACATCGAGATAAATTCTACAACGCATATCATAGATTTACGCTTTCATTTATTTAATACAGAAATATAAAATACCAGTATACATAGTATCTCAGGATATTGAGAAACAAATAGGTACAAGCTATTGCAAGTTTCCTATTAAGTTTTATATAGCTGATTAGACAGTTAGCTTAAAAGAATTGTAATGTAATAAGTAGGACGCGTATACGTATTCTTTAAAAATAATTTGGTCAGAAATTGAATATAAGGCTATGTATAAAGATGCTATAAAAATAACCAACAATATAATATAAATGTTGTATAATATCAACATAAAGCTTATATTCGTATAAAATAATAAACAAATGAAGTCTAAGAAGAGTGTTGTCTTTCCAAAGCATAAGGAAATGTTGGGACGTGTTGGTGAGCAGATTAAATTAGCTCGTAAACGACGTAAATTGACCACAATTCAAGTTTCAGAGCGTGCAGGATTAAATAGAACAACACTATATCAAATTGAAAAAGGCAACCCTAAAGTAGCAATGGGTTCTTACTTTAATGTTTTACGTGTTATGGGTTTACAAGATGATTTTTTAAAATTAGCAGCTGATGACGAATTTGGAAGAAAACTACAAGATATGGAACTGCTTTAAATTATTAATCAATTGTTTATATAATCAAGAATTTTAAAAATAGCATGCATTGAATAAAAACAAACTAGACATATACGTTTTTGCTCATTGGAAACCTATGAGCGAACCTATATTAGTAGGAATACTTTCTGCATTGCAAGCAAAAGGAAAAAAGGCTTTTAAATTTGAGTATAACAAAGAATGGTTGAAATCTGATTATCAGATTTTATTAGATCCTGATATTCAGTTTTATTCGGGTCCACAGTTTCCTGATAATAAAGCGAATTTTGGAATGTTTTTAGATAGTATGCCTGATACATGGGGCAGGACACTAATGAAAAGAAGAGCAGCTCAAAAAGCATCTGAAAATAATGAAAAAGCAAAAACACTATATGAAGTTGATTATTTACTAGGCGTTTTTGATGAGAGTAGGATGGGAGCATTACGTTACAAACTAGAACGTGATGGAGCATTTCTAGACGATAACGACCTGTCACCAACACCACCTTGGTCTTCTGTACGAGAACTTCAATCAGCAGCTCAACATTTTGAAAACGATACGGATAATAATCTAGTAAAGCAATGGTTAACTATTTTAATGGCACCTGGATCTTCACTTGGCGGAGCACGACCAAAAGCCAATATATTGGATAATGAAGAGAACCTTTGGATTGCAAAGTTTCCAGCTAAAAATGATACCATTGATAAAGCAGCATGGGAATTTTTAGCTTATAAATTAGCCACAAATGCTGGAGTAGAAATGGCTAAGTCTAAGATTGAAAAGGTGATGGGAAATTACCATACATTTTTCACCAAACGATTTGACCGAGAGCAAAAAGAGCGAATTCACTTTGTATCTGCAATGACCATGACAGGGAATAATGAAAGTACCATTAAAGAAAATCCTGCATCCTATTTAGATATAGCTGAATTTATACAAACACATTGCAAAAATGTAGAAGCC
Organism: Psychroflexus planctonicus; assembly: GCF_014640195.1. GTDB lineage: Bacteria > Bacteroidota > Bacteroidia > Flavobacteriales > Flavobacteriaceae > Psychroflexus > Psychroflexus planctonicus. Next base: position 271,734 of record NZ_BMGM01000002.1, read on the forward strand.
AATTTAGCGCAACTCTGGAGACGAATTGTTTTTAATATTGCTGTTTCTAATACAGACGATCATTTGCGAAATCACGGTTTTATAATTAAAGATAATGCTTGGGAATTATCGCCTGCTTACGATATAAATCCTTCTATTGATAAAGATGGATTGGCTTTGAATATCGATATGGATAATAATGCTTTAGATTACGAATTAGCTAAAAATGTAGGTGAGTACTTTCGTTTAGGCGAAAAAGACATGAACTTAATTCTTCACGAAGTAATAGAAGCTGTTAGCCATTGGAAAGCAGTAGCCAAGCATATCGGCATTTCAAATCAAGAAATTAATCTAATGTCAAAGGCTTTTAATATTTAGCATTTCTCAACTTGCTTAAATGCCATCTAAATAATCTGGTGAATGTAGGCTTCTCTTAATTCGAAGTGGAATATATGACATGCAAAATAAGAAATACAAGTTCACCTAGAATACTAACCAAAACGGTCAACGCTATTTAGGGAAGTTCAAAGCTCAAAGCTCAAAGCTCAAAGCTCAAAGCTCAGGCTTCTAATATCCAATATCTAACTTCGACTATTTCTATTTCCCGATACAGAAATTAGCAAATATGTTCCCAAGCAACTCATCGTTAGTTACTTGACCAGTAATCTCACCAAAATGATATAAAGCTTGACGGATGTCTATGGCCAATAAATCTGAACTTAAGCCCATGTTTAAACCATCTTGCACTTTATTGATTTCTTCTAAGGCCAGCAATAGAGCAGAGTAGTGGCGAGAATTGGTTACTATGCTATCGTTATTGCGCAAAGCACCAGTGTCTACAAATTCTAGAAGTTGATTTTGTAACGCTTCTATGCCGGTTTTATCCTTGGCAGAAATAAATTGTAGGTGTGGTAAAGCCCGTTTAAGCTGTTCTTGTTGATTTTCGGTGAGTTGGTCTACTTTATTGGCCAATAAAATAAACGGACGCTCAGGAAATTTTTCTTGTAATTTTTGAACTTCTTCCTGTATCAACAGAACTCGTTTTTTGTTTAAGCCTTGTTTGTTTTCGAATAAGTCGGGCGAATTCAGTAATTGAATAACCACTTGGGCTTGTTCAATTTTTTCGAAGGTTTTTTTGATGCCTAAACCTTCAATTTGGTCGGTAGTTTCTCGAATTCCTGCGGTATCAATAAATCGAAAACCGATGCCGCCAATGCTAATTTCATCTTCAATAGTATCGCGGGTAGTTCCTGCAATATCGCTTACAATAGCACGGTCTTCGTTCAATAAAGCGTTGAGCAAAGTAGATTTACCCACATTGGGTTCACCGATAATGGCGACCGGAATTCCGTTTTTTAAGACGTTGCCCACCGCAAAAGAATCGATTAAACGGCTCAGCACTTTTTGAATTTTGGTTATCAAACGCTGAAATTCATCTTTATTAGCAAACTCAACGTCTTCTTCAGCAAAATCCAATTCCAATTCTATAAGTGAAGCAAAATCCAAAAGTTCTTTTCGAAGTGCCATGAGTTCATTGGTGAAACCGCCACGCATTTGTTGCATCGCCAATTGATGGCTGGCTGCATTGTCGCTTGCAATTAAGTCGGCTACAGCTTCGGCTTGGCTCAAATCCATTTTTCCGTTTAAAAATGCGCGCAAAGTAAATTCGCCTGCGTTAGCTGCTCGGCAACCCTTATTCATTAATAATTGAATAATTTCTTTTTGAATAAAACTGCTTCCGTGGCAGGAGATTTCAACCGTAGGTTCGCCTGTATAGGATTTGCTTCCGCGGAAAACACTTACTAGGACTTCATCTAAAATTCGGTTTTCATCTACCATATTTCCCAACTGTAAGGTATGGCTTTTTTGTTGAAGCAGAGAAAGTCCTTTTTTAGATTGAAATAGGGGAGCGCAGATTTCAATAGCATCTTTTCCACTCACACGAATAATTCCAATAGCACCGCTTCCAGATGGCGTGGCTAAGGCAACAATAGTATCTTGATTTAACATGCTGCAAATTTACAAAATGTATGTAAGTAAATGTTTGTATGTACTTGTTTAAAAAAGAAAAAGCTGTGCAAATGCACAGCTTTTTCCAACATCACATCAAAACAACTCATTAGGGTATTAATTCACTGTGATGCTTCCAGACATGCTTCCGTGTACATTACAAACATAATTATCTACTGCATTCGCTAAGTCTGGTGTTAAAGTAAAACTAATGATGTTTCCATCGATTTGTACATCTACATCTGCATCATCCTGAAAAATTGCACTAGCTCCATTTTGAGTTATTAACAAGTCTCCAGCTGAATTACGCAGTGCAAGTGGGTGAGTAGATGCACCAGTTACATTTAATAAATAACGCGTGCCTTCACTTAAATTCCAAGTGCTATTATTTTCGTTTAGTGTTGTTACATTTTCATCGCCTTCAATAGCCGAAACAAAATAGGCAGAAGCTCCATCATTTTCAACTGTCATGGCTACTGAATCTTGAGTTTCTAAAGCAGGAAGTAAAACACCATCATCAATTACATGAACAACTCCATTTTCAATTTCTACATCAGCTGTTACAACAGCATAAGTTGCTCCTGTAGTATCGGTTACAGTTACTTCGTTGCCATTTCGTGTTACGGTAATATCCTGTTCAGCTAATGTTGGAAAAGTGTTTTCTCCTTCTGGTATGTCTTCCGCAAAAGCTACAGCTGGAATAACGTGGAAACCTAACACAGTTGCTAAATTATCTACACCACCAATTTCAGCTACCAATTCTTCTAATGTTTCTACTTGAAAAGCATCTAAGGCAGCTTGAAAAGCATCATTGGTTGGAGCAAAAACTGTTATGGCTTCTGCATCTAACAGTTGTTGCTCTAATCCGTCTACTGCATCAATTGCAGCTAATAATGTAGTTAGTCCAGCATCATTTGCTGCAGTTACTAAATCTGGTGCATTTGAAGCTAGTTCTGGTAAAACAACACCATCAATAACGTGTACAACTCCATTTTCTATAGCTACGTTTGGTGTAGTAACTTGGTATGTGTTTCCTTCTACATCGGTTACACTAACTGCATCACCTGAACGTGTTACCGTTATGTCCTGATCGGCTAAAGTTGTAAATGTGTTTTCTCCTTCTGGTAAGTCTTCAGCAAAGGCTACAGCAGGTACAACGTGAAATCCAAGTACGGTTTCTAAATTTTCTAAACCTATTTCGGCTATTAACTCATCTAAGGTTTCTACATTAAATTCATTTAATAAATCTCCGAAGGCTTCATCTGTTGGAGCAAATACAGTAATTGCTTCTGCATCTAATAATTGTTGGTCTAAACCTTCAATGGCACCAACTGCATCTAATAATACATTTAATTCAGCAGCTTGAGCAGCTTCTACTAAATTAGGTAGTGGCGCATCAGGTAAAATAGGGAGTAAAACTTCATCAATTACGTGTACTACACCATTTTCAATTTCAATATCAGCTTCAACAACCGTTGAAATATTACCTAAAGCATCTTCAATGCTAACTATATCGTTGGCTACTGTTACCGAAATTTCTTGATCGGCCAATGTAAGGAAAGTCTGAGTTCCTGCTTCTAAATCGCTTGAAAAAGCAACGGCTGGAACTACATGAAAGCCTAATACGGTTTCTAAATTTCCAACTCCACCGATGGCTTCAACTAATTCTGATAGTGTTTCAACTTCATAAGCATTCATTGCATTGGTAAAAGCTTGGTTTGTTGGAGCAAATACGGTAATGGCTTCAGCATCCAAAAGTTGTTGGTCTAAACCTTCCACAGCACCAACTGCATCTAGTAAAGTAGTTAAACCACCAGCTTCTGCTGCTTCTACTAAATTAGGAGTTTGTGGATCGGGAATTTGGCTTGGGTTGTCATCATCACTTGAGCAGGAAAATATTCCAAAACTCAAAAAGCATAACATCAATAATTTACTTAAATTTCTCATAGGTTAAAATGTTTTTGTTTGCCTATAAGACAAATTCATCTCGATCTTTCCTACCTGATTGGTTTGCTTTAGTATAGATTTAACACGGATAAATGTGTTCTCTTAAATTCATTAAGATAATATAATATAAAACTAGGTCGGTGTAACTATAAAGACATGCTTACTTATTTGAGATAAGTCAATAAAAAAAGCGGTGCTTTACAGCAACCGCTTTTTTAATAGACAAAAACAAATTTTATTCAATAACTACGTCAAAATTTGCTTCAATGTCGGTTTCACCACCTACATTATTAATTTCACCATCTGCAGCTCCTTCTGCAAATTTATCTCCGTCATGAATCAAGATAATAGATAAATTTCCATTGCTTGCATTTCCGGTAGTTAGGCTAAACTCAACACCAATAGGATTGTTGTTTGCATCTGCATCTAAATAGTCAAAGTTGGTTTCTAGAGCAGTAGAATTAACAAAAAAGACTTGATGTTCTTCACCTTCTTCAACAACTTCTTCTGTAATATCTTCAGCAGGATCTTCTAATTCATTTAAAAATTCAATACTGCCTTGATAGGTGGTATTGGCATCTAAATTATCTGCAGTTACAATTGGACTTTCGGGTCCATCGCCATCTAAGTCACGATATTGCAAAGTTTTTACTTCGTTGGTGTTTTGGTCTACCAAAGTAACAGTTAAGGTTGTAATTACTTCTTCTTCATTGATAATTTGAATGTTGTCATCATCATCTGAACAAGATGAAAATACAGCTAACAAACTAAACAGACTTACAATTTTTAATGATTTCATAGTTAAATAATTAAGGTTAATATTTGGGTTAAAAATTAAATTGAATTTGTAATTGAAAATTTCTTCCTATCTCGTCTGCATAATACCGCTGACGATTTAAATAGTTTCGGTAGGAAGTATTGAATATGTTATGCACGTTAAAAGCTACCCGCAGATCTAAATGTTTAAATTGAAATGGCATTTCTGCTCCAAAATGAAATAGCTGGTAAGCTGATGGCGGCGCACTGATTCCAACTTCAGTAGCCACTAATTCTCCTATTTCAGGATCCAATACGGGTGTAGTGAAATCTAAGTTGGGAAATCGATTTTGTTTTGCAACAAATTCATGCGTAAATTGAAGGTTTAACTGATTCCAACTTTCAATCTGCTGGTTCAATTGTAATCTTGTATTGAATGGCGGCATATCAATAATTGGACGATTTAAACTTAAATCATCTGCTTGTACATACGCCAATTGACCCACAAGTGTTGAATTGGAATTAAATTGATAAGTTGCTTCTACATCTACACCCATAAATCTTGCTCGAGTCTGTCTGTAAGCAAAAACAGGAAATGCACCCCGAATTGTAGTTTCAATTTCGTTGGGTTCTAGCGTCATGAAATTTTCAATTAAATTGAAATACGGATTGATTTCAAAACTAAAATTTTGGATTTCTTGTTCATACGAAACATTCAATTTATAAGATTGTTCTTGCTGAAGTCTTAAATCGCCAAGTTCTATGCTGGCAATGCTGTGGTGTAATCCGTCGCTAAACAATTCAGACGGATTAGGATTCCGAGTTGCTAAACTTAAATTGCCTATTAGTTTTGAAGCCTTGTTAACTTGGTATTGAAGTCCTAAACTGCTTGAAAAATTATGGTAATGGAATTTTGGATTGGTAAGTAGCTGCGTTCCAAAATCTTCAATAATTATATCTGAAAAATCGTTTTGATAGTTGCGTTCTTCCCAACGGCTGGTACGGTAAAATTTCAAAGCATCTACATAAGTATAATCGTAGCGTAATCCTGCATCCAGTAAAATCTGTTCATTCAATTGATGGTTTGCGGTTATAAAACTACCCAATGCAAACATTTCGTAATCTGGAATTAATCTTCTTACTCCTGTTTCTGGGTTTGCAAAATGATCTTGGTAAGTACTTTCAATTCCTACATTCAAATTGAAATTTTTAAATTTATCTATTTTTAATTGCGATAAAAAATGATGTGTAGCAAGTTCTAAATCTAAAGCTGCTTTGTTTCTATTTGAGCCGCGACGAACATCAAACTCTTGCCTTTGGTTAAATTGAAACGCATATTGAAATTCTAATTTACCAAGATTATCTATTTTTTTGAAATAATCGAACTTAGCCAGTTGATGCTTAACTTCTTGTTTAGGCGAATTAATCTGATAACTGAAATCTTCAATAAAACTTGGAGTAGAGTTATTGATTGAATTGACTAAATCGCGAACGTTTCCAATGTGTGAAGCTCTTAGAATTCCAATTTCTGTTGAAAAAAGGCTGTAGTATACATTAAATCCAGACTCTATTTTATTAAGTCCAAAACCAATGGAAAAGTTATTCTCTTGTACACCTGTGTTGGATAAATTGTAGTTGGGTGCTTCTAAATCTCCACGCCGTTTTGCACTAGCTTGTGTTTTTATATACCAACCATTTTTGTTGGCTTTTAACAAAGATGCAGTAATGCCACCACCAAGGCCATTGCTATTAAAGTTAGCAATGCTTTTACCGAAAAGCGTGTCTTTTAATGGTGCTTTTTGTGGAGTACTAACAATAATTCCGCCAACGGCATCGCCACCATAACGAAGAGCGGATGCACCTTTTATAACTTCTATATTGGCAGCCGAATTTACATCTATATTTGGAGCATGATCAACACCCCATTGTTGGTCAAACATACGCACGTTATTGTTAATCATAATGATACGCGAACTATGCATTCCTTGAATAATAGGTTTGTTTATACTTGCGCCCGTGTTTAAAGAAGAAACCCCATTGATTTCTGCAAGTGCTTCACCAAAGCTCAAATTGCTGTATCGATCTATTCTTGCTTTGTCTAGTTCTTTGCTGATGCTTGTATTGTTGGTGTTTTGGTAAATTCTTCCAGTTAACAATACTTCGCTTAACTCATCGATGTGATGCTCTAATTTAAAATCTATTTCTTGAGATGAATTCATTTGAATTTCTTCTACAAGTTTTTCACAAGAAACATGCGAAACTTTTATGGTGTAATTCCCAGGACATATTTTACTGATCTGATATTCACCATTACTATCTGCTTCAGCAAATTGCCCCGTTTCTTTAATCTCAACAATAGCAAAGGTTAAAGGTGAATTATCGTGTATGTCGATTACCTTACCTGATAAACTTAAAGTGCATTCCTGCGCGTTGATATGAAGTATAGAAAGCCAGAAAAGGCTCACTAAAAAAATGTATTTCATGATAATTACAAATTAACTTTTGTCTTACTAAATAAAAGGACGTTTGTTAAATTGTAAATGGGGGAGGTTTGTTGTGAAATTTACCAAGGTGTTTTTCTTGGTTGATGAAGATACTTCTACTTGAAAATAAAAGCGGTTTTTCAATAAAATTGAAGTCGATAAAAGAGTTTGTAATTATAGTTTCTGGTGTTGTGGAAACTTCATTGTAAGTTGAAAAAACAAATTCTTCACAGGTATCACAGTTTTCAATTTGATTGTGATTATCTCCATCTAGCAAATGACCAAGCGCGTGAACATCAACTGTGTTCAGTAGGGCAAGGAATGCGCAAAAGAAAGATAAAATTTTAATCAATTTCAACTCGATAATTTTTGCAAAGCTAGTTTAAATCTGATGAAATTTATTTTTTCGTTGTTTTTTATGTTCATTTTAAGATTTATCGGAAAATAAAAAACCTAAGCCAAGTCTGGAAAGCATCTTTTTTTCGAAATTCCAAAAGAACTTAAATTGTCCAAAAATTAAACCGATAAGCACCAGTAATACTTGATAAATAGGGAAAATGATTAAAATACGTAAACTGTAATACAAAAATCCACCCCAGAAATTGTCTTGAAAATTTTCTCGGGCTAGTTCAAAAAAAGCCAATATGGGTTTTCCAACAAATAATGATGCTGATCCAGTAATGCTAAAAACAATTAAAATGATAATAATTTGGAAATTGGAATCAATTCCCCAGTGTTCCTTCAATTTTTTCATGCTGCAAAATTACAATACTTACTGTAATTTTTGGTTGTATTTTTCTTCGAAAAACAAAAAGTAATGAAATAGCAGGTAATTTACTTCATAGCCATAATCAATATCTGATGAGTATTTAATTTGAAATGGATAAAGCTCTGGATCGTAGTATTCCGCATTTCTAGCTCTCAAATTGTACTCATTAACGTAATTTCTATTTTTAAGTTCCATATACCGCTGAGAGTGATAACCACGTGGTTTTTGGGTTTGAAGCCAAGAGTAAAAGCCAACTTCTAAAACAATTAATTTGTACTCTAAACTATCATTTTCTATTACAATGGTATCTACTTCTTGTGCACTTTTTTCAGTTGAAGCCACCTTTTTTTGATTACCACAATTGACCAAAAAACTAAGTGAAACTATTGCAAATACGAAGTATATAAAATGCTTAAGTTTCATAGTCCTAAATTTTTAGATTAGCAATAAATGCGTCTGGATAACGGTCTTTTACTTCGCTAAGTAATTTTTCTGCTTGATTACGGTTCTCCAGTTTTCCTAATATCAAGGTGTACAAGGCTTTTTTATCAAGAAGTTTGTATCGCAAGGTAACTTGTTCTTTGTAGCTTTTTTCTAGTTCTTTTCCTAAACTAAGTGCGTTTGATGCTTCTGAGAAACTGGCTAACTGCACAGCATAGAAACTTGGCTTTACCCGTTCTGCTTTTAAATTAAAAAATTGCTCCTGAGTAGCTTGTTTTTGTATTTGTGCAATTAATTTTTGTTCAATATCTGCAGTTAATAATTCTTCTTCTAACTTTTCTTTTGTCTCGTTTTTTGGAGTTGAATTAACTTCACCTAAATAAGTTTCATCTGTTTCCGAAGGAAATTCTAAGACTTCAATTTCAACTTGAGTGGTGCCATCTTCCACAAAGCCAAGCTGTTCTGCAACCGATTTTGAAACATCAATAATCCGATTCCGAATGTAAGGTCCACGGTCGTTTACAGTAACTTCTGCAGTTTTTCCGTTGGTTTTATTGGTTATTTTAAGCTTTGTGCCAAATGCTAAAGAACGATGCGCAGCTGTGGGTAAAGCTTGCTGAAATAATTCTCCACTTGCCGTTTTTCTGCCTTCAAAAACATCTTTATAAAAAGAAGCTTCTCCTTGTTGTATTTGTCCGTTACTACTAAATACAACAAGAAAACAAAGGCAGAAAAAGCTAAATAGTGGTTTCATATTATTTTTTTGAAAATTCAATAATTTGTTCTGCTAATTCTGTTCCAATTCGGTCTTGCGCTTCCAAGGTAGCACCACCGATATGTGGGCTCAGCGAAAGTGAAGGATTCATAAGCAATTTTACGGGTGGAGTAGGTTCGTCTTCAAAAACATCTAAAGCAGCAAAACTCAATTTTTTATTTTCCAATGCTTCTAATAATGCTTTTTCGTCTACAACGCCACCACGAGCTGTATTTACAATAGCTGCTGTATCTTTCATTTTTTCAATTTCTTTAGCTCCTAATATGTAGTCTTTTTGTGCTGGCACATGAAAACTAATAAAATCTGATTGTGCTAATAATGCATCTAAGCTAATGCTTTTTAAATTAAAACTAAGGCTTTGCCCATCAAAAAAGTTAAGTTGTACATCTACCGCTTCAATAAATTGATCGTAAACAACTACGTTCATTCCTAAACCAATTGCTTTTTTAGCCAAAGCTTGACCAATTCTGCCAATTCCAACAATTCCTAGGGTTTTGCCAGATAATTCAATACCTTTTGCGTAAGCTTTTTTTAGTTCTTTAAACTTAGAGTCGCCTTCTAGTGGCATTTCTCTATTGGATTTGTTGAGTTGTCTTGCACCACTTAACAAATGGGCAATGACCAATTCTGCTACACTTTCTGATGAAGCAGCAGGCGTGTTGATCACTTTTACGCCTTTGGTTTTAGCAAAATCTACATCAATATTGTCTAAACCAACTCCACCGCGACCAATGAGTTTTAAACTTGGGCAAGCTTCAATTAAGTCTTTTCTTACTTTGGTGGCACTGCGTACCAAAATAGCATCAATTGCATTTGTATTGATATAGTTTTCAAGTTGTTCTTGCGCAACTGTAGTCAGAATTACTTCGTGACCATTTTTTTCTAATAAATCAACTCCGCTTTGAGAAACTCCGTCGTTAGCTAATATTTTCATTTGTATATATTTTATGCGTTTTTTTCTAATTCTTGCATGGCTTCAATGACTACTTGTACACTTTCAAAGGGAAGTGCATTGTACATAGATGCGCGATAACCACCAACACTTCTATGTCCGTTTAATCCATTTACTCCAGCTTCAACTAAAAGGGATTCAAATTTCGATTTTAAGGCTTCATCTTTCAAATTAAAAGTAGCATTCATGTCTGATCGATCTTCTTTTTCAGCAAAACCTGTAAAAAGCGGATTTCTATCAATTTCAAGATACATGGCATCTGCTTTCATTTTGTTTTTAGCTTCAATAGCTTTTACACCGCCTTGCTCTTTTAACCATTCTAAGGTAAGCATGGAAACGTAAACTGGAAAAACAGGTGGTGTGTTAAACATACTGTCTTTGCCACAATGAACTTGATAATCTAACATCGAAGGAATTTTTCGATCAACTTTCCCTAAACATGATTTTTTTACGGCTACTAAAGTGGCTCCCGCTGGACCCATGTTTTTTTGTGCTCCTGCGTAAATTACATCAAAATAAGAGAAATCTATTTCCCGTGAAAAAATATCGCTACTCATATCGCAAACTACAGGTACATTTGCTTTTGGAAAATCTTTTATTTGGGTTCCAAAAATGGTGTTGTTACTGGTGCAATGAAAATAATCGACATCGGTAGGAACTTGGAAATTTTTAGGAATGTAATTGTAATTTTTATCTTTAGATGAAGCTAAAACATTTACTTCACCAAGTAATTTTGCTTCTTTAATGGCTTTAGCAGACCAAGAACCTGTATCTAAATAAGCTGCTTTAGTTTGCATTAAATTAAAGGCAGACATGATGAATTGCATGCTGGCTCCACCCTGTAAAAACAAAATTTGATATTCTTCTTTTGGTAATTTTAAGTGTTCTAAAGCTAAATCTTGGGCTTTTTCCATGATTTCTACAAAAGCTTTGCTTCGGTGTGAAATTTCTAGGATAGATAAACCCGAATCGTCTAAATTTAAAACCGCTTGAGATGCCTTTTGAAATACTTCTTGTGGCAAAATACACGGTCCTGCGCTAAAATTGTGTTTTTTCATATTTGAAGTCAATTTTCTTTTTAATTTGCGTAAAGATAATTTTTTTGAAATCTACTCCCTATTATTTAGCTAAATATTGGATAGTAAGTTGTACTTTTTAAGAATTCATAAAATATTATCTAAGACCTAGTTTTTTTTAAAAGAATACCAATAATGTTGATAATTATTGAATATTTGTCATGAACTTAAATCTAAAGTGTAACACAATAATACAAAGTACGTCTAATCAATTGAAACCAAATTAGTGTGAACAAAAAACTTGAAAAAGAATTTGTTAAAAAGCTGGAGACCAACCAGAATATTGTGCATAAAATATGCAGGATTTATGCTACTGGTGAAGCAGCTCACAAAGATTTGTTTCAGGAAATTACCATACAATTGTGGAAGGCTTATCCAAAATTTAGAGGAGATGCTAAGTTTAGCACTTGGATGTATCGAGTTGCCTTAAATACGGCTATTACTTTATATAGAAAACAAAAGAAAAAAGTACAAACGCAAGATTGGGATCAGTATGCTTTTAAAATTAAAGCAGAAGAATACGATGATACTACAGAGCAAAATTTAAAACTCATGTACCAAGCAATTAAGGAGTTAAATGATATAGATAAAGCCTTGGTGTTTTTGTACTTAGAAGATAAAAATTATACTGAAATTTCAACAACTTTGGGTATTTCTGAAGTAAATGCAAGAGTGAAAATGAACCGAGTGAAAAAGAAACTCAAAGAATTACTAAGTATTGATTAAATGGATGGATTAGATATTTTAAAAAAAGATTGGAAAAAACAGGAAGAGCATCTTCCTAAGTTTGAAGCTAAAGAAATTTATGCAATGCTTAAGAAGAAGTCTTCTTCTATAGTAAAATGGATTTTTATAGTCAGTATTTTAGAATTTGTATTCTGGATTGGTCTAGAAGTGTTTACCAGCGTGCAAGGATACAACGATATAATAGTTGACATGGACATAGATGTGCTTTACAACACCATCATGATTATTAATTATGCTGTTATTTTAGGCTTTATTGCTATATTTTTTTACAACTATCAGCAAATTAGAATTACCGATAATGCAAAGCGTTTAATGAAAAAGATTTTAATTACCCGCAAAACGGTAAAATGTTATGTGTGGTTCAATATTATTTATTTTGCAATAACTTTCATGCTAATGAATTTCTTGGTAATTCAAAATATGGAAGAATTTCAGAATGTAAATATCTGGATTTTCATGGCCATTATGTTTGGCATTATGCTAATTTTTATTGGTCTTATTTGGTTATTCTACCGTCTGGTTTATGGATTTTTGACTCGAAAATTATATAAAAATTACAAGCAACTCCAAACTTTAGATTTATAAACACCGACTTAAAAACAATAAAGAAAGATGCGTATAAAAATTTCATTTTTACTGGTTTTGGTATGTTGCTTTTTAAGTGTACAAGCTCAAGATCTTGAAAATAGCTTATTATGGAAAGTTTCAGGAAATGGATTAACATCAGACTCTTACTTATTTGGTACTTTACATGCAACATGTAACACCAGCATAAAACCAAGAATAATAGAAGCCTTTAACCAAACCGAACAACTTGCACTAGAAATTGATTTGTCTGATCCAAGCTTGGAACTCGCCATGGTAAAACACATGTACATTACTGATGGAAAAAGCATGACAGATTTTTTAAATGAAGATGAAACCATACTGCTCAGAGACTTTTTGAATGAACACATCCCAACAATGAATTTTGCTATACTGAGACAAATAAAGCCTATTTTTATTTCCATGATTTTGTTGCAAAATGCGCTTCCTTGTGAAACACCAAAAGCTTATGATGATCTACTCTTTGAAAAAGCACAAGCGGAAGACAAGCCTATTTTTGGTTTAGAAAGTATTGATGATCAAATGAGTGTACTTGATCAAATTCCTGTAGATGAACAAGTGCAAGAATTATTGAAGACAGCAAAAGACAATATGCAATCTGATCAAGATGAATTTTTTGAATTGCTTGATGTATATGAAGCAGAACAATTAGAAAATTTAGGTGAATTATCCTTAGAAAGTGAAAGCATCTTTAATAATTACGTGCAAGAATTACTGGATAACAGAAATGTAAAGTGGATTGCGATAATTGAAAAAATGATGCACGAAAAACCAAGTTTCTTTGGTTTTGGCGCGATGCATTTAATAGGTGAGAAGGGAGTAATTCTCTTATTGAGAAAACTCGGCTACCAAGTTGAAGCAATTTTACCCTAAGAATATATTTCTAACTATCAACTTTTTGTTAGCCCCGATTGTAACGAAAAGCCCGGACTAATGAAAGCTTAAATTTTCTTGACAAACCAAAGCGACCGGCAGGAAGCTCTTGTGTTTGACTTAGAAAATATGCTTGCATTGGGAGGACTTGAAGTGTAAAGCGGGTTCTTGGCTTCTATTAAAACTTTATATTGAATTAATTAAAACTAAAAGTAGTGTTTATTTTGAGTACAAAATTGTCGCTATTTTTATCGAAACTGTAGTTTCCATAGCGGTAAAATCCGCCAATACCAAAGTTTAAATAAGCTGTATCTACATAATTAAGTTGAATGATTTTGGTGACTTCCAGACCAGATTCTACAAACAAATTTTCTTTGGTTTGAAATGTCCAAGCATGCGAAAAGTTGTTTGCTAAATTTCCCCAACCCATATTGTGATGAAAAATTAAACCAGGCTTAAAGTTTTCAGATTTAAACAATAAACTGCCAATGTCGTGGGTAAGAAATAAATGAAGATATTGATCTGATAAAAATTCATACGGCAACATGGTTTGAAAAGTATCATACATCACAATTGGAATATCTTCATCATTACTTCCTTCGCCAGTAAATAACAAGCCTAAAGGAAGATTCCCGTCTAGGTAACCACCTTGAAGTTTATAGCGTGTTTTTCCTATATTTCTACTGAAAAAACTTTGATGCATACTCACTTCAAGTTTGTTGTATTGGTAATTTCCGTCTAAAAATGAATCGAATCCGCGGGCATATCGCAAATTGAAAACGGGATAATTTGTACCTAAACTTACTCGTTTTAAAGGAGTTTCTACAATGCGTTCGCGGTGTGCATAACGCAAATGTAAAACAGCTTCTGTATTTCGGTAATTGGTAATTAAATTTTGATTCTCTAAAAAGAAGTAATTGTATTGTGGACGAACTCTTTCGGTGCGTAGTTTTGCACTCCATTTTAAATACTTAAAGTCCCTACGACCAAATTCAACTTGAAAACGTTCAACAAAATCCATTCTGGAAGCTATAAAGGCTCGTAAATCTCCATTTAATGAAAATCCGTTGTTTCTGCTCATCGAAGAACTACCGATTTCACGAACATCATTTTGGTAATTGAATTGTAGAAACATGTCTTGACTTCGGTTAATGTCATACCGAATTTTCCCACCCAACTTCCAGTTTTTATCGCGAAATCCATAGGCGGTATATCCACCAAAACTCACTTTTTTAAATAGCTTTTCGTTGGTTTCTAAGCCTGCGCCTAGTCTAAAACCTTCATAACGATTATATCCAAAAAAACGATTTATAGGAATATTGACTTTTCCCCAAGGAATGTAGCCATCGCCTAACTTTGTAGCTACGTCTAGCATTTTGTCTAATTTCATGCTTTCGCCAATGCTATCAACTACTTTGTAGGTTATTTTATCTTGTTGGCTTAAGCTATCAATACGGTATTTGTTCCAAAATACTTCATCTTTTTGCGGAGCATCTTCTTCGTATTTAAGTTCTACTTCGCTGAAATCGCGTTTACTCAAATCATCTTTAAATTGAATGTCTTTTATATAGGTTTTTCCGTTGATGAAGATGCCTTCATTTAACATGATTTCAAAATTAAGTTGTTCAGGAAACCAATGTTGATCTTCTAAAAACTGATATTTCTGTTGAATTTTTAAATGAATCATCATTTCATCAGCGGGTTCAGCTACAATATTTTGGATGGCATAAGCTTTAGAATTGATGTACATAAAACCTTTTAGCCCATCTATATTTGCATTTTTTTTGGGTTGAAAAGAAATGTTGAAAATAGTATCGTTTTCTCTGTAAATTTGATCTTCTAATACGTAATCGTATCGTTTTAAACTCCCGTTGGCTATTGGATTTAAAAAATGCATATCCAACATATCTATATTGTCTTCATAAAACCCAAAAGGCTGCAATTCTGTTGCTAGCATTGCAAAATATGGATTTTTAAAACCTGATACGCGCGTACCGATTACATTTTCTTCGCTTAAATCTGGTGGTAAAAACTTGCGTTCTGTTACCGATTCAAATAACATTATGTTGAAATTTCCTTCTCGAATTAAAGCCTTATCATAACCACTAAGCGAATCGCTTTCTGGGTCTAATTCACCTTTTTCAATTTGATTTAAAAAAGCGGTACGAAGTGAATCTGCTTTTTGTTGTCTTCCTTCCCGATCAAAAACACTTCGGTTGTAGGTAATGTATTCAAAACCACCTTTTTTTAATGGATTATTTTGTTCACGATTAGCCATTACTTTTCTGATGATGCGCAATGCGGGGTTTTCTCCATCTGTGATAATTACTTCATCCAAACTTTCTTCAGAAGGTTCTAATTTGATAATTAAGTTTTGATATTTTCTAGGCTTAATTTGTTTGTTTTTGTAACCGAGATAGGTAATGTTTAATTGGGTTATGCTGTCTTTGCTTTGGTAATAAAAATGACCATCGATGTCTGTAATAACTCCACGTTTGCTATTGGAATTGAAAGTGATGTTTGCAAAAGCTAGGGCTTCATTTGTTAGAGCATCTATTATTTTACCACTAATTTCATGTTGAGCATGAACAAATGAAGCAAAAAGGAAAGGAATAGCGCAGAGTAGATGTCGAAGATTTTTCATTAGCAACAAACTTTTCAACAATTATAAAGAAGAATTCTGTATTTTTAAGGAATTACTGTAAATTAAAATTAATTTTACAGCATTCTAAACATTTTGAATTTATGTTATCTAAAAAGACGAAATATGCCATTAATGCTTTGGTGTATTTAGCTAAACAAAAAGATAAAGTGCCGACTTTAATTTCTGAAATAGCTGAAAAACAAAATATACCTCAAAAGTTTTTAGAGGCTATTTTATTAGATTTAAAGAAAAGTGGAATTTTAGCCAGCAAGCGTGGAAAAGGTGGTGGCTACTACATGCTCAAAAGTGCTGAAGAAATAAATTTGGCAGACGTCATGCGTTTATTTGATGGACCAATTGCTTTTATTCCGTGTGTTACACACAATTACTATGAATCTTGCGAAGAATGCAATAACGAGTCTATTTGCGGCATAAGAGATGTATTTTTTGAAGTGCGAAACAAATCGGTTGAAATTTTAAAACGCGCAACCTTAAAAGAAATTATAACCAGGGAAAACTTATTAAACCCAGATTATAGTTAGTTCTTTTTAGTTGCCAAGTTACTATTGCTGCTATGTTTGCTGTTGTTACTTTAGCTTCTATTGTGTTGTTCTTTTTTTAAACCGTGGCAACTGAACTTCCCTAAATAGCGTTGAGCGTTTGGGTTATTATTCTAATTTACTTTTTTCAAAATACTATCGGACAATTATCAAGATTCACTTGCTTCGATTTATCTCAGCGTATGTTAATAATCATTATTATATACGAGCGTCCCCTTGAGGGGATTTTAGGGGTGTCTTTATTTATGCATAATTGAAAATTGATAATGTAATCTTGATTTACAGAACATGAACTTTTCTGAATAGCGTTGAGCGTTTGGGTTACTATGTTGGCTTATTATTTATTTCAGTGTTTGTTTAATCAGGATTAATAGAAGTAAATTGATTTTATGTCTTATTCAATTTCAATTGAATTAAATATATACAGTTTCCTTTTTGGTTTTAAGATTTTTTTATAGTTTTAAAGTCCCAATTTATTTCTTTGTCCACCACTATTTTGTGACTGGCTATAGCGAAGCTTTGAGAAATGAGAAATGAGATATTAGATATTAGAAGTTAGAAGTGAAATATTAGAAGTGAAATATTAGAAGTGAGAAGTTAAAGGCTAAAACTAACAGCTAAAAACTAAATGCCAACAGCTATATTGAATAATCCCAAAATTTTTTTCCTAGAATTAAACATCATAAGTGTTTGATATTGAATATTTAATACTTATATTTAGGGATGAATTTAATTATTTTATGATGAAAAAAGTTGTGAAATTACTTCCGTTGCAGCACAGAAATAAAGATTGTGTGGCCATTCAATTTGACTTTAATGATAGTATAAAAGCTGCTGTTATGAAAGTGGGAGCAAAGTGGTCTAAAACACATACTTGTTTTTATATTTTGAATGAAACTAAGTTGAAACAGCGCTTATTTCTGAGTTTAAAAAAATTGAACTGTTTTGTAGATTATTCGGCTATGCCCAAAGTAGATCAGGTTAAAAAGTCGGTTAACAAAGAAGCGTCTTTGCCCAAATCTCATGCACATGCGTTGCAAGTTTTTGAAGACTATTTAATTGGTCAGCGTAAAAGTCCGTCTACCGTGCATACCTATCGGAATTTCTTAAATCTTTTTTTGAATTATTATGCCAAGCGCGATTTAGCGAGTATAGATTTGCGTTCTATTGAAATATTTTTGGAGCAAGTAATGGCTAAACGCGGCTATAGTGTAAGTTCGCATAGGCAATGCATCAGTGCTTTGAAGCATTTTAGCGAATTGAATTTAGGCATGAAATACGATCCAGCTAATTTGTATATGCCGCGGAAGGATAAAAAGTTGCCGGTGGTTTTATCTTCAACTGAAATTGTTTTGATTCTTCGTTCGACTAAAAATTTAAAACATCGTGCTATTTTGGGCTTGTTGTATTCTTCTGGATTACGCATTGGTGAATTACTAAAGTTAAAATTAGGTGATGTAGATTTGGAGCGAAATACCATTTATGTGAAGCAAAGCAAAGGTAGAAAAGACAGAAATTGCAGTTTAGGACAGCGCATACGGCCAATGTTATTGAATTATGCACAAACCTATCAACCCAAAGTATTTTTATTTGAAGGCGAAGAGGAAGGCAAGCCATACAATGCGACTTCGATACGGCAATTTTTGAAACGAAGCTGCCAAGCTGCGGGCATACAAAAGCATGTTACACCGCATACCTTGCGGCACAGTTATGCTACGCATTTATTAGAAAACGGCGTAGATGTGCGTTACATACAGGAATTGTTAGGACATTCCAGACCAGAAACAACGATGATTTACACGCATGTAACCGAGCGAAAGATAGATGAAATTACCAATCCGTTAGATTCTGCGATACAGAAGTTCAACCGGATGGATAACGAAACCCCAAACCCTCTGTTATCCCGTAATGAAAACAAATAAAAGTGTATATTTGCTTTGATATAACAAGTTGTGGTGCATACTGAAAAAAATCAACGTTATATTTAAAATCAAATTTTGAGTTTATAACATCCGAATAACTAATATTCAACTGATTAAAAAAATTGCGTGAAATGAAAATTTGAAAGTAGGAGCCATGCCCAAGTTTTGGTTTTTAATCGAAAATCAATCTGAATACCAAAATCTGATTACCAAACTGAATGCTGATTTGATTGCCAAAATTTCGGCTACCAATCGAAAATTTTGCTAAACTTCAACTTCCGGCTGAAAATTGAAAATCAGAGTTGATTGAAAAGTTTTACGTTGAATCAAATCTGATGATAAAAATAATCGACTGAATTTGAATCGAACTCTATCGCTTGGGCTTGTCACCAGAGTAGATAATCGAAAAAATGAAAATCCTACTCAAATTGAACTGAATAGCGCAATTTTTTTAGGAATTTGACCAAAAAATGAACTTTGCGGTGAAAAACAAAGTGAAATTGCGCCGAACAACATAGTGGGAAAAGTACGCACCACAACAGCGCATAACAAAAATGGCGAGATTTGGTGCTGAAATGAGAGTTTTATGTATTTTTAAAAACTTAAAGTTTAATCGAAAAGTTTGCGCATTTTAAGTCGCCACTTATGTTATGCACGGACCGTTGGCAACAAGCTGAAAAATGACAAACAAACTGACTTTTTTAATAATACCATTGACTTTAACAAGTTGTTCTTTCAGCGACTATGAATCTGAAAAAATTAAATCCTCGACTGGAAATTTTGAAATTCAAGCAACTGTTAATCGGACTGACAAAAATGCGGAAAATTACGCTGATGTAATTATTCACCTATTTGATAAGAACAATATTAAATTGACTGAATTGAATACTGGAGCTGGAGACGCAAATAAATGGACAATTGGCTGGACTAAATCTGGGGACACAATAGTTCTTCAAAGTAGTGATATCGGAAATAAAGCTTGGATTTTACAAAACGAAAATCCAACTGCAATAAAAATGACTGACAAACTGAATGAAAGAGCGGAAATTCTGAAATCGGAAAAGTATGAATAAGTTTATGAAAACACTTCGGAATTTTTTAATAATAATTCTATCGATAATTATTATTCTGACTTTGTATTTCATTTTGGATAGATATATTTTCAATCCAAAAATAAAAGGCATAAGTCCTGTTGATATTAAAAATATTCTGACTTATTTAATTGGACCTTTAAGCGTTTTAATATTAATCATTTGGATTTTGAGAAACGGAAAAGAACGATAAAAAAATAAAGCCAGTTGCCAACAGCGCATAACAAAAATGGCGAATTTATTGCTGAAATGAGAGTTTTGTGTATTTTTAGAAACTAAAAGTTTAACCGAAAGACTTGCGCATTTTAAGTCGCCACTTTCGTTATGCGCGAGACGTTGGCAACAATCTAATAACAAAATCAAAACTAACATCTAATTTTTATATTATGAATGGAGCAAAAACACCTTTAGGGTGGATAATTGGAATCTTACTATTGTTCATCGGAATACTTTGGTTGAGCAGTAATATTTTTTATGGAATTGTTTGTATTTTAGTAAGCATATTGATTATTCCTATAACTCAAAGCATATTTGAAAAAGTAAAAAAAACAAAGGTGCCAAACTATGTAGGTTGGTTAAGTATGATATTTGGAATTTTTTTAATGTTCAACAGCTTGTATTTGATATTTAAAACAACGCAAAGTAATGCCGAACAAAATCTAAAACTAGCAAATAAATATATTGACGAAGGTAATTTAGATACAGTCCCTTATTTTATTGCAAAAGCTAAATTATTTTCAAACAAAAAAGCAGTTGAGTTAGAAAAGGAATTAATTAATTACAAGGACTCAAGTTATGTTAGAAATATATTAGCTGAAATGAGCGACGATGACTATAACTTATTAATAAATAAGGATCTAAAAAAAAAGTATTTAAATCATTCAACTTTAAATCAATTACTTTACGATAGACTTTACGAAATATCACCAAACCGTAAAAAAATTGTTGAACAAGTCCAAGAAGAAAAAGAACGTGTAAGAATTGCTGCTGAAAAAGAAAGAGAAAGACAACAAAAAATAAAAGAACAGCAAGAAAGGAAAAAATTAATTGAAGCTCAGTTTAGCCCTTGGGATGGTTCACATCTTGAATTAACGAAACTCATAAAAAAAAGCATGAATGACCCTGATAGCTATGAACATATAGAGACTCGATTTAAAGATGAAAATGAATATATTTTCATTATTACTGAATTTCGTGGTAAAAATGCATTTGGTGGTAAGGTGATTAATAGTGTTTCAGCGAAGGCAGATGTTAATGGGAATATTATTGAAATCATAAAATAAACTGAACAAGACTGTTGCCAACAGCGCATAACAAAAATGGCGAGATTTGTGCTGAAACGAGAGTTTTGTGTATTTTTAGAAACTTAAAGCTTAACCGAAAAACTTGCGCATTTTAAGTCGCCACTTATGTTATGCGCAAACCGTTACCACACATTTCAGAATCGAAAAAAAGTCAAATTTGTAAGTTGAATTTATAAGATATGATGAAATTACGAGTGAAATTACAGAAAATTTGAAAAAACAGTCTCAAAAAATTGAGCATAATAATCTTAAGTAAACCGGAATTTGAAATTAACGTTAGAAAACTTGAAAGAAAATTATGTGATATTAATAATTAAGATGTTAATAGCCTTTTTGTTTATATTTAATTTGATTAATGCAATTTTAAAAATAACTCATCACTATGATGTCGCCATTGGTATCAGCGAAAATAAACTAGTTGATTATTTTTACATTATTACTAGGTTCAGTTATTTAAGACCTCTTATAATATCATTAATTCCATTCATCGGAATTTTTATCAAAAGAAAAATTGGTTGGATTTTAATTCAATCATATTTTTATTTTTTGGCTACAAATTTAGTATTCATGGTAATTAAAGATGATTCAATTAATAATAACTCGATTTTGATGCATGCTATAACTTTTTCCATCTTATTTCTGATTATCATACTTATGAATAAAAAGACAATTAGTAAACTGAATTATGGAATTGAAAAAAAGGAATTAATTAATAAAAATAATATTGCTTTAATTATTGGAATCTCAATAACAACGATTTTAATTTACATCAAAGCAAATTGAATAAAAAACGTGTGGTAACAGCGCATAACAAAAATGGCGAATTTATTGCTAAAACGAGAGTTTATTGTATTTTTAGAAACTTAAAAAGTTTAACCGAAAAACTTGCGCATTTTAAGTCGCCACTTTCGTTATGCGCGAACCGTTACCTGCAAGCTGAAAAAACGAAAAACAATGAAAATTCATAAATTAAAAATTCATAACTTTAGATCAATTAAAGATGGTGAATTTTACTTTGATGATTACTCTTTACTTATTGGAGAAAATAACGCAGGTAAATCAAATGTTTTTAGAGCTATAAGGATATTTTATGAAGAGTTAAAATTTAATAGTAATTCGGATTTTCCAAAATTTCAAACTGATGATAATGAAAGTTGGCTCGAGATTGAATTCTTAACAGATGATGAAGAACAAAATACACTAAGAGATAAATATCAAAGTAGCGATAATATTCTTAGAGTAAGAAAAATTTTAACAACTGAAAACACCGACTTTAAACCATTAATAAAAGCAAATCAGAGTAATATTTTTGCGTATGAAAAGGGTTCATTGTCTACAAATTATTTTTATGGAGCAAAAAATATATCTCAATCTAAACTTGGTAGTATTATTTATATCCCTGAAATTAGTAAAGTAGACGATAACCTTAAACTTTCTGGTCCTTCTCCACTTAGAGAAATGATAAATTTTGTAGTAAAAAAAGCAATTCAAAAAAGTATAAGTTTTGAAAAATTAAATGGTGCTTTCGAATTATTTAATAATGAATTTAGAACAGAAGCTAAAGAAGATTTTTCTATTGAAGAATTAGAGAATGATATCAATAAAGAAATTAAGAATTGGAATATAAAATTTGGTCTCAATATAAATGCAATTCAACCCAATGATATTGTAAGAAATTTAGTATCTCATCATATTCAAGATGGAAATTTAGAGAACCAAACAGTTGCAATTGATTCTTTTGGTCAAGGTGTTCAACGACACTTAATTTATACTCTACTAAAATTATCAGCTAAATACACCGAAAATATTGAAAAGAAGAATAAAAAAGAATTCAGTCCAAATTTGACTTTAATCCTCTTCGAAGAACCTGAAGCTTTCTTGCACCCATCTCAACAAGAAAAATTAAATATCAGCTTAAAAGAACTAAGTTTAGGGGATTCACAGCAAATTTTAATAACTACTCATTCCCCATTGTTTGTAAGCAAAAACATAGATAATTTAAATACTTTGATAAAAGTAAATAGAAAAGAAACGACAGAATTACATCAACTTAAAAAAGAAAATATATTAAGTCTTACTGATGCAAATATTGGATTATTTAAACATTTCAAAGATAAATTATTAAGTAATGAAGTAGATGATGAATTAAAAAAGAAAATTCGTAAAAAAAAATTATCACACGAAGAACACGACGATATTGAACAAATTGAAAAAGAGAGATTTAAATTTTCACTTTGGATGGATTCTGAAAGAACATCCTTATTTTTTGCTAAAAAGGTATTGATTTGTGAAGGAGCATCAGAAAAAATATTTTTTGACTATCTAATTAATAATAAGTGGCATGATTTAAAAGATGAACATCTATACATTTTAGATTGTCTTGGTAAATTTAATGTTCATAGATTTATGAATTTGTTTAATCATCTTGGTATAGAACATTCCATAATAATTGATTCTGATGATAACGACATTCAAGAAATAGTGAATTCATTTATTGAATCTAAGACAAATTCATATACTAATAAAATTGATTATTTTGAAAATGATTTAGAAAGTTTCTTAGAAATAGACAAACCAAAGAGAAGGGATTTAAAACCACTTAATATAATGCAAAAATTTAATAATGGTGAAATAAAAGAAAATAAATTAAGTGAATTGAATAAAAAAATAAAAGGATTATTCAAATAAAGCCTGCAGGTAACAATAGCTATAAGCAATAGCTCGGGTTTGTGCTTGAAACGACAATTCGGTTTTTTTTGCTAAGTTTGTAACTGAAACAAAAATAAAAGGCTTTTTTGGGCGCTACTGCTCATAGCCAGACCGTTATGCAACAGTTAAAAAATCACGTTCAAAAACTGAATGTTTAGATTAAATTTGTAAATTTGATATTATGGATTTAAGCTTAGAAAATAAAAAAATAGAATTAATTCAATGGTTATCAACATTGAATGATACCTCTCTGATTGACAAGTTAATGAAATTAAGAGAAAAAGATAAAAACGATTGGTGGAGTGAAATTTCTGCAAGTGAAAAAGAGTCCATTGAAAAAGGAATTCAAGATGCTGATAATGGAAAACTGACTTCTCACTCAAACGTGAAAGAAATTTATGAAAAGTGGTTATAAAATACTGTGGACTGACCACGCAAAATCAGAACTTAAAGAAACTATTGAATACCTTGAAAACAAATGGACTGAAAGAGAATTAAGGACATTTTCAGCCAAATTAGACCATACAATAGAACTGATTTCTAAATCACCCGAAATTTTCCCAGTATCATTCGAGAAAAAAAATATTCGAAAAGCTGTAGTTGAAAAACATAATAATCTTTATTACCGAATTAATAAAAAATCAATTGAGATTGTTTCTTTGTTCTCAAACAGAAAGAATCCGAATAAGAAAAAATTATAAAAAACCGTTGCATAACAGCGCATATAGTTTATGGCGGAATTAGTGACAAAATCCAAAGTTTTTGTATTTTTAAAAACGTAAAACCTTAACCGAAAAAATTGCTCATTTTTGCCCGCCACAAACCATATGCGCAAACCGTTAGCGAGCATATACGAAAACCATAACTAACAATTGAAAAACGTTGTGAAAAAAAATTGAAATGGAGAAAACTTACAAAACATTTAAAAAAGATGATAAAACAAAATCAGATGAAGAAATTGAGAAATTGTTAAAAGGACTGAAAGGAGTAAAATACAGAATCAAAAAATCAATTCATTTTATAATAAATGACGATTTTAAAACAAACGAAAATAAAGGAGTCGCCAAGTTTATAAATGAAAATTTTAATGGAGAAGACTCAGGTACTATTTACGTTTAAAGCTTTTTAGTAAATGAAGATATAAATCTTGTTTTAAAGAATATGAATTAAATCTCTTTATTCCTTTTTTAACATCTTCGTATTTTTCTCCAGAAAATTTACTAATTATTTTAAATGCATCATCTTCCGATTCAACTCTAATTGAATAGTCTGACTTATGATTTTCTAAGTTATTCAGATACCAATGATATTCTACTGAACTTTCGGTAAGATAAATACCTAGACCAACTTCATCGTCAACACTTTGATTTGAATTTAATGTCTTTTCAATATCTGAGATTATATTATCTAATTTCATAACTATAAGTTTAGAAAACAACAATACGAATAAAAAGCAACACTCTGAAAAGAAAATACGCTCGCTAACAGCGCATAACAAAAATAAGGGCTAAACGACAATCCCAAAAGTAGTCGCCAATAACAACAGCAACATAAATAACTGAAAGTCAAGGCATTTTAACCTCTTACTTTAGTTATTCGCAAAACGTTGGTAACAATATGAGTTCTAAGAAACATTTTAAATAAAATCAAATTTAGAATTTCAATCAACTGAAAAACGAAAAATCAACTGATGAAAAAATTGCGTGGAAATTGAATACGAATTTCATCTCGCCCAAAATTCTGGTTACAAATTGAAAATTTGGTAAAAATTCAACTTTTGGCTGAAAATGAAAACCGACAAACTTGCTTAAATTGATTGCTTTGAATTGAACATCCCGAAATTGATAATAAATGAAAAATTTGTCTTCACTTCAATTTCCGTCTGAGCAAGTTTACTGAAAAATGAACTCTGAAAAACGAGCTGAAAATATGAACTTGGAAACGCAATTTTTTCGACTGAATTTAGAGTTTATCAATCATTATTTGAAAAAAATATAAATTGAAAACGTTGCGAAAAAAACAGAACGCAGAAATACTGTTACCAACAGCGCATAACAAAAATGGCGAATTTAGTGCTGAAACGAGAGATTTGTGTATTTTTAGAAACTTAAAGTTTAACCGAAAAACTTGCGCATTTTAAGTCGCCACTTTCGTTATGCGCGAGACGTTGTACAACATTAAAAAATGAAAACGAAAATCCATATAACTAAAAAACTTGAAAAGTTAATTAAGAATCTGATTTCGGAAGAGAAAATAGCCGAAGATGGAATACTTGGAAAATGGAATGCAACGGTATTTTACGTTGATCGAAAAAAATGTTGGCTAATAACAAATGGACTGACGAAATATAACGTAATCCTGACCGATATCAAAGCATCGGAATTGAGCAATATTGAACGGATTTTTAAAGACGCTCTTTTCGGACAACTTATTTATGACGGAATAATATTAGACTTTGAAGTTCTGGACTCAATTATTGGTGGACTGGATTTTCTTCCGACTGACAATGACAGAAGTACAACTGGATTTCAAAACCATAACTTGAAATCTCTAGAATGGTGGAAATATGAATTTGGCAGTTTAGAAAATATGCCAATAAAAGATTTAACAAACCGACTGAATACAACTCCAATTCATATTGGGAATGAACGAAAAATGTCTGATTATACAAATTCGATTAAGGAAATTAAAAATATATTAACGGAATAAAACGTTGTACAACAGCGCATAACAAAAATGGCGAATTTATTGCTGAAACGAGAGTTTTGCGTATTTTTAGAAAGTAAAAAGTTTAACAGAAAAACTTGCGCATTTTAAGTCGCCACTTTCGTTATGCGCGAGACGTTGTGCATAATTATGAAAAAAACTATGAGAATAACAATTTTAGCTCTGATATTGATTTCAAATATTGGATTTTCACAAAATGATTTGACTGAATTAAAATTTGACACCAAATATTTTGACGCAGTCGACAAATGGGTTGCATTTCCAAAAAAAGACACGGATTCAACTTACGCTTATGGATTCATTTATTTGGATAATCAAGCAGGTTTCACCTTTAATTACGAAACTAAATTTCAAATAAAAGAGCAAAAGCTAATAAATATAAAACGAGATTCAACAGTTGGGTTTATGAAATATCGACTAGAACCAAATACAAGTTTGGTTTCTGTTTTGACCGATAATCAAATTTCTGCGCTGAATTTACCTAAAGAACCTGAATGGTTATCGATTTACAAAGAAAGCTCTGACCAAGTGGATTATTTAAAACAGGAAGGTTATCATTACAACCACGTTGGTGCTTGTGAACAAGCTCTAAAACCACTATTAAAAGCTTACGAAATTCAACCTCATTTTGATGGACTTGAATTTGAGTTAGCGTATGCTTACAATCATTTGGGACAATTCGAAAAAGCCATACCGATTTTGGAAAAAGCAATTGAGAGTAACCCTAAAAACTATTACTTTTTCAGAGAATTGGGATATTCATATTTAGGTTTAAATAAAGTGGAAGATGCTGATAGAACATATCGAAAAGGAATTAAAATGTCAGACAACGACTTTGAAAAAAGTGAAATGTCAGTTAATATGGCTCAAGCTTATTTCAAACTCAAGAACAAAAAGAAATTTGATGAATGGGCTGAACTGACAAGAAAGTACTCAACTAAAGACAAAAGATACTTGCAATATATCGACCAATTTGAACAGAACTGGAATAAAAAATAACTATGCACAACAGCGCATAACAAAAATGGCGAAATTTGTGCTGAAACGACAGTTTTGCGTATTTTTAAAAACTTAAAGTTTAACCGAAAAGTTTGCGCATTTTAGCTCGCCACTTTCGTTATGCGCAAACCGTTGTGGTGCATACTGAAAAAAATCAACGTTAGATTTAAAATCAAATTTTGAGTTCATGACAACCGAATAACAAAAAATTAACTGATTGGAAAAAATTGCGTGAAATGAAAATCTGAAAGTATGAGACAAGCCCAAGTTTTGGTTATAATTGAAAATCAATCTGAATACCAAAATGTGAATGAAAAACAGAATGCTGAACTGATTGCCAAAATTTCGGCTACCAATCGAAAATTTTGCTGAACTTCAACTTCTGGCTGAAAATTGAAATACAGAGCAGATTGAAAAGTGTTACGTTGAATTAAATGTGATGATAAAAATAATCGACTGAATTTGAATCGAACTCTATCGCTTGGGCTTGTCTCCAGAATGGATAACCGAAAAAATTAAAATTCTACTCGAATTGAAATGAATAGCGCAATTTTTTTAGGAATTTGACCAAAAAATGAACTTTGCGGTGAAAAACAAATTGAAATTGCACCGAACAACATAGTGGAAAAAGTACGCACCACAACAGCGCATAACAAAAATGGCGAATTTAGAGTTTAATTGAGAGTTTTGTGTATTTTTAGAAACATAAAGTTTAACCGAAAACCTTGCGCATATTAAGTCGCCACTTTCGTTATGCGCGAGACGTTAGCAGCCATAATAAATCAAGACTATAGTTGAAAGATAAAATTAATTTACTTTTTAAGCCATTTATCCTGATGCTTTTAGGATTGATTACTGGATACACGTTTTTACATTGGTTAATTTTTGTTGATTTGGAATTATTTCAATTAAATAAAAAAATTACAGATTTTGTTATTCCTATTGTTTTAACTGGAATTCTCAATTTGTTTATTTTAAGGCCTAGATTTAAAATTCTAAAACTTGATACGAAACGTGGTAGTTGGAGTGATTTTTATACAATTATGTTATGGATGGCCATGGCAACTCCTATTATTATAGCTCAAAAATATATTGTGTCAGCAACAGGTAAATTGACAGAGCTAAAATCAATTAACGAAATTAATAAATTTGAACATTCAAAATACTACATTTTAAATAATTATTATATAGATAAGAATGTAATTGGAATTCATTCAGAATTAGATGTAAATGACAGATTTAGCGACAATTTCAATATGCATATATATTTTTCAGTGCCAATTTATGAAAAAGAAAGTGACACGCTGAAAGCTGTGCCTTCAGCTTGGTTAGGTGTAAAATATCAAGAAAAAATTGGTAACAATCTTGAATCACGCAGAAAAAAAAAGATATATCAATTTTTTTTAAATCATAGTCTTAAAAAATTTAATAACAAAAATATATCTGATTTTGTTTATTTAAATAGGCTTAGAGATTCAGAAAAAAGAAAAGGATTTATTGATGCAATAAAATCTACCCCAATTTACACACCAAATGCGATTGTTCTTGAAGCAGTTAATGAACAATTTGAAAATAGAAATGGAAATAAGCTGGCATGGATTTTTGGTTCTGCTTTAATTTGTTCATTCATTTGGATAATAATGCTTATGATTCCTAAAATTGATGAGCAACAACTAAATCGAATTTTAGATGATAGTAAAGAAAAATAAAGACTGAAAATGAAACTAATGAATAAAATTACGGCTGCTAACAGCGCATAACAAAAATGGCGAGATTTGTGATTGAAACGAAAGGTTTGTGTATTTTTAGAAACTTAAAGTTTAACCGAAAAGTTTACGCATTTCAAGTCGCCACTTTCGTTATGCGCGAGACGTTGTGCTTCATTATAAAAAACATTCGAACTGAAAAAAAACTTTGTCATATTATTTTTATTTCTGCTATTAATTAGCTGTGATAACGGGGTAAATTACATTTCTCAAAATGACGGAAAAAGTCACTTAATTGACTTTGACTTATTCAGTATTATTCTGCCAACCGACTTTAAATATAAAAAGATTGACGGAACTGACTCTTTTGTCGGAGAAATTAAAAACGGAAAATCTACTTTCTTTTTTGATTATGGTTGGTATTCACCAAAACCACCTTTAGACGAAAAAAGTTATATTGAAGAAAGCCGAAAAGGAATGGACTTTGAAACGACCCAAAAGTTTTTCAACAAAATTGAACTAAAACCTTATGAAGACGAAAATGGCGGAATAAATCCAAGAGAAATCATCAAAAAAGTAGAGAATTTAACTTTACATAGAATGACTGATAGCATAGCTACTCAAAATGATTTCAAAAATAATTGTGAGTATTATTACACATTTGAATATGAAAAAGTTGAATTTAAAATTCCTTTCTGTGTACCAGATGAAGAACGAGAAAAATTTGAAAATTACGAATTGACTATTGATACAGTTGGAAATTATAAAAGGACAATCGCACTATGGAAAGACAGAGAAAATCCGAATATTTCCAGTATTAATTTTGAACCAATTTATGGAGATTTAAAAAATGAATTGTCAATTGGAATAAAGTCAGATATGGAATTTAACAAAAGTGAATTGAAAGAAATATTTAAAACAGTTGAAATAAAATAACGAAAGCACAACAGCGCATAACAAAAATGGCGAGATTTGGTGCTGAAACGAAAATTTTGGTATTTTTAGAAACTAAAAGTTTAACCGAAAAACTTGCGCATTTTAAGTCGCCACTTTCGTTATGCGCGAGACGTTACCAAAAATTGTGATTGAAAAATTTTCTTCCAATTGAAACTAAGAATTAAATACAAAAGATAATTTTCAATTCAACTTTATTGCGATTGAATTGATTTGAATTTGATAGAATACAACGCTGAAATAATTGATTTTTGCTTTCCAAAAGTAGTTGATTAAATTGAAATTTACAGCTCGCCAAAATTCTGGTTGAATTGAAAAGCAAAACGCTGAAAATTGAATTGATAGCGATTTGACTTTCATAATTAAGATTTTGCTCAATAGAAAAAACTGAATTTTGCGTTGAATTTCAATTAAAAGTTCAAATCAAATTGAATGAAAAACGATAATCTGAAAATAGGAGTAGAGCAAGTTTGTAGACAAGCAGGACGCTAACAACTTTTGGTAACAGCGCATATAATTTATGGCGAAAATCTTGCTGTAACAATAATTTTAGTATTTTTAGAAACTTAATAGTTTAACCGAAAGGCGAGCGGTTTTTAACTTCGCCACAAATTATATACGCAAACCGTTGTACACAAGCTGAAAACCAGCCGCATATTTTAGCACATTCGGTTTTTGCCAACGCTAAATTCCAACGCTCTAAAAACCAAAAGAGCTAAAATTTTCCAACGCTTTTGACCTTACTCTGAAAAAAAACAATTAGATTTGACCTAAATTAGTCAAGTCTAAAAATGGTAAAATGACACTTGGACAAAAAATTAAAGAATTAAGAGAAAATTCAGGCATGCTTCAAAGGCAATTAGCTGCTATTCTTGAAATAGGAGATGGATATTTAAGTAAGATTGAGAGTAATCAAAAAGCTTTAAAAAGAGAACACTTAACAACAATTAGTGAAACCTTCTATTATTCCTTGTCTGAACTCGAAGCATTATGGATAGCTACGAAAGTCTACGATATTGTTAAAGACGAAAAAGAAGGATTAAATGCTTTAAAAGTTGCAGAAGACCAAATAAAATATATAAAAAAGCAATAAGAATTTATGATTGTAGAATCACTAAAAAAAGAAAGGATAAACATAGATTATGTTGTAGATGAATATTTGAAATCAGAGGATTCTGAAAAAATTATTGGTCATTATATTATTACATCTCATGTCAAACCTAAAAATATTTACACAGAAAAAACAGACTTCCTAGAAAGATATAGAAGTGAACTTTTAACGCTTTGTAAAATATTTGATAGTGTTCCTTTACCAGTTAACATTGCCGAACAAATTCCAGAAATAATAGAGTTTTATCCATTCGCTCTAAGATTTAGAGATGAGCTGAAATTTAATGACACTGACTCTGTTTCTTATATTTTCAATCAAATTGACAACTACTTTCCTGTTATTAACACAAGAGAATATGGAGAGTACTATTCTAACGAGAATCTAATTAATATTCTTCTTGACAATTTACAAACTAAAATCAATCCTAATAATAAAGTAATTGACCCTTCAAGTGGTGCTGGTTTTTTTCTATTTCACTATTTAAAAAAAATAATTGATAACCAACCTAGCAAAAATGAATTGTCCGAACTTAGAAACAATATTTTTGGTTATGATATATTTCCTTTTCCAATAATTGTTTCTAAAATTTTACTAGGAAAGCTAATCGTAAATTATGATGATGTCTTTTTAAACCCATATCATTTCCCAAATATTAGAATTCAAAACACGTTAAAAACATTAAGTTGTATTTCAAATGATAATGAAACATTTGATTTGATAATTGGAAATCCTCCATATTTCAGGATAGACCCTCATGAAGAAAATAATATTTGTAAATGTGTTAGTTATGGACACAATTATATTCATAATTTATTCTTGCATTGGAGTATACAGCATTTAAAGCCAAACGGAGAACTCGGTTTTATCATACCACAATCTATCCTATCTGGCTTTTACTATCAGAAGATGAGACAAGAAATAATGCAAAATCTTTCTGTTGATTTAATAATAACAAATAAAGAGCATGAAAAATCATTTTCAGTACAGCAAGATATTATGCTTCTTTTAGCTACAAAAAGAAACCAAACTGAAAACTATAATATTGGTGTATCAAATAATTCATTAACAAATATTACAAGATATTCTGTTGACACCAATATTTTTAAAAATTCATTAAAAGTTATTCCTCTTTTTAAGAATAAAGAAGAATACGAAAACTTTAGAAAGTTATCTCAAAAGCCAATTGTAAAACACCTTTCTTCATATAAAATCAAAACAGGAAACTTTGTTTGGAATCAAAATAAAGAATCTTGCTTTTATAAAAAAGTACCAAAATCAATTCCATTGATTAATGGTCCAAATATAAATAATGATGGTATTAATTTAGAAAATCAAAGAAATTCAACATTCCCATATTGCATTCCGAACAAATCAAAATATGTGAAAAATGACACACTTATAATTTATCGTAGGATGTCTCCTATTGGAAACATCGATAGAATGATTGCAACTATAATTGATAATAAGGATAAAAGATTTTCTAACGGTTATGTTTTGGAAAATCATGTGAATTTTATAAATGGTACTGAATCCAAATTAAAAGCTTTATTAAAATTTATTACTTCAAGAGAATTCAATAATTTAATTAACTCCTTTTGTCATACTAATCAAGTATCTAGTAATGACTTAAAAACAATTTTCGAACTGTTATCTAGCTATAATAATGAACAAAACTGAAGCCTTAAATAAAATTGAACAGCTTGTTAAATATTACAAGCAAAACATAGAAACTTGGGAGAGTAATGCGAATAAAGAAGCAGAAGCTAGAAAGGAGTTTATAGATGGTTTCTTTGAAGCATTGGGATGGAAAATTTCAGGCTTACCAGAAAGTATGTCTGCTGATGATAGAGATGTATTAGTAGAGTATTCCCTTAAAGTCGAAGGAGAAACAACTAAAAGTTTAGATTATATATTTAAAATTAAAAACAGACACCAATTTGTTGTTGAAGCAAAAAAACCATCTGAAAATTTAGACAATCCAAAACATGTATTTCAAGCAAAATCGTATGGGTTTTTATCCAAAATTCCGTTTGTAATTTTAACAAATTTCAAAGAAATAAGAATTTATGATATTTCAACAAAACCAAATTTTAACCAAATCAATGAAGATTTAATATTTAGCTGTACTTATAACGATTACATTGATAAATTCGATTACATCTGGAATAACTTTAGTAAAAAATCTGTATTTAAAAAATCACTTGTAAAATTATTTACTAATCGTAGAGATGATTTAGATATTGATTTAGATGCAACAGACTACAGTTACATACTTAAAAAAGGAGAATTATTATTAGATACAGTCTTTTTAACGGATTTAGAGTTAATACGATTAAATATTGCAAAAAGTATATTTCAAGAAACTTCTGATGAATTAAACGAAAAAGAAATAAATGAAGCTACTCAACGCTTACTGGACATAATAATTTTTATTAGATTTCTTGAAGATAACGAGATAGAAGATGTTGAGAGATTAAGAGTTTTAATAGACAGCAGCGAAGATGATTTTGTAGACTCTTTAAAAAACCTTTGCTCAGAGTTGAACTTAAAGTTTAATGGATTACTTTTTCATGAATATCCATTATTTGATAAAATAAATCTCAACAAAGAAGTAATAAAAGATAATATATTAAAACTGTATTATCCTGAAAGCCCATATAATTTTAGCAAAATTAGTATCGAAATATTGGGTCGTATTTTTGAGCAATATCTTGCGAAAAGAATAACAGTTATTGATGAGAATGTTTCACTAGAAATTAAACCAGAAATTAAAAAAGCTGGTGGAATCTATTACACACCAGAATATATTGTTGACGAAATCCTAAACGATACCTTAGATGTGTTTCTTTCAGACAAGTCTCCAAATGAAGAATTTGATATTTCTAAAATCATAGATTTCTCATGTGGTTCAGGAATATTTTTAATTAAAAGTTATAAAAGGATAATACAATTTTATGAAAGCAATTCTTCTTCTCTTTCTCCAGAACTTTTATTTACCGATTCTAAAGCAAACGAAAACCTTACGATGGAATCTAAGAAGAATTTGTTACAAAAAAATATTTTTGGGATTGACATAGATTCTCAGGCTATTGAAATAGCAAAAATGAGCCTTTACTTCACTATGCTAGAGAATTTTAACGAAGATAATTCTCCACAACCATTATTGCCTTCTTTAGATAAGAATCTAATTTGCGGTAATTCAATTGTAGATTTATCATTCTTTGACAATTATTCAGAAGCTAGTATTGACACAATTAATATTATTAATCCTTTTGCTTGGGCTGATGAAGGTTTAAATAAGTTTGATGTTATCGTAGGAAATCCTCCTTACCTTAGAATTCAATTATTAGAAGAGTTGTATCCAGAAGAATATCAATTATTTCTTAAAAATAAATATGACTTTGCTTTTAGTAATTTTGATTTATCAATTTTGTTCGTAGAGCAAGCTATTTCCGTATTGTCACCAACAGGAAAGATAGGTTATATAATACCTAATACAGTTCTTCGTGCGAAATATGGAGAAAAATTTAGAGAAATAATTAGCAATAATAACCTATTATCTAAAATAGTTTATTTTGATGATTATCAGGTATTTGATAATTCTACAACTTACACTTGTCTTTTATATCTAGATGCGGAACAAACTGAATCTAATGAATTGAAATATTTCAATTTTGAAGACCCTGAAAATGATTTTCAAGATGAAGCACAAGTTCCATCAATTTTTGACAAAGATTCTTTAGGTTCTTCACCTTGGTATTTTGCTGCTTTTGAAATTCACGATAAGTTTATAGAAAATATTTCTAACAATTCTATTCCGCTAAAAGATTTAAGTAATTTAAAGAAAATATTTGTTGGTCTTCAACCAAGCATAAATAATGTCTTTTTATTAGAAATAGTAGAAGAAAATGAAAGCTTCATTACATGTTATTCAAAAGCTCTTGACTCTAATCATATTTTTGAAAAAGGACTAATTAAAAAAATGGTTAAAGGCTCTAGAAACCTTTTTAGATATAAAATAAATTCAAATAGAGTCTTACTTTTTCCTTATGAAAATAACCTTACAACTAATAAAAGTGAACTTATTTCAGAAACAGTATTAAAAACTACTTATCCTGAAACATGGAAATATCTTGAAAAGTGTAAAACTATTCTCAATGAGAAAGAAGCTTTGAAAGGAAACGATTTTTACAAGTTTATTTATAAAAAAAACCACTTGTTATTTGATTCAAAAAAATTACTCCTTCCTTCATTATGTTTTGGTAGTAGATTTAGTATTGACATAAATGGAGAATACTATTTTACTGGCAGCGGAGAAGGTGGTGGCGGTGGTTATGGATTAATCCTTAACGATGAAGAAAACGATTATAATTATTACAATATTCTAGGAATCTTAAATTCTAAAGTTATTTCAGCCCTTATAGAATTAAAAGGAAGTCCTAAAAGTGGCGGATATAAGGGAATTGACAGAACCTTTATCCATTCAATTCCATTTCCAATTATAAATAGCATACGGAAAACTCAAATTGCACAGGAAATAGCTACTAAAACAGAAAGGTTAAGTAATCTTTATGCAGAAGTTCAATCATTAGCAGTCAAAAGACTTGTTTCCCAACTGGAAAATCAAATTGACACGCTAACTTTAGAGCTATATGAAATAGTAGATATTGGAATAGTCAATTTAATAAATGAATTGAATGATTAGCCAACGCTTAAAGCCATACACATTTGCAATTCGCTTCAGCCACAACACAAGCCAAAATTGCAAAAGAGTATGGCTTTGCCAACGCTAGCAAGTTTGCGGAAAGAAAAAGCCAGTGTACAACAGCGCATAACAAAAATGGCGAATTTATTGCTGAAACGAGCGTTTTGTGTATTTTTATAAAAGTAAAAGTTTAACCGAAAAACTTGCGCATTATAGCTCGCCACTTTCGTTATGCGCGAGACGTTGTAACACATTTAATAAAATGACTAATGAATAAATTTGAAATTCCAACAGATCTCCAACCATTTGTTTTAGATGAAAATTGCATATTTTTTTCAGATCATTATATTATAGATGGAGTCGAAGTATTTTACAAAGATATTACACATATAATTTCAAGTAATGCGCGACAAGCCATGAACGGTTTTGAAATTAATTCTGAGTCAACTTATTTTGTGAATGCATCTAAGAGTGATATTATTTTAATGGATGATGAGTTAATATATGCATTTAATGACTTTTCGTTTAAAACAGGATTAATTAAAACTCATAGGAAATTTATAAAAAAACAAAAGTTTATCCACAACTTCTTATTTGAAAAAACTAAGAAGTATCGATTGGAAAAATCGATAAAAACTTTAAAACAAATAGGTTATATTGAAATTTATGAAGGTGCAAAAATTTATGATAATGGTGATATGATAGTTAATGGTAAATTAGAAGGAAATTTTAATGAAAAATTTAAAACAGGTAAATTAATAACTGGTGTAAAATATGGGGGGTATAGCAACAATGTTAGTGATCCTTATGAGTTTGGATTTATAAAAGGAACTAAATTTTTTGGAATAATTGAAGATAAATTTGTTTACAAAAATGTAATAAATACAGATATTTTTGATATTTTATTTACAAATTTATTTAGGAACAATGGTTTGTCTATATTTTGATTTATGATTATCATATTTGTCTTTCTTGGTTGCTTAATATTATTTATTGTATTTGTTTTACCCATATTTCAAAGGGGTTCAGATTACTTTAAAGAATTAATAGATAATGAAAGTCTGAAATCAGATGAATCAAAATTTGAAAGACTAAGAAATCAAGAAAATACAAACGCAAAAAAAAAGTATATTCAAGGAAAAAACTTTTATAAGCTTCAAAGTAATGAAAAACTAAATGAAATATATGATAATAAAGAAAGCTTACATCCGTTGGAGTTATTGGCATTAGAAGAAATAATGGTAAAAAACAAGTTACTGAAGTCCTCGTTAACTCAAGTTAAAATAGAACAGATAGAAAATCATTTTATTAACAAAAAAGAAAAACCATATCAGAAAACTAGTGGTTTTGAATTTAATGAGTTTGCATCAATTTTAAGCTTTATAATTATTAATTATGATTCAAGTCAAATAGATAAAATATTTAGAATGTCAAACGAATTATCTGAAAGTGTTTTTTATTCATCATTTCGAGAAATTGATATGTTACCAATCTCAATCAATTTAATTAAAAAATCAGAAAATTTAGAATATAATTTAATCTGGGAAGATTTAAAGAAAACTATAAATGATTTACCTGCTAAATTAAAAGATAATAAATACGAATATAAAACGGACAAATGTAAACCATTGATAAGAGAACTTATCATGGATACTAGTAAAAAGATTATTAAAATAGGAAAATAAAACGTGTTACAACAGCGCATAACAAAAATGGCGGATTTAGAGCTAAAACGAGAGTTTTATGTATTTTTAGGTAGTAAAAGTTTAACCGTAAAACTTACGCATTTTAAGTCGCCACTTTCGTTATGCGCGAGACGTTAGCATTAATACTGAAAAATATACGTGTTAAAAATTAGATTTATACTCAAAATGAAAAAACCATAAAGATTTAATGAACGAATTAAAATTTAAATCCAATTACTATGATAAGCCAATCTGCGACAAGCATACTTTATATAAAGCTTTAGTATCTCTGATTATTGGATTTTTATCGTTTGTTTTTATTGTAAGCTACTATTCAAAAGGGAAATACTACGTTTCAGATTTTTATTTACGAGTTTTTAATAGATTTATTGACGGAATAAAGCAAATGAATGGTGAAGAGTTAATTAAAACGACAATTATTGCTTTTTTGATAATGGTTTTCTTTTATATGTTTTTTAGGCTTATTTATCTTCGAAAAAAACTAATTGTAGCATTTGATATTAATGACGATGACGAAAAAATTTCCTTTGCATTAAGAAACTACCAAGACTCAAAAATTATATTAAAAGAGTATTCATTTAAAAGCATAGCTTGCATAAAAATTTACACCTTTGATGGTTTGAGTAAAAAAAAGAAAAACGGCATCAAATTCACTAAAAAACACATGACAATTGGAAGGCTTTATTATCCTCATCCGATGTGGAATAGCATAGAAGAATCTGAAATTATAAGTGCAATTGATAGGCTTAGGACTAATACTGTTGAGCCAATACAAAATGAAAATAATAAAAGCCACTCGGAAAAGTACTAATGCTAACAGCGCATAACAAAAATGGCGAAATTTGTGCTGAAACGAGAGTTTTGTGTATTTTTATAAAAGTAAAAGTTTAACCGAAAAACTTGCTCATTTTAAGTCGCCACTTTCGTTATGCGCGAGACGTTACCAATAAGTTGATTTCAAAGATTTTTTAGAGATAAAATTCATGTTTCGATAATTCTAACAATCTGAATTGACTCTGATAAAATTGAAAAATGGAATAAGCTTTAAAAATTGGATGTTATCACTCAAACACTGAAAAATGAATTGCGTTGAAAACAAATGAAATTGATTTTTAGTTGAGCATTGAGCAGCTATCTGAATTTGAAAATCAAAACGCTGAATAGCAAAACTCTAAAAAACTCAGTGGAATTTTAGCAAGTTTGAAAACAGATGAATTTACTCTTGAAAACAGATTTTTAAATCGAGATTTATATAGCAAAACTTCTGCTCTACTCAACCGAATTCAATAGCAGAACGAAAATAAATAATACTCAAACTGAATATAAAACCTATTGGTAACAACGGCTATAATGCATTGCGGGTTGGAATTTTCTGTTGAAAATTCCAGTTTAAAGTTGTATTTTCGTTCTTAAGCGGAATAATCCTGCGGATGATTCCGCAACGACATCATAGCCAAGAACGTTATAGGGCATTTTAAAAGACGACTGAAACGAATGAAATTTACGCTGACAATCATATTGACACTTTTCACTTTCTTGACCTATGGACAAGCAAACAATGACACAATAAAAGTCATTGCGAAACAAATTTCACCAGGACAAGGAAGCAAAATTTATATAGCCGAGTATAAAGTAATTAAAGTTGTTAAAGGAACTTTGACCAATGACACCATTAAAGTCGGTTATTACTTTTACAATGAATTTCAAAATGCACCTGACACGGCATTACTTAACTTGACAACCTACACAGGCGACACGAAGACGACTGACTATTATATATTTCCTGACTATGACGCAAAAAAGGGGATTGAGAAAGTAAAACTATCATTTGTGGACTTTGACTATTGGGAAGGTTGTGAGACGGGTAAAGGAGAATGCAAACCGTTGACTTTTATTCGTAGTTCAAATGACGAAAATTGGTATTTATTTATGCCGTGCGGTGGGACAGCGACTACCGTTACACTGTCAAAACAAACAGGAATTCCGAAAGAGAACGAAGCAATACAGAAAAGCGAAATATCATATTCTGATTGCCCACCAACTTTTGACTTGACAAACTTGAAGGACGGAAAATATTTTGCTTATATGTTGGCTTGTGGACTTGGTGGACAAATAGAAATTAACCTGACGACAAAGGAATGACAAGAAAAACGCCCTATAACAGCACCTACCCAAAAGTGGCGGTTCAGTGGTTAAACCAAGCTTTGTGTTTCTATCAAGGTTTGTGCTTGGTTGAAAGTGAATCGCTTCGAAATCGCCACCTTCGGGTAGCTGCAAAACGTTGTAAGCAATTTGAGCTGAAAATAAACATCTAAGATTAAATTCAAATGATAATAAATAAAATCATATTTTGAAAAAAGTTGATTCTTTTTCAATGAAAAATGACTGGGAGATATTTGAAAAATTGACTAGTGTGTTTCAATTTTTATTTGGAATTGTAATTCTTTATGCAACATATTGGAGAGTCTTTTATGATTTTGACTCTGGATTAAACGAATATGTTTTTTCAAAAGGCAAAGTGGATTATTATGAATTTATCACTAACGAATATTTTTCACTAATACTTGGTATTATAGGAATTGTTGGTGGAATAAATTGGTTTTTTTACAAAACTAATGGATGGCTTTTGACTCTATTATTTTGGTTTTCACTCGGGTTTTCGACTTCAGTGATATTTTATGATTTTATGAATTACAGCTCATATAATATGACATCAAATCCTGAGTTTTGGATATATTCTATAACTATTTTTATTACAATTCTGCTCTTAGTTTTTTTGACAGCAAAGTTTTTTTGGAAAAAATACAAGCCGACAAAATTATCATTAATAATATTTGGAACAATAATATTGATTGTTATGATTGATAGAATAGTGCTGAATAAATAAAACTGCTTACAACAGCGCATAACAAAAATGGCGAATTTATTGCTGAAACGAGAGTTTTATGTATTTTTAGAAACTTAAAGTTTAACCGAAAAACTTGCGCATTTTAGCTCGCCACTTTCGTTATGCGCGAGACGTTGTATGCCATTTATGAACAAAATTTAGTTTTAAAATTAAAATCCAATTGATTAAAAATATAAAATTGCATAAAATTAAAATTGTACTGAATTTTTCAATATTTTCCATTTTAATTCTCTACTTTACTTCGTGTGGAAATATCTATTTAGATGGTGATGGTTTCCTTAGACCTAATCCAAATAAACGAAAAACTTATACAAATAGTTATGGCACACTTTTTCCAAAAGAACCTGATTTTAGCTTAAAGGGAAAGTTGAAAGAACATGAAGGCGAGTTTTTGATTGATACTACAGCTGTATATGTTATTAATTATGGAGAAGTACATGCGGGTCCATATCATTTTGATAACTCATATAGTTTTTTACGATTTTTTGATAGCGGTCATGTTTTGTCTAGAGCTAAAGATGACCAAGAGTTTGAAGATTCAGATTTTTCAACTTTTAACAGAGCCACAGTTGGGTATTATACTTTTGATGATGGAAAAATACTTGCGGAATTTTTTGTTCCAAGTGGAAGATATAGGTTCTATGTGTTTGAAATAATTGATTCGCTTACTATTTTAGAGGCTAAAACAAAGCCACGTAGTAGAGCTGCAAGTTGGGAAAATTTGAAAAGAAAGGAACATTATTTTCATAAAAGAAATGTAGATAGTTTGTGGGGAAAACCTTATTGGTAAATTAATTTATAGATTTAAGGATTATTATTTAAATAAACTATTTATTTGACTGATTCGTATTGAAATTTAGTTGATTAATAAAGTTGATTCGAAAAAAAAACGGCATACAACAGCGCATAACAAAAATGGCGAATTTATTGCTGAAACGAGAGTTTTGTGTATTTTTAGAAACTTAAAGTTAAACCGAAAAACTTGCACATTTTAAGTCGCCACTTTCGTTATGCGCGAAACGTTAGCACCAATATTGACAAAAACTCAACTATGAACATAGAAAAAATTTTAAATGGAAAAAAATATAGAAGTCTATTTGACAAATTAAGTGACGAATTTGGCAAGAGTCCAATTGATAATAAACTAAGTGTTCTCGCCTCTCTAAATTATTTGAATCTACTAGACCAAGTAATAAAAGAATACCAACAAAAATATAAACAACAGAAAGACAAGTATATCCTTGACCAATTAAAACCAACTTTACAATTCTTAATTAGTCATTTACGGTTTGGGGAAAATTTAGCCTTAAAAGATTTTGAAAACCAAAACCTAAAAAAAACAATATCAGAGCTAAAAGTTGAGTTAACCAACAAAGTTAAAAAAGAATATTCTATAAAAACTCTTATCAAAAGCTACCTTGAAGAAAACCATAAACAATTTAAAAAACAGAATGACTTCTTCAAAATTGAATTTGAAAAAGACCCAACTAACGAACTTAAGGAAAGAGATTCAAAAGAAAATAAGCCATTTCAAGAAAGCTACGTTCACTTATACAATTTTTTAAAAAATAGTTTAATTCCCGATTACAAAAACAACAACTTTCAAGGTTATTCTATTGATATGGGAATGAGTTACCAAACAGAATATTTGGTTAGATTTTACCTTCAAAACCCCTCAAAAGAAAAATATTTTAAGGCTATTCAATATGCTATAAATATCATTTATCTTAATAAAGAACCTTATCATAAATTTTTTCTGTTTAGAATAAATTTCTCTGAAAATGAAATTGTTCAAGATTTTTATAGTAAAAATCGAATCGGAGTTAGATTTGATACAAAAGCCGATATGGAAGATTGGAAAAATCTAAATAAAGGACAAAAACTTAAGCAACAATTTGCACAACGCTGGAATAAATTAAATCAAACTGTTCAAGAAAATGATGTAATTATAATTTCATCCTACAAAAATTCTGGCAGTAAAGTAGGAATAATTTCTCAAGGAACTCAATTTGAAAAAATAGGAAATGAAAATGAATTTTATACAATTTTTGAATTAGAACAAACTCAAGAGATAGACGTTGAAAAATTTCCATTTATTCAAACACTTTTACCTTCCAATGTTACTATAAGTCCAATATATCGGAAAAACTATACTTTGCGTAAAAACATATTTCCCAAAGTGATAGTCCGTATTGAGAATAACGAATTTGATGATATTGCACTT
The DNA here is from genome assembly GCF_014640195.1 of Psychroflexus planctonicus. Taxonomy (GTDB): domain Bacteria; phylum Bacteroidota; class Bacteroidia; order Flavobacteriales; family Flavobacteriaceae; genus Psychroflexus; species Psychroflexus planctonicus. The sequence continues at coordinate 314,418 of NZ_BMGM01000002.1, forward strand.
GAAATCATAGCGAGTGAATGGTTAAGGACTGAGTTTGCACCTAAGGAATATAGATTACAATACCAACTTTTAAAAACTGGCGGGAACAACAAAGACATTGACATTTACGGTATGACAATTGGAAACGAAAAGCTAATAGCACAAGTGTCAAGCACAAAAAATTCAAAAACTATTAATGACAAAATCAAAAAACTAGAAAAATATAATGGTTTTAAACGTGTGTTTTTCTTTAATGTTGATGACCAAAAAACATCTGAATACGAAATTATCGACTTGAAGAGAATTATCTCTGATTTGAGAAATGACAATAAATACAAGAAATTAATTTACGAATTGGAATAAAATACTGGTGCTAACATCGGCTATAAGTAATTGGGGTTTAAGTGTTTAATCGAAAATTAATATATAAATCTAAGGTCAGTGCTAAATCGAAAAGTTAAGGCAAGAAATCCCCAACTACTCATAGCCGAGAACCGTTGGCAAATATTTGAAAGCTGAAAAAATGAAAAAAATATTTTTAATCATTGCCATTATTGGTTTTTCATTTACATATAGCCAAACGAATTCTGATTTTTCTGAAGAAAAGAAAATATTTAAATTTAATCCTTGGGATAATATAAATGGAATTAAAGTCGCTCCTAGTTATTTTGAGAATTTTGAATTTGAAATTTCATACTTTATTTCATCATATCCTGAAAGTGATCCAGGTTTTGGCGGTTTCTTTTTGTTTGTTCAAAATATTGGACTTGGTTTGGAATATATAAATTCAGGTAATCATAATGCGATAGGTGGAAAATTAACATATGAATTAAATTATTCATTACTTAGTGCGCAAATAGGAACTGATTACATTATTTCAAATAAAGATTATCAATATAGATTAATGCCGAAAATTGGTCTTTCACTATTCAGCTTTCTGAATTTATATTTCGGATGGAATTTTAACTTGAGAACTGAAAGTACATTACAACCTCCAAAATATAATTTAACCTTATCATTAAATTTATACGATATGTTTTGGTGAAAAAAAACATTTGCCAACAGCGCATAACAAAAATGGCGAGATTTGGTGCTGAAACGAGAGTTTTGTGTATTTTTAGAAAGTAAAAGTTTAACCGAAAAATTTGCGCATTTTAGCTCGCCACTTCCGTTATGCGCGAGACGTTATGCTTTATGTTGAAAAAAATCCCAAATAGAATTAAACTTCACAGAAAAACATTAAATTTGAATAAAAGTAAATAGAGATGAGCATTCAAACAATATCGGTTGACTTTCCTAATGATATTCTTTTGGCTTTAAATGAGTCAGAAAATGACCTTAAAAAGCGAATCAAAGTAACATTAGCAATTCAATTATATAAACTTCAAAAATTGACAATAGGAAAAGCTGCACAGCTTTCTGGAATGTCACGACTCGAATTCGAAAAAGAACTCTCTAAAAATAAAATCTCAATTTCAAACTTGAATGAAGAAGATGTTTTAAGCGATATTGAAAAATTGAAATAATGAAAAACGGACTTGTAATTGCCGACGCGGGACCAATTTTTTCACTTGCAATTATCGATAAACTCGAACTTTTAAATCACCTCTTTGATGAAATTAAAATATCGAAAGCTGTTTGGAAAGAAATTACATTGGATAAAAGTACCGAATTTTACTACAATATAGAACAGTTTTTTAAGCCAAAAGTTTTGAGTATTAAAGGATTTAATGAACTGACATTTGTTATGGATTATGGAGAATCTGAATCTGTGATTTTATACAAAGAATTGAATGCAGATTTTCTACTCATTGATGACAAAAAGGCTAGAAAGATTGCCGAAAATTTTGACATAGAATGTATAGGAACTTTGGGAATATTATCAGTAGTAAAAGACAAAGGTTTAATAAATGACTTGAGACCGATTTTTAAAACATTTCTTGAAAACAATCGATATTATTCGATAAAACTACTGAATAAGTTGTTAGAAAGACATAACGAGCTGAAAATAAAACACAAAGCATAACAGCGCATAACAAAAATGGCGAGATTTGTGCTTGAAACGAGAGTTTTGTGTATTTTTAGAAAGTAAAAAGTTTAACCGAAAAACTTGCGCATTTTAAGTCGCCACTTTCGTTATGCGCGAGACGTTGGTTTCAATTGCTCCGAAAAAATTACGTTGATAGATTTGCTTAAAAATCATATTTTTAGTTTCGCATCAACTGAATGAAATGTAAAGCGCTGAATAGAATTAAATTTCTTGCTTTCCAGAATTTTCTGATTAAATCAATTAGCGAGCTTTCCAAAATTTTAGCTGAATGAAGAACAACACGCTGAATAAATTTCGCTAAAAAAATGAATTTGAGTTTGCAAAAATCCAGCTGAACTTAAATATCATTGAACGATAGTTTTCAAAACTCAAAATCGAATGATTAAATTAAAGTTTAAATTCAATTTTTGGAGAAATCAAACACTTAAATCGATAGTCGAATATTGATACGTTCAAAGCAGAGCGTGTCGCAACTGAAAACCAACAGCGCATATAATTTATGGCGAAAATCTTGCTGAAACCATAATTTTAGTATTTTTAGAAAATTAAAAACTTAACCGAAAGGCGAGCGGTTTTTAACTTCGCCACAAACCATATGCGCAAACCGTTACCCAACATATAGTATGACTAAAGAAGAGATTGAATTTGCTAAACTTTTTAATGAATGTAAAAGTAGAGCAATATCTAAAATTGATACTTGTTATCATCCTAACTGTAATGAAAAATCAATAAATTCTCACATACTTCAAAAAAATGGAATTTTGTCTACAATTGCTCCAGACAAACATCTTTGGGAGCTAGAAATTAATAGTTTTAAAACTCCTAGATTTCAGTTTAAAAGAACAGGCATAAACCGCATATATTCTTTTAATTGTTTCTGTAATCAACACGACACGGCCTTATTTGAAAAAATTGAAACTAAAGTAATTGATTTTAATGATTACGAATCTTGCCTACTTTTTGCTTTAAGGACTGTATATAATGAAATTTGGAGAAAAGAAGTAAACTTAAATATGTACGAATGCTTAAAACAAAAAAGTCCAGATAAATTCGACAATCCAATTTTAAATCAACATATTGAGCAAGAAAAACTTGGCTTAGACGACTTACATTTCACTGAATCTGAAATTTGGAATGACTTTGACAATAAAACTGAATCTTACGTGTTTGAATGTCGTGAAATAAAGAATATTGATATTTGTATGTCTTCATTTTTCAATTATGATACAACAGAAGAAATGAATAAATATAGAATGTTCTTTGGTAAAGATATGGAAAGGGTTTCCGAAATTTTCATAAACATATTTCCATATAAAAAGAAAACGTTATTATTAATGGGCTATCACAAAAAAGACGAAAGCAAAGTAAAAGGATATTTTTATACTTACTTTAAAGAAAGCCTGAACAGAGTTCATCGTAAACTGACTAATCTTATGCTTTTCCAGTGCGAGACTTGGGTTGTTTCAGATAAATTGTATAAATCAAAAATAAAAGGTATAGAAAACCTTTTTGCAAATGGAGTTTCGTTTTCAGTAAACAATCTGAATGAAAGACAAACTTTTGATATTGATATTTTTAAAGATAATTTTAAGGAAAAATTTAAAGCTTGGAATAAAAAATACGTTGGGTAACAGCGCATAACAAAAATGGCGAGATTTGTGTTTGAAACGAGAGTTTTATGTATTTTTAGAAACTTAAAACCTTAACCGAAAAACTTGCGTATTTTAAGTCGCCACTTTCGTTATGCGCGAGACGTTATGCTTAATTTAAAAACGAAAAAACTGATGATTGAACAAAATAGCTCAACGAGTGAAATGAACTCACCTTATTTTGTTCGGAATAAAGAATTTTGTAATAAGTTTGAAAATTTTGTTTTAGAAAAAAATGGAAAAGTAAAAGGAATTTATAACGCTTGGTCGTTTTCAGTCATTGGAAAGATAAAAAATCCAAATATTTGGACCCTGAATTATAAAAAATCAACTTTTACATCAGGAAATTTATTTCTTTCGACCAAAACTCAAAACCTTTTGACATCAGCTGAATGGAAAACCAAAAATATATTTGAGTCAAATTTTAAAGTTAGAAGAAAAATGACGGTCGATTTTTTTAATCTTCAAACTTCTAAATCGCTATCAAAATTAGATTTTTCCGATAAATACGTAATTGATATTAAAATTCAAAAAGGTGATTTTTTAGATAAGCTGTTTATGATATTAAAACCACTTTTTCTGACTAATGAGATTTATGAAATAGAAAACTCAAAAGATGATTTTCGAATTGAATTAAGAACGGAAAAACATCACTTTGAAATATTTGAACGTGTAGCAGAACTGAAAAAAACTAAGCATAACAGCGCATAACAAAAATGGCGAATTTTTTGCTGAAACGAGAGATTTGTGTATTTTTAGAAACTTAAAGTTTAACCGAAAATTTTGCACATTTTAGCTCGCCACTTTCGTTATGCGCGAACCGTTATGCAAAATGTAAAAATGAAAATTTTGCTTTCAATTGAAATTTAGAATTGAATAAAAAATTTAAAGTTTCAGTTCAAATTTATTGCGAATGAATTGAACAGAACTCTGAATAAAAAATTACGCTGATGATAAATTTTTTGCTTCCAAAATCAGTTGATTAAATCGAAAATTCAAGCTTGCCAAAATTTTAGCTGAATGAAACAGATGCTGAAAAAATTGATAATCGAAAAGCAAAAAATCTATTAGAATTTCGACATTGAAAATTTGATAAACAAACTTGCTCACAAAAAAAACCAACTGAATTTCACAACGCTGAAAAAAGAAACGATAAACTTTTTATTTCCATAATTAAGATTTAGTTCAATAGATAAAGACTGATTTTTGTTCTGATTTTTGACTTCAAGTTCAAATCTAATTCTGTGGAAAAAGATAAACCGAAAATAGGAGTGGAGCAAGTTTGTGGCTTAGCAGGTCGTTAACACTTTGCATAACAGCGCATAACAAAAATGGCGAATTTATTGCTGAAACGAGAGTTTTGTGTATTTTTAGAAAGTGAAAAGTTTAACCGAAAAACTTGCGCATTTTAGCTCGCCACTTTCGTTATGCGCAAACCGTTACCCAACATTTAAAACTGAACTTTATAAACAAACTGACAAATAGAAAAATAAAGCATAAAGAATCTATAAATATAAAAAAGCACAATGAATAAATATAACTATACGTTTTGGATTTTTTTAATCATTTTGTTTGCACTAATATTAAGCTGCTCCCAGAAATTACAACCGCCAAAATATTACTTAGAAAACATTAAAAGTGAAGGTTATAAATTAAAAGGACCTGTAAAACATTTGGATAGAATTTTCTTTAATAAGAATGAAAAATTTATAAACAGAATTGAATCTTTACCAAGTAGGCCATTGCAAGAAATAATTGGCTATGGCGGGCATGTGGTATTTGACAAAAAAGGACAATATTTAGAAGCTCGATCGTTCAGAGATTCCTTACATTTTTTTAATCCAGATACCACGACCAATTGGACATCTGTCTATTACCATAAAAAGCCAGCCAATATGCCAGATGCCGATTCTGTCTATAATTCTTATGTCTTGGTTCCTGGAAAACTAAAAATGAGTGAGACATACTATAGCGATAGAACCACTTGGTCAAACATACACGAATATGCACCACTAGCTACAAAAACCATAGATACAACAGAACTTCCAAATGGATCTAGAAGCAGTTGGAGGTATTACTCCTATGAGCTGGACTCTATTGACAGGGTAAAGTACAGGCGTAAAAGAGAATCCATTAATGGAGACAAAGAGCCCCATTTTTCCGAAACAGTACGCTATTATTATGACAGCATCAACAGGATTGTTAGGGAACATTATAGTTTTTTTGAGATGGTAGATGGCAGTAATAGGTTTCCAAATGGTAGTGCGTCATATTATTTTTATAGGCCATTCAATGCACTACAACAAATGAGTATCACCTATGAGTACAATCATAAGAATCTCGTGTCCAAAGCCACGGTCTATCATTTTACAGATGAAATATTACACCAAACTTACCAGTATGATGAGGATAATGATTTAGTCTCTAGTGATTATATAGTTAATGGTAATCCCACCATTATGGAATATGCTCCTATAAAACAACGTAAGTTTAACAAACAAGGGGATATAATTTATGAAAGATTTCTTAGGAAAGATGGCTCATTAATGAGAGAAGTCTGGGTAGATTATTACGACTACGACGAATATAACAACTGGCAACGCCTAGAAATGTTTTTAAGGAATACCCGTGAGGGAGAACCTGACCTTATTGGCTATCAAAAATTAGACTATTACCCTGAAAATAAAATTGAAAAAAGCAAGTGAAAATGAAAACGTTGGGTAACAGCGCATAACAAAAATGGCGAGATTTGTAATTGAAACGAGAGTTTTGTGTATTTTTAGAAACTTAAAGTTTAACCGAAAAACTTGCGTATTTTAAGTCGCCACTTATGTTATGCGCGAACCGTTGTGGTGCATATAAAACTGAATTTAATATTGAGAATTTTAACTTCAACTTTAATATTTCTGATACTATTATCGTGTGACAAAAAAACCGATACTCAAGTAAAAAGTTATTTCAATTCTAATTTTGATAAGTCATTATCAATACAAATCGACATAAATGATTTTAATGACTACGGTGAACTTATTAAATCAATTGAGAAAATATCTTGCTCTGACAGCATTGCGAATTTGACTTTTACTAAGGACAACATAAAGAAACGAATTAATGTTTTCAGCTTTTGTCCAGAAAAAATACCAATATACGACCCGAAACACAGAAATACAATTTACTTTGAAAACGAGAAATTAATCAAGAATGAAAAGATATTTGATATTGATTCTTTAAATTATATTCTCGAAAATGACCTAAAAAACTATGGGGAGAATCCAAAATTTGCTGAAAGTCCTGAAAAGTTGGCAATCATAATATTAGATGATAACAATGGAAATTTAAACTCAATAACATTATTCCTGGATAAATTAACTGACATTTATGATTCAATTGACAAATCGGTGAGTTTGAATGTTATGATGGCTGAGTATATAGAAATACCACCTTTACCGCCTAATCCAAATAACTTTGAATAAAAAAAATCTGAATAAAGAGCAGAGTGAAAATAATACGCACCACAACAGCGTATATAGTTTATGGCGGAATTAGTGCTAATATCCAAAGATTTTGTAATTTTAGAAAAGTAAAACCTTATCCGATAAATTAGCGCATTTTTGCCCGCCACAAACCATATACGCGAGACGTTAGCTACAATTTGAATGAACATCAGAACTACTTTAATTTTATTATTCATTTTATTTTGCTTTGAAACTTATTCTCAAAGTATTTTTTCTGCTTTGCGTCACGACAACGCAATCGATTTAAGAACAGATTCTAAAGTCAAGGAAATAACAAAGACAACTGTTTTCTATAATAAAAGCGGAACTGAAACTAAAAAAGACATAATCACTGTAAATCATTTGAACAAAATCACATCCGAATTAAGGTATGATGAAAACGGAAAGTTAGAAACTCGTCTTACCCGAATTTTTGATTCTACTGGAATTCGCAGTTTAAAAAGAAAAATAGAACGTTGGCATCCAGTTATAGGTTATAGCTCTGAAACAGCAACTTACGAATACGATGAAAATGGACATATGATAAAAATAACTGACCGAAATCAGAATAATCAAATAATCAGAGAAACATTTCTCAAGAACAATGAAAACGGTCATCCTATCGAATTAAAACTGAATACTGGAAATTCTAAATCTTACGGAACTGAAATCGCTGAATATGATTATCCGAATAATTTAGCAATCACTAAGGTTTTTGACGATAATGGAAAAATAATATCTGAAAGCAAACACAAAATTGACTTTTCAATCAAAGATTTAGATATTTCAGAATATGACGAAAACGGAAATTTAATTAAATCAAAAAACTACGAATACGAATACAAATATGACAAGAATCTGAATTGGAAAAAGAAAACTATTTATAAAATAGAAAATGGAAAAAGAAAGAAATATCAGGTCTTGACAAGGAAAATAAAATATGAAAAGTAAAAACTGTAGCTAACAGCGCATAACAAAAATGGCGAGATTTGGTGTGGAAACGAGTGTTTTGTGTATTTTTATAAACGTAAAACCTTAACCGAAAAACTTGCGCATTTTAAGTCGCCACTTATGTTATGCGCGAACCGTTACAGCACATATGACTACACAACGAACTTTATTACTAATTTCAATAATTCTAGTTTTATTCAGCTGTGAAAAAAAACAATCTGAATTGGAATTTGAACAGTCTGTAGTTTATGAAATATTTCCAGCTTTAATGGACTCTTTACATTTTGACTTTCGACTAAATCCGCCACCACCACCAAGACCAGTTTTTAATGAAAAAGGAGAAATCATCGGAACTGATACAACTGGAATTGGAAAAGCATTATCTGATTATGAAAAAAAGAAAGCGGAATTAAAAGCTGATTCTGTAAAGTTAGTTGTTGCTATTAGAGATTCTGTTTATCCATTAGAACTAGACGAAAAAAATCAACTTTTAGAACATTTTCAAAGCCACAACTTAAAACTTGACTCTACAGACTTATCAACTGAATATAAAATTGACCTAAACAAATTAATTGCTGATAAAAACTTGAGATTTAAATATCTTTCCGACTTTCCAGAAGGCACTAATATTTGGAAAAAAGATTATGATTTCCATTTTAGTGGTGTAGCATACCTAAGTAGAATACAATTTGACAAAACAAAAAATTTTGGAGTTTTAGAAAGCGAAATATCATGCGGTCGTTTATGTGGTGCCGGTATTCGAGTTTTTATTAAAAAAGTAAAAGGAAAGTGGATAATTGAAAAAATAGAAGATACTTGGGTCTCATAATAAAATACGTGCTGTAACAGCGCATAACAAAAATGGCGAATTTAGGGCTGAAACGAGAGATTTTTGTACTTTTAGAGACTTAAAGTTTAACCGAACAACTTGCGCATTTTAGCTCGCCACTTTCGTTATGCGCGAGACGTTGTAAAACATTTAAAAGAAACTAATGAGAAAAAAAATCACCTTATTGCTATTGATTATAATATCAGTAACATTTATGACAGAATTGAAAGCACAATCTTCTGAAAAAGAAATTACAACTGAATTTTTTAGAGTATTCGAAAACGAACCTATGAAAGCAATGGATTATGCTTTTTCGACTAATAAATGGATGGAAAGAAACATTGACGGAATAGAAAGTTTGAAAACAAAATTTAAAGATATACTTCCTTTGATTGGCGATTATTATGGCTATGAAATGATAACAGAAAAAAGTGTCGGAAATAATTTGAAATTAATAAGTTATATGCTCAAATATGACCGACAACCTGTACGTTTTACCTTTGTTTTGTATAAACCGGATGACAAATGGCAAGTTCAAAATCTTAATTGGGATGTTGACATAGATGATGAACTAGAAGAGTCTGCAAAATTGAATCACAATTAGATAAAAAACGTTTTACAACAGCGCATAACAAAAATGGCGAGATTTGTGCTGAAACGAAAATTTTGGTATTTTTAGAAAATTAAAAGTTTAACCGAAAAACTTGCGCATTTTAAGTCGCCACTTATGTTATGCGCGGACCGTTGCCAGCAATGTAACTGAACTAGAAACAAAAAAAACATTTGATTTAAAATGAGAGACTTGAAATGGAAAGATGCGATTAAAAAAGTTTTAGAAGAAGAGAAAAAAGCTTTGCATTACACGGTTATTGCTGAATTGATTGCTGAAAAAGAATATAGAAAATCTTTGGGAGCAACCCCGCAAGATACAGTTAGTGCAAATCTAACAACTGATATAAATAAAAATAAGGAAAAGTCAATATTTGCAAAAGTTGATAGGGGTTATTATATTCTAAGAAAATTTTTAGATGACAAAACACAGTTATTGACTGACGATGATGATGTTATAATTAATAAAAAGGAAAAGACAAAATCCGAAAAATTAAGAATCATAAATTCTTTCGGTCTGTATTGGAATAGAAATTTAGTGCATTGGAAAACTAAACCTGATTTATTAGGTGTTCAACAAATTGGTGCAACAAGTGTAAATTTCAAAAATCAAATAGGAATTTATCTTTTACATGATAGTAGGGAGACAATTTATGTAGGACAAGCTATTGAACAATCATTAGGGCAAAGATTAAGACATCATACAGTAGATAGATTAGGCGGTAGATGGGATCGGTTTTCTTGGTTTGGATTTTATCCAGTAATTGATAATGGTGAACTTAAAGATAATTTAGAATTTGAAAATATAACAGTTCAAGATTTTGGTAATATACTTGAAGCAATATTAATAGAAAGCATAGAGCCAAGACAAAACCGAAAACAAGGAAATTTATTCTATGGCATTGAATATTTACAAAAAGAGTCGCCTGAAATTAAAAGACAAAAAAAAGAACAACTAATACGGGAACTGACTGATAAACTGTAGCGGATAAAAAACACTGCTGGCAACAGCGCATAACAAAAATGGCGAGATTTGGTACTGAAACGAGAGTTTTGTGTATTTTTAAAAACTTAAAGTTTAAACGAAAAACTTGCGCATTTTAAGTCGCCACTTTCGTTATGCGCGGACCGTTGGCGCTAATTTGAAATAAAAGAACAAATGAAAACATACACCTTATTTTTTATTCTTCATTTTACTGTTGGATTTGCATGTAATTGCACTCCAAATAAAGACCATGAAAAACATATTGAATCAAGTTTTAATTATTATGACGAGATATTTATTGGTGAAGTAGAGAAAAATAGCAATGAAACTATGATTGAAGTTCAAGAAGTTTTCAAGGGCGACTTGAAAACTGAAAAAATGCTAAGGGCGGGGATTAAAATGGATAGTTGCAGCTATTACTTTGGAGAAGAAGGGACAGCTATATTTTATGGAATAATTGTTGACAATACTTTTTATGCAAGTGTCTGTAGTCCTACAAGAATGTTTTCTAGACCTTATTTATATCCACCGCCACCGCCGCCAGTTCCTGACTCTGACTTTGACTCTGAAAAACGAAAGCGAAAAATGACTGAATATTTAAAAAATGAAAAACAAAGACTTGAATACGAAATTGATTGGTTAAGAAAAAGAAAAAAAAACTAGCGCCAACAGCGCATCCTATGAAAAGCAATCAACCTGATCTTCCTTCAAATTTATGATATTTTCTTATTAGTTATCTCATTATTTTTTAATTTTCTATCACGTTTTATATAATTTGAAGCTTGCTTCA
>NZ_BMGM01000003.1 GCF_014640195.1 Psychroflexus planctonicus
ATATTGACTATCTAGAAAAGATGATAGAGTTAGCTAAACAGGAATATGATATCGACATCAAAAAAAACTCAAACACCCCACACTCTGGTGGTTCCAAGACCACAAAGAAGAACTAAATTATAGTCTGAATGCACTTTATCGTTGTTTGAATATTAGTAAGCAAGCTGTTTATCAAGCAAGACAAAGACAACTAAATTTTGACACCGAACTTATGGAATCAATTAGTCAAGCAGATATAATGCGAAAAGATCACCCAGGTTGTGGGGTAGAGAAAATGTACAAAACACTCAAACCTAAATATATGGGTAGAGATAAGTTTTGCGAGATTTTTATGGACTTAGGTTATCGTATACGAACTATTAAAAACTACAGGAGAACAACTACACCAACACATTTAAAGTATCCAAACTTAATTGAAGGAATGATGGTTACAAGACCCAGTCAAGTAATTCAAAGTGACATTACTTATTTTGATATTGAAGATGAATTTTATTATATAGTCTTTATAATAGATGTCTACACTAGAGAGATAATAGGCTATAATGTAAGCAATAACATGCGTAAAGAGAGTAACATAAAAGCTTTGAAGATGGCTTTAAAACAGATAAACCCTTCTGATAGAAGGAACATGATTCATCACTCAGACCGTGGTTCTCAAAATGGAAGTGATGCTTACAAAAAAATGCTTAAAAATGCTGGTATAAAACTAAGTATGGGATTAATAGCTCAAGATAATGCCTTTGCAGAGCGAGTGAATGGCACTATAAAAAACGAGTATTTAAAACTATGGCATATCAATAACCTTAAAACTTTAAAAGCTAAAACAAAGAAAGCAGTAGAACACTACAATACCAAAAGACAGCATGATAGTTTAAAAGGAAAAACACCAAAAGAGTTTAAAAATTATTTTTTAAGTTTGAATACCCAAAAAAGACCGATGGTGATTATTTATGCCGATGGTAATTATAAAGTCAAGGTGGCATTGAGCCACCAAGACTTTAACCCAAAAGAAGAGCCTCAGGCTCATAATTGTCCGATAGAATTATGAAAAAAGTAAATTAGAATATTAACCAAAACGGTCAACCCTATTTAGGGAAGTTCAAAAAACTACCAACTAAGAACTAAAAGCTACCAACTCATTTTCAAACCGCCCAATTTTTTAATTCTTCCATTGTAACATAATCCAAAACTTTTTCATGGCAAGATTCCAATTTAATGAGTAATCCGTGTCCAGCTTCTTTGCTCTTTAACCAAACACCCATACAAATACACCACCAGTCGCCGTCTTTTAAACCCGGAAAATTCCATTCTGGTTTTGGCGTAATTAAATCGTTACCGCGTGCTTTATTCCATTCTAAGAAACCTTGTGTTACTCTAGCAGCCACAATATGCAAGCCATTGTCTTGCGGTAGATAACTACAAAAACCATCACGCATAACGCCCGTCATAGGATCGGTTGAACAAGATTGTAATTTTTCGCCTAATACATTTTTCTGCATCTTTTTTTGTACAAAGTAAAATTAAACTTAGTTCTTAGGTGAGATTTTAAGAATAATTTTTCAGCTTCATTTTCAAAAATAAACCGACTTATAAATCATGAAAATTAGTTTATTATAATATGTAGTATTTTCACAAAAGCTTAGAAGTAAAATTTAATTTTTCTTTTAAATTGCAGGATATGAAACAGAACTTACACAACTACCGAAAATCTTATGAAAAGGCTGCTTTGGTGAGAGAAAACCTAGACGAAAATCCCTTACAACAATTTCGAAAATGGTTCTATGAAGTAGATCAAGCTGATGGAGTAGACGAAGCCAACGCCATGAGTATTTCAACTATTGGTGAAGATGGTTTTCCTAAAACAAGAGTGGTTTTATTGAAATCTTACGACGAAAATGGTTTTGTATTTTATACCAATTACGAAAGTGAGAAAGGAAAAGCCATTTTAGCCAACCCAAAAGTGTGTTTATCTTTTTTTTGGCCCAGCTTAGAAAGGCAAGTAATTATTAAGGGGAAAGCCGAAAAAGTACCAGAAAACATATCTGATAATTATTTTTCATCTAGGCCTTTAGGCAGCCAATTGGGCGCAATGGCTTCAGACCAAAGTAGAGTTATTGAAGATCGTGAAGTCTTAGAAAACAAATTGAAATCATTAGAAAATAAATACAAAGAACAAAAGCCAGAACGCCCCAAAAACTGGGGAGGATTTGTAGTAAAACCCGAATCTATTGAATTTTGGCAAGGTAGACCCAATCGTTTACACGATCGTTTTTTATTTAGTTTACAAAACGGTTTAGACTGGAAAATTGAACGCCTAGCACCCTAATTTATGAAACGACTAATTTTATTACGACACGGAAAATCTTCATGGGAAAACAATGTTTTAGACGAAGATAGACCATTGCAGAAAATTGCTTATGATGATGCAGAATTGGTAGCCGAAACATTTGGTAGAGAAGCAAATTACAATTTTACAATTTGGTCTAGTAAAGCTAATCGAGCTAAAACAACAGCTCAATTAATTGTTGAAAAATTAGAAGATCAAGTAGACGATTTTAGAATAAAAGATGAATTTTACACTTTTAATGCAGCAGAGCTATTGAAGCTTATTTTTAAATTACCAGACCTAATAGATAACATGATGTTAGTTGGCCATAATCCTGCATTCACACAACTAGTAAATTATTTTTGTGAAACAGCAGAACTGGGTAATTTGCCAACTACAGGCTTGGTTGAAATGGAATTTAAGTCTGACAATTGGAGCAGCATTAGAGAAGCAAAAATAAACTTGCTTTTATTTCCCAAAAATCTACGTTAATTATGAATAAACAAAATAAATACATCAACAGAGAACTCAGTTGGCTGCAATTTAATGAACGTGTTTTGCAAGAAGCTGAAGATGTTAGTGTACCGTTAATTGAAAGACTTCGTTTCTTAGGTATATTTTCAAATAATTTAGATGAATTTTTTCGTGTTCGATATGCAGCTATCAAACGCATTGAAAATAGTGCAGATGGTAAAGGTAGACGACTCTTGGGAGGCATCAGTCCAAGTAGATTGCTCAAAGAAATCACACAAATTGTGATCAAGCAACAAGCGGATAGCTTAGAAATATTGAGTAAAATTCAAGAGAAACTTAAAGAACATGACATTTACATTATTCGAGAAGATGAAGTAGATGAAAATCAAGCCAAGTTTTTAAAAGATTTTTTCTTGCAAAAAGTAAGTCCAGCATTGGTTACTATTATGTTGAATGATCTAGATGATGTCCCTAAATTAAAAGACTCTGCTGCGTATTTGAGTGTAAAAATGATTCAAAAGAAAGGCAAAAAGTTTGAAAATAGATACATTTTAATTGAAATTCCATCGAGCGTAAATCGTTTTGTGGTTATTCCTTCCGAAAATTCAAAAAAGTACGTTATTCTGCTAGACGATTTAATCCGTTTTAATTTAGATAGCATTTTCAATATTTTTGATTATGAATCCATTTCTGCGCATATGGTTAAAATAACTCGTGATGCGCAATTGGATTTAGAAGGCGATTTCAATAAAAGTTATATTGAAAAAATTATGGAAGGCGTTAAAGATCGTGTAGACGGCGATCCAGTTCGTTTTGTGTACGATAGCTCGATAGACCAAGATACATTGGATTTTATGCTGGATAAAATGCAAATTGACAATGAAGATAGCATTATTCCTGGTGGGCGTTACCACAATCGAAGAGATTATATGAAATTCCCCGATTTGGGTTCTAAACATTTGCTGTACGATAAAATTGAACCTTTGCCTATCGCTGGACTTAGCTTACAAGGTAGTTTGCTAAGAAGCATCGAAAAACAAGATTATTTGCTGTATGCGCCATATCAAACCTTTTCTTATGTTGTGAAGTTTTTACGTGAAGCTGCCTTGGATCCAAAAGTGAAATTTATAGGCATCACTATTTATCGCTTAGCGGAAGTATCGCACATTGCCAGTTCGTTAATCAATGCGGCTAAAAACGGAAAAAAAGTTACTGTTTCTATAGAACTGCAAGCACGTTTTGATGAAGCTAACAACATTAAATATGCTGAACGAATGCAGCGAGAAGGTATTCACCTAATTTTTGGAGTAACTGGATTAAAAGTTCATGCCAAAGCCTGTTATATCGAACGTTTAGAAAATGAAAAAGTAAAACGTTACGGATTTATAAGTACAGGAAACTTCAATGAAAATACAGCCAAAATTTACACTGATTATACCTTGTTTACGGCAGACCAAGGAATTTTAAAAGACATTAAAAAAGTATTTGAATTTTTTGAAGTAAACTACAAAGTAAAAAAATACAAACACTTGATTGTAAGTCCGCATTACACTAGAGAACGTTTTGAAGAAATGATTGATCAAGAAATTGAGAATCATAAAAAAGGAAAGCCAGCTGGCATAAAATTCAAAGTCAATTCACTTTCAGATTATTTAATGATTGATAAATTATATGAAGCAAGTAGAGCCGGTTTACCCATTCAATTGATTATTCGCGGTATCAATTGTCTGGTTCCCGGTGTTAAAGGAATGAGTGAGAATATTGAAGCTATAAGCGTAGTAGATAAGTTTTTAGAACATCCAAGATTATACATATTTGAAAATGCAGGAGATCCTAAAATTTACATTTCTTCTGCCGATTTAATGACTCGGAATTTAGACCATAGAGTAGAAATTAGTTGTCCCATTTATGATGATGAACTGAAGAATCAACTTTTAGATACCTTTGATATTTGCTGGAAAGAAAATGTAAAAGCAAGAGATTTTTCAAAGCCCAAAAATGCATACCGAAAAACCAAAGGAGAAAAGGTGAGAAGTCAGTTTGCTACTTATAACTATTATTTGAATAAATATAATGCTTAAATTAAACACGTGTGCTAAAAATTGAAAAATACGCTGCCATTGATATTGGTTCCAATGCCATAAGATTGCTAATTTCTACGGTTACTACACCAGAAAACAAGCCTACGCATTTTAAAAAAACATCTTTAATTCGTGTTCCTATTCGCTTAGGATCAGATGTGTTTGTTAATAAACGAATTTCAGAAGCAAATTACCAACGCATGTTGAAGGCAATGGAATCCTACAAATTGCTAATGGAATTGCATCAAATTAGTAAATATCGGGCTTGTGCGACATCAGCAATGCGCGATGCAGAAAATGGAGACGAACTAGCTAAAGAAATTCTTCAAAATACAGGAATTAACATTGAAATTATAAACGGTGACGACGAAGCAGCGATTATTGCAGCAACAGATCTTCAGGATTTAATCAGTTCAGATTCAACTTATTTGTACGTAGATGTGGGTGGTGGAAGTACCGAATTAACCATTTACCACGAAGGAAAAACCGTCGCTTCAAAATCTTTTCAAATTGGTACTGTACGTCTATTAAATGAATTGGTTTCAGATGAAGATTGGCGAAATTTTGAAACTTGGATAAAAACCAATACACGCGATTTTTCAAAAGTAAAATTGATAGGATCAGGTGGAAATATCAACAATATTTTTAAAAATAGCGGTAAGAAAATAGGAAAACCCTTGTCTTTTTTCTATATGAGTTCCTATTACCAACTCTTGAATTCTTTAACTTATGAAGAACGTATTGTGCAATTGGGTTTAAATCAAGATCGTGCCGATGTTATTATTCCTGCTACAAAAATCTATTTAACGGCTATGAAATTCAGCAAAGCTAAAAACGTGTATGTTCCTAAAATTGGGTTAGTTGACGGAATTGTAAAATCCCTATATCAAGCAGATTCCAATTAGTTACTTGGTTAAAACTTTATATTTTTTAATAGCCACGAATGCACGAGTGTTTTTTGTTTTGCAAAATCCTGCGCTCTGCGAAGTCTCCTGACTTCGCATCATTATTAATAAAGACTTCTAAATACCTCGAATACATACTTAGTTTATAAATCTAAAAAATTAGCAACCACGAATGCACTAATGCTTTTTGTTTTGCAAAATTTCGCTCTGCGAAGTCTCCTGACTTCGCAGCATTGTTTCGCAGCATCACACTAACTAAAAACTTACCAAACAAAACATTCTAGCTGAAATTCTATACTGAAAAAGCATGCACATTATTATCAAGCAACAATTAAATCTGAAGTAAAATAAATCAAGGCTATACTGGCTACGGCAACACCGATGCCAATCCAATTTTTACTTGTCAGTTTCTCTTTAAACAAAACAATACCAAGTAAAGTTGAAAGCACTACGATGCTTACATTATTCAGTACAAATAAAAGTGAAGAAGGAAAAACTTCGCTTTTTAAAGCAGATATAAAAAAGTAAATGGAATAAAAATTAGGAATTCCTAATGCAATTCCACCTAAGATTTCCTTCAACTGAAAACGGGAATCCGATTTAGATTTGATACGTTTTAAAAACCAAAATAGCAAACCAAAACAAGCGGCAAAGAAAAAGATTACGAGCGAGAAATTTCCAACATCAGTATTGCTAACGTAATCTTGTTCTAAAAACTTAATGCTGGTTTCAATTATTCCGCTGCCAAAAAAAACTAAGAATGGAAGTAAAATACTAAACAAACCTAGCTTTACACTGGTTTTCTTTTTTATTGAAACCAATAAGACGGCAACTAGCGCCAAAGCAATTCCTATAACTTTATACAAGCCAAGGGGTTCATTATAATACCAAATTACAAAAATCACAGGAATGGCAACACTCATTTTGCTGGCTACGGAAACTACCGACATGCCTAATTCTTGTGTGGTTTTTACCATTAAACTAAAAACCAAAATAAAAAGAAAGCCCAGGATTACACTTCCTAAAAACCACTGTTTTTCAAATATATTCGCAATTTGAAATTGATTAGAGTGTGTGCCTAAGCCAATTAAAAAAGCAGTGATGTAATTAAAAATCAGTGCATGTAAGGTTTTTACTTGAAACTTGCCAAGGAGCTTAAAAACAATATAAATTAAGCTAGAAGAAAGGATGCTTAAGGCTAAGTAAATCAAATTAAAAAGCGATTAACGTTAAATAAATCTACTACATCTTCATTACCCGCTTTTAAATTCCATGTTTTCAAACCTAATTTATCGGCTGCATCGGTGTTTTCTTTGGTATCGTCTATAAACAAAATCTCTTCCGGTTTACGCGAATGATTGTCTAATATAAATTTGAAAACATCGGCATTTGGTTTTCTCAATTCAATTTCGTGCGATAGATAAAAGGCATCAAAACAAGCTTTGAACTCTGAATAAATTGCAATATTTTCTTCAACCCATTGTATGTGTAAATCGTTTGTATTGCTCAATAAAATTAATTGAAACTGCTTATCGGCTGCTAGGTTTTTCAAAAAATCCAACTTGTGTTTTGGAAAATCGATTAAAATGGAATTCCATGCATGAATAAAATCCAATTCACTTAATTGTGGAAATTTTTCAGTATAGTAAGAAATAAAATCTTTTGTAGGAATCAAACCCATTTCATAAGCTTGATTCTTGATGAGCATTTCCTTGTTAAATTCTGTTATTCCGAAGCGTTTTAGATGGGTTTGTGTAGCAGATTTATCTAAGGTTAAAAAAACATCTCCAAAATCGAACAATAAGGTTTTAATCATTTCTGTATATTTTTAATTGGTCTATATCAATAATTTTTTCTTCTCTAATTTTTTCTTTGGGCAAAGTAGGAGCGGGAGTTCCTTTTTTAAAAATACTTTTTCCTGTAAACACCCGAGCTTCGTCCCATAAATTGGCTTGGATAAATTGATTTAAGGTAAAAGCGCCACCTTCTACAATAAGCGATTGTATTTCATGTTTATACAAAATTTGCATCAATTTGCTTAAGCTATCTTCAGCAAATTGCATTGGTTCAGAAACGCTTAAACTATGATTTTTATTTTGTATTTTTTCATCATGAATCCAAATGCTTTTGGTTTCACTATTAAAGACTTTTGCTTCTGCTGTTAGTGTTAAATCGGGATCTAAAATTACGCGTGTTGGATTTTTTCCTTTCCATAATCGCGTAGTTAAACTCGGTTGATCGGCTAAAACGGTATTTGCACCCACCAAGATGGCTTGTTCCTGACTTCTCCACAAATGAACAAGTTGCTTAGATTGACTTCCTGTAATCCAAACAGGCGCTGGATTTTTTGGTATTTCTGGAAATAGAAAAGGACTTAAATATCCATCTTGTGAAGCCGCCCATTTTAAAATAATATAAGGTCTTTTTTGCAAGTGATAAGTCAAAAAACGTTGGTTAAGTGCTTTGCACTGATCTTCTAAAACACCAACTTGAACTTGGCAACCCGCATCCATTAATTTTTTGATGCCGCGACCAGCTACTTTTTCAAATGGATCGAGCATGCCGATGACCACTTTTTTAATGCCTTTTGCAATAATTAAATCGCTACACGGTGGTGTTTTACCAAAGTGACTGCAAGGCTCCAAATTCACATAAATCGTAGATTGCTTCAAAAGCGATTCATCTTTTACTTGCGCAATGGCATTCACTTCAGCGTGGGGTTTTCCAGCTTCGTGATGCCAACCTTCACCAATAATTTTATTTTCGTGAACAACAACTGCGCCCACCAACGGATTTGGGTAGGTGTTACCCAGTCCATTTTCGGCTAATTCTAAACAGCGTTTTATGTATTTTTCGTTTATATTCACGCCCGCAAAAATAGCATTATAAAATAAATGAATTCCATAAAAATCCGTTCAATTCAAGCAAAAGACAATCCTGAAATTGCTAAGGTAATTCGTGAAGTTTTAATTGGTTTAGGTGTTCCTAAAGTAGGTACTGCTTACGCCGATCCGAGTTTAGATAGCTTACATGAAGATTATCAAGATCCTAGGAGTAACTATTTTGTATTTGAAGGTGATCAGAAAATACTTGGCGGTGCAGGAATTGCTCCCTTGTCCGGTGAAAATGATTCGATTTGCGAATTACAAAAAATGTATTTTTTAGATCAAGCACGAGGAAAAGGCTGGGGGCAAATGATGATGGATAAGTGCCTAACTTTTGCCCAAGAAAACAACTTTAAAGAAGTATATATTGAAACCTTACCCAGTATGAAAGCTGCACAAAATTTATATCTAAAAAATGGATTCGAATATATTGATAAACGCTTAGGAAACACGGGACATTTTTCTTGTACAGTCTGGATGTTGAAGAAATTTTGAGAATAGACCTGTAACATTTTTACAACTTATTCTACTAATTAATCGAATAAATACGTTTATCATGCATACAACACATCAAGTACAACGAGAAGATAACCAATTACTTATTATAACACACGTATTACAATTATTAACCTTTATAACTGGTTTTGGTGGTTTAATTGTGCCGCTAATTATTTGGTTGACCAAAAAAGATGAAATAATTGACATGGACGAACACGGTAAAAGCATTGTTAATTTTCAATTGAGTTTAATTTTGTACGGTATTATTGCCATACCGCTTTTATTTATATTGGTTGGCTTTGTTGTTTACTTTGCCATTCTTGTTTTAGCTTTGGTTTTTCCAATTGTAAATGCAGTTAATGCAAGCAATAACAAGCCAATTTATTACCCTTTGACTATTCCTTTTATACGATGATTTTAATGCTTTAAAAAACAAATCCAGCCTGATTATATAAATTACTCATAGCGGAATAATTCGTATAAAGGCTGGATTCTCATCAACCAAAACAATCCATCATGAAAAAAGTCGACTAGCGTATTCCTTATTTTTCTTTTTCTTATAACTTAATTTTTTTCCCATTTAAAATCTGAAAAAGCATCATCCACAATGGTCTCATTCATGTGATTGAAATAATTACTCATACTTTTTAAAGCAATTCCAGTAAGCACTCCTAAATATTGCTCATCTAAGTAGCCTTGATTTTTAAATTCATCTAAACTTTCTTGTGACGGATAAGCTTTAGTCTTTACAATTTCTTTAGTGAGAACTTGTAAAGCAGCCAGTTTTTTATCTTTAATTTCTTTTCCTTCGCGAAGACTTTTTACCACTTCTTCAGGAACATTAGATTGGTTTTTAGCAATAAAACTATGTGCTGCCACGCAGTAAGTACATTCATTTTCAATTGAAACACTCAATAAAATCACTTCCTGTTCAACACTAGAAAATCCAGCATGTTCTCTAAAGTTTTTTTCAGTCTCTAAGTAGGATTTCAATAAGGCTGGATTATTAGCCATATAGGCAAACATATTTGGAATCATTCCCATTTTAGATTTTACATTTTCTAAAATGTCTTTTGCAATTCCTGTTGAATTTTTTTCGTCTAATTTTTTAAGTTTCATCATCAGTTTTTTTCTGTTACTGTTTAATCTGTCGATTTGTTGCTGAATAACTTACAGCATCAGTTAAATATCTTCTATTCTTTAAGATAAGTGATAGCGGCATTACTAAAAATAACAGAATGATATCTTAAAAATGTTATTTATATGGTAGGATTTTTAATAACTAAGTTGTTTTATTATTAAATTGCTAATCAAAAACCAAAAAAATGTCTAGAAATCTACACATTAGAAATTCAATCTTAGCTTTATTTCTTTTTTTTAACCTAACGCTCTTTGCCAACATCAACATTGGTAATCCTGTTAACATCACCGAATGCTTTCAAAGCACAACTGAAGGATTTGATTTAACCCTTAACAATAGTAACGTTCTTGATGGACTAGACCCAAATTTATACAGCGTTTATTATTTCGATAACCAAGCAGATTCCAACAACAATACGATTAGTAATGCTATTTCCAATCCTGCAAATTATTCCACAGGAACTTTTGGTTTAGCGCAAGTTTGGGTAAATGTTGTGGAAGATGCAGATGAAACTAATTTTGATAATTCTACTTTTTTATTGATTAGTAATCAGCAGCCCATCGCTAATGAACCTTTAAATGCAAATACAAATACTTTTTTCCAGCCCGATGTATTTTTTATTGGGATAGATGATATAGAAAATAATATTTATGACCTTACAGAAATCAATTCAAAAATTATACAATCTCAGTCAGGATCTTTTAGTATTCAGTATTTTGAAAATATAAATGATGCGAATAATAATGTCAATCCTATTCAAAATCCTGAAAACTTTTTTATAGACCCTGATGATGGTCCACAACACATCATTAATATGTCCGCAAGAATAGAGTTTGCCAATTCTGACACCTGTTTTGATACGGTTAATTTTGATATTTATGTTTTTAACCCACAAGAAGATGAGTTTAACACCAATGATTTTAGCGTATGTGCCAACCCTAATGGGACTACTTCGGTAAATATTGAAGAGCAGGTGTTAGTTGATATAAGTGAGATTACTTTTCAAGTGGGAGTTAATTTTGCAATAGTTGATGAAGATGGAACTTCAATAGCTATTTTCGAAAATGAAATTGAAGGACTTGAACCTGTTAACATTGGTATTTCCTATAGATTAGTTTATCCAGGTGTTACAATTATAGACTTAAGTGATGGTTCAATAGGAATTAATCAAAATAGCCTCAATCAATTAACTATTTTTCCAATAGCTTCGCCAGTTATAGAAGACATTGAAAATATTACATCTTGTTCTTCCGGTGACGAAGAAATTACCTTTGATCTTACGCAAAACGATGCTTTAGCTTTAGGTAGTCAAACTGGAAATTTTGATATTTCCTATCATTTTACCTTGCCTGAAGCCAATTCAGGAACCAATTCTGTAACCGATTTAGGTTTTGATCCAACAGCCTTAAGCTTAGACAATTTTCAGCAATTCATGTTTTTAAGGATTGAAAATGCTGATAATCCTGAATGTTTTGCGGTAGAGTTTTTCACTTTAGTCGATGCTGGAAACATCACCGCCAATGCACCCGAAAACACCGAATTCTGCTCTATTTCTGGAGAAACTAATACAATTGTTGATTTAACAACGCTTGATGCCCAAATTAAAGGAGACCAAACTAGTTCAAATTTTATAATTGAATACTTCGAAAATGACACTTTTATTGATGAGCCATCTAACTACAGCTTAGATAATGAAACAACTACAATTACTGCGGTCTTGTCTTTGTCTAATGTAGATGACTGCTCAGATGAAGTCGAATTTGATATTACATTAAAACAGACTCCAGAAATCCAAAATTTAAATGACTTGGAAGCTTGTAGCGATTTCGATTTGAATACCACTTTCAATTTAACGGAAAATACCTCAGAAGCTATAGGTACCCAAGACCCAAACGAAGTTGAAGTAGCTTATTTTACATCTTTACAAGATGCAGAAGATAATGTAAATTCATTGGAAAGTCAAGGAATTGATTTGCTCAATTACACTGCTTCATCTGAAAACGAAACTATTTTCATTCGTTTACAAGGTTCAGATTCAGCTGATTGTTTTGTGGTCGATTCATTTGAATTAACCAGTTTTCCTGTGGAAATTAATCAAGTAGACAATTTAGTAAATTGTACAGAATCAGGAGAAACTTCTGCTTTTTTCGATTTATCGCAAGTTGAAGCTGAGTTGCTTCCAACAACAGCCAATTCAACTGATTTTACCATTGCTTACTTCGATGAAAATGATGTAGAAATCAGTAATCCTGAAAATTACCAAGCTACAAGTAATGAAATTATAACCATTGAAGTAGCCAATGTAAACAACCCAACTTGTGTTGAAACAACAAGTTTTAGTCTATTAATTGAAGTTACTCCCGAAATCCAAAATCTAAACGACTTGGAAGCTTGTAGCGATTTCGATTTGAATGCTACTTTCAATTTAACCGAAAACACCTCAGTAGCTTTAGGTACGCAAGATTCTAACGAAGTTGAAGTAGCTTATTTTACATCTTTACAAGATGCAGAAGACAATGTAAATTCATTGGAAAGTCAAGGTACTGATTTGCTTAATTACACGGCTTCATCTTTAAACGAAACTATTTTTATTCGTTTGCAAAATACAAATTCAGCAAATTGTTTTGTCGTAGATTCATTTGAATTAACCAGTTTTCCTGTGGAAATTAACGAAGTAGACGAAATTGAAGAATGTATTGATGCAGAAAGTCAAACAGCAAGCTTTAATTTAACTGATCTTGAAACAACATTATTCGGCAGTAACCAAAATTCAACTACACATGCCATTGCGTTTTTTGATGAAAATGGAAACGAAATTACTTCTTCTAATGATTTTTCAATAACAAGCTCTCAAAGCATTTCAGCTCAAATTAGTAATTTACTAAATCCAACTTGTTTTGAAACCACTAGCATTAATTTAATTGCTTTAGCTGAAGACGATCCAGATTGTACCTTAAGTATAAACGAAGAAGCAGCATTTGAATTTAAAACCTATCCCAATCCAGTTACTTCACAGTTAATTATCGAATCAAATGAACCCATTTCAAAAATCGAAGTTTTTGATATCAAAGGAAAAAAACTAACTACTCGAAAAGGGACGCAAATTGAACATGTTGATTTTTCAAATTTTCCAACGGGTGTTTATCTCTTGAAATTAGAAGTCGGTAACCGATCTCAAATGGCAAAAATCATCAAGAAATAGGCTAACTAAGATTCAGCTATTTGCTTCAAAATAGCTGAATTTACTTCGTGTTTGCCTTTAAATTCATACACTTTCAATTGATTTGGAAATAAAGTTTTAGCAAAATTCAATTGATTAGTCAATTTTTCATCATTGATGTATTGATCTTTGTTACCATAGATTAAATGAACATTGATGTTTCGGTGTTCATCAAAATCAGTCGACTTCAATTCTTTAGGAATACTTCCCGAATGAATAACCAAGTCATCACATTTGATGTTTCGCTTGCTCATCCAACGCATAACCACAGAAACACCTTGCGAATACCCCATTAAAATAATGCGTTTTTCAGCAAAAGTAGATTTTTCATTTTGGTATAAAGCATCGAGGTAATTCAGCACATTTTCGGTTTCCAAAACCGTATTTTCTTTAGTTAGCCAAGATGCACCCACATACCTAAAATCACTTCCTTGGTAGTATTTGGAAGGCGCTTGCGGACAAATAACATAATTTTCTTCCTTTACAAGTGGTGTAAAATACCGCGTAAAATATTTGCTTAAATAGCCTAAACCATGGCAAGCAATCCATACGTTTTTAGTTTGAGCAGTAATGGTATTTAAAGTAGAGTAGGTGTTGGTTGTTTTGTAAGAAATTGTGTTTTCTTTTGCAGGCATACAAGGCTATTTTCGTAAATTTACGCTGCAAATAAACGCTTTTTTAATGAAATTATCCAAAGCCGAAATCCTTGAACGATGTAACGCAGTCGTACCAAATACTTTAATGCAAACCCTAGATATTAGTTACGTAGATGTAGGCGAAGGTTTTCTGGTTGCCGAAATGCCGGTAAGCCCAAAAGTGCATCAACCCGATGGAATTTTACATGGTGGAGCCATGGTTGCTTTAGCAGAAAGTGTGGGTAGTGCTGCTTGTTTTGTGTTTTTAGATACTGATAATTTTTCCATTCGTGGACTGGAAATTAACGCCAATCACGTAAGGAGCGTAAAAGATGGAAAGGTGTTTGCCAAAGCTAGCTTTATCCACAAAGGAAGAACAACTCAAGTTTGGCAAATCGAAATTACCAACCAAGCGCAACAACTTATTTCCATGTGTAAATTAACCACCATCGCTTTACCAAAGCAATAATTCAATGAAGGATTTCTTTCAAAAAGCAAGTGCGCAACTCCAAAATCAACTTCCATTTGTGTTGTATAGACAGCCTAAATCGGATATTCTTCAATCCTTTTTTATGGCTGATTCCAAAGTGGTTTCAACTGAATTTACACGTTCGGGTTTTACGTTCTTTCCATTTGACAATAGACAACAAAATTATTTTTTTGACCTAGAAAAATCAACTTACAATGAAATAGAAATAATTGAAAATGAAATATTTGAATCTATTAATCAAAGTAAAACTTCAATTGAAGAAGATGAAGATCAAAAACGAATTTACATTCAATTGTTAGCCGAAAGTATTCATTTATTGAAGCAAGGTGAATACCAAAAAATTGTGCTATCCAGGCCTATTCAGTTTCAATTGAAAAACCATAATGTTTTTGAAACTTTTCAAAAGCTTCTTAAACTGTACACCAATGCAATGGTTTATGTATGGTACCATCCCAACGAAGGAATTTGGCTTGGCGCTACACCCGAAACTTTGGTAAACTATTCACAATCTCAATTAAAAACCATGGCTTTAGCCGGAACACGTGTTTTTCAAGAAAATTCTTCACCCGAATGGAGAGAAAAGGAAATTGAAGAGCAAGGATTGGTTTCAAGGTACATTCAAACTAAACTTGGTAAGTATTCAAAACAAGTAAAAGCTTCTGCAACTTATGATAAACAAGCAGGAAATTTGGTGCATTTAAATACAGATATTTCAGCGAGAATTCAACAAAAAGATTTGCAACACGTAATTTTAGATTTGCATCCAACACCTGCGGTTTGTGGACTTCCAACGGAAGATGCAAAGTCCTATATCATAGAAAATGAAAAGTACAATCGTGAATTTTATGCTGGTTTTTTAGGCGAAATTAATCTACCGAAAGTAAAAACACGCTCGCGCTCTAATCGAAACCAAGAAACCTTAGCCATTAAACAACGAAGAGCAGAAACCAATTTATACGTGAATTTACGTTGTATGAAAATTAAAGAAAACAAAGCCCAATTATTTGTTGGTGGCGGAGTTACGGCTTCGAGCAATGCAACAGAAGAATGGAAGGAAACCCGCGATAAATCGCAAACCTTGTTAAAAGTGCTTTAAGAACTAAGGCTTTGAATTTTTATTGAATGGCAAATCGTATTTTTGTAAAATGAATCAGATTTATTCGGCTATACCTTTAGCACAAACCATCGTAGAAAGTTGTGTAATTTCCGGAATTGAACATGTGGTTATTTCGCCAGGAAGTAGAAATGCGCCACTTACCATCGGGTTTTCCAATCACCCAAAAGTTAAGACTTACAGCATTGTAGACGAGCGTTGTGCTGCTTTTTTTGCGCTTGGCATCGCTCAACAGACCCAAAAGCCAACCGCTGTAGTTTGCACATCTGGTTCAGCTTTATTAAATTATTATCCTGCGGTTTCCGAAGCTTTTTACAGCGATATTCCCTTGGTGGTAATTTCTGCCGATCGCCCCGCTTATCTCATTGATATTGGCGATGGCCAAACCATTCGGCAAGAAAACGCCATGGAAAAGCACATGTTGTATTCCGCTTGTTTAAGAAGCGATGAAAATCAACCTGAATCTGCTATTCAAAATTACAATGAAATTGAATTAGCTAAGGCTTTACGCATCAGTTTACAGCAGCAAGGTCCGGTTCACATCAATGCGCCTTTTCAAGAACCTTTGTATGGAAAAACAGAAACTTTATCGATTTCAATGCAAAATTCATTCAGTTTTGCTCAACCTGAAATTAAAGCTTTTCAATTAGAAAATTTAATTGAAGACTGGAATGCAGCCGAAAAACGAATGATTGTAGTGGGTGTAAATTATCCGAATACTATTGACCAATCCTTTCTTGATTTTTTTGCTGAAGATGAAGCTACCTTGGTTTTTACAGAAGCCACATCAAATATTCATCATCCAAAATTCTTTTCCAGTATAGATGGCATTATTGCACCCATTGAAACCCAAGAAGATGCAAATGAATTGTTTGAAGCGCTTCAACCAGATATTTTACTCACTTTTGGTGGAATGATTGTTTCTAAGAAAATCAAATCCTTTTTGCGTAAGTTCTCTCCAAAAGCACATTATCACATCGATTCTAAAAAAGCTTACGATACCTTTTTTTGTTTGAAGGAACACATCAAAGCAGAACCCAATCCCGTTTTTGAGCAATTAGTACCTAAGTTGAATACAAAAAGTACTACTTATTTTGAAACTTGGAATGCGCTGCACATCAAACAAATAGAAAGAAGAAAAGCTTATGTTGAAGAAATTCCATTTACCGATTTTTGGGTGTTTAATGCTATTATTGAAGCCTTTCCAGAAAATGAACACTTGCAATTTGGGAATAGCTCAACTATTCGGTATGCCAATTTATTCGATTTAGCGCCGTCCAATCCCGCATTTTGTAACCGCGGAACCAGCGGAATTGATGGAAGTACTTCTACAGCCATTGGTGCAAGTACAATCCATCAGCATCCAACTACTTTTGTAACAGGCGATTTGAGTTTTTTCTACGATAGCAATGCATTGTGGAATAATTACGTTCCCAAAGATTTTAAAATCATTATTATTAACAATTCGGGTGGTGGAATTTTTAGAATTCTTCCCGGTGAAAAAGAAAAGGAATATTACCAAACTTATTTTGAAACTACCCACGACTTAAATGCTTCCCATTTAGCTAAAATGTACAATTGGGGTTATACTTCGGCTAATGATAAATCAAGTAGTTTAGAAGCTTTAAAGTCTCTCTTTTCAACTCAACACGACAAGCCACAAATTTTAGAAATTTTTACACCAAGAACATTGAATGATCAGGTTTTATTGGATTATTTTAAGTTTATCGACTAATTTTTAATTAGTTGAAAATAAATTACATTTGTCACTTCAAAACTAAATCATCATGAAAAAATTACTTTTAATTTTCATCCTAACATTGTCTTGCTCAATTTTTTCTTACAGTCAAACTAGTGATTCCATTAAAGACACAAAAGTTACAAAGATCAGAATAAATTGTAGTAATGAAGCAGAAAGAAATCCATTATATGTAATAAAGATTAAGGGTAAAACCACACAAGATAGACCTAAAAGTAAAAATTTTGAAGAAAGTTTCTTGAAAGAAATTCAACCAAAGTGGATTGAGTCGACTAAAGTTCTAAGAGCTTCAGAAGGTCTTGAAGAATATGGTTCTCTTGCCAAAGATGGAGTCATTTTAGTAATACTGAAAAATGATTCATGGGAAAAGATGTCACTTGAGCTGCAAAACAGATTTGAATGAATTTATTGAAAAAACTATTGTAAACCCTTCACGCAGTTTATGACTAATGCTTAGGTCAGAGCAAATTTTATTCTGTTTGTAGAAAAATTAATCATCAACTGAAAAACATCTTTGTAAATCATCGCATCAAACCATATGCTTAAACCGATAAGCTTATGTCAACCATCCCTTAACTCGCTTCAATAAAGCTAGTTTATTCTCATAAGGCGGATAGCGAAACGGCAAATCAATCCATGTTTTTCGATGTAAAACTGGTTTTTTACGCGTAAAGGTTTCAAAGGAATGTTTGCCGTGATATTGGCCAACACCAGAATTACCAACTCCACCAAATGGCAAGCGATCATTGACGAAATGAACAATGGTATCGTTAATAATGCCACCACCAAATTTAAATTGCTTCATCCATTGTTTAGCTCGACTTGTATTTTCAGAAAAAATAAATAGCGATAGCGGATGTGGGTAATGATGAATAATTTGTTCTGCTTCATCAAAATCGGTGTAACTTAAAATAGGTAAAATCGGACCAAAAATTTCATCTTTCATAGAAGCACTTTCTAACTTAGGTTCATCGATTAATGTTGGAGAAATATACAAGTCTCTTTCGTTGATGTCGCCACCGTAGAGCAATTGTTCAGCGGAAAGCATTTTGGCCAAGCGTTCAAAATTCTTTTCATTGACTATTCTAGGATAATCTGGAGATTGGTCAACATGTTTGGTGTAAGATGCTTCAATTTCTTGAATAAGCAACTTGACTAATTTCTCCTTTACCTTTTTTTGAACTAAAATATAATCCGGAGCAATACAAGTTTGCCCGGCATTGATGAGTTTTCCCCAAACAATTCGTTTGGCAGCGATTTCTATATCAGCCGTTTCATCAACTATACATGGATTTTTTCCACCTAATTCCAAGGTAGTCGGCGTTAGATGCTCAGCCGCAGCTTTGGCCACAATTTTCCCAACCGGAACGCTTCCCGTAAAAAAGATGTAATCCCATTTTTGTTCTAACAAATAAGTAGACGTATCAACGCCACCTTGAATGACATAAGCTATTTCCTTAGGAAAAACGGCATGAACAACTTGTTCAAGTATTTTTGCCGTATGTGGGGTTAATTCGGATGGTTTTAAAATAACGGAATTACCACAAGCAATAGCCGCTAAAACAGGATTAATCGCCAATTGAAAAGGATAATTCCATGGAGCAATAACCAGAACTTGCCCCCAAGCTTGATGGTAAATATAATCTGAAGACGGAAAATTAAATAGAGTAGGAGTTACTTTTTTCGGTTTACTCCATTTCTTCAATTTCTTGATGAATAAGTTTATTTCTTTGTAAGTCACCAACAACTCTGTAGCATAACCTTCAAAATGCGATTTTTTGAAATCGGCATACAACGCATCTAAAATTTCTTTCTCGTGTGCTTCAATGTAAGATTTCAATTTTTTCAGTAATTCAATACGATCTTGTATTGAATTACTTTCTTTTGAAGCAATATAGTTTTTTTGTTGCGTAAGAATTTTGGAATGGTCCATGTTAACAAGTATTATAATAGTATGCTTAAAGTTAAAGCATTAAAATAGTCTAAAGAAAATGAATGATTCTAAATTTAAGCATAAAAATTAAATTTTTTATTATGGCTTAATTTAGATTTTTCAGTCCAAAACATGTAGTATTAGTTTCATCAGGAAACTAAAATCCTTCGCCAGTATTGTATTTTATAATTCACAATTTATGTTGAAAATAGAAGTAGAGAGTTACATTTCTTGAGTAAATTTAAATGTTTTTCGCTTTTATAAGCAATTATATTCTAAGCCCGAAATTTTTTATAATTCTCTGCTTGATCAAAAATTTCTTGATACACTTCGTCTCTTTCAACTGGAGGGTAACCGTGTTCGTCTAACAGTAATATTAAACCTACCTTTAAAGCTGATTTGATATCATCACGTTTGCTCCAGTCTGGAAATTTTGCTTGGCTATCTACCAAGTCTTTTACTGCTTTTGCTAGGTTTATGAGTTTATCTTCTGGATAAGAAAAGTCATATTTTTTACATAAGTCAAATAGAATATCGTAAAAGGCTTTTTCTTCAAATCCAATTCCTAAATCATTTCCGGAATTCATTTCTTCATACACTTGCCAAATCATATCCGTCAGCTGGTCTGCCATCTCTTCGTAAACTTCGCCAATGAGTTTATCGTTTGCACTACGATCATTGTATTTGCTAACCAAAGACTCCATTTTCTTTGAAAAATCAACTCCTTTTACTTTATTCACTTGCTTAATTTGGTCAATTGCTCTAGCTAATAGCTTTTGTAAAATCTTAATCTTTGTGTTGGGCAATTTGATTTTATTGATTTTAGCCAAATAATCTTCATCAAATAAATCTTGTTCGTTTACTCCATCTTCGCCCATTTTGAAAATTTCTTCTACTCCTTGACTTTGTAGAGCTTGAGCAATCATTTCTCTTACTTTAGCATTCATTTGAGCGGTGTCAGGTGCATTACCCTTTGTAAGTTTGGCAATGATAGAGCGAACCGCTAAATAAAAGTGCGTTTCATCTCTTTGGACTTGGGTAAGCTTTTCACTTCCCGTACAAATATCGTAAGCGGCTTTTAATCGCTTGACTAAGCCCATGAATCTTGTTTCCATTTCTTTGCTTTGTTGCACATGCTCAACGGTAAGATTTAAGGTGTTGAGTTGGGCAAGCTCATTTCCAGAAAAATAGTTTGTACTATCAAACTTGTGAAACAACTTCGCTAGTAAATCCAAATGATTTTTGACAATTACCAAGGAATGCTCGATATCTTCAAAGTTTTTGGCATCGTTATTTGAAAACATAGCTAAGGCTAAATTCATCTGATTCTTAATGCCGATATAATCAACAACCAAACCTTTGTCTTTTCCTTTAAATTTTCGGTTAACTCTAGAAATCGTTTGTATTAAGCTGTGTTTCTGAATAGGCTTATCTATATAAATGGTATCTAAAAATGGAACATCAAAACCTGTGAGCCACATATCGACAACAATCGCAATTTTAAAATTTGATTTTTCGTTTTTAAATTGTCGATCTAATTCTTTTTTATAGTCTTTGCTACCTAGTAGTTCATACATTTCTTTAGGATCATCCTGATTTCTGGTCATGATTAATTTAACCCTTTCCATAGGTTTAATTTCCTTTTTATCTTTCTCAGTTAATTCTGCACCTTTCTCAGCAGACAAAACTTCACCCCATTCAGGTCTAAGTTCAAGTAAATTCAGATAAAATTGATAAGCAATTTCTCTAGAGCTACAAACAAACATGGCTTTGCCTTTTACGGTAGATCCTTCATTTACTCTGTTTTCATAATGCTTTACAAAGTCTTCTGCCAAGGCTTTTAAGCGATCTGGGTCGCCTAAAATGGTATTTAAATTGGCAGACTGCTTTTTGCTTTTCTCAATTTGATATTCGTTAGCGCCATCTTCTTCTGCTACTTTGTAGTAATCTTCAATTTTTTGGAGTTCGCTATTTTCTAAAGCCACTTTTGCTGCTCGTCCTTCGTAAACAATGCGAACGGTAATTTCATCTTTTACCGATTCAGTCATGGTATAGGCATCTACAACCTTACCAAATACATCTAAGGTAGCATCAATTGGTGTTCCTGTAAAGCCAACAAAAGTTGCATTAGGCAATGAATCATGCAGGTACTTTGCAAAACCATAGGTCTTTTTAACGCCTTTATCGGTAATTCTAATTTTTTGGTCTAGGTTAGTTTGACTTCTATGTGCTTCATCTGAAATACAGATTACATTATTCCGATGTGTTAAGAGCTCAATGTCTTCCGTAAATTTATGGATGGTAGTTAAAAAGACACCGCCACTAGCTCGGTTTTGTAGTAATTCCCTTAATTCAGAACGGCTTTCTACGCTTTGAATGTTATCATCACCAATAAAGGTTTTAGCATTGGTAAATTGACTTGAAAGTTGCTCGTCTAAATCTGTACGATCGGTAATTAGAACTAATGTTGGATTTTCAAAGAAATCACTCTTCATGAGTAATTTCGATAAATACAGCATAGTAAAACTTTTTCCACTACCCGTTGCTCCGAAATAAGTTCCACCTTTGCCATCGCCTTTGGGTTTTTGGGCTGTTTTTATGCTTTCAAATAAAGCTCGAACGGCATAATATTGTGGATAGCGACAAACTATTTTTTCATCTTTTTTAGACGAATCGGGCACATAAACAAAGTTCTGAGCAATATCTACCAGTCTTTTGGGATCTAACATGCCTTGTATAAGTGAATGTAAGCTATTGATGCCATCCACATCTTTAGATTGCAAACTCACTCTTCGCCAAGCATAGAAAAACTCATAAGGTGCAAAAAATGATCCTGCTTTGTTATTTACGCCGTCGCTGATGATGCAAAATGAATTGTATTTAAATAATTGCGGAATATCCCTTTTATACCGATTGGTTAATTGTTTGTAGGCGTTATGAATAGTAGTATTTTCTTCTATGGCTGTTTTAAATTCAAACACCACTAAAGGGAAACCATTGATGTAAATGATGCCATCGGGAATGCGTTTGTGATTTCCTGCAATTTCTAGTTGAGTAACAAATTTGAAGTTATTATTTTCAATATTTTCAAAATCGACTAAGTAGATCCAGATGTCTTTTTGATTTCTATCTTCTCTTTTTAAACTAAAGCCATCGGAAAGTAAACGGGTAAAGGCTGTATTGCTTTCGTAAATATCAGAATTAGGCAAACTCTTTATTTGCCTAATAATTTGTTGAATCTCTTGGGTGGTAATGCCTTGCGATTGGTATTGATGGTTAAGAAATTTGTGAATGTCAGCTTCAATTAAAACTTCATCTTCACTACGTAAAATGCTTGCACCCAATATATGCGGATAGCCTTGCTGTTTAAGTAGGTCTGCAATAGCTTGTTCTAATTTTGCTTCGGTGAATTTCATAATATTAAGCTTTGCTAGGCATTATAAAGAATAAAGCTTTTCGTTAATACGTTTAAATGCCTCGTAAATCTTCAATTTATCGATATGTTCAACGATGACTTCGCTTAAGTTTGAAATATCATCAGCATCTAATATTAAGCTGTGCTCATATAAATTATACCATTTATCAGAAGTATTTTTTAATCCATGATCAAGCTGAAAACCATCTGGTAATTCCATAATTATCTCATCAAAATGTTCCTTTACTTTTTTTAATATAGAGCCACTAGCTTCAATGTAAAGTTTTATCTCCTGGTCATTAGTGAACAAACGGCTAAAAGCAACTTTTATGCTTAATTTTGAAAATCTATTAGAATTATATCTTCTATAATGGTTTTCTTTCTCAGAGTTTTTTCTTGTTTGTTCCAACTTGAGGTCGTCAAAGGCCAAAACAACTTTCTCTACTTCATCCTTGATGTTTTTTCTGTATTTATTATCAAGCTTAACAATATCACTGATTTCTTTTTGATTCTTTAAGTAAAACGCTAAATCTTGTTCATTCATTTTCTTTTCGCTTAAATTGATGATGTTTTGGTAAAAGTCTTTTAAAAAGGTGATGTATTTCTCAGATGCATCGAGCACATATTCGCCTAAGTTTAGAAAAACCTTATTAAGCAGCTCTTTATGTGTCAAGCTAACAAAATTTTCTTCTTCAGGATAGAACTCTTTTAAGCCTAAGACTAGTCCATAAACTGCATCTTTGTTGGCAATTTTATTTTCAACATAACCTGAATACTCTCGCAGACCATTATTCAGGTGATGATAAATTTTATTTTCAATGATAATAGCAGAGTCATCATTTATTAGGAGAATGTCTATTCTGCCTTTTTGGGTTGAGTATTCTGTATGAATTTCGAAATCTGTAAAGTCTTCAATCCAGTCGTTACCACGTTTTTTATTTAGGCAATTCACTAAGCTATTGATGAATAAATCGCCTAAGCCATGTTCTTCTGTTGGATCTAAATAAAACGCATAAATGTTACTAATTACATTTTCGTAATGCGGTTGCCTTGCAATTTCTAAAAAGGTTTTAGGCTTTGTTTTAAACTCTGGAATTTGAGCTGTGTCTAAAAAGTCTTGCAATTCATCTAATTTCATAAAACCAAGGATATTATAATTTTTGATAATAAGATTTGATTCTCTTTGCCATGAGTTTTCGCCTCTCAGCTAGGAAGTTTTCGTAATCTTCAAATGTTGAATGCGACAGACTTCTTGGTATGTCATTCTGTTTGAAATTTTTATCTAGCTCTTCTAATGAGGTTATACTTGTAAGATTGACTTTATTTTCTCCAATTTCTTCCTTAACCCTTTCCATATATTTTTCAGGCGGTTGTTTTCCAACTTTTATATTGATAGACTGCTCAGTGAAAACAAAATTTGCAACTTGATTATATTGTTTAGGTTTGAAATTATTTGAGCTTAAATATTTTTTGGGGAATATGTGATGCACATCACCTCGTTGTTCCAGCAAATTCTTAATTGTATGAGATTTAGACAAGAATGCATTCGAGTTACTGTTACATTGTGCAGCTAAATAAACATTATAAGCATTGTTGTTGGTGCTTGAAGTTTCTAAATCATTCACTAAACCAAACTCCCAAAAACCTTCACCTAAATGAGTTTCCTCCATTTGCTCTAGATACTTTCTAACTCCTTTCTCCTGAACTTGCTTTATATCCTCATCAATCATAGATTCTGATGATCCAGAATAGCGACCTATTAGCAAGGACATGATCAGCCATTTTTTTACATAACCCTGGGCTTCCGTTTCCTGTAAACCATCTTTTCTTAATTTTAGATATAAGGCATAGGAAAAATTGAGACTATTCTTTGATGAAATTAATTTATTACTGATTAGGCCAGTAGACTTTACAACCATCAAAAAGCGTTGATAATTAGTTTTGTTTGAAAAATCCAAAACACCTTCTGCTAATAACTTGTAACTGCGTTCGACGATTTCATCTTCATAAGTTCGAGTTTCAAAATTTCTTCCTGAAAGCAAAGCAACTAAGTCACTAAACTTACCACGATTGAACTTGTAGGTAAATGCTACTCGCAGAAAATCTATATAATCTGGAACGTAAAGATCATCAGAAGCATTTGCCATCCAGCTTATATGTTTATAATAATCGTGAGAAACAAATACCTTATCGTTATCCAAGATGTGCTTATTGAAATCTTTATCAACAATTAAGCGACAAAAATAGTCCACCAATTTACGCATCTTGTTTCCTCCATGTAGTTCATCTGAAGCTATCTTAGACATCACAAAATCTGCATTGCTGAGCTTTGCACCTTTCTGATTGATTCTGATAAAAATCTCGGTTACTACATCAATGTTTAATGAATGGTCTAGCTCAATGATACCGACTTGTTTGTTTTTAATTTTTTTAAGCTCCTCAATTTTTCTTTCAATCTTGATTTCCTCCACATCTGGATTTAGTTCCATATATGATCGCCTAGCTTCACTTATGGTAATTTCATCATTGATGATCGGATTTATGTTATTGATCCACTTTGAGTTATTTTGAATAGCTTTATTTAAAACATCAAATTTCTCTTCCAAAGGATTAAAAGCTATACGTATATTTTTCTCCTTGTAGTTTTTATCCAACACACGTTGACCTACTATGGCAGCTGTTAATGCTGTTATACGTTGCTGGCCATCGATTAAGATTTTTTTGCCTGTTGAAACTTCACCGTTTTTGAGTTTTACATTTGGGTTTTGCCAGGTGATGATATAGCCTACTGGGTAGCCATGATATAAAGAATCTATTAAATCCCTTACTTTTGATGCTTTCCAAACAAAAGGCCTTTGTATTTCTGGTATGGCTATCTCACCAGATTTTATCCAGCTTAATAAAGTTTCTACAGGTTGTTGGTGTACGGAGTATTTTGGCATACGTAATTTATTTTCTTTCTACTTTTTATTAATTTCAAATAATTACACTTTTAATTTATCAAAAGCTTCTTTTATTTTTGAGGGTATTTTATCAACGTGATTAATGTGATTTAGAAGCAATTCTGAAGAGTCTATTCCTTTTGATGGCAGCCTAACCAAGGTATCATATTCTAAACCAAGATTTTGGCATTTTTCTCGAATTTTTCTTTTCAAAATAGAATAAAACTTTTGATTATTATTACATTTTACATTTGGAATTTCAGTTTTCCACTCTTCAACTTCTTTATAAGAAAATTCAAAATCACCATGGTAAAAATCGTTGAGAATATTTGACCAGACTTCATTCTCAATTGAATCTTCTATATCTTGAATACCAACAAAAAACATGTTGTCTTTTATTGCTTCAGCTCCAATTTCAAATTTCATGTCATTATCAAAAAGATATACTAATTGTTCTTCTGTTTTTTTAAAACCAGCCATAACCTTATCTAAAAGAGTTTTATTTATGAGCCATTTATCTTTCCCCTGAACATTTATTAGTTGGATATTATCTTTAATTATGGTCCTTCCAGTATACAATTCGTATAATTTTGGAATCAAGTACTGTTCGGTATCACCTTCTACTATCAAAAATTTATCATGAAATAGAAAGTCGCTATTCTTTACATTAAGTGAAGAATAAATTGCCTCAACGTCTGAGCAACCGTTTAATACAGAATAACCATCTTCTTCTTGTATAACACTATTAATTTTATCAAGATTAGATTTATCAATAAATATTGTGGAATGGGTACTGATTAAAGTCTGCACATTTCCTGTTGAAACTTTATTAAGAATATCAAAAAACTCCCTTTGAGCTCTCGGGTATAAATGGGTTTCTGGTTCATCAAATGCCCAAATAAATTTGTTGATACTATCCTCACCTGTATTTGCTTTTGCTTTGATTAATGAAAACCAAATCTGTCTCTTTAGCCCTTCACCTTGATTTTCTAAATGGATAGGACCGTCACTATTTGTTTTAGTAAGCATAACATCAGAAATCTTTTCTTTTACATTAAAGTAAACCTTGGAATTAATTCCTTCAACATCCTTTGCCACTTCCCTTATTGTCTCACTTAGTTCTCCAAATTTTCTATTAATTGCTTTTTCCGCTAACTTGGCTTTATCTTCAGCTAATATTTTAATTGGTTTTAAATGATCATCAATTTCATCTTTCATAATAGCTTCTGCCGTGGCAATAATTTCGTCTAAACTTGTGTTCCAATCAAACAAACTGTAGTCAGGGAATATATCCTTATCATTTTTGGCAAATTTGTATTCTGCCCAACGCGGTCCTGAATCTATTTTAGAATAAATTGCTCTTATTTTTTCAAAATTTGAAAACCTACCTTTTCCATTTTCATTTTCAATGTCATCAGCAGTTATCTTTAATTCTTTTATTTTTTTATCAATAGATCTTACAGCAAGATTCCACAATTCTAAAGAATCATTTGATTCATTCATCAAAACATAAGTCTTATCTAAAGAACCATTCAATTTTCTCACAAGCCAAAATATTCCTTCCTCATTTGAATCTAAAGACCATTTTAAAGGCGTTGATAAATTCATGTCAACATATTCAGATCCTTCTTCTTCTTCTTGATATTTAAACTTACCAACAATAAAAGTTGAAGTAGCATCATCTGGAAATTCTGGCAAATCTTTCTCAACGAGCAAATGATTTAATTTATCAGTTTCATCAGGTGTATTGGATAAATCATTCTTATAGCTGCCTTCTCCTAAAGAATTGTATTTAGATTTAGAATTAAGCAGTAAGTCTAATGCTTGTAAAATAGTTGATTTACCACTATCATTTAAACCAATGTAAATATTAGGATTACCTTCAGATAACTTTAGGCTAACTGTTTTACAACTTCGATAATTGAAAATTATTACTTCATCTAAATACATTCTTACTGTTTTTTAAATTTGTAATTGTCTCTAATGTTTTTTGAAAAATAAATGCCATGTGAGGAAGCACTCCTAAGAGAATCATATTCATCTTTTGGCACATCAAAATATTGATAAACTGATCCGTCCTTAAATTCTGCTTCTAAAATTTCTGAATTGGAATCATAACCTACAGATACTATATTTGATGACCTTACTGGTTGTCTTTCCATAATTAATTTTTAAATTTTTTATTTCCGTTTTATCTTCTTAAGCCTTACTCATCTTTGAAAGAATTATGTCTTTCATATCAGAAAATTTATTGTTTGTAAGTTTATTGGACATTATTTTATTTAAAATATTCTCAAAATGAAAATTAAATTTTGCAAAATTATCTTTTGGATAACAAACATACGAGTTGTCAAGATGTTCTCTTTTAATATGACCCATTGAAGTTTTATTACCTTCTGCTATTCTTATAAATTCTTCGATGTAATATTGTGTACTCAAATAGTAATACCATTTTGGAAATTTTTTAGATGATAACTTAAATAGATGTTGATTAAGCCCTGCTAAACCTCCTGTCCAAATATCTATTGTTAAAGTCCCAGACCAAGAAAAAATAATATCCCCATCATAAATCTTATACTTTTCAGGTATATTCATTGAAGCTCTATCACTTTTGTCGTCAGAGAACCCCAAATTTAACTCTCTAATTTTAAGCACAGGTACGTATTTAGAATTGTCTGTAGATGGGTATTTTTGCATAGCTGTACCATTTAGATAAGTAGCTATTGCTGACAAACCTTGAACCTCCCACCCCTCAGGAATCTCCTTATCCAATTCTTCGTTATACACTAGTTTACCACCAGAAGATTTATAGGGCATCTCGACTCCGCTCGATGTGACATAAGGATACTCAAAGTCCACAAACCAATGTTTATAAATCGCCTGGGCGGTTTCTTCGAGCTTTTGGTTGAGTTGTTCGTTGATGCGGATGCGGTTGTCCACGGCATTGTATTCGGCTACAATTTGGTGTTGTTTTTCTATGGGTGGGATGGGAAGTTCTGTTTCACACATCTCGTCCCAATCAAAGGTTTCTCTGGCAGAGCCGTGCGATTTATACCTCGCATAGCGATCAAACTCAGGTCGCCTAAACCACATCATTAAGTATTCAGGGTCTAATTCTTCCGTATTTATAATTTCAAAAACAGTATAGGCTTGTGATACGATTGCTTGTTTATATTCCTGAAGTAAAGCTACTGAGATTTTTTCTCCATTTCTGGAAGTTACAGGGCCATAAGCAAATTGTTTTTTATTGATGATTTTATAGCTCTTCATATTGGTGCCAACTGTATTAGCTATAGATGGCATCAATACTTTTCTAATGCTTACCCCTAAAAGTCGTTCTACTTTTAAGTCAGTATTTCGCTCATTAACCTGTTGGATATAAGGACCTAGTTGTTTATAGTTATTTCTCATCGCCCTAATTTTTTGATGCTTACATCATTTTCAAGTAACACTTGCATTTGATGTATAGCAATTTGGTTGAGTTTGATTAAGCGTTCGCTTTGTGCTAAACCGGCATTCATTTTAAAGTGGTCAAATTCGACCACTTTAAAATTGGGATTATATAATTGTTCCCAAGTACCAATAAACTCAATAGTGGTTCTGTTTCTAATCCAGTTTTTTATGACATCGGCAGCTCTGGAATCATTTTCTTTTGTTTTTGCAATATCAGTTAGCGAAATGAAATCACTTTCTTGAGAGTGCAGTACTGAAATAGTGATACCCTTTACTTCAATGGTGTCGTTTTTCTTTTTAGTCATAACTCGTAGCCTAAATTTTTAAACACCATTTCTAATTCTTTTTTAGATTCCGCTTCTTGTTCGAGTAAATCAGCAATTTCAGTTTGCAATACCTTCATTTTATCATCAAAATCAATATTTTCATCCCTATTGATAAACTCAATATACTTGGAGGGCACTAAGGAGTAGTCTTTTTTTTCTATTTCTGCTTTGCTTGCGGCGTAACAAAATTCGGGAACGTCTTTATAGGTGTTATTTTGTTCCTGCCAATCATGAAAAGTAGAAACAATGTTTTCAATTTGTTCTCCAGAAAATTGAGTGAATTTCTTTTCAAATGGAATACCTATTTGGCGTAAATCCATAAAAAGGGTTTCACTTTCTCTATTTCTAAATGC
The DNA here is from genome assembly GCF_014640195.1 of Psychroflexus planctonicus. Taxonomy (GTDB): domain Bacteria; phylum Bacteroidota; class Bacteroidia; order Flavobacteriales; family Flavobacteriaceae; genus Psychroflexus; species Psychroflexus planctonicus. The sequence continues at coordinate 29,951 of NZ_BMGM01000003.1, forward strand.
TTTCGTTTTATCTGGTAATTCTAGTTTACGCTCCTTTTTGTTTTTGTTTAAAATCCAAAGGGTTACACTAATATCCGTCGTATAAAACATATTCCGTGGCAAAATCACAATGGCTTCCACTAGGTCATTTTCGATGAGTTTTTTACGGATTTTATATTCTTCGCCACCACCTGACAAAGCGCCGTTAGCCAAGATAAATCCAGCCACACCATCTTCAGAGAGTTTGGCTACAATATTCAAAATCCAAGCATAATTGGCATTGCTTACAGGCGGTATATCATAGCCTTGCCAACGTGGGTCGTCATTGAGTTCGTCTTTGCCTCGCCAAGCCTTTTGGTTAAACGGCGGATTGGCCATGATAAAGTCGGCTTTTAAATCTTTATGCTGGTCGTTGCCAAAAGTATCGGCGGCTTTATCGCCTAAATTGGCATTGATTCCTCGAATGGCGAGATTCATTTTTGCCAGTTTATAGGTCGTATTGGTGTATTCTTGTCCGTAAATAGACACTTCTTTTTTATTGCCATGATGACTTTCTATAAACTTGATGGATTGCACAAACATACCACCCGAACCGCAGGCAGGATCATAAATAATACCTCGATAAGGTTCTATCATTTCCGCAATCAGGTTTACGATGCTTTTGGGGGTGTAAAACTCTCCTTTCCCTTTGCCTTCTTTTAAGGCAAATTTGGATAGGAAGTATTCATAAACACGTCCAACAATATCTTGGTCGGCATCTTTAAGTGTATCAATATCATTGATGTTGTCGAGTAGTGCGGCTAGCTTAGATTTATCCAAACCTAAACGTGAAAAATAGTTGTCAGGCAAGGCACCACGTAAGGATGGATTGTTTTTTTCAATATCGTGTAGGGCAGTGTCAATTTTTATAGCAATATCGTCTTGCTTCGCATTTTTGATGATGTAGGACCAACGGGATTTTTCATTCAGGAAGAATACATTTTTCATGTTGTAGAATTCCTTCATTTCTACATATTTTTCTTGACCTTCATCAATCAACTCTTGTTTGCGTTTTTCAAATTTGTCGCTGGTGAATTTCAAAAAAATGAGCCCAAGGACAACGTGTTTATATTCAGATGGTTCAATAGAACCCCTTAATTTATCGCAGGACTGCCATAAACTTTCTTCAATAGATTTGGTTTTTTGTTGCTTTTTGGTTTTTGCCATTGGATGTTAGGTTTTAATAATCCTTAAAAATAGCAAAAAGAATGAAATAATAAATAGAACAAGCAATACAACTAAAAACTAAAAGGATAAATACTAAATTTGTACTTCTAAATCAAACCGTAAAGACATTAAAGAATTAGCACCTTATAATGTAAGGATCAAAACATCTTCGCCTATTTTTTTTGGCTTAATTGTAATGTATTTTTAATGAAAACACCTTATAAAACAATCAATCTTGAAGGCCTAAGCGCGTTGTGGAAATAGCAAACAACCCCTAATCCTTCCTATAGATGCAAGGCGATAGATATCGCCGAAGTATCAGGGATATCGAACATTATTGTGGAACGACTGATTGTGATGTAAAGTAGGTGGAAGAACTAGTATCAAATTGAAGGTAAATTAAGAAAATGTAGGACTAAAAGAAATATTTAGATTGAAAGTTTTCGTGTTTTATAGTACGAATTTTTAACATGTAAAAATTTACACAAATTACTGATTTACATAAGCTTAGTGTTTATAGGCATTTCCACGTTGTTGAAAACTATGTTGAAAACCTTTGGTTATTTTTGCAATAACACTTTTAACAATGCTCTATTTTTGTTAATGCATAAGCAATAGTGCATATGCGTAACTTAAATATTTTGTATTATGGTCAATTTAAAACCATTAAGAAGGAGTAATCCACGGGACGTGGAAGCTCCAGACAAGTACTACGCAAAGGCCGTAGGAAGTGGCGTAACCGACTTACGTAGGTTAGCGCATTTAATCTCTAACCAGTCCACCGTTCGGAAGGCTGATTGTTTAGCTGTATTGGAAGCATTGCAGCACAATATTTCTGACGAGCTAGGGCAGGGGAGAATTGTTAAATTAGGTGACTTTGGAACTTTTCAAGTCGGGGTGCGCTCCAATGGAGCAGACACCGAAGAAGAAGTGAGTCAAAACCTGGTTAAAAGTGCACATCTCAACTTTAGACCGGGCAGAGATTTTAAAAGTTTGCTTAAAACTTTGTCGTACAAGTTAGTCGGTTAGTGAATCGTAATTTTGTACTTTATACGTGCTTTTATCTTCTATTAAAAGCACGTATTTTTTTGCAATCTATTCCACAAAATCCTTCCAATTCATCTATATCAATCCATTAATTCATTCTATTAAATACATAAATTTATATGCATAAATCCTTCAACTTATCCTATAAATTAAAAATTTATACGCATAAATTTTGCAGTTCAGCATTTGAACTAAATATGTAGAAAAAAGACATAAAAAAAAGCTCAAAAGTGCGGTTAGTGAATCGTCTTTTTTGAGCTTTATACGTGTTAATTTGATTAGCCTAATGCCTTCTATCTCATTAAACTGCAACAAATATATAAAACAATTGTTGTGTATTTAAATATATGCTTATAAATAATTATAAACAATTTGTGTCTTTTTGTGGATAAATGTTGCTCGATAAAACTGTACTGTAAATCATACACAACAAGTTATACTACAATCTTTTATAAGCAATCGCCTTAATTTCAATCAATAAATGCGGATGCGGTAATTGATGTACGGCTACAGTCGTACGCGTTGGTCCCGTTTCGTAATCAAAATATTGAGCGTAAGTTTCGTTGTAGCCTTTAAAGTCATTCATGTTGACTAAAAACGAAGTGATGTCCACTACATCTGCTAAACTGGCTCCTTCGGTTTTCAATACATCGTTGATGTTTTCTAACACAGCAGCGGTTTGTTTTTTAATGTCCAAATTTGTGGTACCCATTTCGTCCACTTCCACACCTTCAAAGGTATTGTCTGGTCTTCTGGAACTCGTGCCTGATACATAAATAAAATCACCAACACGCTTTACGTGTGGGAATTTACCGCGGGGTTTTGCTTTTCCTTTTACTACTTTTCCTTTCATTGTTAATTTAAATTATTTTTTTGTGCGCATAGTGCCTTTGTGTTTTTATATGTTTCCACCGCAAACCTGTCTCCCGATAGGTAGAGGCGCAAAGTTCGCAGAGTTTATAAATTTTTATTTCACTTTAAAACTCACTTCACCAACATCTTCAAGCTGCGCTTGTATGTTTGTGTTTTTTTGCATCCATTCGGCTGCGGTGGCTGCTCCCGCTAAAATTACATAACCTGCTTTAATTTGCAAACCTGCTTCGGTGGCTAAGCGACTCAATTCTACTACCGATTGATATGGGTTTTCTAAAATGGCTTTGGTATTGCCTTGCTGAACTACTTTTTCATCAAATTTCAATTGAATGGGCAGATCTTTAATCGAAGCTTTTGCATCTTGCCATTCGCCAATGCAATAGCCAATGGAAGAACAATTATCGGCCACAACATCTTCTAATGAAAATTTGAAGTTTTCGTAACGGGAGTCAATCACTTCAATAGCTGCTGCCATTTTGCTGATGTAGTTGGGGATTTCTTCTAAAGAAATTTCTTTATCAATGGGCTTGTCTACTAAAAAAGCTACTTCGGGCTCAGCTCGTGGGTGAATGTAATTGTTTAATGAAATTTCACCATCGTCTTCAATCTGCATGGCATCGGTTAAAACGCCCCAAATTAAATCGTGAACGCCCATTTGTTCCATTTTGGCTTTGCTGGTAAAACCCAATTTAAAACCGGTAATTTTTTCTCCACGTTCAATTCTTCGTTGAATGGACGTTAATTGAATTTTATAGGCTTCATCTAAGCTATAGCCTTCTTGTTCTGCCATTTGTGCAATAGGTTTGGCTTCGCGAGCGGCTTGGTCTAAACGTTGAGCTATGTGTATGTGATTCATTTTTTCAATTTAAAGTAATTCTTGTTCTTCTAAAATAACTTTGGTCTCTTCCTGAACTTGTTGAAGTTGTGTTGCTAAAGTTTCATCTTTTTTAAGTTGATTATTTTTTAGCAAACGCAAAATAGCATGGTCTTGTGCTCTTCCTTTTTGAAGCGCTTCATCATACGAAATGCCTTCTTCAAAAGTAACCAAGGAATATTTAGATGAATATTCGTCAGGGAATTCCGTTTCAAAAGCAATTTCCAGTTTTCGTTTTTTTAAGAATAAATCGTTAGCTGTATGCGATTTCATTTCATGGAAATTATCCAAAGCCAAATCGGCTATGGCATCTGCATCTTTTTTGCGGCTTTTGCTAAATTGTTGAAAAGCTTCTGTAAAGTCGAAGTCTTGTGCTTGTAAAATTTGGTCAAATTCTACTACATCTTCAAAGGAAGCATTCATGCCTTGACCATAAAAAGGCACGATGGCATGGGCTGCATCGCCCATAATTAAGGCATTGCGATATGTCCAAGGAGAACAACGTACCGTTCCTAATGGAGCAGTAGGATTTTCAAAATATTCGGTGGCTAAATCTGGCATCAAAGCCAAGGCATCTGGATATTCTTTTTGAAAATATTCTTTTACCATCTCCGGATGGGTCAAATTATTGAAATTATAATCGCCGCCTTCGTAGGCTAAAAACAAGGTTACGGTAAAGGTTTTGTCTAAATTGGGTAAGGCAATCAGCATGTTTTCGCCACGTGGCCAAATGTGTAATGCGCCGGCATCTGCTGCGTATGAATTGTCTTTGGTGGCAGGAAAACTCAATTCTTTATAACCATGGGTGAGAAAGTTTTGCGAAAAGCTAAATAAAAAATCACGCTGTTGCATCATGCTTTTTCTCACTACAGAACCTGCTCCATCGGTACCGAAAATGTAATCAGCCTTCAATGTGATTTCTTCTCCATTTTCGTTGGTGAAAACTGCTTTGGTTTCTTTTAAATCGACTTCCTTACAGGATAAATTGAAATGCAGTTGTACATTTTCAAATTGTTCTATTTCATCCAGTAACAATGCATTTAAACCTCCTCGCGAAATGGAATTGATGTATTCGTGGTCTCTACCGCTGTATTTAGAAAGTTTCGTGTTTCCCTCTCGGTCGTGCAACATTCTACCGTACATGGGAATACATAATTCAGTCACTTTTTCTTCTAAACCCACTAGTTTCATTCCTTTCATTCCACGATCGGAAAAGGCTAAATTGATGGATCTTCCTGCAGAAATATCCGCTTTTCGCAAGTCGGGTCTTTTTTCTACCAAGTCGATGCTGTAACCCTGTTGTGCCATGCGTAAAGCCAATAAACTTCCGCAAAGTCCAGCGCCGATAATGAGAATGTGTTCTTTTTTTTGCATTACAATAGTGATTTTAAGATTTCAACAAAGTTGAAAACATCTTGATATGAATTATAGAGTGGAGCAGGAGCAACGCGAATTACATCGGGTTCGCGCCAATCGGCAATCACTCCTTTTTGGGTTAATGCATCAAATAAAGCTTTGTCTGCATCTTTTACTTGAATAGAAAGTTGGCAACCTCGTTCTGATGGATTTCTAGGCGTAATGATGTGTATTTTATCATTGTTGATTTCGTCGATCAAATATTCCAGATAACCTGTAATTTGTTCAGATTTGGCTCTGATGTTTTCAAATCCAGCATCTTCAAAAACCGCTAATGAAGCTCGAATAGCCGCCATGGACAAAATGGGTGGATTGCTCAATTGCCAACCTTCTGCACCGGGAATCGGGTCAAATTCTTGACGCATATTAAAGCGCGTATCTTTGTTGTGTCCCCACCAACCTACAAAGCGTTTCAGGTTTTTGTTGTGGGCATGGCGTTCATGCACAAAGCAACCGCCTAAACTTCCTGGACCAGAATTGAGATATTTATAGGTACACCAAACGGCAAAATCAGCCCCTACATCATGTAGATTCGGCTGAATGTTTCCTGCGCCATGCGCTAAATCGAACCCTACAACAATGCCATTTTCATGTCCTAATTGGGTTATTTTTTCCATGTCGTAAAACTGACCTGAATAATAATTGGTGTTTCCAATCATCAGCAAAGCAATTTCATCGCCTTGGTCTTGTATGATTTTTTCTAAATCTGCTAAATGGCAGAGATTATCTTCTGCTCGGGGTTTCCATAAAATCAATCCGTCTTTTGGATCGATGTTATGAAACTTTAATTGCGATTCTACTGCATATTTATCAGAAGGAAATGCATCCGCTTCAATAACAATTTTATAGCGTTTTGCAGTAGGCTGAAAAAACGAAACCATCATTAAATGAAGGTTAGTAGTCAAAGTGTTCATTACCACAACTTCTTGTGGTTTGGCACCAACAATTTTTGCCATGGCTTCGCTTAAAAACTCATGGTAAGGCATCCAAGGATGTTTGGCATCGGTATGTCCTTCTACGCCTAGATTTGCCCAATCCGTGAGTTCTTGCTGAATGTATTCTTGGGTTAATTTAGGCTGTAATCCTAATGAATTTCCGCATAAATAAATGTGTTCATCTCCATTTTTTTGAAGTGGAATATGAAATGCTTGTCGGTATTTTTGTAGTGAATCTTTTGCATCTAATTCTTTTGCAAATTCACGGGTATTTTGAAAAGTTGCTATCATTTTTTAATCGCTATATCGGTAAAATAAATTCGGAAGCTGCCGTCTTGGTTTCGTCTATCTGTGCTAATTTTAATTCCTTCGTAAGTTTTGTAATTGTCCCAAACGTTGATGATTCTTGGCTCTTCACTGCCTGAAGGGAAAAAGCTCCATTCTTCAATTTTGAAATCATCGTTGAAATATAATTTGTAAGTGTCTCCAGGCGTGTAACCACCTTCTTCTTTAAAATTAATAACCAATTCGGTGAGTTCTTTTTCATGGAAAGGAGAAATGGTTTTTTCATTGATTTCGTGGTCGTAACCATCCGTCCACATCAGTTGAAAAGGAAACAATAACCAATACGAATCATTGATGAAAGCTTGGTGAATTTGTTGGTCAGGATTGTTATTGATGTTGGTGCCAACTTCTTCACCTTCTACTTTCATGTACACCATATCATCTTTTACTTGCCAACGCCATTCGCGTTTAAATTCTTTTCCTTGGTTGTTTACATTGAAGGTGAATTCGATTTCTTTTACGTCATTCCAATTCTCAAAGCCATTGGCATTGGCTAATTTTTCGATGTAGGTAAGCTCAGCTTCTTCTTGGCTCGTATGGTTTTTCTCTTCTGAAGTATTCGTGTTTTTATTGCAACTGAGCAGTAGAGAGAAAAACAATAAGTAACAAAAGGCTTTCATGCTATTTTTGTTGTAAAGATACCTTAAATTATAAAGCCTTACAAGCTTTAAGGTATTTTGAAATGATGCTGACTGATGACTATTTTCAATCTTCAGTTCGAATAAAATCGGATACTAGAAAACTGATGGATTTTCCGATTAGCGTATATTCATGTGGTGCAGCTTCACAAATGTGCAAATAATGAATTTCGTGCTTTCTAATCAATTTCATTAAGGATCGAATTACGTTAAGTGAAAATCCAGAAGGAGTAACTGCACTTGAATTGAAATTTTGTATAACATCACAATCCAATTCTACACCAAATTTTCCTTTTAAAAAATCTAATGAAGACTTCATTTTAATAAGCTTATCTAAGCTAGTAAGGTGTAAACAGTCTTCAAAAAAATGATATTTTATTTTCTTATTGGCATCCATGCTATCAAAAATAGCTTGTGGAGTATAATTTTTATGTAAACCAAAAATACTGTAGCGGTCTAAGTAATTTTCAGCTATGGCATAGCTAAATCCGTTGCCGCTATGTCTAAAACCCATTGGTCTTAAATCGGTATGTGCATCGATATTAGCTACATGAATAGGTTTATCCATAGCCATTGAACAGCCTTTTATAATACCATAAGCATTGTTGTGTCCGCCACCAATTACGATGGGTATTTTGCCTGCTTTTACTATTACCTCGACAACTTCCGCTACTGCTTGATCAATTTTACTGACAATATCACCCAATTTCTGGTAGTAATTTTCATCAGATAGCGGAATGCTGTTGGCTTTTTGCATCCAAGATTTGCAGTCTATTTCTCCTAATAAAAGCAATTGATTTGGATTATTGTATGCATTGGCTTGTATATTCAAAAAGGCATTTAAAAAAACATCCCAAGTTTTTGCAGCTCCTGGTTTCCCGCGATTTGCACGTATACCAATATCTTCAGGAATTCCTAATAAAACATATTTAGCCGATGAATTTTGTAATTCATCTAAATAAGAAATCAACTGAATTTTTTCACCAAATTTAGTTTCTTCAGGTCTTTTGTGAACATATTGATTTAACTGCTCTTGTTGGTATAGGTTTAGGTTAATCATGCTTTGTGGATTTGTGGTTGACCTTTTATGTATACTTCTTCAATGTGATTACATCCAAATGAATAGGGGAGAAATGCGTAAGAATGAATGGGTTCGGTAATTATCAAGTTAGCTAATTTTCCTTTGGTGATGCTGCCTACTTTATTTTCAACTTGCATAGCAAATGCAGCATTAATGGTTGCTGCGTTAATGGCTTCTTCAGGCGTCATTTTCATTTTGATGCAAGCTAAGGAAACTACAAAATTCATATTCCCGCTTGGTGTGCTTCCTGGGTTGTAATCGCTAGCTAAAACTATGGGTAAATTGTTTTCAATTAATTTTCGAGCTGGCGTGTAAGGGATTTCTAAATAAAATGAACAGGAAGGCAAAGCGACTGGCAGCGTAGAAGATGCTTTTAAATGCTGAATATCTTCTTCGGTTAAAACTTCTAAATGGTCTACACTAAGCACATTATTTTCGGCACAAAGCTGTAATCCACCAAAGGAAGTAAATTGGTTAACATGAACCTTTGCGGGTAAATTGTATTTTTTTCCAGCATCAATTTTGCGTTGGGTGTCTTCTATTTCGAAGTAGTTTTTCTCACAAAAAATATCGATAAAGTCGGCTAAATCTTCTTCTACAATTTTAGGAAGCATTTCATCGATTACTTCATCTATATAGGCAGAAGTATTTCCATTGAAACTTTTAGGTAATGCGTGCGCTCCGAGAAAAGTTGTTTTAATGGGTAAATCGAATTCTTTTTGAAGCCGTTTGGCCACGCGAAGCATTTTCATTTCGGCTTCTGCCGTTAAACCATAACCGGATTTAATTTCAATGGCACCCGTTCCCATGGCAATCACTTCTTGTAAACGTATTTTCGATTGTTGGTATAAATCTGCTTCTGAAGTTTGTTGAAGTTTTTCAGCAGAATTGATTATTCCACCGCCTTTGGCTGCAATTTCCGCATAGGTTAAACCTTTAATGCGATCTACAAATTCACTTTCTCTATTTCCTGCGTATACCAGGTGTGTATGCGAATCTACCCAAGTAGGCAACACAATTTTGCCTGTACAATCAATGATTTTGAAGTTAGCATGATTTTCAAAAGTGTCCATAGCACCATAATCGCTTATGATTCCATCTTCTACTTTTAACCAAGCATTTTTTAAGGTAGGTAGGTGTTGAAGTTCTTTTCCTTTTACAACTTGAGTTTGATTTTCTCTAACTTGAAGGAGTTCTTTGATATTGATTAAAATAAAATTCATAGTTGGGTTTGGTTGGAGATTCAATTTTAGTCAAAATAAGTGAAATATAAAAATGTAGGATTTTGAGTATTGAATTTTAGTATGTAAAAATGATGTAAAGAAGTTATTTCGATAGTCTAAACTTAATAAGTATAAAACAAAAAAGCTTCGAAATACATTCCGAAGCTTTTGGTGAAAATTTTGTTTTACTATCTTTATTCTTCCATTAAAGCCATGAATTTTTCAACATTTGGCATTAGTGTAATGGTTGTTCTTCTGTTTTTTGCTCTTCCTTCAGCCGTTTCATTATCTGCAATTGGTTTGTGGAAACTTCTACTAGAAGCAATTAATTGAGCTCCATCTACTTCAAATTTATCTTCCATTAAACGCACAACAGAAATTGCTCTTTTTGAAGCTAACACCCAGTTGTCTTCTAAATACGAATCTGGAACAACTTTTTGTGCATCGGCGTGTCCTTCTACTAAAACTTCCATATTGGGTTCAGACTTGATTAAATCTGCTAATTCACTTATTAAATTATGGGCTGAGGCATTTACCCAAGCGCTTCCACTTTTAAATAAAACAGAATTATTAATGGTTATTTTAACTACAGGATGACTCACATCTACGCTTAAACCTTCCATAGAAGTAGCATGGGTTTCAACTTCATCGGATTCAACAGATTCTACATCTGCATTTCCACTAAAAGCCGCTTTCATTTTTTGCTCCATGTTATAGGCAATTGCTACATTCAAAGAATCAGTTAGCGTTTTGGCATTGGCTAATTTAGTTGAATCTACATTTTGCAGGGTTCTGCGCATACTTTCTTTGGCTTTTGGGCTAGCTATAGAGCCATCTTCACCAAGCGCAATTTTATTTTTGTTATCCTGCTGAAGACTGTTAATTTTTTGATTGTATGCAGCAACTGTTGCTGCTAGGTCTTCAGACTCTGCTTTACATTCTTTTGCTTCATTTTGCGCTTTACTCAATTCACTTTCTGTAGACATCAGTTTATTTTCTGCTTGGCTAAGTTTCTTTTTTGAAACACAAGCTGTTAAACTAATTAGAATAGTAATTGATGCTAAATAAATTATTTTTTTCATTGATATTGTTTTAAAGAAAGCGCTAATATATTGAAAAAAATAAAAGCGAAATTAAATTTTGGCGATTTTACAACTTTTCTCCGTAGGCTAAGTCGCCAGCATCACCTAATCCGGGTATAATATAGGATTTTTTATCTAAGCCTTGATCTATTTTAGCAATCCAGAGATGTGTATTTTCAGGAAGTTTATTTTTCAGTAATTCAATTCCTTCAGGGGCTGCAACTACGGCAAAAATATGAATTTCTTTAGGAGTTGAATTTTTGGTTAGTGTTTCAAACACGTGCCATATAGAATTGCCAGAAGCTAACATCGGGTCGGCAATAATTAAAATACGATCTTTTATTTCTGGAGTGGATAAATATTCGACTTCAATGCTAAAGTCAATTCCATTTTTATGCATTTTTCGATAAGCCGAAATAAAGGCATTATCTGCTTGATCTAGGTAACTTAAAATTCCGTTATGTAAAGCAATTCCAGCTCGTAGAATAGAACAAATAACCGGTTGTTCTGTAAATTTAAAAGCTTTAGTTGAAGCTAAAGGCGTTTCTATATTAACCGGTTTATAGTTGGTTGTTTTACTAAATTCATAAGCAAGAATTTCACCAATACGTTCCATGTTTTTTCTAAAACGCATACTATCTTTTTGAACTTTTTTATCTCTTAATTCATCTACAAAAACCTGTAAGAGTGAATTTTCATTGCCTAAGTGATGTACAATCATATTTAATTTCTTTTAACGTATTAGTGGTGCGGTTGCCAACACAAACAAAATTACAAGAATTGGTCCTAAAATACCTAACAAAATTCCACCATATCTAAATTCTTTTTGTTCTAACATTCCTGTACTAAATGCAATGGCATTTGGTGGAGTAGAAACCGGCAAAAGTAAAGCACAAGATGCACTTAACGCAATGATGAAAACCATTACAGATGGTGCACCCAATTGATTCATCTGTATTAACGAAATACTAATCGGAATCATGATGGTTGCGGTTGCGGTGTTACTCATGATGTTTGATAAAATTACTGTAATTAAACCAAAAACAAGATATAGCAGGAAGATATTTATATTTTCAAAAGCTACAAGGCTAATAAAATAATCGGCTAAACCATATTGTTGAACAGCTAATCCCAAAGCAAGCCCACCAGCAACCAGCATTAAAGTATCCCAAGGTAATTGTCTAACATCATCTGCATCAATTATACCTAACATGGTTAAACCTACAATGGGAATACCCGAAACCGCTGCTACAGGAATGCCTGTCCATTGTGAAGAAAGCCAAAAAATTAAAGTAATTACCAAGACCACTAACATAATGCGTTGTTGCGTTTTGTTAACTTCGGTTTCACTTTCACCATCTTCATCGGTATCATCAATTTTGGTTTGCTCGTTGGTTAGAAAATCCAAAGAAAGCCGTTTAGCTTTGAATTTGTATTTCATTAAAAGCGCTTTCCAAAAAATAAGAATCAATAATAACGAAACTGGAATACCAATTATCATCCATTCAATAAAACTGATGCTAATTCCAACTCCTTCTAAAGCGCCGACAGCAATAGCATTAGGAGCAGAACCAATAATAGTTCCCATTCCGCCAATAGCTGCTGCAGTAGGAATACCAATTAGTAAAGATTTAGTTATAGGAGCATTTTTGCCAAATTGGGTTAAAATTGGCGCAATGGTGGCAATCATCATAGCTGTTGTTGCCGTGTTGCTCATTAACATAGAAAGCACGCCGGTAATCATCATCAATCCCAATAAGATGTATTTAGATTGATTCCCCAATTTAGGAACAGTAACTTTCAATAAGGCAGCATCTAATTTGGTTTTCTTCATTCCTTCAGCTAGAAAAAATCCACCTAAGAATAACCAAATCACCGAGTCAGACCAAGTATTTACGTATTGTTTTACGTCTTCTGCTTCTTGATAACCCATGCTAAAAACCAGAAACCCAATAATTAAAATCCCCACCGCAAAAGGTGGAATAGCTTCCGTAACCCAAAGCGCAATGGCAAAAAATAAGATGAACATTACATTGGTTTGTGGGTCGGTAAAACTATCGTCTTTTAAAAAGTATACACCAGCAAAGCCAATTAATAAGGACAATACAAATAAGGTTATCCTGCTTTGCCAATTGATGCGTTTGTATATCTTCTTGTTTAATTTTACAAGTAACTTGAGCGAATAACTTCTAGAATCTGGCATAAGACAAAATTCGGATTTTTAGTTGTTTCTAAAAATGACGATTATCACTCAGCTAATTTATTGAATATATTGCTTATTTAAAACTAAATTAAATTAGATTATTCGTAGTTATTTGTAGTTTCTTTACGAAAAAAAAGCTTTTCATTCTTTAATTTTGCAAAATATTAATTTTGATAAAATAGTTATATGAAAGTTGAAGATATAAAAAGTTCTGAGCAGGCAATTGCATTAGAAGACAAACATGGAGCCCACAATTATCATCCGCTTCCTGCGGTTTTAAAGAAAGGGAAAGGTGTTTATGTTTGGGATGTGGAAGGAAAAAAATATTACGATTTTCTTTCTGCTTATTCTGCTGTAAACCAAGGTCATTGCCATCCAAGAATTATAAAAGCCATGACAAAGCAGTCTGAAACCATCACGCTTACTTCACGTGCTTTCCATAACAATGTATTAGGTGTTTTTGAAAAATATGCTACAGAATATTTCAACTTCGACAAATTGTTACCTATGAATACAGGTGCTGAAGCGGTTGAAACGGCTATCAAAATCTGTAGAAAATGGGCTTATGAGAAAAAAGGAATTGCAGAAACAGAAGCACAAATCGTTGTTTTTGAAAATAACTTCCACGGAAGAACAACAACTATAATTTCGTTTAGTAACGATGAAGGTGCGCGTAAAAACTTTGGTCCTTACACGCCAGGATTCATCAAGGTAGCTTATGATGATTCAGCTTCTTTAGAAAAAGTATTAAAAGAAAACAAAAATATTGCAGGTGTTTTAATTGAACCTATTCAAGGTGAAGCAGGTGTTTACACGCCAGCTGATTCGTTTATTCCCAAAGTAAAAGAAATGTGTAATGAACACAATGTGTTGTTCATGGCAGACGAAATTCAAACCGGAATTGCTAGAACAGGTTCATTATTAGCTGTTTGTGGAAAATGTAATTGCCAAGGTCATTGTGAACGTCAAGAAACCTATTCAAGACCAGATTTGTTGATTTTAGGTAAAGCTTTATCTGGTGGGGCTTATCCTGTTTCAGCCGTTTTAGCCGATGATGAAATCATGAATGTTATTCAGCCTGGTCAACACGGTTCAACTTTTGGTGGAAATCCTGTTGCTGCTGCCGTAGCCATGGAAGCTTTAGAAGTGGTTCGTGATGAAAAACTGGCTCAAAACGCAAGAAGCTTAGGCGATTTATTTAGAAGCGAATTGAATAAATACATTGAAAATTCTAACATTGTAAATCTTGTTCGTGGACGTGGCTTATTAAATGCTATAGTTATTAACGATTCTGAAGACAGCTCAACAGCTTGGAATATTTGTGTTGCCTTGAAAGAAAATGGTTTATTAGCGAAGCCAACTCACGGTAACATTATTCGTTTTGCGCCACCTTTAGTTATTAATGAAGAGCAAATTTTAGACTGTGTAAAAATCATCACAGACACCTTAAAGCAGTTTGAGAAGTAAAATACAGTAAATATTTTTATATCAACCGTTTACATTTTTTAATGTGAGCGGTTTTTTTATTGGTCTCAAGTTTAGTTAAAACTATGCAGTTTGGTGCATCCGCTTTGCCTTCTAAAAACTTATTAAACGCCACGAATACACAAATACATATGGTTTGTACTTTAAAATCATTATTGTATTCGTGGCAAAACAAACTTTCGGTCTACAAACAAACCTACAATAGTAATTTTTATAATTAATTGAATTCAGATTAAAATTTAATGATGGCTCTAAATCTATAAAACACTAATAATCTCATTAATATTGGTTGTGTAGCGTTGCGATAAATGTTCTTGCCGCATCTTCCAAGTTCGCTTTAAATCTTGACAAGCAAACTTTATTTTTTGATTGCCCAAGCTTTTATTAATTGCATCAATCTGTTTCATTAAACCGCTGTGTTTTGGATTTTCTTGATTGAATAAAGCCAACTGCCGATTTTCTTCTGGAATTAATCCCATTACAATAACACCTGCTTTTTTGTACTGATAGCCTTTTTTATAAATTTTGTCGAATCCTTGAATGGCATATTTCACTAAATCGATGCTGGAATTGGTTGGGTAAGGTGTTTTTATAGTAATGCTTTTTCCGTATTGGGCTGCATTGTGTTGAAACTTATTGGTTTTCAAAAAAACCGAAATTACTTGACAACAACTATTTTGTTTCCGCATTTTTTCGCCACAAGAAATGGCAAAAGTACTTATGCGTTCTTTGATGTACTGGTAATCTTCATATTGCGTGTCAAAAGATCGAGTAGTGGCAATGGCTTTTTTATTGGCTACTTCTTCTAAGCTAAGGCTAGGTTTTCCTTCCAATTCCTTTTTTAATCGTAAACCCACTACCGTCATGTGTTTTCTAACCCAATCGTCAGGCAATTGTGTAAAGTCAAAAGCAGTATTGATGTTGTGTTTTTGCAAACGAATGGCATGTTGTCTTCCAATTCCCCAAACATCATTAATTTTTAACCATTTTAAAGCTTTAAAGCGTTGTTTTTCAGTTTGTAAGACATAGATTCCATTTGTTTGTTGTGCAAATTTTTTGGCTATTCGGTTGGCTACTTTGGCCAAGGCTTTGGTAGGAGCAAAGCCAATACTAATCGGGATTCCCGTGCCTTTTTCTACACGCTGTTTCATTTGTTCGCCTATTTTTTGCAAATCGAAATGAGTTTCATATCCTACAAATTGCAAAAAAGCTTCGTCGATACTGTAAATTTCCATATCGGGCGTAAATTCACTGAGTAAATTCATTACCCGTGCACTCATATCGCCATACAAAGCATAATTAGAAGAAAATACATGAATGTGGTTTCGCTCAAATATTTTTTGGTATTTAAAAGCAGGCGCACCCATCGGAATTCCTAATGCTTTAGCTTCATTGCTTCGAGCAATTACGCAACCATCGTTATTAGACAAAATGGCAACAGGCTGATTGTTTAACTTTGGATTAAAAACCCGTTCGCAAGAAGCATAAAAATTATTACAATCTACTAAAGCAAACATTACTACGAAACATTTTTAATTACCGTGGTTACAATTCCCCAAATAATAAAGTCGTTGTCTTCTGTAACTAAAATAGGACTGTATTTTTTGTTCTCGGCTATCAGCCAAATTTTATCTTTTTCTATAGCGATGCGTTTTACGGTAAATTCTCCATCTACAAAGCAAACTGCTATTTTTCTATTTGTCGGTTCTAAGCTTTTGTCTATAATAAGCAAATCGCCATCGTTTAAGCCTGCATTAATCATGCTATCGCCACGAACTCTACCATAAAAAGTAGTGCTAGGATGTTTGATTAATTCTTGATTTAAATCAATACTCAAGTCTAAAAAATCATCTGCTGGGCTAGGAAAACCAGCGCTAATTCCTTCTTTTACAAAGGGCAAAACAGTCGGCTTTTCAAACCGAGGCTGAAAAATAACAAGCGTTTTTTGATCTATTTGATTCATGATGATTTCTGTATTTTGTTGTATACAAAAATAGGATTATTTCCAAATAAAAGGAAATAATCCTACAAATTAACTTTTGTTCAAAAAACAGAAAATTAAGATACCTTTACATATTGAATCCTAGTCTTATACAACTACTTTTTACGCCAAATACTTACTTCTGAATGCATCACTTCAAAATTGCGGCTCGATTTTCTTGCAATGTGTTTCAAATCAAAAGGCGTTGAGACCAAAGTAAATTGAGTTGATAATATATCATTTATCCCTTCCATTGATTTTACTGGTTCGCCATATTTTTTGAAGCCGCCTAACCAATTTTCTTTTGGCGTAATGGCTTCTTTCCATTGGTAAGTTGAGCCTAAAATGAATATGCCATCTTGGTTGATGCGTTTATGGATTTCGTTTAAGAATACACTTGGATTCTGCAATTCTTCTAACAAATTGAAAGCCACAACAGCATCAAAATTTCGGTAGCGTTCCTTTAGCTTCATCGCGTCATCTTGCATAAATTGTATGCGATTGGTGTTTTTGTTCAATTTTAAATCATTCAACACCACATCCTTAAATAATTGTAAATCGCCTTCATCTTGAATCACGTAACGTAGTAATCCATTTTTTTGTAATTCAATTGCTGGGCGAATAAAACGCGCAGAAGCATCGATTGCTGTAATTTCTTTAAAAATAGTGGAAGCTTCAAATGCCAAACGACCGGTATTGCAATTTAAATCAAGGAGTTTTTTTTCAGAAGGATTTTTAATCTGTTTTTCTAGTATTTCAACTAATTGAAGTGGATATTTTTTAATTCCTAAGTAATCATCTCCATAGTTTTCTTCACAAGAAATGGCTACTTCCTCATCGGTTTCGTAACTATCAATCCTAATATTGGGTTCATGTTCAGCTTCAACATACCTAAAACCTGCATGTTGATAAAAATGTCTTCGGAAGGCATAACGCGCATGTAATGTAGCTTCATTGCCAGTAGAAATCCATGAGCCGCCTTTAATCAAGTTATGTTTCCCATCGAAAGTAGGAGTTGAAAAATCATCGTATAACGGATGAACTTTAAAGCCAGGATAGCCGGTAATCGGGCTTTCTGTCCATTGCCAAACATTACCAATAACATCAAAGAAATCTCCAAATGAAAATTGATTCACTGGGCAAGGCGAAGTAAAATGTTCTAAATTGATATTTCCTGGAGCTGTTTCCCATTCCGTAGCATCTTGTACTTGGCAATGATTTACCAATCTATACCATTCTGCTTCAGTTGGCAAACGCAATTTTTTTCCTGTTTTAGCTGATTTCCAATTGCAAAAGGCTTTGGCTTCTAGGTAATTGATTTCTACAGGAAAACTCCATTTCATCGGAACTATGCTTGTCATTAAACGAAGTTGATAAGACTCCGCGTCTTTTTCCCAAAACAACGGATGCTCAGCTTTTTTGTAAGTTCGCCAAGACCAGCCTTCTTCAGTCCACCATTTTTCATTGTGGTAACCTTGATCTTCTACAAATGCTAAAAATTCAGCATTGGAAACCAAGTACTTTGAAGCTTTAAAATCCTGAACCTGTTCTTCGAAATTTCCATATTCTAAATCCCAACCATAAAGATGATGATGATGGGGCTTTCCCAATTGCATTTCTGTACCTTCAATAGTGATTAATTCATTTTGAACGGGTTGTTCATCTGAATCGCAAATAGCATTAAAGCTTGCATTTTGAAGCAATTCAACAGGCAATTGTCGTATTAAAACCGATGAAGTTTCAATATGTATATTTTGGTGTTCAATTCCCATAATAATGGGCCAAAAAGGATTTTTCCACTCAATAGGAAGCCTTAAAGGCAATTCCTTGATGAGTTTAATGATGGTTGATTTAACGGTATTTCGGTAATTTCTAACTTCATCTACGCTCGGCCAATTGTAATTTTTATCATTCAAATCATCCCAAGACATTTCATCTACGCCAATGGCAAACATCGATTCAAAAACGGGATTGATGTGCGCAGGTAAAAGTCCCGCTAAAACCAACTTATTTACATAAAAACAAGAAGTATGTCCGTAATAAAAAATAAGTGGATGGCGAAGCTGGTCTGCCCGCATATAAAAGGCTTTTTCATCTTTTAGCGTTTCATATAGTTTGTCGTCAAGATCAAAAGTTCTGTTGAAATACGCAAGGATTTCTTGGCGTTTTTGTTCAGCTTCTCCTTCCGCTAGGTTAGGAGTTTTAAGATTAAATTCTTTCATAATCGGCTTAATAGGTCTTTACCATATAATTTTTGTGCATCACGAATTTTTCATTTGAATTGGGTTTCCGCTTTTCTTGGGTGATGTGTCCACAGACTTCGAATCCTGATTTTTTATATAAAGCAACAGCTGCTTCATTTTTATCCCAAACGCGGAGTAAAACCTGTTTTATTTGTTTACTTAAATGATTTTCAAAATCTTGCATCAATTTTTTCCCTAAGCCCATTCCACGAAAATTGTTGTCAACTAAAACTTCTGCTATGTATTCAGATTCTTCTTTATTATATTTTTGTTGAATATTTTCAGGGCATTCGGAATCTAAGTGCAACGGAATGGAAATCAATGCTGCGATGAGTTGATTATCAGAAAAACCGAAAACACCGTAGCCTTTTTTGAATAATTCATTTAAATAAGAATCAGCTTCATCAATGGTGATGTGCTGAGCCGAAATTCCTTTGGTGAATGCTTCTATATAAAGACGTTCAAGCGTTGGCTTGAATTCTAAATACAATGGGTAATCTGCTTTTATAAATCTTATCATCTAGCGGCAAAAGTATTATTAATTCCCATTAAATTTGTTTCCACTTTTATTAAAGATTCATTAATTAAAAATGGACCTTTCATTTAATTTTAGTTTGACTGAAATAAACTTGGTCTTTTTTAATACCATTTCGCGGATTACAAACTTGTTAGCACGCTTGACTTTTTAGTGCATTTTAACTGGATTTAGCTTTTTTTTGCTTGCTGATTTGCTTCTAAATGTACTGTCTATTTATTTTGAAGTGGAATTTTCTTTCAATTGAAATGATCTTAACACCAAATTGGCATCATCTTTATAATCCTTAAAATTATATAGATTTGCTTTATAAGTTATGTTGTAAACATCACCAGAATGAGTACTGTATAAGTAAGATTTATATGAAAAAATTGTTGGGTTATTATTATTTGACTTTTCAGTTTCATCATATTTGAAATTCATAATGTATACTGAATCTGTTATTCTATTTGTTGTAAACTCAAAATTCCCGATTTCTTTGGCTTTGTTTTGTATGTATTGTATCTCGGATTCTAAATCAGTGTTCTTCGTTTTTAAAATGTAGATTTCAGCGTAAGAATTCTTGGTATTGTATTCTACTATTTTATTTCTCACCGACTCAAATTTTTCTTCATTAGCTCTGTTGCCTATCATTGTAACTGGCTCACCTTCGATGGTATCTTTATAAACGTAAGAATCAAAGAGCTCTTTTTTAGGGCTAATTCTGAATATGCTGTCTTTATGATTTCCGATTACAGTAGATTGGAAAGTCACCCATGACTCGGGATAATGCACTTTAAATTCATCATTTTCAAACACTTTTATATGTTTATCTGAAACTGAATCATAAACTAAATTTGAAGTGGAATTGCACGAAAACAAAACCAATAATACAACACAGGATAAAAGTAATTTCATAGGAAGTATTAGTTTTTCTTGGGTTATGAGTGGTTTATAGCACCAGCAAAAATTTAAACAACTAAGGTAATAATTTTTAGGAATTATTGATAATAAACTGACCAAATAAAAAACGTTTTTGTGAATTTCAAGAAATTTGATTGATGAAGTAAATGAATGAAATATACTCAATAAATTGAAGCCTTATATTTTTCAATTCTGACAAAATGATTTCTTTTGGATGTAGTAATTTGTCATGCATAACCATTTTATAAACCCATTAAGGTTTCACAGGTTGTAAGTCGACAAACTTATTTTCTCTTCTAAAAAAGTTACTCTAACTCCGCCTTTTTTTCTTCCAACATTTTCAATTGATCTCGGTATTTAGCAGCTTCCATAAAGTCTAAGTCCTTTGCTGCTTTTTCCATGGCTTTTCGGATTTTTCGAATTTGCGAATCGAAATCTTTTTTGCTATAATCTTCGGCAGCTTCCTCAGCTGCAGCTAAATTAGGTGTGACTTCAATCTTGTAAGGCTCTGGTTTTTTGTTGAAAGTGGAAGAAATGGATTTGTTAAGCGCAGTAGGCGTGATGTTGTTCGCTTTGTTGTAGTCCATTTGTTTGTTCCTGCGGTATTCGGTTTCATCAATGGTTTTCTGCATGCTATCGGTGATTTTATCAGCGTACAAAATTGCTTTCCCTTCTATATTTCTAGCCGCTCGACCAATGGTTTGTGTCAAGGTTCGGTTGCTTCTCAAAAATCCTTCTTTGTCTGCATCTAAAATAGCTACCAACGAAACTTCAGGTAAATCTAATCCTTCACGTAATAAATTGACGCCCACCAGCACATCAAATAAACCTTTTCGTAAATCGGTCATGATTTCTACCCGTTCTAAGGTATCGATATCACTATGGATGTAGCGTGTGCGAATGTTAATTCGCGATAAATATTTGGTCAATTCTTCTGCCATTCGTTTGGTCAAGGTGGTGACCAAAATCCGTTGGTCTTTTTTCACTCGAATGTCGATTTCTTCAATTAAATCGTCTATTTGGTTTTGACTGGGTTTTACTTCAATTACTGGATCTAATAAGCCGGTTGGTCGAATTACTTGTTCGATGTAAACGCCTTCAGTTTTGCGTAATTCATAATCAGCTGGGGTAGCACTTACGTAAATTACTTGATTTTGTAGCGCTTCAAACTCTTCTAATTTTAAAGGGCGATTATCCATAGCTGCGGGTAATCGAAAACCGTATTCCACCAGATTTTCTTTTCTGGAGCGGTCGCCACCATACATCGCACCCACTTGCGAAATGGTAACGTGACTTTCGTCTACAATCATCAGGTAATCATCTGGAAAATAATCTAATAAGCAGAATGGGCGAGTGCCGGGTTTTCTTCCATCTAAGTAGCGCGAATAATTTTCAATTCCGCTGCAATAACCCAATTCCTTGATCATTTCTAAATCGAAGTTGGTGCGTTCTTCAATTCGTTTGGCTTCCAATGGTTTGCCAATTTCTTTGAAGTATTCAATTTGTTTTCCTAAATCCAATGCGATTTGGTCGATAGCTTGATTCAACACATCCGGTGAAGTCACAAAAATGTTGGCTGGATAAATATTGAGTTTATCGTATTTAGCACGTATTTCATTGGTTTGCGGATCAAAAGCTTCAATTTCTTCAATTTCATCACCAAAAAAATGAATTCGGTAAGCATGGTCGGCATAACCCGGAAAAACATCTAAAGTATCGCCTTTAATTCTGAAGTTTCCATGATTGAATTGTGCTTCAGTTCTGGAATACAAACTTTGTACAAGTCTTCTTAGAAGTTGTGTGCGGGAAATTTCTTGTTCAACTTCAATGTTGATTACATTTTTTTGAAATTCCGCTGGATTTCCGATACCATACAAGCAACTCACGGAAGCGACCACCAAAACATCGCGCCTTCCCGAAAGTAGGGAAGAAGTGGTGCTTAATCGAAGCTTTTCAATTTCTTCGTTGATGGAAAGGTCTTTTTCAATATAAGTTCCGCTAGATGGAATGTAAGCTTCGGGTTGGTAATAGTCGTAATACGAAACAAAATATTCTACAGCATTTTCAGGAAAAAAAGCTTTGAATTCTGCATACAACTGTGCTGCTAAAGTTTTGTTGTGCGCCAATACCAAAGTCGGTTTTTGAACTTCTTGAACTACGTTGGCCACGGTAAAGGTTTTTCCTGAACCAGTTACGCCCAATAAAGTTTGATATCGCTCTTTGCTCTGAATTCCATCAACCAGTTTTTTGATAGCTTTTGGCTGATCTCCAGTAGGTTTGTAATCCGATTTTAAGTCAAATTTCATTGCTTAGCGTTTTAAAGTAATATTGCCCGTAAAAACTCTTCCACCAGAAAGACTTACTTTATACCAATAATCATTAGGTGGCATTGGTTTTCCATTGTATGTTCCATCCCATTTGCCGCCAGGTCCAAAACTAATCATTAGCTTTCCAAAACGATCGAATATTTGCACGCGTTTAAGATTTATTGATTCGTTGCGAATTCCACGCGGTCGCCAAGCATCGTTGATGCCGTCATTATTTGGTGTAAAAAATTCAGGAAAATCGATTACTGTAAATGACCGTGCTACAATACCACAACCTTCTAAATCCTGGATGTAAATTACATTTTCAACTTCATTGAGTTCAAATACATTATTGCTTTGAAATTGACTTGTAGAATTTAAAGAATATCTATAATTTCCTTCTGGAAATGCTTCAATTATAGCCGATTGTGTTTGGTTTGGTTGACCGATGATTTGAATGCCAAGGCTTTCAATTCCAGATACGTCTACGTTAAATTCAATTTCATTACTGCAGGAAATTACTTCACCATCTTCTTGTGAAGTCTGAGAAGCTGTTAGTGAATATGTTCCAGCTTCTGAAACTTCAATTGTTGGTGTAGTTTCTCCGGTATTCCAAAGATATTCAATGTTTTCATTTTCAGATGTAATCTGTGGGTCGAGTACTAAAAATTCATCTTGTCTACATAAAGTTAAGTCTGTTTGTACATTACCAAATTCAGGTCGTTCTACTAAATTGAACTCAATAGGAACCAAACCTTCACATTCAGATGAATTTTGTAATCTGGCATAATAGGTTACAGGAAAATCGGTGATATCAATAGAAAAATTGTCTGATAGAATGCGATTGGTATCTTGCAGTGCATCAAAATTTGACGGATAAATATTTACCTGTTCAACTTGTTCACTGATTAAATTTAAAATTGCATTTCGAATTTGATTGGTATTGTATGAAAGCGATTCTTCACTTGGGTTTGGACATTCTGTAAAGCTTAGGGCATCAAATTGAAATGCATTATTTTGCAAAATAACAGGAACAATTAATTGGCAACCACCAATGTTTTCAAGACGAACAAAAACATCATTGTTTTGCGCATTGGGTGAAAACGTCTCTGGATTTGGTATGGAATTGTTTTGGTTGATTGCATTTTCTTCTGTTAAATAGAATTCTTGGATACTAAAATTATTCTGTAAGTTATCGACATCACTTTCAATTTCCGTTAAATTATAGGCTAGGTTGGTATCGTTTGCATCACCGCAAGTAACCAAACTAAATGGTTCAGGTTGGTTGTTGCTTTGAAAATCCATGATAATTTCGTCAGTAGCAATACAACCGTTTTCTAAAGTAACTTCAACAGCATAAGTTCCTGCTCCATAATTATTTTCTGAAACGCTAAGTGTATTCTGGTTTTGTTCAACTAAGTTCCCATTATAAAACCAATTTACGGCAGTAGGGTTGTCTTCGCTAACGTCTAAAATAGCTTCTTCTCCTTCGCAGATAGCGCGATCATCAATTCGGTCTAAACCTAAATTTACGCCTACTTCAAAACTACCACCGTTAATGAAAACGGCAGAATCATATCGATAATTTGCTTCGTCTGCTATAACTAATTTTACTTCGTAAACTTGGTCTGGTTCCACATTGGCAATGGCTGTTAAAACTTCGGTTTGACCGTTGAAGTTGGTCGGCGAAACTGCGTCTGCTCCGTTGGATTGATTGAATTGCCCAAACCATTCTTCATTTTCTGCAGGGCAAGCATTGGGAATTTCGGGTCTTACTGTGGTTACTTTTACAGGAATTGTAGTTTCTGGGACTACAGCAATGTTTTCGTAATCCTGACTTCCTTGCGGACGAATTAAAAATGCGAATACATCTGAAAAAACACAAGTATTGGAATTGTTTTCTTGGTATTCTTCTGAAGCAAAAATGTATTGAAAACTTAGCTGACTTGCCTTAGGTGTAAAATTGAAACTGATGCTTGTAGCATTGGTCAACAATTCGTTATCAGGAATATTTAAAGCATCTCTTAAATCTTGATCGCCACCCCAATTTTCAGCATCATCATCGCTAAGAGAATTGTTTGGTCCTTCTGTATTATCAAGTCTTCCTGTACTTAAAACTAATCCATTTTGAAAAGGGAAACTAGAATTAGATGGTGCTGTAAAATATCCATAACTTTTCATACCATCTGGAAATTCACCACTCACAGTGTTGGTAATCAGGATATCTTCTACACAATCTGAATTGTCGAATAAGACTTCTTCAATAAGCAATTGATCTGAAAAGGCCAGATGGTCTGCTTCAATAAACTGTGCATTTATCCAAGTACAATAAAATAAAAAACTAAATAAAAAATATTGCTTCAAAGCTAAGTTAATTAGGGGTACAAAAATATAACCTTACGGTGCATGTGACTTAAAGATTAACAAATGGTTTAAGGAAATGAGAGTAAGATTTTAACGCTTTAACGTAAAGTTTCCTTTCAGCGTTCTGCCATCGTCTAACTCAACTAGATACCAATAATCATTATTGGGCATCAATTTGCCATTGTATGTGCCATCCCAGCCTTTGTAATTTTGTGCCTTAAATGAAACCAATAGTTTTCCAAATCGATCGAAAACACGGACTTGAGCATTTTTGTTAGCAGGTAGACCTACAACATTCCACGAATCGTTTATTCCATCATTGTTTGGAGTGAAAAATTGCATGACGCCAACTAAGCCAACGGTTCTTTTAGCTATGCCACAGCCATTTTTATCGCGTGCAAAAACATCGTAAAAGCCAGGTGGTAAATCTTCAAAAACAGGAGATTCTTGATAAGCTCCAGCTGGATCTTCAATTGCAAATTCGTAATTTCCTAAACTGTTGGGTTGGTCTACTATAATTTCCAAACTGTTGGAAGTTTCGCTACCATCATTTAGATCTACTTGAAAACTTGCTAAATTGGAGTTATTTACCACAATGTTTTGAACAGAACTACATCCTGTTGCAATTTCAGTTACCAAGACTTCATACGTTCCAGCTTCGTTAACCTCTGTAGAAAATGTTTCTTCGTTGTTAAAAGGCCAAAAATACTGATAGTTATTAATTCTATTTTCGGGTACACTAGGTGAAATTGAAATGGTTTCTGGACTATCTTCTAAACAATAAAACACTTCTTGGTCTTCGAATTGAAAGGGTAAATTATTAAATCTTAAATTGAGAACACCTAAAATTCCACAACCAAAATCTTGTTCTGTTCTAAAGTAGATGGTTTGTTGATAAGCTTCAGTATTGTTAAAACTTTCGGGATTGGAAATTCTATTTTCGTCTTGTAGGGCATCATTAATACTTCTGTAAAAATAAGTAGGAGTGAAGCTGGTTTCATTGGAAGTCAATTCTAAATTAAAAGATTGAAAGCCATCAAGATTATCATCACAGGCAAACAAGTCTACTTCTTCGGTACCTTCAATGTCATCTACAACCAATTGAATTGTTGCAGTATTTTTACAACGGGTTTCACTATTGGTTACTTCAGCAATAATGCTTTGCGGATTGTTTAAGTTTTGATAGTTTGTTTCATTTTCAATGCTAATTTCATTTTCAAGATCTTCTAGAGTTTCAAAAAACTGAAATTCAAAATCTTGGACTGATAAGTTTGTGGCTTCAATTAAACCTGCTCTTGCGTTGGTAAGATTAAAGTTAGCCGTTTCGGTTTCAAAATCAGTTACGCATTGCACAAGGCTAGTATCGTTAATGATAGGATTTTCGCCAAAAATTACATTTGCAATCCCGCTTAATTTACATTCACCGGTTTCAGGGAAAATATCCAGTGTATAGGCTGTGCTGTATGGAGCTTCTTCGTTTTCAGGTAAATTAATTTCTAAGAAAGGAGTTGTTTCACCTTCGATTTCTTCTCCATTTTCAAACCATTGGTAGGTTGCGCTAGTCTCATATTCAGCTCCTAAAACATAGCTTTCACCATCACAAATACTAATTTCAGTTTCGATGTTAAAATTATTTTCTTCCGGATTTTCGCCACTAATAATATCAACTCTTGACGTAAAAATAGATTGAATAAAAGGAGGTAAGCCAAAAGTGGTAATATTTCCCTGAAGACTTATGGCTCCTGCATTGGTGAAATTACTGTAATCCATATCTACTCCATATTCATTTGGATTATTAATAGCGGTTAGCAATGTACCATTAAATAAAGGCATGTAAATTTTTCCGTTGGGACCTAATTGAAGTGCAGCTGCTTGTTGAGAATTGGTTTCTTGTACATATAATGAATTATTGGGATTGATACCCGGTTCTATATTCCATTGATAAATTACGGCTGAAGATCCAGGAGTTGAAGCTGAAGCAAAGGCTTTATTAGAATCTGGAGAAAATTCAACACCGTAGGGACTAATATTAGCTAAAAGTTGAATAGAATTGCTAACTTCTCCTGTGGTATTATCAAAATCATATAAATGAATATTTCCATTTGCTGATGTAGAGTTAAATGTTTGTGCGTTAGCCATGATTAATTTTTCTCCACTAGGAGAAGCTTTTAAGTAGCCAATAGCATTTCTTCTATAGGATCCTAAACCAATTATGGGGGTTGTTTGCGAAACTATTGGATTCGGGTCAACTCCATTTTCATTGATTAAAAAAGCATAAAATTTATCTATAAAATGCGTAATTACCCAAATAGAATTACAATCTGAACCAGCAACTGCAGTTATTTTTTCTGAACATTGATACTTGATTTGTTCAGTATTATTTTCATCATAAGTAACTAAATGATTGTTTCTTTCATCTTCAAGGACATCGCCTAGTCCATTTCTTAAAGACATATCTACAATACTGTAATTAAAACCATTATTAAAACCATCATCTTCTTCAGGAATTGTATATTGACTACCTTCTTGATAATTTGCTATTGGATTTCCATTGTCATCGGCTGGTCCTTGGTTAGGATAAGCATTTGCGTTTTGATGATGCGGTTCATCTACTGTAAAAACGTAATAAATATCTGGTATTGTAGGATGTGGAACAATTAAACCACTCTGCGTACTTGAAGGATCACCATGTAAACCAGTTCCACCAAAATAATCGGCGTTAGGCATAATATTATGGTTTTTGTCCCAAATGGTTCTTCCGTCTGTGTAAAAAAGTAAGTTACCACCTGTGTCTGAAATAGAAGAACAACCTTCAGTTGTATTGAGTTCTCCATTGTTTAATGCTGAAGGTGGATTGGTGTTAAAAGTGATACCAGCATTTCTTCCAAAATACCAATTGTTTGCTTCACCTTGCGCTAGTAACTGTGATGAAATTAATAGCGTTAAAAGTAATAATAAAGGGGTTTTCAACTTTTTTATTCAAAAATACTATAATTCGAAAAATAGCTTAGTCTAAGTACAATTTTAACAATTAATAATTTAATGTAGAAGCCTAAAATAGGTAATCTAAATATTACCGTTTAAGCGTGAAATTTCCGGTTAGTATTCTACCATCATCCAATTTAGCCTGATACCAATAATCGTTATTTGGCATTAGTTTTCCGTTATAGGTGCCATCCCAACCTGGATTTCCTCTAGCTTTAAATTCAACAAGTAACTTTCCAAATCGATCAAAAACTTGCACGTTTGCATTTTGGTTATTCGCTAATCCAACTAAATTCCAAACATCATTAATTCCATCATTATTTGGGGTGAAAAATTGCATAGCACCAACAATTTTAATTGTGCGTTTTGCTATACCACATCGATATTTGTTTCTAACAAAAACTTCGTAAACATCTGGAGATAAATTATAGAAATTTGGAGAATCTTGATAAGGACCAGATGGATTATTTAGCGCATATTCATAATTCGCTAAATTATCAATTTGATCAACTATAATTTCAATACTGTTTGATGTTTCGCTACCATCATTTATATTTACTTGAAAACTTGCTGTACTTGTATTTTTAACTGCAATGTTTTGAATAGCTTCACAGCCAGTAGCTTTTTCTGCGACAAGAACCTGATAAATGGCAGGTTGATTAACTTCAATTGAATAAGCTTCTACATTAGAAGCTGTCCAAAAATATTCATAATCATCAATAGCATTTTCAGGTACACTTGGAGCTATTGTAATCGGTTCTGGACTATCTTCAACACAATAAAAAACTTCTTTGTCTTCAAATAGAAAAGGTAAATCATTTACCCTTAGGTTTAAAACACCAAGAACACTACAACTTCCATTTATTAATGTTCTAAAATAAATAGTTTGCGAATATGCTTCAGTGTTACTAAATTCAGTTGTATTGGTAATTCTGTCTCTATCTTCTAGCGCATCTTTAATTTTGGTATAAAAATTAGTAGGAGTAAAGCTAGTTAGTTCTGCTGCTAGCTCTAAATTAAACTCCTGAAAACCATCAAGATTAGTATCACACTCTGTTAACTCTACTTCAATGGTTTCTTCAATTTCATCATCTATAACTTCTAATTGTACATTAGCGGTGTTTTTACAACGCGTTTCTTTGCTAGTTACTTCTACTAGTATATTCTGATGATTACTATTATTTTGGAAAGATGTTCTATTTTGAATAGGATTATTGTTAATTAATTCTTCAGTGTTTTCGTAGAATTCGAATTCAAAGTCTTCTGCTTCCAATCCAGTAGACATGACTAGGTCTTCTCTAGCTCTTTCTAAATTAAAAAATGCGAATCCTGAAGAGCATTGACTTAAAGTAGCATCATTAAGTGTTGGTTTTTCTCCAAAAATGGCATTTGCTAAACCACTTAGTTTACATTCATCTGAGTCGGGAAAAATATCTAAAGTGTAAGCAGTAGAGAAGGGAGCTTCCTCGTCAGGAGGTAGGCTTATTTCTAAAAAAGGATTGGTTTCACCTGGTAAAATTTCTCCATTTTCATACCATTGATAGGTTGCGCCGCTTTCGTATTCAAAGCCTAAAGTGTATGATACTCCATCACATACGCTAATTACTGTTTCAATTTTAAAATCGCCGGATTGTTCTTCACCATTAATAATATCTACTCTTGAATTAAAGATGGATTGTACAAAAGCTGGTAATCCTTGTGCAGTGCCATTGCCTTCTAAATCTATTGCTCCAGAAAGTATTGAGTTTGTGAAATCAATATTTTCTCCATATTCAGTTGGATTATTTATGACATTTAAATCGCTTCCTCCCGATATATAAATTTTACCGTCTGGTCCAAATTGTAAAGCTGCTTGAAATGTTCCCATGTTAAGGATGAATTCTGATTCAGAAATATTATCTGCTTCCAAATCCCATTGATACAAGTTATTGCTCATAGTTGCAAAAGCTTTTTTAGAATCAGGAGAAAATTCTATGCCATAAGGTCTTACAGCATCAGCAAGCACTAAAGGGTTACTAACTTGTCCAGTTAACTTATCAAAATCATATAAATATACATTTCCAGAAATTGCTAATGGAGGAACAGTTTGCGTATTAGCTATTAATAATTTTTCAGCATCGGGAGATGCCTTTAAGTACCCAGAAGCATTTCCTCCATAAAAATCTAACCCAATTTGTGGTGGAACCTTAGATATTATGGGTTCTTCATTAATTCCGTCTTCATCTATTAAAAAAGCATAATAACTATCTACAAAATGAGATATTACCCAGATAGAATTACAATCAGGACCCGCTACCGCAGTTAATTTTTCAGAACTTTTGTATTTTATTTGTTCAGGTTTACTTTCATCATAAGTTATAAGGTGATTGTTTTTATTGTTTTCTACAACATCACCTAATCCATTTCTTAGAGTCATGTCTACAATGCTATAATTTACCCCATTGTTATAACCATCGTCTACTTCGGGTACAGTTGCCCCAGGTCTTTGATCATAAACTTGTAGAGGGAAACCATTTTCATCTGCTGGACCTTGATTGGGTTGAGCGTTTGCATTTTGATGATGTGGTTCATCTACGGTAAAAATAAAATACAAGTCAGGTTGATTTGGAAAAGGAACTATTAAAGCGCTTGTAGTACTTGAAGGATCACCTAAAAGTCCAGTACCGCCAAAATAATCTGCATTAGGCATGATGTTATGTTCTCTATCCCAAACGGTTCTACCGTCTGTATAAAATAAAAGCTTTCCTGACGAGTCTGAAATAGTAGAGCAACCTTCAATAGTGGACAATTGTCCGTCTGTTAAAGCAGTTGGTGGATTTGTATCGAAATTAACCCCTGCAAATTGTCCAAAATACCAATTGTTCGCTTCACCTTGTGAAAAAAGCAAGAACGGGAATATAGTACATAAAATGAATAGGAAATATTTCAACTTTTTCACCAAAAATATTACTTAAGCCTTAATAAATAAGAAAAATATTGAATTTAACATTCGCTTGTCAATTCAATGAAATTGTATTAAAACTAATATTACCAGTAGAGATTTCTAACGTTTTAAAGTGAAATTTCCACGAAGAATTCGACCATCATCCAAGTGAATTGCATACCAATAATCATTGTTAAGCATTGGTTTCCCATGATAGTTTCCATCCCAACCTTGGTTAGCTTCGTCAAATTGAAAAAGCAATTTTCCAAAACGATCGAAAATATAAATATCAGCAATTATGTTCTTATCTAATCGTATTATTTTCCAATAATCGTTAATACCATCGTTGTTAGGAGTAAAAAACTGCATAATTCCTAAAAGAGCAACTTCTCTTTTTACAACTCCACAGCCATTTTTGTCTCTTACAAAAACGGTATAAAAACCTGGCGTTAAATTTTCAAAAAGCGGCGAGTCTTGATACGGGCCGTGTGGGCTATCTAATGCAAACTCGTAATCGCCTAAACTATTATCGTCTATAATAACTTGAATGTAATTGTCAAATCGAGTAGCATCTTGAGTTATAAGACTAAATGTTGCTAAATTGGTTGCTGTAACTTCAATTTCTTGAATAGCTTCACAACCTGTTTCAATTTCGGTGACAAGAACCTGGTAAGTGCCGACTTCATTTATATTTATACTATATGTAGTTTGGTTGGTGTTTGGCCAAAAATACTCGTATAAATCATCTTCATTTTCAGGAATACTTGGCTGAATCCGAATAGTTTCAGGATAGTTATTTAAACAATACATATAGTTTAATGTATTTGAAAGCATTGGTAAATTCTGCACTATTAATTCTACTTTTCCAATCGTTCCACAATTATCGTTATCTATTCGATAAAATACTTCATCAACATAAGTTTGCGTGTTCGGAAAGCTTTCTAGGTTTGCTATTTGGTTGGTCTGAGTAAGCGCATTGTTGATACTGGTATAAAAGCCTGAAATTTGATTCAGAAAGCTAGCATCAATTTCAGTTAAATCGAAATCTTGAATACCATTGAGTTCATCATCACATCTAATTAAGCTTAAAGATGCACCTGTTTGATAATCGCTTATCTGCAATTCAATTTCTGTAATTGAATAACATGCAGATTCAATATTTTCTACTCTAGCATAAATTACTTGATCCGTTGTTGCAGTTAAGTTATTTTCATTTGGAATAGGATTTTCGTTATTTTCTGCTTCTTCTTCTGAAAAGAAATAGGAAAAGTTATAATCTTGAACTGATGTACCATCATTTATCATATTGGCTTCATTTTCAGTAAGATTAAATTCTGAAGAGAAATCATTTATATTGTTAATACACTCAGAAATAGTTGTATTTTGAAGTTTTGGCAGAGCGTTTAAGTCAATATTTGCAATCCCTGAGAGTTTACAATCTCCATTTTCTGGAAAAACATCTAAAGTGTAATTTAGATTTTCAGTAAAATCTGTATTAAAAGGGATTTCTAATGAAGAAGAGTTTTCCCCATCTAATAATTCACCATTTTCGTACCATTGATAAGTTGCAGGCGTTTCGTGTTCATAACTTAAAATGAAGGTTTCATCTTCGCAAAGTCTTATTTGGGTTTCAATTTGTGTGTCTTCAGTTTCTTCAATAATTCCTATTCTGGATGTAAAAATAGATTGTATAAAAGGCGGTAAACCAACCATAGCCGAGTTTCCTTCTAGGTAAATAGCTCCATTTTCTATGCTGGTTGAAAGTCCCATATTTTCGCCTAAATTATTAGGAAAATTAATTACATTAAGCATTTGGGTTTGTTGTTGCGGAAAATATATTTTTCCATCTGGTGCTAATTGAATTGCTACTCCCATACCGGTAACATTTTCAATCGTATACTCCGTACTTTGGATATCTTCAACTTCTAAATTCCATTGCACTAAATCTGCTGAAGAAGTGGCATAAGCAACTTTGGAGTTAGGAGAAAATTCAACTCCGTAAGCTAAAATATTCTCCTTTAATAATATAGGATTTTCTACTTCACCAGTTGCGTTATTAAAATCGTACAAGTACACATTTCCTGTATTTAAGCTCGAGTATTTATCTTGCAAATTGGCAGTTAGTAATTTATTTCCTTCTGGTGAAGCTTTTAAATAGCCTAAAGCACCACGGCGATAAGAATCCAGCGGAATAGTTGGGCCAATTTCTGTAACTACCGGGTTAGGGTCAACACCATTTTCATCGATACTAAATGCATAAAAACGATTGACAAAATGTGTTATCACCCAAATGGAATTGCAATTATCATTTACAACAGCTGTAATTTTTTCGGCACATTTATACTTGATTTCTTCTGGGTCATCTTCGTCGTAGGTGACTAAGTGAATATTTTGCTGGTCTTCAACAATATTGCCTAAACCATTGCGCAAATTCATATCAACTAAACTGTAATTAAACCCATTATTGAAACCGTCATCTTCTTGTGGAATTGCATAATCTGGACCTTCATCGTAATACGGTAAAGGATTGCCAAATTGATCTGCAGGACCTTGATTAGGATAAGCATTTGCATTATCCTGATGTGGTTCATCTACAGTAAAAATATAATATAAATTTGGCTCCGATGGATGCGGAACAATTAAGCCACTCGATGTACTCGAAGGATCGCCCATGAGTCCAGTTCCACCGAAATAATCTGCGTTGGGCATAATATTATGCTCTTTGTCCCAAACGGTTCTTCCATCTGTATAAAAAAGTAAATTTCCTGAAGTATCTGATATAGATGAACAACCTTCTAAAGTAGATAATTGTCCATCTGAAAGGGAAGACGGCGGATTTGTATTGAAAGTTATTCCTGCAAATTCTCCAAAATACCAATTATTAGCTTCACCTTGGGCAGTTAATTGCAATGAACAAAGCAAAATAAAAATGAATAGGAATAAAGCTTTCAACTTTTTTTAACAAAAGTAAAATATTTGCTTAACTGAATACAAAATTCAATGCATTTAACATTTAGAATTAAAAGAAACGAGTATTTAAAATTGAATAAAACTACAAATCACGTTTTTTAAGTAAATTTAAACTTCCCCAAACAAAAATAAATGTCCAAACAACAGGAATAACAAGTGTTGTAAAATGAACCTTATAATCTTTTACAAAATCAGGATTAATTTGTGAAGTTGCTGTTTTTACAATATTTAATCTAGTAAGTGGTTCTACAATTAAATTGCTCATCGAGTTTAACGGAAAATAATCTGCTATAAAAAGTAATTCTTCAGCTTGAAAGCGAAAAATACCACCTAAAATAGATTCAGCTAAGTAAATCAAGAATACAAAACCTAAAGTAAAAGCAGATTTTCTAACCAAAACTGCTAGAAACATACACAAAGAGAAAAAGCTGACTAACTTGATGAAATACGCTAAAATATATTCCAATTCAGAAAAAATAATACCGATTTCTGTGTAGTCTGAAAAAATGAGCCCCAAGACTAAAGACACCAAAAATACAAGTAGAGTTGAAGCTAATGCAAAAGCAACTAAGGTATAAAACTTAGAAAGAATAAACTCTTTTTTACTTAAACCATCAATCAAATTTTGTTTGAGTGTTCGGTTACTATATTCGTTGGTAATCATTGAAATAATTACAATTGCCAAAAGAATTTTTATAATAGAAACCATATAGGTATTCAAATGCCAGATGTATGGAAAATTAAAAATTCCTTGATCTGCAATTCGAAAATTGATGCTTCCAAAATCAAAATTAATAGTAGCAAACAAAGCAGTGAATAAAAAAAGCACAAAATAAATGATGCTCAGTATTTTGGCTGAACGGCTTTGTTTCAATTTAAAAAATTCTATAGCTAATAATCTACGCATGGCTTACTCGTTTTTGGTTAGATTCAAAAAGCTTTCTTCTAAGCTTTCTTTACGTTTTACTAAATGCTTCAAAACAATTCCTTTTTCAAAAGCCATTTTATTTAAAGTATCCGATTCCATGGGTTGCTTTAAAATAACCTTATACAACTGATTAGGAAGTTCTGAAACACTTTCAAAAGCAGGTTCGCTTTCTAATAATTGCAGTAACTGCGGTTTATTTTCCGCTGCCACTTCAAAAAAGCCATGACTTGCATTCATGCTTTCTACACTGCCATCGTAAATCATTTTTCCTTGTCGAAGAATAATCACGTGAGAACAAATTTTTTCTACTTCATCTAACAAATGAGAAGCTAATAAAATGGTTGTGCCTTGCTCCGCTATTTTTTTTATGATGTCTCTAATTTGATGAATTCCTTGTGGGTCTAAACCATTTGTGGGTTCATCTAGTATTAAAATTTCTGGATCATTGAGTAGGGCAGAAGCAATAGCTAGACGTTGTTTCATTCCTAAGGAATACGTTCTAAACGCATCGAATCTGCGTTCCCATAAGCCAACTAAATCTAATTTTTCTTGATAGTTTGGTTCATTTAAACACTTTATTTTCGCAACCAACTCTAAATTTTCTAGAGCAGACATACTGGGATAAAAATTGGGATGTTCAATAATGGCTCCAATTTTTTTTAATGCATCATGCGTGTCTATGTTCCCGTTAAACCAAGAAAATGTTCCGCTTGTGGGGTTGACTACGTTTAAAACCATTCCTAGCGTAGTAGACTTCCCGCTTCCGTTGGGACCTAAAATACCGTAAACATGTCCTTTTTGAATTTCGAAGCTAAGTTGATCTACTGCCTTATTTTTTCCAAAATGTTTAGACAGTTGATTTATTTTTAAAATTGTTTCCAAATGAAGTCGTTTATTGATAGGACGAAAACATTTTAAAAATGTTACAAAATTTCCAAAAGGACTTTTTTTCTTGCTTACCCCAATAAAAAAGTTAATCTTAGTTGATATTTTTAAAATATGAATCACCATCTCATTTCAAAACTCCCTTACGGCAAAGATTTTCTATTTGTTGATGAAATTCTTGAAGTAAGCGAAAAGCATATTCACGGGAGCTATTTTTTTTCGAAAGAATTGGCTTTTTATGCTTCTCATTTTGAAGGTCAACCAGTTACACCAGGAGTTATATTAACCGAATGCGCAGCGCAAATCGGCTT
Organism: Psychroflexus planctonicus; assembly: GCF_014640195.1. GTDB lineage: Bacteria > Bacteroidota > Bacteroidia > Flavobacteriales > Flavobacteriaceae > Psychroflexus > Psychroflexus planctonicus. The sequence goes on from NZ_BMGM01000003.1 coordinate 65,672, forward strand.
GGCTTGTTTTGGTATTTATCTAACTTCAAATGAAACCAAGTTGGCTGAAAACCAATTCATCGTTTTATCAGAAAGCAATATGGAATTTACTAAACCAGTCTATCCAGATGAACGTGTTTATGTAAGGGCTAACTTGGTCTATTTCAGGTTTAATAAACTAAAAGTAAACGTAGAAATGAAAACAGCTAACAAACAAAACATAGCTAAAGGAACACTTGCAGGAATGTTGGCTAAAACAGGAAAGAACAATGCGTAGGAGGGTTGTAGTTACTGGAATGGGCGTGGTTTCGCCAAACGGGATTGGTTTAGCTGATTTTCATCAAGCTTTACTTGAAATGCGTAGTGGTATTTCATTTATTCCTAAATTAAAAGAACTGGGATTTAGTTGTCAAATTGGAGGAACACCCGAAATTTCAGAAGCTGTTTTAAATCAATATTTTTCGCCTTTAGAACAAAAAGGTTTATTGGCAACAGGTTTAATTTATGGCGTAATTTCTGGATTACAAGCTTGGGAAGATGCTAAAATGAAGTTAGATTCCACCCAAGTAGATTTTAACACCGCTGTTATTTTTGGAACGGGCATTTTAGGTGTAGACAAACTGCATGAAGCTTTTCATTTTATAGATGAAAAAAGAGTGCGCAGATTGGGCAGTACTAGTGTTGTACAAACTATGGCAAGTGGAATTTCAGCTTATTTAGGTGGAAAAATTGGTGCTGGAAATCAAGTTACTACCAATTCATCTGCTTGCACAACGGGAACAGAAGCTTTATTGATGGGTTTTGAACGCATTAAAAACGGACAAGCTAAACGTGCTTTAGTAGGTAGTTGTAGCGATAGCGGTCCATACGTTTGGGGTGGATTTGATGCTTTACGTATTTTACCACATCAGTTTAATGAAAACCCAACCCAAGCATCAAAACCATTGGATGCTACTGCAGCTGGCTTTGTTCCTTCATCTGGAGCTGGAGCGATGTTGTTGGAAGATTTAGAATCAGCAAAAGCTAGAAATGCAAAAATTTATGCTGAAGTGCTTGGCGGAAACATCAACTCTGGAGCGCAACGCCAGGGTGGAAGTATGACGGCCCCAAATCCAAAAGCCGTTCAAAAATGCATTGCAGATGCATTGAAAAATGCAGAAATTCATCCGAAACAAATCGATGTAATAAACGGTCATCTTACTGGAACCAAAATGGATGCCATGGAAATTGAAAATTGGAAAATGGCTTTGGATTTAAAAGAAACTGCTTTCCCAAAAATCAATTCATTAAAAGGAATGATTGGCCATCCACTTGCCGCTGCTGGAAGTATAGAATTAGTAGCTAGTATTTTACAGCTTCATGAAAATTTTCTCTTCGGCAACCGAAATTTGAATGAAATACATCCTGATATTGAAAAACTTTTATCTAATGAAAATTTCCCCAAAAAAAGCCATGCTTACAATATTGAACACTTGATCAAAGCAAGTTTTGGCTTTGGTGATGTGAATGCGGCTGTGGTGTTGAAGAAGTTTAGTAAGTAGAATTCATTTTAAAAATAAGACTGAATACATCCGTATACACCAAATTATGCCACTAATGCACTAATAAAATGCATACATTAATCAATATTTACAACTTCAACAGAGTTTCGGTGCAGAATAATGTTTCCTTTTTTTTCTAAGGTTTTCAATAACCGGGAAATAACTACGCGCGAAGTATGTAAATCGTAAGCGATATCTTGGTGCGTACTTTTAATAATTTTGTCTTCAGTAAACTTCAATTTGTTTTTGAGGTAGTCTAACAAACGTTCGTCCATTTTTTTGAAGGCTATAACATCAATAACATCGAGCAATTCATTCATGCGTTCATTGTAGCTATCTAGAACAAAATTTCTCCATGAGCGATATTTAGCCATCCATTCTTCCATTTTTTGAATGGGAATCATGACTAATTCGGTATCTTTTTCAGCTACAGCTTTAATTTCGCTTCGCTTTTGGTTCAAACAACAATTCAATGTCATCGAGCAAGTTTCCCCTTTTTCAATATAATACAGGAGTAGTTCAAAACCATCTTCGTCTTCTCTCATAATTTTCACAGCTCCATCTAACAGCAAAGGCATAGATTTTATGTACTGCCCAATTTGCATCATTTCACTTCCTTTGGGTACATCTTTTAAAGTTCCTACTTCAATAATTTCTGTAATTAACTCTTTTTCAAATAAGTGTCCATAGTTGGCTTCAATAATATTTCTCATAAATAAATTTACTTTCAAAAGTTTACATCCTGCTAAAATAAACCTTATAATCTTTGTAAGTTTGTTTTAAAAGTATAAATAATTTAAAAGTTAGGCTTGCATTCTCACTACAAAATATACAAACCTTACGGATATTTAAGTCAGTTTGTTTATCCACAAACAGTTAGGAAAAATAAAAGTTTGTTAGGCGAATTATTTACGTTTCCAGAACAAACAATGGCTATTGGTAGATTAGATGAAGACTCAGAGGGTTTATTATTGCTAACAACCGACGGAAAAGAAAGCTACCAAATCTTAAGTAAGAAAGTTGAAAAAGAATACCACGTTCAAGTGGATGGAGTAATTACATCTGATGCTGTAGAACAACTAAGCAATGGAGTAGAAATAAGCATTCACGGAAAAAAATATACAACTTTGCCGTGTAAGGCATCAATTTTAAAAGAAACTCCATGTTTTCCACAACGAGCAAAGAAAATAAGAGACGAACGCCACGGACCGACTTCTTGGCTGAGCATCACCTTAACTGAAGGAAAGTTTAGGCAAGTAAAGAAAATGACCGCCAAAGTGGGTTTCCCAACCTTAAGGCTGGTTCGCTACCGAATTGGAAATGAAACTATTGAAGGAATGCAAGCAGGTGAAGTAGTTCCAGTTGAACAATTTAACTATTAATGATGAAAGCAAAACAAATTATTGAAAAATTCAATTTAGAAAAACATCCTGAAGGTGGTTATTTTAAAGAAACATACCGAAGTGAATTAGTTTCTGAACCAGCAGGTTTTAAGGGTAAACGAAGCTTTTCGACTTGCATTTATTTTTTGATTACCAACGAAGCATTTTCAGCTTTTCATCAAGTAAATCAGGATGAGATTTGGCATTTTTACCTAGGAAGCTGCATTCACTTGCATGTAATTCACACTAATGGAAAATACGAACTCATTAAAATCGGAAATAAACTAGAAGAAGATGAGCAGCCACAATTTGTAGTGCCAGCTCATGCGTGGTTTGCCGCTGAAGTTGTAGAAAAAGATGCATTTGCGTTTGTAGGTTGTACGGTTTCACCAGGATTTGATTTTCAGGATTTTAAATTAGCTGATCGGAAGAATTTGCAATCTCAATTCCCAGAACATCAGGAAATTATTAAAAGGTTAACTCGGTAAACACATACAAATCATATTGTTCTTCTAATATTTTACTTTGCACTTCTTACTTTTAATATTGTACTTCTAATATCCCACTTTGTATTTCTAATATTATTCTCTTTGTATTATTCTTCAACTTTATAAGCCGTTCCTTTTTGTTTGTTATCGCTTCCCACAAGTGAATATTCAAAGGTATATTGATTGTTTTTAGTCGTTAATATTTTAAAATGCATTGCATTTTTGGCATCTCTGTTTTCAGGATTTATGTTTTTTAAAATGTACTCGCAGTCGTTTATCCAACGTATAGAAGCTGTGTCTGCTTTTCCTTCGTAATATTCAATTTCAATGTCTTTCTTTCTAACAAATCGTGTTTTTTTCAATTCTCCTTCTACTAAAGCTTCAAATTCAAAAACACCTTGTTGAAAGTCTTGGCAGTTCTGCTCCGGTGCATAACACGATTCAAGAAGAACAAAAAATGGGATAAAAATTAACAGACGATAAATTGAATTCATTCTTTTTTCTGCAAAAATACTTTTATTAGAATGATTTTATATACTTAAGAATGGTTAAAAGCTTCAAAAGTTCCATCTGTGTAAAAAATCACAATACGCTGAATTTCTTTTTTGGATGAAATCTGTTCAGTTTTAATGATGTTATTTTCTGAACTGAAATTTTGTGGAGTTTTAGTTTGCTTGTTAGCAGAAAGTGGAGTAGTAGTTGAAATTTCTTCAGCAGGTTTTTCTTTTTTAGGTTGAGCTTGTTGAGGGAAGTTTCCTTTTCCATTTAGCAACCAATACAATTCTACTTCAGGAAATGTTTTTACAACCTTCATTACAAAATCTAAGCTTGGTTTGTTTCTCCCAGAAAGTAGGTGAGAGATGGAAGCTCTTCCTACATCAATTTTTTCAGCAAAAGAAGAAGCATTCAAATCGTAATACTCAAATAGTTTTTCCAAACGCTTAGCGAAATCAAAACTGTTTACCATTGTAAATTATTAATTGCCTTAAAGCATAATACAAATGTAAACAAACTTCATTGAAGCAGCAAATTTAGTTGATAGCTTATTATTATTACATCAACTATTACTACATGTAACAATAGTTAATAAATTGAAATACATTTTATTATATTAATTACAAACGTGAAATGGAAGTTTTCCATATCGACCACCATAGCATTAGTATAATTTTTGTTAACATGTATATTTGTGTAAACAAATAGGTGTTTTATTTTGTATACAATTGTAAATAATGAAATGTTTACTTTTGTGAACTTTCAAGTTTATATGGACTACAATAAATTATATACCGATTTTGATACCATAAAAGAAAAGACTTTTTATGGTCGATATTTAGATGTAGATCAACTTCAGAAATCCATTTTAGGATTACCTAGTCAATTCGAAATTCAGGAAATTGGAAAATCAGTAAATGGTATTCCTATACATTGTGCATTTTGGGGAAATGGAAAAAAGAAAGTTTTGGCTTGGTCTCAAATGCACGGAAATGAAACTACCACTACAAAAGCATTATTCGATTTTGTAAATTATTTAGACCAAGAAAAGTCAAGTGATTTTGTAAAGCAACTTTCATCTGAATGTTCATTGGCTTTGATTTTTGTCCTAAACCCAGATGGTGCTGAAGCCTACACAAGAGTCAATGCCAACCAAATTGACTTAAATCGAGATGCCTTAGACGCCACACAGCCCGAGATGAAAGCGCTACATCAGATTTATAAGGAATTTACACCCGATTTGTGTTTAAATTTACACGGACAACGAACTATATTTAGTGCGGGAATGCAACCCAATTCGGCTGTCGTTTCATTTTTATCGCCTTCAGTTAATCATACGCGTTCTGTAACTTCCACACGTATAAAAAGCATGCAATTGATTCTTGAAATGAATGAAATGCTTCAAAACTTCATTCCGAATCAAGTTGGGCGCTATGATGATGCTTACAATCCCAATTGCACTGGAGATTATTTTCAAGGTTTAGCAACACCAACTATTCTTTTTGAAGCAGGCCATTATCCGAATGATTACGATCGGGAAGAAACCCGAAAATTGATTTTCATGTCTTACATCAAACTATTTGAATCGTTTATGAACAATGCATTTGCTTGCATTGATTATAAAGCTTATTTGGAGATTCCAAAGAATCAAAAGTTGTTTTATGATTTTATTTTTAGAGATGTATTTATCCAAAACCAAAAATATGATTTAGCCATTCACTATGAAGAAGTTTTAGAAGGGAAGCAGATTATTTTTGAACCTAAATTAGTAGAAGTAGGTAATTTGGAACATAGTTTTGGTCATCATGAAGTTAAAATAAACGAAAAAGCAATGGCTATAAACGGTCAAACACTTTTAAAAATTCCTGAAATTAATTCTATTATAAAAGAAATTCGCACTGAAAACAATATTTTTTCAATTAAAATTCTTAAAAAGTAAAATTTACTTGCACGATATCTAAAAATATTCTCTAATTTTGGGAATTCATTATTTATTGAAAAAAAACAAAAGATGGCAAAGTTTAAATTAGATGAAACCGACCACAAAATTTTAGGGATGTTGATAGATAATACTAGAACTCCTTTTACTGATATTGCTAAAAAACTATTGATTTCCGCTGGAACGGTTCACGTTCGCGTGAAGAAAATGGAAGAAGCTGGTATTATTACAGGTTCATCACTTTCATTAGACTACAAAAAATTAGGCTATTCGTTTATTGCTTATGTAGGTATTTTCTTAGAGAAAACTTCGCAAACGCAATTTGTATTAAACCGAATAAACGAAATTCCTTATGTTACCGTAGCGCATATTACCACAGGAAAATTTAATTTATTCTGTAAAGTAAGAGCCAAAAATACAGAACACGCTAAGCAAGTTATCTTTAAAATAGATGATATTGACGGTGTTTACCGAACTGAAACCATGATTTCTATGGAAGAAAGTTTAAATGATAAAACCCGTTTGATGCGTTCTATTTTTGACGAAATGATCAGTTAAAATTTATTTATTATACGTATTTCACCAAAAAATCCTGAATGATAAGCATTCAGGATTTTTTTATTTGAATAGAAGTAGAGTAGTAGCCTAATCTTCCTGCATGTTGTGGTAAACGTTTTGCACGTCATCATCTTCTTCAATTTTCTCTAATAGCTTTTCTACATCTTCTTTTTGTTCTTCAGATAGGCTTTTGGTAGTTTGTGGAATGCGTTCAAATCCAGAAGAAATAATTTCGAAGTTTCTGCTTTCCAATTCTTTTTGTAAACTTCCGTAAGATTCAAATGGAGCGTACATGACTATTGCATCGTCTTCTGTTTCAGCAAATATTTCTTCAACACCAAAATCGATTAATTCCAATTCAAGTTCTTCAATATCAATATCTTCTATATTTTTTATTTTGAAATTACACGTGTGGTCAAACATAAATTCAACCGAACCCGAAGTACCTAAGTTACCATCACACTTATTAAAGTAGGAGCGAATATTAGCTACAGTACGGTTGTTGTTGTCTGATGCGGTTTCAACAAGAATGGCAATGCCGTGTGGAGCGTAACCTTCAAACAACACTTCTTTAAAATCGCCTAAACTTTTATCGGAAGCGCGTTTTATGGCGCGTTCAATATTGTCTTTAGGCATGTTTACCGCTTTGGCATTTTGAATAACTGCACGCAGTTTAGAATTGGTGTCTGGGTCTGGTCCGGCTTCTTTAACCGCCATAACAATGTCTTTTCCAAGACGAGTAAAGGTTTTGGCCATAGCAGACCAACGCTTCATTTTACGTGCTTTTCTAAATTCAAAGGCTCTTCCCATAAAATACTAAATTGAAAACTCTTCTAAATAAGTGTTGTATTCTCTAATTTCAGATAGGTTAAGTTTGTTATCGCTATGTTTTATTAAGTTCATTAAATACACCAAGCTGTCTGAACCTGTTACTTTTTCTTGTTCTTCAACTTCTCCATCTTCATTAAAAATCTCTTCTTGTGGAATAGGAGCAACAAAGGTTTCGTATTCTTCTAAGTGTTCATAAACCAAACGAAGGGCTTTAGCAACAACAGGTAAGTTTTCTTCAACAGCAAGAATTCTAAGGTTTTTCAAGTTTTCAACTTGTTTTTCTGCTTGTATTCCACTTGTACTTATTTCTTCAATAATCGTATTGATTAGTTTTTGTGCTTTCTTATTTTCCAAGATTGTATATTTTAAATTGATTTAGGCAAAAATAATTTTTTAGTAGCGGATTCAATCCGCAATATGGAATTATTTTATGAGAAGTTTACTTTATAATTTGCTTAAAAGATTTCTAGAAAGGAATGAAAGTACGTATTTTTGCAAAATCTTAATTTGAACAACACGCCATTTTTATGCCTGAAGAAATTGAAGAAAAAGAATTATACGACTACCAAGAACGTGATTTACAGAAGATTTTTGATCATATCGAAAATTGTCCAGACAATTACAACCTATTGTATCAGTTGCCAACTGGCGGTGGTAAAACAGTAGTTTTTTCTGAAATAGTAAGGCGATACATCGAAAAAACAGGAAAAAAAGTTCTGGTACTTACGCACCGAATTGAACTTTGCAAGCAAACTTCTAAAATGTTGAAAGGTTTTGGCGTGCGCAATAAAATTATTAACAGTAAAGTAAAAGAACTTTCTGACGATAATAATTACATGTGTTTTGTGGCCATGGTGGAAACCTTGAACAACCGTTTAAACGAAGAAAAATTAAGTGTAGACAATATTGGGCTAACCATTATTGACGAAGCCCATTACAATTCCTTTACAAAGTTGTTTAAATACGTGGAAGATTCTTTTGTGTTAGGCGTTACAGCAACTCCGTTGAGTTCGAACATCAAACTACCGATGAATAAGAACTACGATAAATTAATTGTGGGCGATTCTATTCCTTCGCTAATTGAAAAAGGATTTTTAGCCAAAGCAAATATGTATACCTACGATGTGGGTTTGAGTCAATTACAAGTTGGAATCAATGGTGATTATACCGTAAAATCTTCAGAAGATTTATATACCAACATGAGCATGCAAAGCAAATTGATGCAAGCTTATGAAGAACGTTGCAAAGGCGAAAAAACCTTGATTTTTAATAACGGAATCAATACGTCTTGGTATGTGTATCAGACCTTTAAAGAAGCGGGTTACGATGTAAAACACTTGGACAATACACATTCTAAAAAGGAGCGAAGTGCCATTTTAAAATGGTTTAACGAAAAACCGGATGCTATTTTAACATCGGTGAGTATTTTAACCACAGGTTTTGATGAGCCAACGGTGAAAAACATTATTTTAAATCGTGCAACCAAGTCCTTAACGCTTTATTTTCAGATGATTGGTCGTGGTTCGCGAAAACTGAAAAACAAAGACACCTTTAATGTTATTGATTTAGGAAACAATCTAGCGCGTTTTGGTCCTTGGGATGCCAATGTAGATTGGCAGTTGATTTTCAAGAATCCAGATTACTTCTTAGACAACATGATTTCTGATGAAGAAATTGAAAGTCAGTTTAGGTATACCATGCCGGAAGAAGTTCGGGAGTTGTTTAAAAATACAGAAGACATTAGTTTTGACATCAAGAAACGCTACAACGAAACCGTAAACAACGGAGAGAAATCTAAATTGGTTTTAGAAGAATCTGTTGAACAACACGCACAAATGTGTGTAGAAAATTCTGAAGATGTATTTGATGCGCGAATTTTATCCAGAGAATTAAAAGAAGACATACAGGATCGAATTTCTCAATATTCCAGATGCATTATCAACAACACCAAAAATTACCGGGATTGGCTTTTTGAAGATTACAACAGAAAGTTAAGGTCGAAGATCAATGAGTTGTTTAGGTAATTTTTTAACTTAATAATATCCTAGTATTCAATAGTATATGTTTATTTTTCAATAACAATTACCTAAAGTAGTTTGCTTTTGAAATATTGCGCTAATTTTTTCTAAATTGGTAAGCTTCTTTTATGCTGCATTTTACATTATTTTAGCGATGAATAAGATGAAATACTCGAAGCGCATTTTTGAATTAGGAAAAAAATTAGAGGAAAGTGAAGCTATGTAAATTACCATAATTAATGAAGATATTTAATAAAATCCGTAGAGAAATGCTTCTAAGTAAACGTTTTACAAATTACCTAGTTTATGCTTTTGGCGAAATTATTCTAGTAGTTTTAGGAATTTTAATCGCATTATACCTTAATAATTCGAGTAAGGAAAATCAAATTTCTGAAGCCAATATAAATTTGCAAGGACGCGTCTTAATGCAATTGGAAAGAGACCTAAAAGATATAGATGATTTTAGAAATGAATTAGATAGCTTAAACAATGTGTACCTTAAAATACTAGATAGAAATTATGACAAAAATAAAGTTATGCAAGCCGATGTTTTATCAACCGTTTTATTTGATGTAAAAGATTTAGGATTGGATAAACAGAACGTAAACTGGATAGATGCCGCGGTATTGGATAATTCTAAAGCTTCTGAAGAGCTAGTTAACATAAGTAGTGTGTATAAATTGTATTTTAAAAACATAGATGATATTGAAAAAATTATTTATGAAAAGTTCAAAACCAATCTTGAATATCTCGAAACTACTCAACCTTGGTATACCAAATTGATTACAGACTTTAGATGCGAGACGGATTGCATAACGTATTTATTAAACAATGAAAGTCATAAAGCCAGAATAGCATCCTTACGATTTTTATACATCAATGGATATGGCGATTTAGTGAATGGTTTTTATTTTGATTTGTTGAGAAGTAAAGAAGATTTAGAACGTTTAATGAAAGATGTTGATGAGTAATGGTATTATGCTTGATATTTTTTGTGAATTTCTATTTTACATAATATAAATTATAATAAAATCTACTTATTTAATTCATCTAATCAATCCCCAAATGCATCTTCAATTTTTTCCTTAGCTTGGGTTTCGTCTTCTGTGTCAGATTCTACCGGATCTTGTACTATTTTGTTTTGGGTATTGAATTGCAAACTCACAAAAATGGGAAAATGATCCGATCCAGCGTGTGGCAGAACTTTAATTTCATTGAGCATAAAATGATGGCTATGAAATAAATGATCTAATGGCCAACGTAAAAAGGAATAATCTGCATGAAAGGTATTGTAATTTCCACGGCCAATTCGCGGGTCTAATAAACCGCTTACTTTTTTAAATAAACGCGTGCTTCTAGACCAAGCCACATCGTTTAAATCGCCAAAAACGATTACTGGAAGTTTAGATTTTTTTGCTTCTTTACCAATTATTAGTAATTCTGCATCTCGATTGGTAGAATGTCCTGCTTCAGATGGGTTTGGCGGTTTGGGATGCATCGCATACACTTGTATTTTCTGTCCTGAAGGCAATTCAATTTTAGCTTTAATTGAAGGTATTTGTTTTTTCACCACATAACGAACTTGCGTATCGTGAAGCGGAAATTTAGAGTACAAATGCATTCCATATAGGTTTTCCTGTGGAATTTTAATGCAGTAAGTATAGTTGCTTTCTAGATCTTTCATGGCATTTTCCCAAGTTGCATTTGTTTCTAACAAAAGCAACACATCTGGATTGTATTCTTGGATCAAGTGCAATACATATTGGTATTTGGTATTGTCCATTAACACATTAAAAGACATGACGTTGAACCTATTTTTATGGTCTTTTTCTGAGTTAGTTTGTACTTCTTTCGGGTAAAACTTGGTATAGGGAATAATTCTAACCAAATGAAAAACAATAGCTGCCAAAATAAATATGAAAGCTATAATTGAAAGTGTAGATTGGTAATTCTCCAAACCTATTGATGCCGTAGCCACTAGCAAACTAAGCACCAACAACTGTACTTTTGGAAAATCCAATACTCGAACGCTCCAGTGGTTTATGTTTAATAAAGTAATAAACGCCATTACAAAAAACGCAAATTCTAGAATAATCAGTACAATATTCATCTCTTAAGCTAATTGACAAATATAGTAGGAAACAAGTTTGATTATCCATATTACCTGCCTTAAAATGATAATTTGTTCATCAACACATAATTTTAGCATTCATCTAGTTTTGCGTTTCTATTAATCTGTATTTTCGTTGAAAATGAAATAACAAATGAATTCTCCTAAATTAGTCGATATCAAAAAAGCTTTACAGCATTGTTCTCGTGAGCAACTTATTGAAATTACCACGCGTTTAGCTAAACATAAAGTGGAAAACAAAGAGTTACTGCACTATTTGCTTTTTGATGCAGAAAATGAAACCTTATTTGTGGAGCAAGTAAAAAACTATATTTCTAGTGAATTTGAAGAGATAAACACCAAAAACTACTATTGGATGCGAAAATCCATCCGAAAAACCTTGAAGAATGTAAAGAAGTACATTCGCTTTTCTAAAAGTAAATCTACTGAAATCGAGTTATTGCTTCACTTCTTAGCCCAAATGCTTCAATTGAAACCCAGCATTTTAAAGGATAAACGCCTGTGCAACTTATACGAACGCACTTTGCTTTTTGTAGATAAGAAAATTAGCGGTGTTCACGAAGATTTACAATACGATTATCAGGAGCAACGGGAATTGTTGTAATGCCTAAAATTTATCGACAGAAAAATGTATTTATAAAAAAGCTACAAAAGAAACGCATTAAACTTCCTTTGTAGCCTAGTTTTAAAATTCAACAGAATTAATGAATTTATGCGTCAGTAAACTGTTTTATGCTTTCTTCTATTTCACTCATATCCAATTGGTCTCCTAATAACATGATTTTATACAGATTTTGTGGATTTAAATCATCTCCTAAAATTCGGGCTAATATAAATCCCATGCTTTCGTCTTTGCCGTAAATAATTATCTCCTTAATTTTCTCGCCTTCACCAACATATAGCATTTGCATGCGTTTGTTGGGTTCTCCTGCACTAAACAGCGATTTATATTGTTCCTGATTCAATATGCTTTCTACTTTACCAAGCTCTGTTTCATACAAATTATTTTCAGCTTTATTTTGAAACATCAACACATTCAATTTGCGAATGTTTTCTAATTGCTGCTTGTCTTCTTTACTAAGGCTTTCTGTGTTTTTAATAAAGTTCTGCGGACTCAAACTGATGTTTTGAAATGCAGGGTTTTCACTGCTGTCTACAAAATAACGTTGTAAACTGGGTTCGCTGTTACAGGAAATCAACATGAATAATCCTAAGAATAAGCCTGTTTTGGTGAGTATAGATATCATGTTAGTTGTTTTTTTCGAGTTCATTAAATTCAGATGATCCGGGTAAATTAAACTGTTTGGCTAATTTTCCAATTTCGGCTAAATTCACATTGCCTTGAATCATAATTACAATGGTTTCATCTATATCATTAATATGCATGAAGAGTTGCTTAACAATTTCGTCTGAATTTCCAGGTCTAAAGTAAAACCTTACTTTTTTACCGTCTTCATCGTTTACGCTCATCAATTCTTCTAAGTTTTGATTTTTCATGTAAGAAACCGCATCTTTATTTAGGGCTAAACCTGCTTCTTTGTCTGAAGTTGTAAAGATTTGAATGTTTTCTAACTGATTGATCATGCTAATCATTTTTTGAGCTTCTTCATCTTCAGCATCCAAATCAAGTTGACTCATAAGCTTAAACATGTTTTGGTTGATGTTTACAGAAACAACGCCATTCATTTCTTTATATTTATCGAAATTTTGGGCTTGTAGGTTTGCACCGCATAAAAGAATGGCAATGCTGAATAATTGAATTAATAGTTTCATCTTTTTTTGTTTAAGGATTAATATATTTTTGAGTTTGTTGGGTAAAGTCTTCAATTTCTGAAAGTTTATCGGTGGCATTATTCATTTCTTCAGAAATAATAAACAATGCTTTTTTTGTTTCTAAATAAGCCATTCTGGCTTCTTCTTTTTGTATCTTATCTTGCTGATATTGATATGCAAAATGCAGCATACCTAAAGCAATGATTAAAATAGCAGCATATTTGTAAAATACATGAAATGCATTTGAAGAGTTCTCTGAAGAATTTTGAAATTGCTGCGTTTTATCAAAAATTTCTTGAACTAAAGATGTGTTGGCGGTTTCTTTTTTGGCCGTTTTAAAGTAGGCAAACAATTCGGCTTCATCAGAAAAATTGTTTTTGTTTTCTTCTAATTGAAGCAATTCATTTAAACGCTCCTCTTCTACTCTGTTGGTTTCTCCTTTTTCAAAACGCGCTAACAAAGTTTTCAATTCTTTATTTTGTTTGGGTTTCATAAGCTTTATTCTTTTTAATTTTCTGTATTACACTTTTTCGTGCTCTTGATAAATTTACTCTTGCTGCTACTTCAGAAATGTCTAAAATTTCAGCAATTTCAGTAAAGCTATAATTTTCAATATCTCTTAATTGCATGACCATTTTTTGCTGTTCTGGTAATTTATCCATCACATTTTTAATGAGCTGCATTCTAGTTTCGTTATGTGATGAATTCTCATCAGATTCATCTTCTTCGGCTTCAAAATTATCATGTACCAAATGCAAATTTTGATTTGCTTTCAGCTTTAACTGATCTAAACAATGATTCTTTGTCATTTGCATAGCATAAGCTTCAATTGAATTGAAATTGGAATTTTGATTTACTTTTTCCCACAACTTCAGCAAAACTTCTTGCACAGCATCTTTTGCAGCATCTTCAGAAACAAGTATTCGCCTAGCTAAACGAAACATTTTTGCTTCAAATATTTGTACTTTTTCTATAAAATGAGTTGTTTTCATTTATGCATGCTTACCTTTAAGACGAATAGGGAATAATAATGTTACATTTTTTTTACTATGTTCCCAAACTATCCTATTTTTATATAAAATTTGAAGATGCGAAAGATTTCTTTTTACTTATTATTGGTATTAACCTGCTTAAGTTACACTGCTTGTCAAGACGATTTGGATGATAATGTTACACCAGCAAGCCAATTGCAATTAAACGATTTTATTTGGAAAGCCATGAATGCGTTTTATTTAGAAAAAAGTGAAATTCCTGATTTGGCGGATAATCGTTTTGATAACACCGATGAATTTGTTGAATATTTAAGCACTTTCAATTCGCCTGAAACTTTATTTGAAACTTTAATTACGCCAACCGACAGATTTAGCATTATTGTTAGTGATTTTAGAACTTTAGAAGATGCGCTAAACGGAATTAGAGTGGATAACGGAATGCGATTTGGTCTTGTACAAATAGAAGGAACCAACAACGTATTTGGTTATGTGCGTTACGTTTTACCCAACTCTCCCGCAGATAATGCAGGTATTGAACGTGGAATGATTTTTAATAAAATAAACGGAATTGGTTTTACCCCAGAAACAGACTTTAATGCACTTTTTGCAGGAAACAACTACACCATAGGTTTTGCTGAATTAGAAGGTGATAACATAATAGATACCAACCTTGAAATTGAATTAGAAAAAATTCAACTTATAGAGCAAGCCATATTTAAAACGGAACTATTTGAAGGAAATGGATCTAAAGCTGGATATTTAATGTACAATGGTTTTAGAAGAAATCAGGAAAATGAATTGAATGCCGTTTTTGGTGAATTTGCTGCTCAAGGTGTAACCGAATTGGTATTGGATCTCCGGTACAACAGCGGTGGAGATTTACGCACTTCTGTAGATTTAAGCAGTATGATAACTGGCCAATTTGCTGGCAATTTATTTGCAACTCAAAAATTCAATGCTAATTTTGAAGATGAAGCTATTAATTTTACCACTCAAAATAGAGCTGGACAGAACTTAAATAGTTTAAATCTCTCTCGGGTTTACGTATTAACTTCTCCTACTACAGCTTCAGCTAGCGAAATGGTAATTTCTGGATTGTTACCCTATATAAATGTGGTACAAATTGGCACCAACACGGTCGGTAAATACCAAGGATCTACAACATTGTATGATTCGGATGATTTTAGAAGGCAAAATGCTTCCCTTGGTCATACTTACGCATTGCAGCCATTGGTTTTACAACTCAGCAACGCAGATGGATACACAGATTTTGATGACGGCATTCCTCCTACTTTTCAACTACGTGAAGACTATAATAACTTAGGTGTTTTAGGAAATGAAAATGAACCTTTGCTTAAAGCTGCTTTACAAGATATTGGCATAATTCTAGAGCGTCCTGCGCAAGATACAAAACAAGCAATTTATGGTGATTTACTAATGGATGACCATAACCATGATGTAGATTATCAACGATTGTACATAGACTTTTAATTTTTTAGTCAATAAGCATGAATAACTAATTGATTTGTATACTTTTATCCAATCAATAACCAACTGATGAAATATACGTTTTTCTGGATTTTTATAAGTGGAATTTTTCTGCAAAGTTATGGGCAAGAATATGTGACTAATTGGTATAATGACGATTCAGGTTTACCTCAAAACTCTGTAAAAAACATTGCAAAAGATGATGATGGCTTTATTTGGTTTGCTACTGAATCTGGACTGGTAAGATACAATGGCCAAAACTTTAAAACCTATTCTAAAATTGAAGGACTGGACAACCAAAGAATGGAATACTTTTTTAGAGATAAGGATACGCTATTTGTTAGAACTTCTAAAAATGAAATACTATACATCAAAAACCTTAATCCACATTTATACAGCTCTTATCAAGATGAAAAACGTACAAATTTTGATGAAATAAGCGATATTTCTTTTATTGAAAAGAAATATAAATCTAACCAAGAAACAAATTTAGTTTATCATCAGTTTGAAGAAAGAGACGAAAAAATTGCTTCAACTAAAACAGATTTTTTTCTACTTGACAAAAATGAAGAGGTAATAAAGTCATTTAAGACTGATACATTTAAAGATTTTAGAGCTTCATATATCAGTGATAACAATTGGTATATTGTGACTAAAAAAGAAGTTTTAAAGTTCGATTTTGAGAATTTAGATTTCAATAAAGTATATGCCCCAGATTCATTAGATGTTCAAAAAACCTATTACAATCAAGCTCACGAACAAGTATTTATAGTAGATCAAAACAAAATATACAAAGTACATAATGAGCAAGATAATTTTTATTTACTTCAATTACATAACAAGATTGATATCAAAGATAAGTTTATTACCTGCATGTTTTATGATGAAGAATATCCATCCTTATATACAGGAAGTTGGGCATTGGGTTTAGGCATTTCAAAAAGAAATAAGTTTACCACTATTCAAGTTAAAAAAGACAGGTATAAAAATTTAGTTTATGCATTTTATCCCACTACAAGCGATACCATTTACACTCCAACTGGAGTGGTTATTCATGATAAAGAAATTATTCAAGAAAACTCGATTGAACATCGTGATTTAATCAAACAATTTTTTCCTAGAGATCAAGATGGATATTTTTACGCAGCTAATGGAAGAGATATTTTTAAACTCAAGTTGGATTCTAAAAGCTTAAGCTTCTCAGAAAAGAAATTTATAAAATTTAAAAATGACATTGGAGCACTGTATATTACTGATAAAAATGAACTGTATTTTAGTTCAAAAACTTTTGGCAACAATAGCAATACATATTTATTTAAAACTCAAGATTTAAATAAAAAGCAAACTAATTTAGATACGGTTTTAAAATTCAACCATCAAATTCTTTTTATAAAAGAAAGTTTAGAAAAAGATAATTTATGGCTAGGTACAGACAATGGTGTTTATGTTTATGATAAAAGCACACAAGACGTATCCCAAATTAAAGGAACTCAAAACACACGAGTTAGATCTATTAATGAAAAAGAAAATTACGTTTGGTTTGCAAGTTACGACAATGGCTTTTCGCATTACAACAAACAAAATGATCAGCTAACTCAATTTCCATTTGATCAGCAATCCCGTTTAAGAACGGTACATCATGTTATAGAAGATGATTTTAATCAAGTTTGGATGCCCACTAACAAGGGCTTGTTTAAAGCCAACAAAGAACAACTTTTTGAGTATGCAAACAATAAAACTGGTCAGGTAAACTATTATGTATTCGACAGAAAAGATGGTTTAGTTACTAATGAGTTTAATGGTGGTTGCTATCCTTGTAATTATAAAGATAAATACGGAAATGTATATTTGCCATCTTTAAATGGTTTAGTTACATTTAATCCTAAAGCATTTTCAAATTACTATAAAGAAAATGAAAAAGTATATTTAGATGAAATTATAATAGACGGCAAATCTTATCCGCCAACAGAAAATTTTTCAATTCCAAGAAATTTTAAAACACTAGAAGTTAGAGTTGATGCACTTTCGTTTAATAAGTTGCCTTTTATTAATTTCACATCCCCTTTAGCTCCAAACCTATCCGAATATTCATCAGTTACAGAAGGAAAACTCATCTTTACTACTTTACCTTACGGTATTCACCAATTGAATTTTAGTTTGGGTTCTAATGAAAAAGACATCCAAACTATCTTAACTCTTGAAGTTGAAAGAGATTGGTACGAAACGAATTGGTTTCGTTTTATAGTATTCCTTTTCGTAGCTTTATTCGTATTTGTTAATATTAAACTTATATTGATAAGGGAAGAAAAAAGAAGCAACCAATTAAAAAGAATTATAAATGAAAAAACAAAGCAATTACAATCTACCATACAAGATTTAAGATCATCTCAAGACCACTTTAAAACTCAATTAGAAAGTCAAAAGAAAATTGTAGCTTCCATTTCGCATGACATAAAAAGTCCTCTGCAGTATTTAGCTTACGGAATCCAATTTCTTGATGAAAATTTAAAAAAGAAAAATCTGGACAATGAAGTGTATGAAAATATAGATGCACCTAGCTCATCTGTTGATAAACTACAAGAGTTTACTCAAAATATTTTAGACTTTTCTAAAGCGATGATTCAAAGTGATGCTAAATCTACGGAAAAGATAAATGTTAGGACTTTAGTTGAAGAAAAAGCTGGCTTATTTGAACAAATGTGTAAAGCAAAGAAAATTAACTTAGAAATAATTAGTAAGCAAGAAGTAAACTTTGTAATAAATAAAAATCTATTTGCCGTTATTTTACACAATATCTTAGATAATGCCATAAAAAACACCTACAATGGTTTTGTAAAAATTAAACTTCAGAAAATAGGAAAACAACTTTTATTAAAAATAACTGATTCCGGCGCAGGAATGAATCAAGAAACCTTAGAAAGATACAGAAAGATTTTTGATGAAAAAAACCAGATACTAAATGTATCTGGTTCTGGATTAGGTTTATATATTGTTTCTGAAACGGCTAGATTAATGGAAGCTGAAATAGAAATTGAAAGTAAAAAAGGTTTTGGGACAAGCTTTTTTATGAAGCTTAAGTAAAGTACATTAAACTAAACTACTCAATTTCTTGCTCTTCAATTAATGTGCGGTACTTATCGATTAATTCAACTGAATTTTCTGCACTAAATTTCTCCATTACTCTTTTCTTATAGGTACTAACAGTAGAAGTCTTTAATTCTAATTCCCTAGAAATTTCTAGGTTTCCATAGCCATCAGACATTAGGGATATTATTTCAAGTTCCCTTGCAGAAAGCGCATCTAATGTACCGTTGCACTTACTATTAATCTTCTTTTTTAAATCTTCACTGATGTAATCTTTTCCGGAATTAATAACCTGGATAGCATTTAAAACTTCTTCAACTGCCTCGTGCTTACTTAAAAAACCATTTACGCCTAGTTTCATAAAACGTTGCCCATATTGATCTTCATTAAGACCGGAAAACATTAAAATTTTAGTAGAAGTATTTTTTAATTTTATGGTTTTTACTAAGTCTATACTACTACCTCCAGGCATTTTAATGTCTACAATGGCAAAATCCAAGCTATTAGCTTCTACTATTTTTTGGGCATCTTTAACGCTTTTGGCTTGAAATATATTTAAACTCGGAAACTTACTTTTAATTACATTAATTGTTCCCATTCTTACAATGCCGTGATCATCGGCGACTAACAAATTTTTCATATGGATGTATTGATTTTTCAAAAGTAATTAAAAATCTGATTGTTAAAGACATTATGTTAAATTAATTTACTTAAAGTCAAATAATTACTACAAAATTTGTTCAGCGTGCGCTTTTGTTTTAACTTTTTTAATAACATCTTCAATTTTTCCATCTTCATTAATTACAAATGTGGTTCTATGAATTCCATCGTATTCTTTACCCATAAACTTTTTGGGACCCCAAACCTCAAAAGCATTAATTACTTCTTTGCTTTCATCAGCAATTAAAGGAAAAGGCAATTCATATTTATTTCTAAAATTTTGTTGTTTTTTTGGTGAATCTGCACTTACTCCTAAAATTTCATATCCTTCAGATTGAAATTTTTTCCAATTGTCACGTAAATTACAAGCTTCTGCGGTACAGCCTGGTGTACTGGCTTTCGGATAAAAGAAAACCACAAGTTTTTTACCCTTATAGTCTGCTAAAGTATGTGTATTTCCATCTTGATCCTGTCCTGAGAAATTTGGAGCCTTATCTCCTACTTCAATTGTTGTCATATTGTTTATTTTTGAACTAAAATAGAAAATATGAAAAAAAGTGAGCGAGTTGAATTCGTTATAAATACGTTAAATGAATTGTACCCAAAAATCCCAATTCCTTTAGATCATAAAGATCCGTACACATTATTAATCGCCGTTTTAATGTCTGCTCAAAGTACCGATGTAAAAGTGAATCAAATTACACCCATACTTTTTGCTAGAGCAGATAATCCGTATGATATGATTAAACTTTCAGTTGAAGAAATCCGGGAAATTATTAAGCCTGTAGGATTGTCGCCTATGAAAGCAAAAGGAATTTATGGCTTATCCCATATTTTAATCGATAAACACAACGGAATGGTTCCTGCCAATTTTGAAGCGCTTGAAGAATTACCTGCGGTGGGACATAAAACGGCAAGTGTAGTAATGGCTCAAGCTTTTGGAGTTCCTGCTTTTCCCGTAGACACTCACATTCATAGATTAATGTATCGATGGAACCTATCTACTGGAAAAAATGTACAACAAACCGAAAAAGATGCAAAACGACTATTTCCTCGAGAAAAATGGAATGATTTGCACTTACAAATAATATGGTACGGAAGAGAATACTCTCCTGCTCGGGCTTGGAATTTAGAAAAAGACATTATTACCAAGACTATTGGAAGAAAATCGGTTATTGATGAGTATTACAAAAAATACAATGCAAAACAAAAAACCAACTAAAATTTGTTTCCAAATTTCAGCTGGTTTTCAAATAAATGAAAATAAAAACAACTAATTAATCAACATTTCTACTGTTAAACCTTTACACTGTTGAATATGTAAAGCTTTAGAATAGTTCAAAATAAAATCTTTGGTTTTTTTGCTTGGCAATTTTTCTGATTTTGGTTTTGTATTGTTTGAGTAAATTTTTTCCATGTGTTGTATTCTGATTTCTAATACAACGCTAAATGTGTACACTTATTTTATTCCTTAGTTAAAATAATATTTTTTTCATCAACAAGTTTGCGTAAGTTTATTAAAGCGTAACGCATTCTGCCTAAGGCTGTATTAATGCTTACATCGGTTTGTTCCGCGATTTCTTTAAAGCTCATTTCCTTATAAATCCGCATTTCTAAAACTTGAATTTGATCTTCAGGCAATTCCTTTATCAAATTGACCAAGCTGCTTTCAATTTGCTCTTTAATAATTTCAGCTTCTTTATTTAAACTACCGTCTTCTATAACCGAAAAAATATCAAACTCACCAGAATTATCAAACTTGGGCATGCGTTTGTTTTTTCTAAAGTGATCGATAATTAAATTGTGTGCAATACGCATTACCCAAGGCAGGAACTTACCTTCTTCGTTATATTTTTTGAGTTTTAAATTACGTATTACCTTAATAAAGGTTTCTTGAAAAATATCATTGGTGATATCGTAGTCAAATACTTTGGAATAGATGAAATTAAAAATACGCTGCTCATGGCGATTGATTAATACTTCTAATGAGTATTCATCTCCAGCAATATATTTTTTAACAAAAAAAGAATCGGGCTTTTCAAAAGTCTTAGGCATAATTATTACATTTCAATTTGTAAAATTTAAATACAAAATGGGTTTAAGTAATAATTTACAATAGGCTTTCTTTTAAATTAGAGTGCTAATATATAAATTGATTCGGATACACTCATAAAATCATAAAAATTTTAACATAAAAGCTTAAATTGATGGCGGTTTGCTTCTATTACAACTTAAAAACTTAATGCATTCCAAAATATTAATTTTTCATTAAGTTATAATGAACTTTTACAGGTCTATTTTCAATCAACTTATTCTTAAATTTGCAGCTTATTCAAAATTATGCCTACTACTCCATTTCAGGATTTAAGTCCTAAGGATTTCATATTAATTAAAGGTGCAAAACTGCACAATTTAAAAGACATTAATGTAGCCATTCCCCGAAACAAGTTGGTGGTCATTACGGGCTTATCGGGTTCAGGGAAATCTTCTTTGGCTTTCGATACCTTGTACGCCGAAGGTCAACGCCGCTATGTAGAAAGTCTTTCGGCTTACGCCAGGCAATTTTTAGGAAGGTTAGACAAACCAAAAGTAGATTACATCAAAGGCATCGCTCCCGCCATTGCCATCGAGCAAAAAGTAAATTCCACCAATCCGCGTTCCACCGTAGGAACTTCAACCGAGATTTACGATTATTTGAAATTGCTTTTTGCTAGAATAGGAAAAACCTACTCTCCTATTTCAGAAAATGAAGTTAAAAAAAATACGGTTACCGATGTCATCAATCACGTAAAAAGCCTTGACGAAAAAACCAAATTATTGCTTTTAGCGCCTGTTGAAGTGAAAGAAAACCGAACTTTCGAAAAAACCATTCAACTGCTACATCAGCAAGGTTTCAGCCGAATTCACATAAAAGATGAAGTCATTCGAATGGACGATTTGGATTTCAAAAAACACAATCCTACTCAATTTGAAATCGTTGTCGACCGAATTGTGGTTAAGCACGAAGAAGATTTTTACAACCGATTGGCAGATGCGGTGCAAAATGCATTTTTTGAAGGCAAAGGCGAAATTTATTTGGCAAATGTAAAAGCCAAATCCCGAATGCATTTCAGCAATAAATTTGAGTTGGACGGAATGCCGTTTTTAGAACCAAATATTCATTTGTTTAGTTTCAATAATCCGTACGGCGCTTGCCCTACTTGCGAAGGTTATGGCGACGTAATCGGGCTTGATGAAGATTTGGTAATACCCAACACCGGCTTAAGCATTTATGAAGAAGCCATTTATCCTTGGCGTGGCGAAAAATTGAAATGGTACAAAGACCAACTGATTGAAAAGGCCGATATGTTCGATTTTCCCATTCACCGACCTTATTTTCAACTAACTCAAAATCAAAAAGATTTGCTTTGGGAAGGAAATCGATATTTCACAGGTTTAAATGAATTTTTTGAAGAATTGGAATCCAAGGCTTATAAAATTCAAAATCGGGTGTTGCTCTCTCGCTATCGCGGAAAAACCCGCTGCAAAACTTGTAAAGGAAAACGACTAAGAAAGGAAGCCGACTATGTAAAAATCAATGGACATAGCATTTCTGATTTAGTCGATTTGCCCATCAATAAACTCATTCCTGTTTTTGAAAATTTAGAATTAGACGAACATGACGCGCATGTTGCCAAACGTTTGTTGAAGGAAATCAATAACCGACTTTCCTTTTTGTACCAAGTAGGTTTGGGATATTTAACCTTGAACAGAAAATCAAATTCTCTTTCGGGTGGTGAGTCGCAACGCATTAATTTAGCTACTTCGTTGGGAAGTAGTTTGGTAGGTTCCATGTATATTTTAGACGAACCTTCCATTGGATTGCATTCCAAAGACAACGAACGCTTAATCAAGGTTTTGAAGCATTTACGCGATTTGGGAAACACTGTAATTGTGGTAGAACACGACGAAGAAATCATGCAAGCCGCAGACCACATCATCGATATTGGTCCAGAAGCGGGAACGCATGGCGGTGAAGTGGTTGCAGAAGGAAATTTAGCTGAAATTAAAAAATCCAAAAGCTTAACCGCCAAATACATCAATGGTGATTTAGCGATTGAAGTTCCCAAAAAAAGAAGAAAAAGCACGCGTTTTGTTGAAATAAAAGGTGCGCGAGTAAATAACCTACAAAATATTGATGTAAAAATCCCGATGGGAATCATGACTTGCATCACGGGAGTTTCAGGAAGTGGAAAAAGTACGTTGGTGAAAAATCTGCTATATCCCATCATGATGAAGCATACTGGTAACTATGGAATTAAAATCGGTCAACACGATTCGTATTCAGGTAAATACGACCATATTGCCAATGTAGAATACATCGACCAAAACCCAATTGGGAAATCTTCACGGTCTAATCCGGTGACCTACATCAAAGCTTATGACGAAATTAGGGCCTTATTTGCCAAACAAAAACTTTCTAAAATCAGGCATTTTCAAGCCAAGCATTTCAGTTTTAATGTAGATGCGGGTCGCTGTGAAAACTGCCAAGGCGAAGGCGAAGTAACCATCGAAATGCAGTTTATGGCGGATGTACATTTAGAATGTGAAGTGTGCAAAGGTCAACGTTTTCAAAAAGAAGTTTTGGAAGTGCAATTTGAAGGCAAATCCATTTTTGATGTCTTGGAACTTACGGTTGATGATGCCATAGATTTCTTCACCAAACACCTTCAAAAAAAGTTAGTTGATAAACTACAACCGCTTCAAGATGTAGGTTTGGGTTATGTAAAATTAGGACAAAGTTCGTCTACGCTTTCGGGTGGTGAAGCACAACGTATCAAATTGGCTTCCTTTTTAACCAAGGCAAATTCAGCTCAAAAAACCCTGTTTATTTTTGATGAACCTACTACAGGCTTGCATTTTCACGATATTCAAAAATTACTGACTTCCTTTGATGCTTTATTGGAAAAAGGACATGCTTTAGTGGTTATCGAACATAATTTAGATTTGATTAAATGCGCAGATTACATCATCGATTTAGGCCCAGAAGGCGGTGAGAACGGTGGAAAAATTGTTGCTGAAGGAACACCAGACGAAGTGGTAAAAGTAAAAGATTCGTATACGGCACAATTTCTTTCATCTAAACTTATCTAAAATAATTGGCAAGATTATTGGTACTAAAATTCAAACTTAGATGATGAAATTTCTAACTACTTTCGTTTTACTTTTCAGCTTTTCAACATTACATGCTCAGAAAATTATAAGTGTAGACTACGAATCTAGAGCTGATGTAAAAGTGTTTGTCGTTGATTATGAATCGCAAGCCGATTTGTTGGTATATAAAGTCGATTATGAAAGCAGAGCCGGCAAAAACAACGGATTGTGGTTTTTTGTTGAATACGAATCCCAAGCAGATAAGAAAATATTTTTTGTGGATTATGAATCGCAAGCCGACTTAAAAATTTATTTTGTGGACTATGAATCAAGAGCTGATTGGAAAAATAAAAAGAAAAAAGACTTAATGTACTAGATTGAAGAATAATTAAACCAACCATCCAAAAAACTTAACTCAAAACAAACTATTTACCAATTTCATGTCCAAACCTCTAGAAAAAACACAAAGTCCTAAAGAAGAATTGTACAACACAATAAGTCATGCCATTGCTATTCCATTTGGAATTTTTAGCATGATATATTTATGGATGAATTGCGTTGAGAATCGCTTTATTGCTTACTTAGGAATTTTGCTTTATGGCATTTCATTTATCCTATTATTTACTGCGTCTACCTTATATCATGTGGTTAAAAAGCCCAGTTTAAAAAAGAAATTTCGCATCTTAGATCATATTTCTATTTTTCTCTTAATTGCGGGAACGTACAGTCCCGTAGTTTTAATTGTTTTAGAAGAAAGTAAAGGTTGGCTAATTTTTATCTTAGTTTGGAGCGTTGCTCTTTTAGGAACTTTATTGAAGTTGTTTTTCACTGGAAAATTCGAAAAAATTTCTTTAATACTTTACATGATTATGGGCTGGTTAGTAGTCATCGATTTTAATAATTTAATTGAAAAGGCTTCCGCTGAAACCCTAATCTACCTTGGCTTAGGTGGTTTATTTTATACTATTGGAGCCTATTTTTATGCCAATAATAAAATTCCGTTTAATCATGTAATTTGGCATATCTTTGTTTTAGTTGCTGCATTATTTCATTTTTTTATGGTAGCTGAAATTATCACATAAGCATCAAAATATAATTCAAATGAAAAATTTAAGAATTCTATTATTAATATTTGTTGCTACTTTGCTTTCCACTCAATTTTCTTGTGCACAATGAGGAAGCAAGAAAGTGGAAGGCAACAAACAAGTAATTGAAGAAACAAGAACACTTTCAGGATATACGGAAATTGAAATTTCTGGAAATTTTGAAGTTGAATTAGTTCAAGGCATTGCTGGAAAAATTAATATCATGGCGGAAAGCAATATGCTCGAACATATTGTTACAGAAGTTCAAAAAGGAAGCTTAAGAATAGAAGTTGCCAAGAAAATGAATTTGAAGCCAAATGAACAAATCAAAATTACAGTTCCTTTTGAAGAGCTTGAAGAAATTGTTATGTCTGGCTCAGGAAATTTACATTCAAAAAAACCAATCGAAGCTAGAAAATTTGAAGTAAAAAAATCAGGTTCTGGAAATATGTATTTATCAATTGATGCTTCTCGCTCTTTAGCTATTACCAAATCGGGATCTGGAAATATAGAAGTAGATGGTAAGACTAAAAAGCTCAGTTTAATTAGTTCTGGATCAGGGGATTTCAAGAATGAAAAATTTGTAGCAGATCAAGTTGACATAAAATTATCGGGTTCTGGTCAAATCTACCTTACCTGTAAAGATGAACTTTCAGAAAAAGTATCTGGTTCTGGAAATGTAAAATATAAAGGAAATCCCAGCAAAAAAGATATCAAAACATCAGGTTCAGGAAAAGTGGAAAAATTATAGTTTCAACAGATTCCCTTTGCTTTTAAAAATTACAAATCGAGAAAACAACTCTTCTGAGTACCAGTCTATTTTTCTCGTTTTTTTAATAGCTTCAACATGTTCTCTACTTTGGTAAGCAAAAGCATTTAAATCTTCAGTAGAATTCCATATGCTAAAAGTAGCCATTTCTGTAAAAGGAACTTCGCCAAAACCTTTGGTATATAACAAGCCTTTGGCATTTAAGAGTGGTTTTTGAGAAGTAGGCACGAACTTCCAAAACGTACGTAATTTGCTAAATTTAATGCTTGCTCGTGTAATGACAGCTAATTTTCCAGATTCAATTTCATTCGGCTTGGTAGATTCAAACGGGTTTTTTCCTGACCATTCTCCCCTAGCCTGAATATTCTTTAAATATAAAATATGTTGAAATTCAGAATGCTTAGCATATTTTTTGAAAAGTGTACTTTGATTTATGAAATTTTCGGCCTGTTCTTCACTTTCCCAAACTTGTAACAAGGCATAAACAGACCAATCTGGAAACGGATTAAAATTTTCTTTGCCGCTACCTAGCAACTTATAAAAACTACATCCATCTGCTTTTTGTAAAGCAGAATGTGCAAACTGCATCATTCCAAAAGCCCAAATTTTTGATGTCAGTTTGGAATACTTGAAAATACTTAATGTGGTAACTTGTTTCATGAAAAGCAAAAATAGTCTTAGCAATTTGTTTAAAAGCTTTACTAATGGTTAAATATTCTTTAGAAATGCGAAGTGAGTAAAAAAGTCAAGTCATTTTCACTAAAGCCAAATCATTAGTTTATTTTTGCGGCATGAGTAAAAGCAACCGAAGAAGAAAAGTGTTCGAAGACGTAGCAGTTATAGACGCTGGAGCAAAAGGAAAAGCCGTTGGCAAAGCACCTGAAGGTCAAGTTATTTTTATAGATAATGCCGTTCCTGGCGACGTGGTAGATGTACAAACCTACAAAAAGCGAAAAGGCTACTTTCAAGCCAAAGCTACAGAATTCAAAAAATTATCTGATAAAAGAACCAATCCAGTTTGTCAGCATTTTGGAGTTTGTGGAGGCTGCAAATGGCAAAACATGGCTTATGAACACCAATTGTTCTACAAAGAAAAAGAAGTTTTAGAAAATTTAAAACGAATTGGTAAAGTTGAAATTGAAAATACCAAGCCAATTCTTGCAGCTCCCGAGCCTTATTTTTATAGAAATAAAATGGAATTTTCTTTTAGCAACCAACGCTGGTTAACCCAAGATGAAATAGATTCTGAAAAAGATATTTCTGATAAAAATGCTTTGGGATTTCATATTCCAGGCATGTGGGATAAAATTTTAGATGTTAAGAAATGTCATTTGCAAGCAGACCCAAGTAATGCTATTCGGAATGAAATAAAGGAGTTTGCAACAGCAAATAACATGGACTTTTTTAACCCTAAGAAACAAGAAGGTTTACTAAGAACCTTGATGATTCGTACTGCTTCAACAGGGCAAATAATGGTTCTAATTCAGTTTTTTAAAGAAGATAAAACAAAACGCGAGTTATTATTGAATCATATTCAACAAGAATTTCCACAAATTACTTCTTTGCAATACGTAATCAATTCAAAAGCCAACGATACCATATACGATCAAGATGTAATTTGCTTTGCTGGAAAACCCTTTATTTTTCAAGAAATGGAAGGCCTAAAGTTCAAAATTAACGCAAAATCCTTTTACCAAACCAATTCTGAACAAGCCTTTGAATTATACAAACTAACTCGAGAATTAGCCTATTTAAAAGGAGATGAATTAGTTTACGATTTGTATACAGGAACAGGAACAATAGCTCAATTTGTTGCTAAAAAAGCAAAACATGTGGTAGGAATTGAAGCCGTTCCAGAAGCTATTGAAGATGCAAAGGCCAACGCCAAAAACAATAATATAGAAAATGTAAGTTTTTTTGCAGGCGACATGAAAAAGATGTTTACTGCAGAATTTATTGATAAAAATGGCGCACCCGATGTAATAATCACCGATCCACCTCGAGATGGTATGCACAAAGATGTAGTTGATCAAATATTACAGGTTATGCCGAAACGAATTGTTTATGTTAGTTGTAATTCTGCTACTCAAGCACGCGATTTGCAGTTGTTAAGTTCAAATTATAACATCAAAGTATCTCAAGCTGTAGATATGTTTCCTCAAACACATCATGTTGAAAATGTGGTTTGTTTAGAAAAGAAAGTCTAAATGAAAAGTAAACTATTTTATACATTATTGATTGTTTCCTTCCTTTTTTTGGGTTGTGAACGAGATGATATTTGTTCTGAAGCTTTTCAAGTAACACCAAAATTAATTATTGAATTTTACGACATAAACGATCAAGAAGACCCCAAAAATGTGGCTGATTTAAGCATTTTTGCTATTGGAAGTGAAGACACCATAAGTTTTGGAAATACAAACCGAATTGAAATACCACTCCAAACAAACCAAGAATCTACTCGTTATGCTTTTGTGAGACAAGCAACAAGCGAAGATTTTATTAACTTAGATGAAATTAATTTTACTTATGTAACCCAAGACATTTATGTAAATCGAGCTTGTGGATATAAAACTGAATTTTTAGATTTTCAAGCCGTTCGGATTATTGAAGATAATCCAGAGAATAACTGGATGAGAAGCCTAAATGTTCAACAAACTTTTATAAATGAAGATCAAGATGAACCGCATCTTTTTATTTTTCATTAGTTGTTTTTTTTGTTGCTCTAGCTTAATTGCACAGCAAGAACAAGAACAAGAACAAGAAACAAAAAAAAGAGATAGCATTTTTTATAAAGAACGTTATGGCTTAATGTTAGGCACAGACCTATATAAACTTTCGCGAAATTTTTATGATGATGATTATACTGGTTTTGAAATAAATGGAGATTTTAGATTTACTAAAAAGTTGTGGTTTTCTGGTGAAATAGGTTTTGAAGAAACCAGTTTTGAAGAAGTGTATATAGATAATAGTACTTCTGGAAGTTATATTAAATTAGGTGGAATCTATAATTTTTATGACAACTGGTTGGGAATGGATAATATTCTTTTTGGTGGGTTTAGAGTTGGTTTTTCAACATTTTCTCAAGACTTAAACAGCTATAGAATTACAGTAAGAGATAATTATTTTGAACCTGACATAAGAGAAATAAGTAGAAGTTTTTCTAATTTAAATGCCGTGTGGACAGAGTTTCAAGGCGGTATACGCGTAGAAGTTCTAAAAAATTTATTCTTAGGTGCGCACGTTCAACTTAAAGTTATGGTTTCTCAATCTGAACTTTCTAATTTTGAAAACTTGTACGTACCAGGTTTCAACAGAACTTATACTGATTCTAGAATTGGCGCAGGTTTTGGTTACTCCATCAGGTATTTAATTCCAATTTTTTCAAAACAACGGGCTCAAGCTGTAGATTATTAGCGCATTGTTTTTACTAAAAATTCTTTCAGTAAACCTTCATTAGAAAATTTTCCAGTATCTACACCTTTACTTTTTAAATCTAATTCTTTAAGATGTGCTAAAATTAGACTCACTTTTTTCATGGGGTAAAATTTAGCAGCTTTTACATAGTCTTTGATAAAAAAATTCGGAACGCCTAATTCTCTAGAAACATTGGGATTAGATTTATCACTTAAAGAGTGGTAAATCATAAGTTTGTTGAAGAAATTAAACAATTGATAAATACTGAGAATCAAGGGATTGTTTTTAGCATTTTGTGTAAAATAATCTGCAATTTGCTGTGCTTTAACTTCATCTCGATGTACTATAGCATTGATTAACTCGAAGTTGTTGAAGTCTTTACTAATGCCAATATTTTCTTCTACTGCATCAGGAGTAATTCTGCTTCCTAAGGGTAGAATTTGCATTAATTTTTCTAATTCTTTATTCAATTTAGACAAGTCTGCTCCAATAAAATCTACTAACATTTTTGAAGCTTTTGTGTCTATACTGTATTGTTTCTTTGCTAAAAAATCTGGAATCCATTCCAAAACTTGATTTTCGTAAATATTAGCAGTTTGGTAATACACACCGGTTTTTTTAATTTGCTTTACAGCAGCTTTTCTGGCATCAGGTTTTTTGTATTTACAACAAAAAACAAGTATGGTAGATGGCTGGGGTTGCTTAGCATAACTTTCTAAAGCATCTAAACTTCGCAGTAATGCTTGCGCTTCCCTAACAATAATTACTTGATGTTCTGCCATCATCGGAAAACGTTTAGCAGCACCAACAACATCATCCATAGTTACATCTTTGCCGTATAAAATTTGTTGATTAAACCCCTTTTCTTCATCATTTAGAACATTGTTTTCAATATAGTCTGCAATTTGATCTACAAAAAAAGTTTCCTTCTCTCCTATCAAAAAATAAATAGGCGCATATTTTTTCTGTGCTAAATCAGATAGTATTTTTTGTGCTGCTTTCATGAATTAGTTCGGAATTTAGATGAATATTTAAAGTTTTTCGTTTCTTTGAAACATGCAAAAACTCAATTTTCCAACATATCAATTTCGTTTCAAAAATACAGAAAATAAAGTCGGCATATTTGCTCCTTTGCGTAAAAAATTTATTTTGCTCACGCCTGAAGAATGGGTAAGACAACATTGTGTTCAATTTTTGATGCAAGAAAAAAAATATCCAAAAGTGCTATTGAATGAAGAAAAAAAAGTAGAGATAAACGGAATGCCAAAACGCTATGACATCTTGGGTTTTAACTCTAACGGAAGCGTTAAGCTTATTGTTGAATGCAAAGCCCCACAAGTACAAATTGAACAAAACACTTTCGACCAGATTGCTCGATACAACTTAAGCCTAAAAGCTGAATATTTAATGCTAACCAATGGCTTGAATCATTACTTTTGCCAAATGGATTACCAAAATAAAAGCTATTATTTCTTAAAAGATTTACCTGAATATTCAGCAAAATGAAAATAGCCATCGTTATTTTAAATTGGAACGGTAAAGCACTGCTCCAAACTTTTCTGCCAAGTGTTGTACAACATTCAGGAAAGTCTGCTCAAATTTATGTGGCAGATAATGCTTCAACAGACGATTCTCTTGTTTATGTTCAAGAACATTTCCCAGATGTTAAATGTATTTCACTTCAAAAAAATTATGGCTACGCTGAAGGTTATAATCTTGCTTTGCAACAAATTAAAGAACCTTATGCTATATTGTTGAATAACGATGTAGCTTTTAAAAGTGATGCTGTAACTCCTATATTGAAAGCTTTTGAAGAAAACCATAAAATAGCTGCAATTCAACCTAAAATTTTAGACTACAAAAATCCAGAATATTTTGAATACGCGGGAGCTGGCGGTGGTTTTATAGATTGGTTTGCTTACCCGTATTGTCGTGGTAGAATTTTTTCGAATATAGAAAAAGATAAAGGTCAGTATAACGATGAAGTTCCTGTTTTTTGGGCAAGTGGAGCTTGTTTAGGAATTCGTGTTTCTGCTTTTTTTGAAGCTGGTGGATTTGACAAAGACTATTTTGCTCACATGGAAGAAATAGATTTGTGTTGGCGATTACAAAATCTAGGTCATACAGTTTATTATACAGGCAAAGCTGAAGTGTTTCATCTAGGTGGCGGAACGCTAGCTAATCAAAATCCTAAGAAAACCTTTTTGAACTTTAGAAACTCACTGTTCAACTTACTAAAAAATGCACCATCTAAAAACATCTACGCTAAATTGGTAACTCGAATGTTGCTTGATGGTGTTGCTGCTTTTTTCTTTTTAGCGAAATTTCAGTTTAGTCACTTTACAGCAGTTTTACAAGCACATTTTAGTTTTTATAGCCAGTTTTCAAAAATGAAAAAGAAACGAAGTATTCCTAAAAATCCACCTAGATACTATGAACGTTTTTCGATTGTACTGGATTCAAAAACCTAATTAAACTGATAATCAAATCAAACTTACTCAGCTGAGCGAAGTTTGCAACTTCGCTTGATCAACAGTAAATAAATTATTCAAAAACTGAGTTTGGTTAAAAGTAACTTATATTCGATGTTAACTCAGCTCAGCGAAGTTTGTAACTTCGCTTCATCAAAAAAAATATTCAAAAAATGGGTTTGATGTAAAGTAACTTACTTTCAATGTTAACTCGTAAATCGAAATGAATCAATAAAATCTTGTGCTTCTCGATCAAAAACACCTAAAAAATAGACATAATATAATATATTGTTTCTTAATATAGCTTTGCCTTTGCCTTTAGCTTTTGGTAAAGCTCTTTTTAATGCAGGTGTAGGTTTGTAAGAGAAAAAAACACCATCAAAAGATTGTAATTTTTTGTCGTTGAAAAAATCAACAGTAAAACCTTTCTTTTGGAAAAAATTATTCACATCATACATCATCAAATCTTTTATTTCTCGCATATCTTTATTTGCAAGAAATTCTTCATCCATAACAAAATACTCTACATTAAAAATTCGTGTTTCACCAATTGTGGTTATTACTGAATGATAATCGGCAACTAAATCTTTTTCTTTATCATTTTTTTTACGGTAAATATAATGAAATGGTTTACTAGGATATTTAGCAACAAATTTTCCCATTCGGGATGCATATTCACCTTCTGTAGTTTTGAAAATATCATTTGTAGGTTGTTCTTGCAGGTTACAACTGCTAAACAATAAAAAAACAACTATTATAAGGAATGGATTTTGAAAAGCAAGTCTCATAATTTTAGTATAA
Organism: Psychroflexus planctonicus; assembly: GCF_014640195.1. GTDB lineage: Bacteria > Bacteroidota > Bacteroidia > Flavobacteriales > Flavobacteriaceae > Psychroflexus > Psychroflexus planctonicus. The sequence continues at coordinate 98,704 of NZ_BMGM01000003.1, forward strand.
TAGGTTGAATTTTATAAACTAAATCCAATTTTTTTCAAATCTTTCCAAAAGTTAGGATAGGATTTTTCAACCACTTCTGGATCTTCAATTTTAAGTGAAGTTTTAGTAGCCAAAGGCGCAAAAGCCATTGCCATTCTATGATCTTGATAAGTCTTCACCAAAACATCAGCGTGCAATTTTTTTGGACTTTTTAAGAACAAACTTTGTTCATCAATTTCAACTTGAGCTCCAAATTTTTCCAATTCGTTTTTTAAAGCTTGCAAACGATCGGTTTCTTTAATTTTTAAGGTATGTAAACCTGTTAATTTGCAATTTATTCCCAAACCTAAACAAGTAACGGCAATGGTTTGCGCCAAGTCAGGTTGTTGAATTAAATTCAATTGTATTGTTTCGGGCAATTGAAAATCTTGTTGTTTTTGAAGCTTTAAAATTCCATTTTTTAAACTTGCTTTTACACCAAAATGCAGATATATTTCTACTAATTTGGCATCACCTTGAAGAGAATTATTTTTAAAATGCTTCAATTCAAGTTCTAGGTCTTCAGCTAAAGCTACCATACTAAAATGATAAGATGCAGAGCTCCAATCAGATTCAATAGTATAGTTTAGTGCTTCAATTTCATTTTTCGGGAAAACTTCAATCAATTGATTTTCAAAAGTATACTTCACTCCTATTTCTTTTAAAAGATCTAAAGTCATTTTTAAATAGGGTAACGAAGTAATTTCGCCTTTCAGTTTCAACTTTAAGCCTTTCGCCAATTTGGGAGCTACAAGTAACAATGCACTGATGTATTGACTACTGACATTGGCACTGAGTTCGATTTCATTTTTTGTTATTTCTTTTCCTTTGATTTGCAAGGGAGGAAAACCTTCTTTCTTTACATATTCTATGTTTGCTCCTAATTTTTGTAAAGCTTCTACTAAGATTTTAAGCGGTCGGTTTTGCATGCGCTCGCTACCAGTTAATAGGACTGATTTCTGTTCAGTAACTGCAAAATACGCCGTTAAAAAGCGCATGGCCGTTCCAGCGTGATGTACATCAATTGTAGATGAATTATTAGCTAATGCCTTTTGCATTACTTCTACATCTTGCGCATCAGAAATATTATTTAATTGAATATTTCCATAAAGTTTTTGCAATAAAAGCAACCGATTGGATTCACTTTTTGAACCCGAAATAGACAAACTGGATGAAATTAGCTCATTAGGTACTGAAAGTTGAATTGACATTAATTTTCGTCTTTTTTTACTTTGCTTCTAAATTTGAAGTAGCTAATTATGAAGCCATAAACAAAACCACTCCCAATGTTGGCTACAAAGAAGCGCAGCAAGTTGTCTGATGCAAATCGTTCTTGGATATATAAGGAAACATCAAAATTGAATTTAATTCCAATATCAACTAAATTATAAACCGCGATAAAGGCGATGGCTAAATATAAAACAGATTTAAGAAAGCCTTTGGTATGCAAGATTTTACTCAACATTACTTTAGTTTTTGGTTATTTTGGTGTCGATCGTGATCGCGTTTGGTTTTTAGATCTAATTTTTTGTCAAACGCGTCTTGTAAGTCAATTCCAGTTTGGTTGGCCAAACATAAAACTACAAAAACAACATCTGCCAATTCTTCCCCAAGGTCTTTATTTTTGTCGCTTTCTTTTTCGCTTTGTTCTCCATAGCGTCTTGCAATAATACGTGCAACTTCTCCTACTTCTTCGGTGAGTTGTGCCATGTTGGTTAACTCGTTAAAATAACGAACACCATGTTTTTTAATCCATTTGTCTACTTCTAATTGCGCGTCTTGAATATTCATAGATTTAAGATTTAACAAGAACTATTTTTTCATCTTCTTTTTCTTGCATTGAAATATAGTAATCTCTAAGGTCTGGATAAAGTTCAGGTGTAATAGTTGGAACTGCAATTTCTTTGGTTACATCTAAGATTAATTTACCACTGTCTACATTTAAGACATAAGTAAATTGAAGTAAACCGTCTGCCATTTTATAAATATTGTTTTCCGGAGTATAATCTACTTCATAATTTTCTGGAAGATTGATCATGATGCGATATGTATATTTTTTTGGATAAGTAAACTCAACAGGATATTCTCTTGTTTTTCGTTTAAAAGGATTTTCGTCAGATTTTAAAAATAGTAGTGGAGAAATGTAAATTTTATTAGCAATTTTCTCAACAAAACCTTCAGATTCACCAAATTTGAAGCTTTGTACCAATGGTTTATTTAAAGCTGAAAGATTATTTTGTGTAAAATCGTGTACATCACTTATTTCAAACTCTTCTTCATAAGTGCTTTTTACTTTATCTTCAGATGTTTCTGTAAAAGCATTTCTAGCATTTAAAGCAAATTGATCAAAATAATAGGCTCTAAATTGTCCTTCAACTTTACCATCTTCGGTTAAAGAAGCCATAACATTAAAACTTGCTTTAGATTGTTGATTAGGTATTAATGGAATGGTTCTGCTTCCATTAGGAGAAATTTCAATTCCTTGCCAGTTCATGGTTCTTGTCGGAATTAAATTTAAACTAGAATATTTGTCAGTTGCGTCTAATAAAAAATAATTTTCACCAACAGTAACTCCAGAAATAATATAATTAAAACCTGTAACTGTAGGAAAAAAAGGAATTCCATTTCCAATGGTACTACAAACCACAGGATGTGCATCTATGCCTTTATATCGTAACATGGCTGTTAACATGATATTTAAATCTGCAGAATTCCCAGAACCTTCTTTATAAACTTTTTTTAAGTTGTCGCTGCAAAACCTTCTACTTTCTTCGTTCCATTCTACTTTGTTTTTTACAAAATTTAAAATTTGATGTACTAACTCAATTTCATCGGTTGTGCCTTCTAAGTATGCATCCAAATCTTCTTCAAAATATTTACCTCGCTCTAGTTCTTTAGAAAATGTTTCAGACTCTCGAAGACTTTCCTCTACATCTTCCCATGTTGTTGCAAAGTATTTAACATCACCTACATCACCTTTTCTGTAAGAGCTTAATTCATAACTTAATGCAGTAAGGTAATTCGATATATTATTTACATGATTTTCGCCTTCAACAGCTTCTAAGTTTTTAGCTTCATGCACTTTATGTGTAATCGTAAAGTTGGTATTTGTTACTCCACCTACTCGACCGTTTAAATTTTCATCTTTTGTTTCTATTTTATTATACCCACGAGTTTGTGAGCGGTAAGTGAGATATTCGGTGGGTATGTACAATTCAAAAACAGAGCTTTTTGTTGGAATGCTTGATTGAAATCCCCAGCGTGGCAAATTTCTAATGTTTGGAGATTCTACTGTGTAAGTAAATTCTATAATTACGCCGTCCTGTATAGATGGAAATGTGAATTTTTTAGCGGATGCATATTCGTTAAGTTCTACGTCAAATATGTCTTTTTTTCTAATTTTATCGTCTTTTACTTTTCCATCTTCTAAATAGTAAGTTCTGGCATCAATTCGTTTAACTCTTTCGCTATAAGATGTAGATTCACCAACATAAAACGGAATTTCAATATTGGCTTCATCGTATCCATCTTTGTTAAAAATTTTAATTCTTCGGGTAACTTCAAAAGAATAAATCCAACCTGAATTTGTAATTGAAAAGGAGATTTCTCCTTTTTCATTTAATACTTCTGCAGCAGCTAAAGAATCGATTTCGCTATGTTCTTTTTCAAGCATTTCTACAGTAATGTCACCAAAATCTTTATTTTGAGCTATACTAAGATTCGAAAAAATTACCAATAAAAAAGCGCTTGCTAAAAATTGATTTATTTTTTTAGTAGTGGAAGCTAATTTTAGTGTTTTCATAATTTTCTATTTGATTTATAAAGTTTACAAAGTCAGAAAAATCTGTCTTTTCATATTCATTATGGTTAAGTTGAAGGTTTCTTCGAACAATAAATACAGCATTGTTTAACTCAAATTGAAGCGAATACTCTCCAAACTTATTCTTTATTACTATGTTTTCAGGCAGCGCATTAAGCTGAAGCTCATCCATATTAAATTGATAAACATCATTATCTACAAAGCCTCTGGATACCACAAATGGGTTTTTACGTTCTCCATCTTCTTTTATTCCAAAGCTCAGTCTGTTAAAAGGAATGGCGTTAAATACTAAGTCGTTTCCGTATTTCTTAAAGTAATTTTGTACATCTACATTAAGTGATTCACTAAATATAATATCTTCCTTATTGTTTATAAAACTATAATCATTGATGTTTAAACGCTTTAAATGCGACCAAATTGAAGAATAATAACGTTCAACTCTACTTGGGTCGGCATTGGCCAAAAAGAAATGCGATTGATATTGCGTACCTTGTGTTTCAATCATTACTTCTGCTTTTAGCATTTCATTTTCAATATCAATGATGGCCTGTGTGCCTTGAAAATTATCATTTTCTATATACGCAGGTGTTTTCAAAATTTTACCACCTTTATTGCCAACAGCCAAAACATTTCGGTTATCCGTAAAGCTGCCAAGAAAGTTAAATGGCATTTTTTGACTGGTGCATTCTAACCAAATATCTTCTTGATTTTCAACAGGGATATTTAAAATAACATGATTTCCCTGCATCGATGCAAAATCCTTTTCTAAATCGCTGATCTCTCTTCCCGATTGCACAACGCAGTAATTCGATTCTATTCCTGCTACTTGCAACAAAGATTTTGTATAATTGGTTAAGCCTTTGCAGTCTCCGTATTTAGAAATATCTACTTCTCCTGCTGGTGAAGGTTTCCAACCGCCAATACCTATTTGTAAACTGATGTAACGCGTATTATCTTGCACATATTGGTAGATGGCTTTAGCTTTTTCTTCTACTGTTTCTAAATCTGAAACTAAATTTTGTACTGCAATAATTGTTGACTCTGGTAACTGGTTGACGTTATTAAGTAAATTTTCGTTTTGCCATTTTCCAAAAGATTCCCAATTAGAAGCTTCTCCCTTAACTCCTTCTAATTCAAACTTAGAAAGAGCAAACATTATTTTTGGTGTAAATGTACTTAAAGATGGACTGTAACTTTCTTTTTGAACGGCTTCAAGGTTTTGAATACTAAATAAGTAAGTATTCCCATAGATGGAATCTTTCACTTTTTCTTTTGCATGCGTATTTTTATGAAACCTTAAAGCTGCATCAGATTCATTAACAATTTTAAAAGATTTTTTTAAGACTGCTTGATTATAACTTGATACGGGAACAAAAGGACGTATAAAAGCGGTATTACTTGTTTGTATTTCGCTAGTGTACACAATTTTAACGGGAAAATCTTTGGGTTCGTAGTCCAGGTACAACACCCTATCGTCAGAATACATAGTGCCACTTGTTACTGCAGAAACATCTTTAAAATCTCTTTTTTTAAATTTTTCTAATTTTTCGCCATTCGTATCGTAAGCAATAGCTTCAATACTTTTAACTTTTGTGTTATCGCTATAAAACTCTACTGCACCAACTCCAGACATCCCTTTTTCATTAAGCACTAGTACTTCCTTCAATTCATCTATTTGCATTTTATTGTAAGCAGAAATAGTAATGTCAATCTTTTGATGTAATACAATAGAATTAGCACCACCCATTAGATTGGTCACTACTGTAGATTGGTTATCATCTTTTTGTGAAAAAGCCATAGCAAACACAAAAAAAAGTAAATAAGTAAGATTTTTCATGAAGTTTTTATATACATCAAAAATAAATATTTTGATTTTCTTAACAAACAAAAGCTTTGTAAATTTAAATAATCTTCAAATCAAAAAGCTTTATTCCTTTTGTTTAGAATCTATAAACAAGGTAACAGGACCATCATTAACCAAACTTACGTTCATCATAGCTCCAAATTGTCCAGTTTCAATTTTAATGGAATAGTTTTCTTTTAGGTGATTAACAAATTGATTGTAAAGAATCTCTGCTTTTTCTGGTTTTGCTGCTTTTATAAAGCTTGGTCTGTTTCCCTTTTTAGTTGAAGCATGAAGCGTAAACTGGCTAACAACTAAAAGTTCTCCATTTACATCTAAACAACTTTTGTTCATCATTGAAGCTTCATCTGAAAATATGCGCATGTTCACTAACTTTCTAGAAAGCCACTCGATATCTTCTTGGGTATCTTCATTTTCAATGCCTAATAAAACCAACAAACCTTGACCAATATTTCCTATTACATCTTGGTCTACTTCTACTTTTGCTTGGCTAACTCGTTGAATAATAATACGCATAAACTATTTTTCTCCGTAAATGTCTGATCGGTATTGTTCGTCTTCGTTGTTGATAATTTGCAAGTAACTTTTGTATCGCGAATAAGCAATTTCATCTTTTTCTAAAGCTTCTTTAACTGCACATTTAGGTTCTTCAATATGTTTGCAATTGTGAAATTTGCAGTCTTGCTTTAAGGCGAAAAACTCTGGAAAATAATCACCTAATTCATTTTCATTGATATCAACCACACCAAAACCACGAATTCCAGGCGTATCGATTAATTGAGCACCAAAGTCTAAATCGTACATTTCTGCAAAAGTTGTGGTATGTTGTCCTTGTTGATGTTGAAGCGAAATAGAAGAAGTTTTTAAATTCAACCCTGGTTGAAGCGCATTGGCTAAAGTAGATTTTCCAACGCCAGAATGACCAGATAAGAGTACTTTTTTTCCTTTCATCAAGGATTTTACTTCATCGATATTTTTTCCAGTTTCTGCTGAAATACCGATGCATTGGTAGCCTATATTCCGGTATAATTCTGCTAAAAATTTCATTTCAGCAAATTCTTCTAAATTGTATGCATCTACCTTATTGAATAGCAAAATTACTGGAATATGATAAGCTTCAGCGGTAACTAAAAACCGATCGATAAATGTGGTAGAAGTTGGCGGATTATTATAAGTAATCATCAAACAGGCCAAATCGATATTAGCTGCTAAAATATGAGTTTGTTTAGATAAATTAACCGATTTCCGAATGATGTAATTTTTACGTTCTTCAATTTCTTGAATTACACCAACTTCTTCGTCTCCCTTGGTTTCTACTTTAAGTACAACAACATCTCCAACGGCAACTGGATTGGTACTTTTTATGCCTTGTATTCTAAATTTACCTTTTATTCGGGAAGGATAAATTTTACCATCTTCTCCTTTTACCGTGTACCAACTGCCCGTTGACTTATAAACAATGCCGCGTTTTTTCAATTTAGTTTATAATTTTAAACAAAGATGCTGTATTTCAAAGAAAAAGTCTTTCTGAATTAGAAAAATCTATCTATTATTTTCGTTAAGTAATTCTGGGAACTTTTGCTTGAAAGCCTTTAACCTTGGGTTTGATACATTTTGGATATACGAATTGTTAGGATGGTGTTTTTTGTAATCTTGATGATAATCTTCTGCAACCCAAAATTTTTCGAATGGCATCACTTCAGCAGCTACAGGCGAATAGGTTTTGGAAAGCGCTTCAATTTTATCTAAAATAATTTGTTTCTGTTCTTCATTTTGATAAAAAATTATCGAGCGATATTGTGAGCCTTTATCTGGTCCTTGACCGTTGACTTGTTCTATATTTTGCGAACCAAAATAAACGTCTACCAAGGTTTTAAAACTAACTTTTTCAGGATTGTAAATTATTTCAACCGCTTCTGCATGACCAGTTGTTCCAGTGTTACTAGCTTCGTAAGTAGGATTTTGGGTATGTCCACCCGCATAACCAGAAATCGATTCTTTTACGCCATACACACTTTCGTAAACGGCTTCTACACACCAGAAACAGCCGCTAGCAAAATAGGCTTTGGCAAGTCCGTTTTGCATAGGAACTTCAACAGGCTCTACATCTTGTTTTTTTAAATTAGGTTGTGAAATTTGCGCTTCCGCACATGAAAAACATACAAAACTTAAACTCAGTAATACAATTAAAGATCTCATTCGTTTTTTGTACAAAATTAAACGCATTACACAAAATGCTAGATGACAATCTGTTAATTATCTATCAAATTTCAAAGAACTGCTAAAATTGATGATTATGAGATTTCAAAAAGAAAGCTATTTTACAAGAAAAACATTTTTTCTAATTAGTTTTATTCCAATTTTTGTTGTTTTACTTTTTACTTGTGCAAATGAAAAAAGAAATCTAAACTAATGAAAAATAAAATTGAAACCCCCACAATAATAGACTTTTGGAGTGGAAATCGTTCGCTAGCCCGACAAGAATATGAACGGGAAATATTATTTGCGCTATTGAAAGTCACCGAAGAAGAATATGGGAAATGCCTGATTAAAGAAAATACAGCAGAATATCCTGGAAAAATGGAATCACTTGCTTTTTCTGAACAAAATCACGATGTGTTAGTTAGCGTCGCTGGAAATAAAAAATTCGAAAACACAAAAGCTATCATAATACCAATTCCTATTCTCAAAAATATTTTAGGCCAACGCGTTTTAATAATTAGAGAAGATGATAAAAAACAATTTGAAAAAATAAAAGAAAGGCAAAGTATACAAGCATTAAGGCTAGGTATTCCTGAAACATGGAGCGATGCTGATATTTTTAGACACAATGAGTTTAATGTTGTAGAAAATGGAAATTTTGATGATATTTTTAAACGACTGCAAAACAAAGAATTTGATTATCTTTCTTTTGGTGCTAATGAAGTTTTAGGTATTTTTAAAAATAAAACAACAAACCTAAAAGGCTTAATGATAGATGATAACATTCTACTTTCCTATAGATTTCCACTGTACTTCTATGTACATCCAGATAAATATAAATTAGCCAAACGCATTGAAATCGGTTTGAAAAAATTACTTTCTTCAGGTGAATTAGACCAGATTTTTGATGCATTTTACGGAAAAATTAAAGAACAACTGCACTTAGATAAACGGAGAACTTTTGTACTTCACAACCCATTATTACCAGAAAAATTTTAAATTGGTCTCAGAATTTGAAATACTAAAACATTCCATTGAATCTTATTTTATTTAAATTTAAGATACAGATAAAATGGATTACCTAAAACAACTATTATGATTTCAATTGGAGCTTGGCAAAGCATTTTAATATTAATTACTTTATTTATTTTTATTTTACCTAGCATTATTGCACTTGTTGATATTCTAAGAAACGAATTTACTAGTAACAATAAACTAGTCTGGGTTTTGGTTGTTTTATTGGGTAATTTTTTAGGAGCAATTTTATATTTTTTTATCGGTCGAAAGCAGAAGTTGTAAACTGCAAATTTTCATTTTGTCTTTTCTGTGCCAATTGAAAAATTCCTTTTTTGGTCAACTGCAAAATACGTGGATAACCACCTGTAGTCTGTGCATCCTTCATCAATACAATTAATTTTCCATCGGGCGTGAGTTGCACCGTTCCAGGAATTACTGGCGAAGTTAAAATCGAATCCAATTCATTTTCAAAAGTTTCTTCTAGTTGAAAAGCCATTCGGTTGTAATTTTTGGAAAGATGAAAAATTGAATTGAATAATTGTTCTTGCTGTTGTGAATTAAGCAGATGAAATTCAGGCCCTTCAAAAACTTCAATCGTAGGATTGCTGAAAAACTCCTTTTTAAATTTTAAATGCGAGTGCGTTTCAGTTGAAGCATTTGCTGTAGTTGAAGCAGCCGAATTCAATTGAAAACGATCCCCTTTTTTCAATTTAGCCTGTTGGGTAATTCCGTTGTAAAAACTACTTGAACCCAAAACAGATTCACTTTCAAAACCACCTTTGCAAGCCAAGTAAAGGTAGTTTCCTTCCATTACTTGTTGAACATGCAAAACATCTCCTTGTTGTACTTTAAAGACTTCATTTAACGAAATGGGGTTTTCGTTCAAAAGGATTTTTGCTTTTAAACCTGAACAAACCAATGTTGCTTTGGTTTCAAATTCCAATTTCGGACCTTGTATAGTAACTTCCAAAACAGTAGCATCTTTCTTATTTTGAAGCAACAAATTAGCAAAACTAGCCGAATAGGAATCCATTACACCCGATTGCGGAATAGCGTATTTAGCCACGCCAAATCGTCCCATATCTTGCAAACTGCTATGCAAACCTGAATGTAAGACTTTAATCATGTGTTTGAATTTGATGTTGATACTTACCTTCTTTAACCTGCTGTTTAATTTCTTGATGGGCTTCTTTTGAAATCGCTTCAAATTGAATTTGGTCGCCCGCTTGAAACTGTGTAGGTGGATTTTGATATACATCAAACAAATCCAAAGGACAATTGCCAATCAATTGCCAACCGCCAGGACTTTCACTTGGATAAACACCCGTTTGTTCTCCACCAATGCCAACACTTCCTTTTGGAATTTGCAATCGTGGAGTTTTTTTTCTGGGAAAATGCAAAGTTTCAGGTAAACCACCCAAATATAAAAAGCCGGGTAAAAAACCGTGGAAATAAATCGTGTATTTGGGTTCGGTATGTAAATTGATGATTTGTTGTTTGGATAGCTTCAACTCCTTAGCTAAAAAATCTAAATCGGGTGCAAATTCATCTGCATAACAAACCGGCAAAACATGTAATTTTGATGAAATAGCAGAACTAATTTCACTTAAATCTATACTTGAGATAATACTTTTAATACGTTCTTTTTCAGTATTTAATTCAATTTTATTTTCATTTAAAAAATGAATACACAAACTCGCATAGGTGTTGGTAACTTCAACTTTTTTATGGTGATATTTCTTTGCTAAAACGGCTTTAATTTTCAACAATTGATGCAAGGATTCAGGCTTGATTTCAGTATCAAATTCCACTAAAATCACATGGCTTCCTAAATTCAAAATACGTTTGATGTTAAGCATTTACTTTTTCAATTTGAATGTGATTTTCCTGTAAAATGGTATTGACCAACTGCAAATTTTTCAAAGCATTGGGCGAGTCGCTATGGAAACAAAGGGTATCAAAATCAAATTTAAACGCTTCTCCTTCCCTACTTTTCACCTTTTGATGCAAGGCTAAATTCAAAACTTGTTCAGCAACCTGTTTACTTTCTGTTAAAACCGCATTGGCTTCACTTCTACTCACTAAGTTTCCGTTATTGTGGTAGGCACGGTCAGCAAAAACTTCAACATGAATTCTATTTTTCGAAATATTCAATTTTGACAATGCTGAATTCGGTGCGGTGTAGAGAATAATTTCTTTGGAAAAATGATTCACCACTTCCAAAAAAAGCTGAGCCATTTCAGAATTCAAAGCCACTTCATGATACAAAGCGCCATGCGGCTTAACATGATGAATCTCAATTTTTAATTCATTTGCTATTTTATAAAAACTAGTTAGTTGTTCATGCAAGCTATTTTTTAATTCAGCTGGATTCATTTGTAAAGTAATCCTTCCAAAATTCTTCAAATCGGGAAATGAAGGATGTGCACCGACTAAAACCGAATGTTTCTGAGCCAACTGCATGGCATTTTTTATGCTTTTATCATCTCCAAAATGACCACCACACGCAATGTTGCAACTAGAAATCAGTGGCATTATTTGGCTATCCAACTTTCCGCCTTCACCTAAATCGCAATTAATGTTGATTGTTTTTTTCATTTTAAGAAATAAATTTAAGTACACTTTTGAAACCCAAAAACAAACTAAACAGCAAAATGAAAAATCCAAAAGCGGACTGCCAGAAATTGTTTTTGTACTTCCCCATCCATTTTTTATTGCTTACTATAATATATAAGAAAATTGCGGCAAACGGCAATAGAATTGCGTTACTAATTTGAGCAGTTTGAATCAATTCCAAAGGTTGAATCCCCAAACTTGAAAAAATTACACCCGATAAAATAATGCCGATCCACACCAATTTAAAATACAATTTTCCTGATTTTCCTTGCCAGTTTAAAGTAGATTTTAGCACATAAGCTGCTGCCAATGCAGCCGTAATGGTGGATGTAATTCCTGCTGCAAAAAAGCCAAAACCCAATAAATAACTAGCATAATCGCCATACAAAGGAGCTAAACTATCGGCAAACTTTGAAAAGTCGCTAGTCATGATTCCTTCTTGGTACAAGGCAGCACCCGAAATTAGCACCGCCATGGAAACTATACCGCCCAAACCCACCGCAATAAAAATATCCCATCGTGCATATTTGATGGCGTTAGGCGAATTCCATTTTTCTTGTACAATGGCCGAATGCAAAAACAAATTGTACGGAACTACCGTTGTACCTACAATCGCTAAAATACTGGTCAGCGAATTTTCAGGAAAACTAGGTACAAAAATCCCTTTGGCAATGCCTAACCAATCTGGAGCAATCAACAAAGCGGAAATCACAAACGACAAGCTCATCAACACCACGAGAAGCATCAATACGTTTTCTATTTTTTTATACGACCCTAAAGCTAAAATGAAGATGGCAATTCCTCCGATTAAAATGGGTAAAATATTCAAATCCATTTCAAAAAAAGAAACCTTATCCAACTTGAAAACCGCATCAAAACCCAAAACAGCTCCGGTAATATTTCCCGCTTCGTAAGCAGCGTTTCCTAGTACAATGGCAACAATTACCAATATTAAAGAAAGTATTTTTTTCCAAGGCGTAGTAAAATAAATGCGAATTAATCCGGCTAAATCTTTACCTGTAACCAATCCCAAGCGTGCAGACATTTCCTGCAAAACGATGGTTGCTAAAATGGAAAACAACAAAGCCCAAAGCAAATCGTATCCAAAGGCAATTCCTGCCATACTGCAAACGGTGATGGTTCCTGGACCGATAAAGGCAGCGGCAATTAAAGCACTTGGACCGATGTTCTGGAAAAGTTTTTTCACAAGGCTTTTTGTTGTTTGATGGCGTACAAAGCAAAACTGCCTAACCAATGTGAGCCTTCGTAAGCATCGCCTACCAAATTTGGATAAGCGGCCACAAAATGTTGGTTGGCCAATTCTTCTAAATGTGCTAAATCAGGTTGTTTTGCCAGTTCAAAAAGATTCCATGCTCGACTGAAATTCAATCCATCCAAATGCACTAATTTTCCATCACTTCGGTCGCTTACTTTGGCAATTTCTAAATCAAAATTTGAATCATATAACTCTGGTAAAAATGCATAAGACCAATCAAAAAATTCATCTTCATTTAGAATTTTAGACATCAATTTGGCTTCTTCTAAGCATGGAGATAAAAAATCATATCCGCTAGGTTCCCAAGTAATCGGACAATTTTTATCGTCTAAATAATAGGTTTTTGCTCGTTCAACAATCAAATTTTGCAAAGCTTCTTTTTTGAATGCCACAGCATAATCATATGTAAAAGACAATGCAAATGCGGTGTTAGAATGTTCACCAACACGAATTGGATAGACTAATTTGGGTAGAAAATCCATCATTTTGGTTTCTAAAACTTCAACTAAAGGCTGAATATTTTGCAGCAATTCTGCTGAAAGTTCATCATCCCAAGAATGCAATTCTGTTGCTAATTGAAACAGCCAAGCCCAACCGTAAGTGCGTTCAAATGAAGCATTTTCTTCTGTTTCAAAAAAAGCGATTTCTTGTTGAATGTGTTCTTTTGAAAGATGCTCCTTCAATTGAAGTTTGATGGATTCTGCTTGTTTCAAATCGGGATATTTTTTCAACAAAACCACCAACGACCAATGTCCGTGTACTGCAGAATGCCAATCGAAGCAGCCATAAAATGCGGGTCTTAATTCCTTTGGTGTGGCTAAATCGGATTCGCTTCCTAATACTTGACCTAATTTGTTGGGATATTCTTGCGAAATGCATTCCAAAGGCAAGCTGGCTAGCTGTTCCGCATTTTCTTTAGTGAACTCTGGAAAAGTTGTTTTGGTAGTTTCAGATGTTTGATTTTCTGTGGTAAATTCACATGAAAACAGTAGAAAAACACAAGTTAGTACAGCTAATTTTTTCAATGTAATGGATTTTAATTTTCAAATGTAGCAGATTCGCTTGACTTTTAAACCTGATTTTAATTATAATCAGAAAGTCAAAATCAATTAAAATATTCAGTTGCAAGGCAATTTTTTGAAGGATAGCCTAGCTATCGAGAAAAAAATTAACGCAGTAAATGGGTGTTTTAATTGACCTTTAATTATTATATTCGGTTTTAAACAGCAATCTACTTCATTTTATAACTCCGCAATATCTTTATATAATATTATGAAAAAGTTCGTATCGCAACATTTTAAGCTCTTTTGACAAAGTGAGTATAAATGAAATCAGGTTTTAAAGAAAGTTTAATGCTTAATGCGCTTTGAATGCATTATTATTGTAAAATCACAAAAAATTCAAAAAATGTCCATTAAGGTTCATCAAGTTAGTAAATCTTACGGCTCACAAAAAGCCTTAAATCAAGTAAGTTTTTTTGTTCCAAATCATCAAATTTTAGGTTTTTTGGGTCCAAATGGAGCGGGGAAATCTACTTTAATGAAGATTTTAACGGGTTATTTGTCGGCAGATGAAGGCTCAGTAGAAATTGATGGGATTCCTGTCCATGAACAAAAACTGGAAGTTCAAAAAATAATCGGCTATTTGCCTGAGCATAATCCGTTGTACGAAGAAATGTATGTGAAGGAATACTTATCATTTCATGCTGAAATTCACCATATTTCCAAAAGTAAAATTCAGGAATATATCGAATTGACAGGTCTTACAGAAAATGCGCATAAAAAAATTGAACAACTTTCCAAAGGATATCGGCAACGGGTTGGATTGGCAGCCGCTTTATTGCACGAACCCAAAGTTTTAATTTTAGATGAACCTACTACCGGTTTAGATCCAAAGCAGTTGGTAGAAATCCGACAATTGATTCGCTCCTTGGCAAAAGACAAAACCGTGATGCTTTCTACCCACATCATGCAAGAAGTAGAAGCCATTTGCGATCGAGCAATTATAATTAATAATGGTGAGTTGGTTGCCGATAAAGATTTAACCGAAACCCAAACTGACCAACAAATGATTGAAGTGGAGTTCAATTACCGCATTGAAGAGCAAGCCTTAAAAGAATTGCCGCATTTGTTGAGTATTTCCAATCCGAGAGGATTTTTGTACGAACTCAGCTTTAAAGTTGAAAAAGACATGCGTTCAACAGTATTCGATTTCGCTTACGACAAAGGATTGAAAATCATTCAATTGAATAAGAAAACCCAAAGTTTAGAAAACCTATTTTTAGAATTGACATCAACTGAAGAATTTACTTAAAATAAACACCTATGAAACATATATTTTTACTTGTATTCACTTTTGCATTAACAATAGCAACTGCACAAACCAATCCCAAAATTTATGATATTATCGAAAAGGTTTCAGCTGAACGACTTGAACAAGATGTGCAACAACTAGTAGATTTTGGTACTCGAAACACTTTTAGCGACACCCTTAGTGATACTCGCGGAATTGGTGCTGCACGACGTTGGATAAAAAGTGAATTTGAAAAAATTTCCAAAGAATGTGGTGGTTGTTTAGAAGTGTTTTACCAGAAAAAAATGGTGACCAAGGAAATGGGAAATCGTGTTCCTTTTGATACTTATGTTGTCAATGTAGTAGCCATTCAACGTGGAAAAAAATACCCTGATTCGTATGTCATGATGAGCGGTGACATCGACTCCCGTGCTTCTAACACTATGAATTATGAAATTGATGCACCTGGAGCCAACGATAACGCCACTGGTGTAGCTGGAGCAATGGAAGCAGCACGAGTTTTATCTCAATATGAATTTGACCACAGCATTGCTTATGTTGGATTAAGTGGTGAAGAACAAGGTTTGTTTGGCGGTCAGTTTTTAGCTGAATATGCAAAAGAAAAAAACTGGAAACTGATAGGAATTTTAAATAACGACATGATAGGAAATATTGAAGGTGTTGATGGTGTGATTGATAATAGAAGTTTTCGAATTTTTTCTGAAGCACACAATCCTTTAGAAACCGAGCGTGACCGAATCATGAAGCGATTTTATGGTGGCGAAGTAGATGGAGCTTCAAGACAATTGGCTAGATACGTTCACAAAACCACCAAAACCTATATGCCTGAAATGAACCCACAAATGGTGTATCGCTTAGACCGTTTTGGTCGTGGTGGTCATCATAAACCTTTTAATGATGTAGGTTATCCCGGCATCAGAATTATGGAAAGCCACGAAAATTATAATCGTCAGCACCAAGACATTCGTACAGAAAACGGCATTGAATATGGCGATGTAATTGAATATGTAAACTTTGAATATGTGAAGAAGCTGACTTCAGTAAATGCCATTAACATGGCGAGTTTAGCTTGGGCACCACCAGCGCCAGAAGTAGTAAAAGTTGGTGGAATTGTTGAAGCTTCGGTTAAATTAGCATGGAGCGAAATAGAAGACGAAGATGTAGCAGGATATAAAATTTATTGGCGAGATACTACTTCACCTACATGGGATAATTCTCGTTTTGTTGGAAAAGTAACCGAATTTACCTTAGACGGAATTGTGATAGACAATTACTATTTTGGAATTAGTGCAGTAGGCAAAAATGGACATGAAAGCCCTGTGGTTTTTCCAAATGAACTTTTACGTAACTAATTTTTATTATATTCGTTTTCTGTTAGTTAGGCTTTGTATGAATAATAGATTTGTTGTAATGTGTGCATTGCTTTTTCCATTTATAGGAATTAGCCAAACTCCCGAACAAATAAATGAAATTAACAAAGCATACAATTCGGCTGAAATTTCAAGATTAAAAGAAGATTTTAAAAGAAAAAGTATTCAAGATAAAAAGGAAGTTGAGCAATATGTTAAAGAAAACAACTTACCTATTCGTTATCGAGATTCCTTAGGGAATTTGGTGCTTATGGTTGAAATTTATAAAGGAAAACCACTTTATCAGACCACAAATACAATTCAGGCAGCACACTCTACACGAACAGACTGGCTTTTTGAGAATCAAGTTCTTAATTTGAATCTACAAGGTGAAAATTTAACCGCTTATGTTTGGGATTCAGGTCATGCTAGAATTTCACATCAAGATTTTGAGAATGAAGATGCTACAAGCAAAATTACCATTGGTGAAGATATAAGTGAATATAATTTAGACAATCATTCTACACACGTATCAGGAATTATAGCAAGCACGGGAAACAATCAACTTCGCTCTCGCGGAATGGCTAAAAAAGCGCAAATTAAAGCTTATGAATTTACCGATGCAGAAATTGAAGCTACTAGCGAAACAACTAATGGCATGTTGGTTTCCAATCATTCTTACGGATTTAGTAGTCAACAAATTAAAGATGGTGGTTTTTCTGAAGTTGTAGGTGCATATATAAGTAGATCCAGAGAATGGGATGAAATAACTGTAAATGCACCTTACTATTTGCCGGTAACTTCAGCAGGAAACGATGGAAACTTTGATTTTAATGACGATCCGCTTGACCCGGCCAATCCTGAATACGATAAACTATCTGGTATGAAAACCAGTAAAAATCCATTAGTCGTTGCTAACGCCAACACGGCTTCTGTAAGTCCAAGTGGTGAGTTGCTTTCAGTTGATATTAATTCTTCATCAAGTCAAGGACCAACAGACGATTTACGTATTAAACCCGACATTACTGGTATTGGCACTCGGGTTTTTTCAACTACAAGTGGTGCAGATGATGCCTATGAATACTTAACAGGAACTTCAATGTCATCTCCAAATGTGGCTGGAACTTTACTGCTACTTCAAGAATTATACGAAGGTGAACAAGGCAATTTTATGCGTGCAGCAACTTTAAAAGCTTTGGTTTTACACACTGCTGACGATGCTGGAATGACTGGACCGGATGCGATTTACGGCTGGGGATTGTTGAATGCCAAAAAAGCAGCAGAAGAAATCCAAAATAAAAATGTAAATAAAAGCATCATTATAGAAGATGTTTTACTGGATAGTCAAACTTATACCTTAAATGTTGATGCTAACGAAATTGAAGATTTGGAAATTTCAATTTCATGGACAGATCCAGCAGGAACCTTAAGCACAACTGCTAACGATTCAAACCCAATTTTGGTAAACAATTTAAATTTAAAAGTAAGTCAAAATACAACAGATTACTTTCCTTGGAAGCTCACAGGTGTAAATACCAACACCACAGGAGTAAATAATGTTGATCCTTTTGAAAAAATTGAAATTGCTAATGCAAACGGTCAATATACAATTGAAGTTACACACGCTGAAAGTTTAACAGACGGAGAACAAAACTTCACTTTAATAGTAACAGGCGTTTCTCCAAATACTGTGGTTTGTTCTCCTATACAAAACCTTGCAGAAACCAGTATTGATGCAACAAGTCATGATTTTTCATGGGACGCATCACCAGATGAAATCAACGGTTATGATTGGGCCATTGCTGAAGCTGGAAAACATCCTGATGATCATCAAATTATTCAAGAAGGAACTTTAGGTACAGGAACAACATCCTTAAGCACAACTAATTTAAGTCCAGCTACTAATTATTCATTTTTTGTAAAAACCAATTGTACTTCAGAAACTAGCGAATGGAACAAAATTGCGTTTACAACTCCTTGTGGAACCCTTGATTTATTTCCTTTCATGGAAGATTTCACTTCATCTTCAGCTTCCTATGACTGTTGGAGTGTTGATGCAAGTACAAGTGCTTTTTGGGCTCCATTTAATTCAGGTACAAATTTTGGTTCCGTTAGATCTCCTTATTCAGGTAACCGAAATATGGTATTTGTTCCAAACGGAACCGAAGAATTGGGTTTTGTTTCTCCTTATTTTGATGTTTCTAGCTTTGGAAATGTACAACTGCAGTTTTTTATTGTTCAGCAAGAAGACGCAGGAAATCAAAATGAAATGAAAGTTTTTTTTGAAGAACAAGGAAGTTTGCCAGTTGAAATAGCTCACTTAACTGCAATCTATTCAGATTGGACAGAAATTACTTTACCGCTTACTACTACTTCTACTCCATTTAGAATTATTTTAAAAGGAATAAGTAAAAGCGGTCCGATGAGTGCTATTGATCATTTTCGAATCTTGTACGATGGTTATCATTTTCAAGATTGGGTTTGGAGACCAAGTAATCCTGAAAATGAAGTTTCTACTTTAACAGATGATATTTGGGTAGAGAACAAAACGGCTACTTTACATAAAAAGACCTTGGCAAAATCCATTCAAATTGAAACCAACTCAACTTTAGCCATAGCAGATATTCTAGAAATAGATGAAAATATCACGGGTGATGGCTTATTAAAATTCCTAAATAATAAAACTCATTTAGGCCAAATGGCTACACTACCTATTTCATCTATGGTAAATGTAGAAACGCAAGTTGAACGTTGGATTCCAGCAGGCAATCAAAGTACACGCGCATTTAGAATGCTTTCTAGCCCAGTCAGTTCTACAAGTAGCATTTATGCAAATTGGCAAGAAAATGGAAATCAACCCCAAGGTTTTGGCACACATATTACAGGAAGCCAAACAGGCTTAAATGGTTTTGATGCCACAAGCACCGGAAATCCTTCTATGTATTGGTTTGATCATGCAGAAACAAACCAATCAGGTGGCGCAGCTTGGACAGAAATAGATAATACCGATGTAAATACCATTTCAGCAGGAAATCCATATCGTTTGCTAATTCGTGGAGATCGAACTATCGATTTAAGCACCAACTCACCAACACCAACCAACACCAAATTAAGAACAGAAGGCAGTTTGTTTGTAGGTGATTTTAGTCCCAATTTGGCTTCAGGAAATGAACAATTCAGTTTTGTGGGTAATCCGTATCAAGCTATTGTAGACGCTAATTTACTTACTTTCTCAGGCGACATTAATAGCAACTTTATGTATATTTGGGATCCCAATTTAAATACTAATGGTGGATTTGTAACCGTGGAAATTGCCACAGGCGATCATGCTACTACATCAGAAGCCAATCAATTTATTCAACCTGGGCAAGCTGTTTTTATTCGAAACAATTTAAGCGTTTCTACTACTCCAAGTATCACTTTTACAGAGACAAGCAAAAATGTAAACCAAAATGCGACACAAGTGTTTTCTAATACTGAATTCAATGAAGAAATTAATCTGAAATTAGTCAATAGTCAAGGTGAAATTGATGCCATTGGATTGCGCTTTAATGAAACTTACAACAACGCATTTACTGATGCGGATGCAGGTAAAATGGGAAATGCAAACGAAAATTTAGCCATTATTGGAAACAATCAATTATGGAGCATCACCAAAAGACAACATTTACTTCATAAAGAAAGCATTCCGCTGTTCATTAATAATTATACAGAAACGCATTATGCATTTGTACCTGAAATTACTTTTTATGAAAGTGAAGTGACTTATTTTTTGAAAGATCATTTTACAGACACTTTAGTTGAATTACAAAACGATTCCCCTATTCCATTTGAAGTCGACAATGCTTCGCCAGAGAGTGCAAGTGCATTTCGATTTGAAATAGTTGCTGAAACAACAACCTTAGCTGACGAAAATTTTATTCCATATGGAATTAACTTGTATCCCAATCCAGCTTCAGATCTTTTACATATTGAAATCCCCAACACATCAAATCCGCATTCAATTGAAGTATTTGATATTTTAGGCAAGTCTGTCTATCAAAAGGAAATTACATCATCAGAAAATAATATAGATTTAGACGTAAGCTCGTTTTCTGTTGGAACCTACATTTTAAAGTTAAAGTCAGATATAAATCAATGGACGCAAAAATTCATTAAGAAATAGTAAAGTACACGACAAAAATTGATATTAGTCAAATCAGTTCTGCCCCATCCCTAAAGGGAGCCTGATTTTCCTTGATTTCTCCCATTAGGGGCGGGGCAAAAATCAAGGAATTTTAGAGAATTTATTTTTTTGTCGTGTACTATAAAGAAATAAATTAGCTATTCGATTTAATAATTTGAACAATTTCACCTTTTTGCAAAACACCGCTTTGTCTCCATTTTTGTTGTCCTTTTTTAAATAACATCATGGTCGGCACTCCCCTAACTTGATATTTTGCGGCTAATTCCTGATTTTTATCCACATCAATTTTTACAATCTTAACCGCTTCACCTAATTCTGTTTTTACTTCTTGTAAGATAGGTGCAAGCATTTTGCAAGGACCACACCAGTCAGCAAAAAAATCGATTAAAATGGCTTTGTCTTCGTTGATGATATCGTTAAAACTAGATTTCATATTCTTATGATTTTAATGTGTGCAAAAATACAAACTTAAAAGACTTGGGATGGTAACTGATGTTACAAAAAAGGCTAAAAAACAGCTACAATAAATTACATGGTAAGCTTGACTAAAAACACGATACTATACAAATCTAATAATGTCTAAGTAATTACCTGTCACTTTTTCTTTTATGGACCTAACTCAATCACTATGGATTTAAAGTCCATAGTTTTGATTGCAGACTAAAAAGTCTTTTTACCACCAATGCACTAATAATTTTAAAGTACAAACCATTTATATTATTGTATTCGATGCGTTTAATAAGTTTTTAGAAGTTAAAGCAGATGCACTAAAGTGCGAAGTTTTATCTAAATTTGAGACCAATAAATGTTCATAAGTTTTCAAACAATTTTAATTTCCATTAGAAAAGACCCTTTACATTTGATATATATTGTTTAATCAATTCTATCCAAAAAAAGCAAAGTAAAGTAACGGAATTTAGATTAGAAGGATGTAGACAACACATAATAGCAAATTTCATATTGCAAAACCACCTAATACACTCCTATTTTATAGGCACTGAGGATTTGAAATAGCAATAAAACGATTTAGTGAATAAAAGTTTATATTTTTATTGATGAATTTGTATGAAGAATAAAGTGAGTAAAACGAGTAACGAAAATCAAAATAGCGATTTACAGCCTATAAACAACTTTGTTATTTTCAAAACCGAAAGTGGCAAAGTGAATATAGACGTTTTTTATCAAGACAAAACGCTTTGGTTAACGCAAAAAAAAATAGCTGAACTTTTTGAAAAAGGACGTTCTACCATAACCGAACACCTTAAAAAAATATTTGAAAACGGTGAATTAGATGAGAAAGTGGTGTGTCGGGATTTCCGACACACCACTCAACACGGTGCTATCAAAGGGAAAGAACAAGAAACGACTGTAAAATACTATAATTTAAGAGCCATAACAGCGGTTGGCTACAGAGTAAACTCACAAAGAGCTATTGAATTTAGAAAATGGACAACTGAAATTTTGCACGAATACATCATCAAAGGTTTTGCTATGGATGATGAGCGTTTGAAGCAAGTCAAACATTTTGGAGAAGATTATTTTGAAGAAATGTTGGAGCGAATCCGAGAGATTCGATTAAGCGAAAGGCGTTTATATCAAAAAATTACCGACATCTATGCACTATCCGCTGATTATGACAATAAATCGGAAATAACCCAACATTTTTTTGCTACAGTTCAAAATAAGCTACATTGGGCAATAACAGGGAAAACGGCTGCAGAAATTATTTATACCGAAGCAGATGCTACAAAGATTTATATGGGCTTAAAAAATTGGAAGCAAGCCCCTGACGGAAAGATTTTAAAAAGCGATGTAACGATTGCAAAAAATTATTTGAATGCTGAACATCTAAAAGCTTTAGAAAGAATAGTTACTTCTTATTTAGACTTAGCCGAAAATAGGGCAAGAAACTGGCAAGTAATGAATATGAAAGATTGGGATAGCTTTTTAGTTCAATTTTTGGAATTGGCAGATTATCCTATTTTAAGGGATAAAGGCAAAATATCAATGTTGGAAGCAAAGTTAAAAGCTGAGAGTGAGTATGATAAATTCCGTGTTGTTCAAGACCAAAATTATGTTTCCGATTTTGACAAGGAACTAAAACAAAGACTAAAAAGCAAATGATATGTATTGCTGAAAAATAATAAAAAGAGAAAATATTGAAAATACAAGAATTTCTGTGTGCAATTCGATTGGTGAAATGGTATCACTTTTTAGTTTTATCAGGTAAAATGTAAAATCATTTATAAAACTTATCTTTGAAAAAAAATAATTCATGGATTTAAATCAGATTCCGAAACTCAATCATTTAACATCAAATAATTTCTTTTTATTGGCTGGACCGTGTTCAATTGAAAGTGAAGACATGGCTTTTAAAATTGCTGAACGCGTTGTCGAGATTACCGATAAATTGAAGATTCCGTATATATTTAAAGGTTCGTTTAAGAAAGCAAACCGCAGTAGAATTGATTCTTACACGGGAATTGGTGATGAAAAAGCACTGAAAATTCTAGCTAAAATCAGTAAAGAATTTAATGTTCCTACCGTTACCGATATTCACGAAATAAGCGATGCAGAAATGGCTGCTGAATATGTAGATGTTTTGCAAATCCCCGCTTTTTTGGTAAGACAAACCGATTTGGTGGTGGCTGCTGCCAAAACTGGTAAAGCAATAAATTTGAAAAAAGGACAATTTATGAGTCCAGAAAGCATGAAACATGCGGTGACTAAAGTAACCGATTCTGGAAACTATAAAGCCATGATTACCGACCGTGGAACTATGTTTGGCTATCAAGATTTAATTGTAGACTTCAGAGGAATTCCGACTATGCAGCAATACGCACCAACGGTTTTGGATGTTACGCATTCGCTACAGCAACCTAATCAATCTTCAGGGGTAACCGGCGGAAGACCAGACATGATTGAAACCATAGCACGCGCTGGAATTGTAAATCAAGTAGATGGCTTGTTTATCGAAACTCATTTTAGTCCTAAAGATGCCAAAAGTGATGGAGCCAATATGTTGGATTTACAACATTTGGAAGGTTTATTGACGCGATTAGTTGAAATTAGAAAAACCATCAATCAGTTTTAAGTTATTTTTCAGCTATTAATTCATTTCTGAATAGCTAATAAACATAAAAAAACCGCCAATAAAGGCGGTTTTTCAGTTTTATGAAACTAAGCGTTTATTTTTTATACTTTCCGTATTTTAAATCGAAGCGATCTAGTGTCATTATTTTATGCCATGCATCTGCAAAATCTTTTACAAACTTTTCTTTAGCATCTTCCGCAGCATAAACTTCAGATAAAGCTCTTAATTCAGAATTAGAACCAAAAATTAAATCGGCTCGAGTTGCTGTCCATTTTACTTCACCAGTGGTTCGGTCTTTAATTTCAAATACTTCTTTATCTTCATCTATAGCTTCCCACTTAGCATTCATATCCAACAGATTTACAAAAAAGTCATTGGTTAAAACTTCTTTATTGTTGGTTAACACTCCATGCTCAGAACCATCATAATTGGTGTCTAAAACTCTCATTCCACCGATTAATGCTGTCATTTCTGGTGGAGTTAAAGTTAATAAGTGTGCTTTATCAATTAACAATTCTTCAGTTGTAAAGATGTAATTTCCGCTTGTGTAATTTCTAAAACCATCTGCAATAGGTTTAAGCAAATTAATTGATTCTACATCAGTTTGATCTTGCAAAGCATCCATTCTTCCTGGTGTAAATGGAATTTCGATTTTTACACCTGCATCTTTAGCTGCTTTTTCAACTCCTGCATTTCCAGCCAAAACAATTAAGTCTGCCATGGATATTTTTTTGTTTCCTTTGGTTTTTTTATTGAAATTCTTTTGAATTTTCTCTAATTCGGAAATTACTTTATTCAATTGATCTGGATTATTTACATCCCAGTTGCGCTGTGGCTCTAATAAAATTCTTGCTCCATTGGCACCACCACGTCTATCTGAATCACGATAAGTTGAAGCTGCAGCCCAAGCTGTTGATACCAACTCTGAAACCGAAAGATTAGATTTTAGTATCGCTTTTTTTAATTTGTCTACATCTTTATCTGCTACCAATGTATGATCTACAGCTGGAATTGGATCTTGCCATATAAATTCTTCATTTGGAATATCATCACCTAAATAGGTTGAAGTAGGTCCCATATCACGGTGAATCAATTTAAACCAAGCTTTAGCAAAGGCGCGTTTAAATTCTTCTTCATCTTCTAAAAATCGTTTTGAAATTTTGTCGTAAGCAGGATCCATCTTTAAAGATAAATCGGTGGTTAACATATAAGGTGGTTGTTTCTTTTCATCATCAAAAGCATGCGGAATTATGGCTTCAGCATTTTTTGCTTTCCATTGATGACCACCACCAGGACTTTTCATCAATTCCCATTCGTATTCATATAAGAAGGTTAAATAATCGTGGCTCCATTCGGTTGGTGTAGACGTCCAAGTTACTTCAACAGTAGATGTAATAGCGTCTGCACCGCTACCCGATTTATAGTCACTCATCCAACCTAAACCTTGGTTTTCGATACCTGCCGCTTCTGGTTCAGGTCCCATGTGTTTATCTTCTGCAGCTGCGTGTGTTTTGCCTAATGTATGACCGCCAGCAATTAAAGCTACCGTTTCTTCATCATTCATCCCCATTCTCCCAAAAGTTTCTCTAATGTCATGTGCGGCAGCAACTGGATCGGGTTCACCATTCGGTCCTTCTGGATTTACATAAATTAATCCCATTTGTACAGCGGCTAAAGGTTTTTCAAGATCTCTATCTCCTGAGTATCTTTCATCTTCTAGCCATTCAGATTCTGGTCCCCAATAAATATCTGTGTTGGGTTCCCAAGTATCTTCTCTACCTCCAGCAAAACCAATGGTTTCAAATCCCATATCTTCAAAGGCTACATTTCCAGCTAGAATCATTAAATCTGCCCAAGAAATTTTATTGCCATATTTTTGTTTGATAGGCCATAACAATCTTCTTGCTTTATCTAAATTGGCATTGTCTGGCCAACTATTGATGGGTGCAAAACGCTGTTGACCATCTCTTGAGCCGCCGCGACCATCGCCAGTTCTGTACGTTCCTGCGCTGTGCCATGCCATTCTGATAAAAAGACCGCCATAGTGACCAAAATCTGCTGGCCACCAATCTTGAGAATCTGTCATTAATGCTTTTAAATCGGTTTTTAAAGCTTCTAAATCTAAAGTACTGAAGGCTTCTGCATAATTAAAATCTTCTCCCATAGGATTAGATTTCTTTGCATTTTGTCTTAAAATACCAACATTTAAACTATTTGGCCACCAGTTTTTGTCTTTAGTTGAAACACGTTTTACGGCAGAATCTTTGTAGCTTTCTGCTTTACTTGATGCATTTGCATGTGCAGATGCTGAGTGTCCATTTCCTTTCATTCCAGTAACTGGACAAGTAGCTTCACTTTGTCCGATTAAAGAAAATGAAAACAAGAGACTACATAGGAGTACTAAATTTTTCATATTCTTAAAATATTTAATTATTAATGAATTTTATAACGATTCAAAAATAATATATTTAGCAATTATCAGATTTACTTAAGGCTTTCAATTTTATTATTATGGGATAAGATAAAATTATTTCAAACAATAAGTCATTCGAATTGAGTTAATTATAACTATAAGATAATCTTATAAATATGAAATAATCTCGTCTTTTATCTGTATTTTGATAATTTAAGTTCTTATGTTCATTGATTTTGCCCCTTTAAAATAGCGTTAAACTGGATGTGTTTAGTAAAATACTAAATAGATTGCATTAAAAAAATGAAATATTTCCTAATTGCTTTATCAATTCTGTTTAGTTTGAATTCTTTTTCACAAGATGTAACTGGAAAGTGGATTACTATTGATGAAGAAACTAATGTCGAAAAATCTATTGTTGAAATATTTAAAAAAGATGGAAAATATTACGGTAAAATAGTTGAATTTCTTGAAGATGATGCTAAGCCAGATGAGCCATGCCAGCATTGCAAAGGCGATATGAAAGGCAAAAAACTAATGGGATTTGAAGTTTTAAAAAATTTTGAAAAAGATGGAGTTGAATATGTAGACGGAAAAATTATAGACCCAGAAAACGATAAAACTTACGACGGTAAAATTTGGGTTGATGAAGATGATTCTTCCATTTTAAATTTGAGAGGTTATATTTCTATTGTTTATAAAACTATTCAATGGAAAAGAGCTGAAGATTAAATGCTGAAAACTAAGTGATGCTTTCGCCGCCATCTACTTTAATAATACTTCCGTTGACCCAGTTGGCTTCGGGTAAACTCATTAAATAGACCATATTGGCCACATCTTCTGGCTGAGTTAATCTGCCCATCGGATTTAATTTTTGTTTGACTGCTGCTAATTTTTCGCTATTGGGAATTTGTTTAAAAGCTTCAGTTAAGGTTAATCCAGCTTGAATACAATTGGATGTTATTCCAAATTGAGCAAATTCTACTGCTATATTTCTACTTACTGCTTCTAAAACACCTTTTGCCGAAGAAACGGCTGCATATCCTGGCCAAGCTTTTTGATTTCCCTCGCTGGTAAAAGCTAAAATACGACACGGATTATTGAGCAATTTGGCTTCAAATAAAGCATCGACCCATTGGTACAAACTATAACCCATAGCATGAACACTGATGGAAAAATCGGTTGCTGTTAATTTATTTTCACCATACATATTCTTTAAACTTCCTTTGGCGATGCTATGTAAAACCAAATCTATTTTTAATGAAGGGATTTCATTTTTTACTTCTTCAATGATTGCTTTGATAACTTCTGTTTTAGTTGCATCTTTATTGAAACTGTAACACGCTAAACCTTGTTTTTTGAATTCTTCAATTTCGTTATGAAATTCGTCTAACTGGTTTTTTGGATCACGATGAATCAAGATTAAATTCCAACCGTGTTTAGCAAGTTTTTTTGCACTAGCCCAACCTAAACCTTTACTTCCTCCGAGAATTAATGCAAATTTTTTAGATTTCATATTTACAACTTTGGAATTTCAATTACAAATGTTTTAAAAATACAATAACGGAATTAAAATACTAGCCGCAACCCAAAAAAGTAAGTTTAACCCTACTCCTACTTTAAAGAAATCTCTAAATGTATACTTTCCTGCGCTAAATACCATGGCGTTGGTTTGGTAGCCTACAGGCGTCATGAATGTTGCAGAAGCAGCAAACATGATGGTAATTAAAAATGGCAGTGTTTCCATTTCCATTCCATGAGCAGTTGCAATAGCAATAGGTGCCATTAATGCAGCAGAAGCGTTATTAGACATGATTTCGGTTAAAAGTGAAGTAGTTAAATACAAACCTGAAATAACAGCAACTGGACCAAAACCACCCAATTGATTAGTTATAAAATAAGCAATGTACAAGTCTAAGCCAGTATTTACCATGGCGGTACCTAAGCTTAAAGTTCCGGCTAAAAGAAAAATAATTTTCCAATTTACGGCTTGATACATTTCTTTCATATCCAATACTTTGAGTAATACCAAAGCAACAACACAAGAAATTACACCTACCATGATATCTAAGATATTGAATGCAGCCAAACCAACCATCACTAAAATTAAACTCAATACTTTAATAAATTTAGGCTTATCAAAATCAGTGATCATATCTTCGCTGAGAAGAACAAATGGAGCTTTTTGATCACTTTCAATGCGTTTTAATTCTTTTACGTAATGGGTTTTTACTTCTGCAAGAATAATGTCTCCAGAACGCAGTCTTACATCGTAAATACCATCATTAGAAATGGATTCTCGGTGCTGAATTGCCAATGGAATGGCTCTAAATCTTCTTCTGAAGTCTAATTCCTTCAAAGTTTTATTATGCAATTCAGATTCAGCTGAAATAACCATTTCCACCAAAGTAGATTGCGTTCCTTTTAAATCGTCATCACCAATTTTTATAGGAGTTGATACCAGAATTTTGGC
This sequence comes from Psychroflexus planctonicus, assembly GCF_014640195.1. Taxonomy (GTDB): domain Bacteria; phylum Bacteroidota; class Bacteroidia; order Flavobacteriales; family Flavobacteriaceae; genus Psychroflexus; species Psychroflexus planctonicus. The sequence goes on from NZ_BMGM01000003.1 coordinate 127,345, forward strand.
TTGATCTTTTAAAGATTTTATTTTATCTACATTGCATCTCACTTTTAAGATATCGCCCGCTTTTAAAATAAAATCTCCTGCCGGTTGTACATATTGATTGGTGCTTCTTCTCACCTCCATTACATCCAACTCTAGATCTTTTACCAGCTCCGAATCCATGATGGCTGTATTCACTGAAGAAGAATCGCTTAATAATTCTATTTCAGTTACATAAGATCTTAAATTAAACTTTTGCTTTAAATTCTGATTTGCTCTGTTGGGAAGTAATTTTCGACCAAAAAGAATCATGTACAAAATGCCAATCACCAATAAAATTACTCCCATTTTGGTCATAGCAAACAAATCGATAGCCGCTTCGCCTTCTTTTTCGGCAATACCGCTCACTAAAATATTTGTGGAAGTACCGATTAGTGTACACATTCCTCCAAAAATAGAAGCAAAAGACAAAGGAATGAGCATTTTAGCAGGACTTAGACCCGCACGATGTGCAATTTGAATAACCACAGGAATAAAAACAGCAACAACAGGTGTGTTGTTAATAAAAGCGGAAATGAATGCAATAAGCAGCATCATTAATAACAATCCCAAATTGAAATTTCTTTTAAAAAGCTTAGACAATCGCTGTGCTAAAACTTGTAGCGCTCCAGTTTTTAGAAGTGCTTCACTTAAAACAAACATAAAAACAACCGTAATAGTTGCTTTGTTGCTAAAACCAGCAACGCCTTCTTCGGCAGAAATACTACCAGTTAGAATTAAAGCAAGCATGATAAGTATTGCTACTAAGTCTATAGGCAACAAATCGGTTGCGAATAAAAATACGGCAACTCCTATGATAACCAATGTGATAATTGCTGCTGTAGCCATTTTTTCAAATTGAAAGTCGACAAATATAAAGTATCTCTATCAATTTACTAGAGTATTAAAATAAAAAGAATGAAGAATTTGGAAGTTCAATTATCTAATATCTCACACCAAACAACATCTAAAATTGCTAAAAATATTAACTTATTTTTTTGTAAATTGCAAAACAATATACTTTGATGAAAACTACACCACTATCTACCGCAGAAGCTAAACGTTTAAAGGCTTTGCGAAATTTAGAAATACTAGATACCGAGCCAGAACAGCAATATGACGAAGTTACAGAGCTGGCCTCTCTAGTTTGTGAAGCACCAATCGCTCTAATTTCATTAATAGATAAAAACAGACAATGGTTTAAGTCTTGTATTGGAATTGGAAAAAAAGAAACCAATCGAGAAATTTCGTTCTGCCAACACGCAATCGCCAGTAATAAACCGGTTTTTGAAATTACAGACGCCAGAATAGATGCTAGATTTAAAAATAATCCGCTCACTTTTGGCGAAAATCCAGTTGTGTTTTACGCCGGGGTTACTCTAAAAGATGAAAATGGTTTTGCATTAGGAACCTTGTGTGTGATAGATCACGAACCTAGAACCTTAGACGATAGACAACGGAAAGCGTTGATTTACCTTGCCAATCAAGTTGTCCAACTGTTTAATATTCGATTGAAAAACAATGTTTTACGCGAATCTCAAAAACAACTCAAAGAAAAAAATACTCAACTCAAAAATTTTGCCGGTGTAGTTTCACATGACATGAAAATGCCTTTGGCTAATATGATTGTAACCATTGATATTTTAAAAGCAAAATACGCCAATATAATAGACGAAGCCGGTATTGAATACTTGCGAAACTTAAAACGTTCCGCTTTTAAACTGAGCGATTACATCAGCAATATTTTAATGCATTATGAATCTGATAACATTACAGATAATAACCAGATAGAAGAGTTTAAACTCAACGATCTGATTGAAGATATTATTGGTATGTTAGATATTACAGAAGACTACCAATTGCATTTTCCTGAAAAAGATTTAACCTTATCTACCAATCGAGTAGCTTTAGAACAAATTCTATTAAACTTAATTGGTAATAGCTTCAAATACAACGATAAAGACAAAATTATTATTCATATAGAATGTATTGAAGAAGAAGGATTTTACAATTTTGTGGTTACTGACAACGGTATTGGCATCCCAAAAGAAAAACAAAAAAGCATATTCGAATTGTTTTCTACAGCAGCCGAGAAAGATAGACGCGGCAGCAAAGGAAATGGCATAGGACTTTCTACCGTAAAAAAAATAATCAGAAACTTAGGCGGAGACATTAAAGTGGAATCTAAAGTGGGCCTAAAAACCAGTTTTAAATTCTTTATTGAAAAAGAATAAGAAATTAAAATGAACAACTTTTAAAATCCGTATTTTAGCAGCAAATTTTCGACTTTACCTAAATGATGCAATTTAAAAACCCAGTATATCTTTACTTCCTTTTTTTATTGCTCGTTCCCATTATCATTCATTTATTTCAACTTCGGCGTTTCAAAAAAACAGCGTTTACCAATGTAGCATTGTTAAAAGTACTGAGCGTTCAATCTAGGAAAAGTTCACAAATTAAAAAATGGATTGTGCTGAGTTTACGCATGCTCACCATTGCATCTTTTGTGTTGGCTTTTGCACAACCTTTTATTCCAGCTTCTACAGAAGCTTCACAAAAAACGGTGTATGCAGTGTATTTAGACAATTCGTTTAGTATGCAAATGCCAAGTAAACGAGGTAATTTGCTTACACAAGCTAAACAAGAGTTAGTCGAATTGATTCCTGAAAACGCCACTGTTCATTTTTTTACCAACCAAGACCGTTTTACCAATTTAAATGCAGCTACTTTTAAAAAAGAAGTCTTAGCTATTGAATTTTCCGATCAAGAATTAAAAATTGAAAACGCAGTAAATAAAGCCAAAAGCTTATTTGGCAACAAAAATGCAAACAACAAAATTGTTTTGGTATCTGATTTTCAACTGAAAGATGAAACCGATTACGCTGCTTTGTTGAAAGATGAAAGCATTTCGTTACTGCAAGTTCAACCCGAAAACAAAATCAATTTTAGCATAGCAAATCTGGATTTTAATGAAAATGAACAAACTTTAAAAATTCAACTTTCGGCTTCCGAACAAACCCAAGAACAAGTTGAACTTTCCGTTTACAATGCTTCAGAATTACTGGCGAAACAAGAAGTAGCTTTTGAAAATTCAGCTTCAACTGAAATTGAAATTTCTTTAAGCGAAGGCGAAATTACCAACGGAAATGTGCAAATTGAAGATGAAGCCATTCAGTATGACAACCAGTTTTTTTTCAGCATCAATTCAACTCCAAAAATTAAAGTGTTAGCTATTTATGAAGAAGAAGCTTCCTTTTTACGGCGCATTTTCAAAAATGAAGAATTTGAATTTGAATCCACTTCTATTGAAAATTTAGACTATGCACAATTGAATGAAAAAAATATTATTGTGCTAAACGGTGTAAAAAACATCAGTAATCAACTGAATAACAGCTTGATTAAGTTTTCAGAAGATGCTGGTTCAGTGGTAATTATTCCACATCAAGAAGCAAAATTAGAAAATTACAACACCACTTTACTCAACTTGAATTTACCAAAATTCAATGCTGCTATTGACAATGAACAAAAAATCACCAACATCAATTTTGAGCATCCTTTACTGGAAAATGTGTTTACAGAACAAATTACAAATTTTGAATATCCTTTAACCCGTTCACATTTTCAAATGAAAGCGGGAAACAATGCCATTTTACTTTATGCCAATCAAGAAGCTTTTTTAACTTCTGCCGACAAGAATTATGTGTTTGCTGCCAGCTTTTCAACAGAAAATTCCAACTTTACCAATTCGCCTTTAATTGTACCGATTTTGTACAATATCGCAAGGGAAAGCGTGCTGAAACAAAATATTTTTGATTTTACGGATGAAATCAATCAGTATTTAGTAGAAGTGAATCTGGCTAGCGACGAAGTGGTAAAACTAACAAAAGACGAAGATGTCTTGATTCCGCAACAGCGAAGATTTAGCCAAAGTGTGGAAATCAATACTCCCGAGTTGCCAATAGAAGCAGGAACGTACCAAGTTGAAGCTGCTGGTGAAACCTTGAAAAACATCAGCTTTAATTATCCCAGAACAGAAAGTAAACTTGATTATCTGCAAGCCAATCAGCTTCAAAATCAAGACCGATTAAAGTCTATTGAAGATTTTTTCAATCAAGAATCGCGCTTGCAACAAGTAGATGAATATTGGAAAGTCTTGCTTATGTTTGCTATTCTTTTTTTAATTTTAGAAATGTTGGCCTTACGTTACTTAAAATAATGTCCCATGAAAATCCTGCTGAAATCTGCTACTATTATTGATGAAAACAGTCCTTACCACCAACAAACAAAGGATATTTTAATTGAAAAAGGAGAAATTCTTCAAATCGAAAATCAACTTTCAGTTGAAGCAGATCAGGTTTATGATGAAGCCAATTTGCACCTTTCACCAGCTTGGTTTGATGCGGGCGTTTCCTTTGGCGAACCAGGTTTTGAAGAACGCGAAAGCATTGCCAACGGTTTACTAGTAGCCGAAAAAAGTGGCTTTAGCGATATTGCTTTAGTGTCCAGCAACCAACCTTGTACCGACTCTAAAAATGTACTGGAAAGTCTGCGCGATAAAGCAAATCATTCACTGACTAAAATTCATCCCACGGCTTGTTTAACCAAAGGGATAAACGGAACAGATTTAGCCGAATTATACGATTTGTATCAAGCTGGAGCACGTGTTTTTTCAGATGATTTACAACCCATCGAAAATCCTAATTTGCTAAAATTGGCTTTGCAATACACCCAAAGTTTTGGTGGCTGTGTGGCATCCTTTCCGTTGGATAGAAAAATTGCCAATCAAGCCCAAGTGCATGAAAGTTCAAACTCCATGAAGTTGGGTTTAAAAGGAATGCCGAGCTTGGCAGAATCGCTTCAAATACATCGGGATTTGGCTATTTTAGAATATACTGGCGGAAAATTACACATTCCATTGATTAGTACGGAAGAAGGAATCAACTTGATTAAAAGTGCTAAAAAGAAAGGTTTGCATGTTTCATGCAGCGTTGCTATTCATCATTTATTTTTTGACGATGAAGTCCTTCAACATTTTGATGCCGATTACAAAGTATTTCCGCCTTTGCGTTCCAAAAGCGATGTAAAAGCACTTCGAAAAGCCGTAAAAGATGGCGTTGTGGATTTTGTAATTTCCGACCACAGACCCATGAATTTGGAGCAGAAAGAAGTCGATTTTGTCTTGGCTGCCTTCGGAAGTATTGGTTTAGAAAGTGCTTTTGGTGCTATGAACAAATTATTTGGAGCGGAGTTGAGCGTAAAAATGTTGACTGCTGGAAGGAAAGTTTATGGTTTGACACAAGATGTAATTCAACAGAAATCTAAAGGAAGATTTACTCTTTTTACCACCAATGATAAATATACTTTTGACAAAGAAGATATTTTATCCAAATCGAAAAATGCTATTTTCTTAAACCAAGCATTGCAAGGACGAGTGATTAAAATGTTGTAAATAGCAATAAATAAAGAAAAAACCCGATGAGTGAACAACCTTTAAAAAAACCAGAACGAAAAGGCAAAACTGCTGCAATTGTTGGCTATTTAACCATCTTTGGAAGCTTTTTAGCCTTGTTTTTGAACAGTGAAGAAAACAAAACCAAGTTTGGGAGTTTTCATATTCGGCAAGGCTTAGGACTGAATTTAGTTTTTATTTTATTCGGTGTAATCCTAAACGGAGTGTATGAATATTTAAGTGAATTTCAAAATCTAATGGTTGGTGCTGCATTTTACTTAGCCTACTTTATTTTATGGATATATGGTTTTGTTGCGGCCGTTTCTGGAAAGGAAAAAAAAGTGCCTATTCTCGGGGAATTGTTTCAAAAAACATTTAAAAATTTAACCTAAATGACCACAAAAGATTTAAGCTTAACCCACAACATAAGACCTTCATCTTTAACTGAAAAAGCACCGCTTTTGCTACTGCTTCACGGTTACGGAAGCGATGAAAACGACTTGTTTTCTTTCGCAAGTGAATTGCCTAAAGAATATATTGTAGTTTCAGCTAAAGCACCACACAGCCTACAACCATATGGAAATGCGTGGTATGCTATTAACTTTGATGCCGCTGGCGATAAATTTTCAGATACGGAGCAAGCGATCAAATCCCGTGAACGCATCATGCAATTTATTGATGAATTGATTGATGCTTATCCGATAGACGAAAAAGACATCAATTTATTGGGTTTCAGCCAAGGTACTATTTTGAGTTTTGCAGCCGCTCTATCCTACCCTGAAAAATTCAACAAAATTATCGGGTTGAGTGGCTACATCGATAAAAACATGTTGGTAAATGGATTTGATATCAAGGACTTTTCACATTTAAAAGTGTACAATTCGCATGGAAGCCAAGACCAAGTAATTCCTGTTGATTGGGCACGAAATAACCAAGAAATTCTAAATGAACTAAACATCGAATTCAAATATGAAGAATTTCCCGTAGGTCATGGAGTTGCACCACAAAATTTTGCAAGTTTAATGAAATGGTTGGTGATGTAAATTTTAGGTAAAAATTTAGATTTAAACATTGTACTACCTCCTGCATTTCGGCTTGTCTCAATGATTATCCGCAAAGGGAAGCTTTATATGTGCTATTGATCCCTTTAATTGTATTATTTCTCAATCTCAAAATATTTCATTAATTCCGTATAATTGTCTTGTGCAGATAGGCAGGTATCAACCAAATAGTCTTTTATTTTTGGGTATTCAGTCAAGCCTCTGTAATAGAAAAACTTAAATTCATCTTCAATAATAAATGGGACAATATTATTTTTTAAGCATTCTTTAAACATGATTAGTCTTCCTACTCTTCCATTTCCGTCTTGAAATGGGTGAATCGTCTCAAATTCGTAATGAAAATCAATAATATCGTTAATTTCAATAGTATTCTTGTTATTATAAGTTTCCAACAACTCAAAAATGTGTTTTTCTACTTCATTGGGTTTAGATGTTTCAATTCCACCAACAACATTAGGCTTTGACTTATAAGTTCCAACTCTGAACCATTCTTTTTTTGAGTCAGAAGTGTTTAATTTTAAGATTTTATGAAATTTTTTAATGTGTTTTTCTGATAAAGGTTCATTGACTATTTTAAGCATATAATCAAAACACTGAAAATGATTCACTGTTTCAATAATATCATCAATGTTTGTAGCAGTTGTTCCTTTTTCAGTAAATAAGGTATTGGTTTCGTAAATGTATCTTGTTTGTTCTTCAGACAATTTACTGCCTTCTATTCTGTTGGTATTGTAGGTTAGCCTTATTTGAGTTTTATGATAAATTCCACCTTTTAGATTGCTCGATTTTTCTTCTTGTAATGTTTCTAAAAGTTTCATTGTAAATAAATTTGAATAACGAAGGTAATTTTTTCTTCTTAAAGTTTTTCGGTTTGTTACTTTTAAATTAGGGCTTGACTAAACAGCTTTTGTAAATTGAAAAACTTGTGAACTCACTTCAAAACAAAAAACGCAAATTACTTCACTTCAATATGAATATGGTCGTCATGTCTAACGGTCCCGCAACCATGATACACCAATTTATCATTTTCTAAACCCAAACGGGTAACTAAATGGGGTTCAATGAAAATGGTATTTACATCTTCTTCCAAAATCAAATCGGATAAAAGTTTATGGTTTACCGATTCTGAAAATTGAAGCTGTGGATTAATGCAACCAAAGGTTACAAATTTGGTAAAATCGTATTGACTATAACCCGTATCTAAACAGGCATTGATTTGATTCCATTCGTTTACCAAAGGATTTACATAAATACCATAACCACTAAATGAAGGTTTTTTATTGGTGATTTGTTGCCCGTCTTTATAAACAAAACTAACATCAATTTTTTTACCATCATTATGATAGCGATGTGGTAACAGTGGAAAACCGTCTATAAAAGGAAAATTGGCATCTAGGTAAACCAATTTAATTCCTGAGTTTTCTTTGCTCAATTGTTTACCCATATTCTGCAGTACTTGATGCAGTTCTGCAGTAACGTAATTCCGATTGGTCCAACTGTAAAAAGATGAATGTGCTTGGACAAATTCAGTAGATGAAATTTTTTCACGTCCAAAATACGGGGCTAATTTTGGTGTAACAATATAAGTAGCCACTATATACAGGCTGATAAAAATTAAACTTCTAAAAAGAAAAGTATGCTTCTTTAAATTGTATGTAATGGCAAGCGTAATTAAATAAATCACCCCTCCAATTTGAGTAATTGCAGTTAATGCTAAAAAAATAATTGCCCTTACTATAAATAGTAGTTTGGTGTTTTTCTTGGAATAAGTTTTTGATTTTGCCTTCGCAAAACTACTATTCCGAATACCCAACAATTTAAACGACATTAGCTTAAATAAATACATAAAACAAAAGTAACATTCACAAAAGTATCAGGCTATTAAATCTAGGATTTTCTCTGGTGGGCGTCCAACAACTGCTTTGCTATTATGAACAAGAATCGGACGTTCAATCAATTTAGGATATTCATGCATCGCTTTAATTACATCAGCATCGCTTAAGGTTTTTCCTTTGTAACTTTCTTTCCAAATTTTTTCGTTCTTTCTAACTAATTCTATGGGCTGTAAATTCAGCATTTTAAGCAAAGCTTTTAATTCTAGCTCACTAGGAACTTCATCTAAGTATTTAATGATTTCAAAATCAATATTGTTTTCTTCCAATAATTTTAAAGCTTCTCTAGATTTTCTACACCTTGGATTGTGATAAATTTGTGTACTCATGTAATTTCAATTTAATCGGTTTCTTGTTTTTGGCCTGTCATCATTAAATAGGCTTTTAAAAAAGCATTGATATCGCCATTCATAACCGCTTCAACATTTCCGGTTTCATGTGCGGTTCGTACATCTTTTACCAATTTGTAAGGATGCATAACATAATTTCTAATTTGTGAACCCCATTCAATACTTTTCTTATTGGCTTCAATTTCTTTACGGGCAGCTTGCTGTTTTTCCAATTCAATTTGATACAACTGCGATTTTAGCATTTGCATAGCTTTTTGCCGATTCTCTAATTGCGAACGTGTTTCAGAATTATGAATTACAATTCCTGAAGGTTCGTGGGTAAGAATTACTTTGGTTTCTACTTTGTTTACGTTTTGCCCACCAGCTCCACTAGAGCGGGCAAAATCCCAACTGATATCAGCTGGATTGATATCAATTTCAATTGAGTCATCAGCTAGCGGATAAACGTAAACTGAAGCAAATGAAGTATGCCGCTTAGCATTGCTATCAAATGGAGAAATACGTACTAAACGATGAACACCATTTTCTCCTTTTAACCAACCAAAGGCAAATTCGCCTTCAATTTCTAAGGTAACCGTTTTAATTCCTGCAACATCTCCAGCCTGATGATTCAGTTCTTTGATTTTGTATTTTCGTTTTTCGGCCCACATCATGTACATGCGCATGAGCATTTCTGCCCAATCACAACTTTCTGTTCCGCCAGCACCTGCTGTAATTTGCAAAACCGCAGAAAGTTGATCGCCTTCTTCAGAAAGCATGTTTTTAAACTCTAATTCTTCAATTGCATGAAGTGCTTTTTCAAATCTGGATGCTACATCTGCTTCTTCAGCATCGCCTTCTTTGAAAAAATCGAATAAAACTTCTACATCTTCAGTAAAATTAGCAGCTTCTTCATAATCTTTAACCCATTGCTTTTTAGCATTGATTTCCTGCATTAGCAATTGTGCTTCTTGGGGTTTATTCCAAAAATCAGGTGCAAAAGTTTTTTCTTCTTCGTTAGCTATTTCAATTTTTTTGGCTTCTAAGTCAAAGATATTGTTTTAAGGCAGTAAGACGTTTTTTAAGCTCTTGGATATGTTCTGAATTGATCATGATGTGTTTTAATATTTTGAAAAACAAATGTAATTTATTAGTGGAAAAATTGTTCTAAATTCTAAATATTTTTATAGTTTTCCGATAAAAAGAAAATGAAGATAGACTTACGAAGCGATACGGTTACCATACCCACTCCTGCTATGCTCAATGCTATTTATAACGCAAAAGTTGGTGACGATGTGTATAAAGAAGACCCGAGTGTAAACGCACTAGAAGACTATGTAGCTAATTTATTTGGAAAAAAATCTGCTTTATATTTCCCGACAGGAAGCATGGCTAATCAAGCCGCAATTAAATTGCATACCAATCCAGGAGAACAGCTTATTTGCGATAAATGGGGACATGTTTACAATTATGAAGGCGGTGGAGTTTCTTTTAATTCTGGCGTTTCTTGTAAATTAGTAGATGGTTCACGCGGAAAAATTACAGCTGATTTAGCTGAAAAAGCAATCAATCCACCAGATTTTTATCACAGTCCTAAAACTTCTTTAGTTTGTGTTGAAAATACAACCAACAAAGGTGGTGGTGCTTGTTATGAATTGGACGAATTAAAAGCCATACATCAAGTTTGTAAACAACACGGATTGGGCTATCATTTAGATGGAGCCCGAATTGCTAACGCCATCATTGCTAAAAAACAAGATCCTAAAGAATTCGGTAAATTGTTTGATACCATTACCATTTGTTTATCTAAAGGTTTGGGCGCACCCATGGGAACCGTTTTAGTAGGTGATGAAGCTATCATGCAAAATGCTATGCGCGTTCGGAAAGTATTAGGTGGCGGAATGCGGCAAGTTGGATTTATGGCAGCTGCTGGACTGTTTGCCTTACAAAATCAGTTTGAACGATTGGAAGAAGACCACAAAAAAGCTAATGAATTAGGTGAAATGTTAGCCTCGTTAAATTTTGTAGAAAAAGTTGAATCCGTTGAAACCAACATTGTGATCTTTTATTTAGATGAAAAAGTAGATGCAGAAAAATTCATGCATAAATTAGATGAACTCGGTATAAGAATTAGCGATATGGGCGAAGGAAAAATGCGGATGGTTACGCATTTAGATTACACTGAAATAATGCACGATTTTATGTTGGAAAACTTTAGAAAAGCTTATATAGATTAAGCTTATACAGATTTTTGTTTTTTTAGATAACTAAACATTTTTCCCATAACTATTACATGTGGGAATGTAATGGCTGCAATAAATGCAAAAAGAAAACTGTAAAATAGTTTCGTCTCGTAAAAAAAGAATAAAAAGGCTGCAAAACCTACAACCGAAACCAACCAATAAATACCTGCATCTTTGATATAGGATTTAATTCCAGGAACAAGTTTTCCACCGTAGATAAATTTTATTTGATCGTTTAAAGAAGGTAAGCTATGCCAAAAAGCAAAATAAATAGCAAAACCTAATATTAAAGGTGTAAAGTAAAATACAAGCGTATATAAAATCAATAAAGAAAATTCAAAACTAAATTTTGTAAGAATTAGTTCTTTTTTTATCAAAAGCAATACGCTAAAAATTAAACTCATAGTTAGTGAGCAAGCAGATAAATAAGTAAACCAATTAAAAGGTACTGAAAAGTTAGCTAAATCTTCTATTACTTGATTTGTTGTCTCGGGCTTCAACAGAAAGAGTAAACTTAAAATAAGGAGACCAAATGTAAATTGAAAGACTTTCTTCAAAAAGCCGTATTGATTTGTACTAAATTTTTGACTCCAATGTTGTTCACCAAAATGATATGCGCTAAACAATATAAAAATAATCAGTGCATAAAAGGGAACGAAGTAAAATAAGATTACAGCTAACAAAACAATAAACACGTATGTTAATTTAATGTACCATTTGTTTTTGTTTACTACAAATTTAGATTTTTCGATAAGCAAAATATCGTTTGCTCCATGTAAAATTCCGATGCTAATAATTAGAAATAAAGCTAAATAGACCGAAAATATTTCAGCAAATGATAGTGAGATAGCTATCCCTAAGAAACTAGACAATATTGAGACTTTCTTAATATTCAATTTATAAAATTATTGTGTTGACAAAATTAATCAAAAATATTTCTTAAAATTACAATTAAGTGTTTAATCTTTAATTATGTTTGTTTGAACAAATCAAAAATTTATAACGCTATGAGTAATTTTATGTATTTATTAGCTGACGTCTCAAAAATCGCAAATGACGATTACGTTGGTTTTACTTTTTTTGTAGGTAGTATGGCTATGATGGCTGCTTCTGCCTTTTTCTTTTTATCGCTGAACCAATTCGACTCGAAATGGAGAACATCTGTGTTGGTTTCAGGTTTAATTACATTTATTGCCGCTGTACACTACTTCTACATGCGTGATTATTGGGATGCTGTTGGAGAGTCTCCAACATTTTTCCGTTACGTAGACTGGGTATTAACAGTGCCATTAATGTGTGTTGAGTTCTTCTTAATTTTAAGAGCCGCTGGAGCTAAAAAATCATTGATGTGGAAATTAATTTTCTGGTCAGTTGTTATGTTAGTTACAGGTTACTTTGGTGAAGCTGTTCAGCCAGACTGGTCTTGGCAGTGGGGTCTTCTATCAGGTATTGCTTACTTTATCATTGTTTACATGATCTGGTTTGGTGAAGCGAAAAAACTTGCAGAAAAAGCAGGTGGTAATGTTTTAGCTGCACACAAAGTTTTATGTTGGTTTGTGTTAGTAGGTTGGGCAATTTACCCAGTTGGATACATTTTAGGAACTCCAGGCGGATTGTTTGGATATGACTTTGGTGTAGATGCAAGCTTCATGGATGTAGTTTACAACATTGGTGATGCAGTAAACAAAATTGGTTTTGGATTGGTAGTTTATTCATTAGCTGTTAAATCTACAGCAAAAGCATAAACACTGATTTAAGTATTACAAAAAAGCCGTTTCGAATAGAAACGGCTTTTTTTATGTCCTAACTTTTTAATCCTAAAGAATATCAATTCAATTTGAAAACAGTTAGTAGAACATGACAATTGTCATTTAAAAAATGGGACTTAGCTATTATTTTTGGAGTAGAATTTTAAATCAACCTAAATGAACATGCTAGACTTAATATTTGTAAATTGGACAAATGGAGCAATAATAATGACTGTTGTTTTTGGATTGGTAATCGCTGCTTTGGTGGGCGCGGTTTATTATATGTCTAAAAAAGACAAAGGGTTGAAATAAAATTTTTCATAGCAAATAGTTTTTTTTTACTCCCTAGCGATTTTCAATTTTGGCTAGGGAGTTTTTATTGCATGTCGTTTTGAAGCTTTTCAACTAAATCTTCATCATTATCAAAAATTCTAAATTCACCATCTTTTATATAGGAAATTTGCCCTGTTTCTTCACTAACTACCAAAGCCAAAGCATCTGTTTTTTCAGTAATACCAATTGCTGCTCTATGGCGCAAGCCAAAACGTAAGGGAATATTTCTATCGTTTGAAACGGGTAAAATTACTCGTGTTGCGGTAATATATCCATCTTCAATTACAGCAGCTCCATCGTGTAAGGGAGAATTTTTATAAAAAATAGATTCTAAAATAGGAATATTAAATTCTATTTGCATTTGGTCTCCAGAATTTTTCACAAAATCCAACTTCGTGTTTCGTTGTAAAACAATAAGTGCTCCAGTTTGTGTACTCCCCATTTTTTGGCAAGCTTCAACTAAATCTTCTAAATAAGCAACACTTTCAACCGACTTTGTCGAAAAATTAATCTTTTGCAAAAGTCCTTTTTTTGATGAGAAATTGGTAGAACCAATCATCAATAAAAATTTTCGGATTTCTTGTTGAAAAACCACAATTAAAGCAAACATTCCTACACCTATAAATTGCCCTAAAACGCTGCTGAACATTTCCATATTTAGCAACAAAGTAAGCTGCCAGAGTAAGTAAATAATTACAATACCAATAAAAATATTGATAGCTGCACTACCTTTTACCAAACGATAAACGTAAAACAATAAAAAAGCTACAAGTAGGATATCTAAAATATCAAAAAAGCCAATTTCTAAAAAATCTAATCCCATGGCTTAAAAGTAAGGATATTAATTGAACTGCGCTAAAAGCTGAATTACTTCTGTTGCTTCTTTTACGTCATGCACACGTAAAATTTTAGCCTTTTTCTGAATGGCTATCGTATTTAAAACACTAGTTCCGTTCAAGGCTTGTTGTGGAGTAGTTTCCAGCAATTTATAAATTAAAGATTTTCTGGAAAGACCTACTAAAACGGGAACTTTATGAAACTGAAGCGCTTCAAGATGTTGGAGTAATACATAGTTTTGTTCTACGTTTTTTGCAAAACCAAATCCAGGGTCAATGATGCAATCGTTTATTCCGTGTGCTCTGGCTTGACTTATTTTTTCGGAAAAATAAAAATTGACTTCTTCTACAACATCAGAATATTTTGCATGCTGCTTCATGGTTTGTGGAGTTCCTTTCATGTGCATCATAATGTAAGGAACTTGTAATTTTGCGAGAGTTGAAAACATATCTTGATCAAGGTTTCCAGCAGAAATATCGTTTACCATACTTGCGCCTGCTTCAACTGCTAGTTTAGCCACATTTGCTCTAAACGTATCAACCGAAATTAAAATTTCTGGAAATGCTTTAATCAATTCATTTAGAACAGGAATCAATCGCTTTTTTTCTTCTGTTTCTGAAATATGATCAGCACCAGGACGAGAACTGTAGGCACCCAAATCTATAAAAGTAGCTCCATCATTGAGCATTTTTTCTGCTTGTTTGAGCGCTTTGGGCAAATCTTTGTATTTCCCGCCGTCGTAAAATGAATCTGGCGTAAGATTAAGCACGCCCATTACTTTTGGAGTTGATAAATCTATTAAATTCCCTTTGCAATTGATTTGCATAAAACTGAAATTTAAGCTTTTATCCAATCAAGAATTTCACCATCCATCGGACTGGTTCTTGGAGAGATTACCTTTTCTAATTCTCCATCTTCATTCAGCAAGTACTTTTGAAAATTCCATTCTACTTCAGAATCTTGTTTCGCGTTCTGCGCTTTATTTGTCAAAAATTGATAAATAGGATGCATGTCTTTTCCTTTTACCGAAATTTTTTGCATCATAGGAAAACTAACTCCATAATTTCGTTCACAAAATTGAGCAATCTCTTCATTACTGCCTGGCTCCTGCCCCATAAAATTATTAGCAGGAAAACCTACAATTACAAAATTTTGGTTTTTGTATTGTTCGTACAAAGCCTGTAAATCTTTGTACTGTGGCGTTAATCCACATTTTGAAGCCGTGTTAACTACCATTACTTTTTTTCCTTTTAAAGAAGAAAAGTCAAAGTCTTCGCCTTCAAGCGTAGTAGTAGAAAATTGATGTATGCTATTGCTCATGCTATTGGATTTTGTTTGTGAATACGAACTAAAGAAAAAGAATAAACTGAATATGAAAACAACTTTCTTCATGATTTTTTATTTCAAATGTAATTAAGCATTTTGGCTATTAGCAAAGTTTGTACTAATATTTAGCTATTTTTTGGGAAATGCAATAATGCATGAATTTTTCTTAGACTTCAATTGAAATATTCACCTTTCCTGCTTTTAGTTTCCGTTTAAGGAATCTGCTTAAATTGAAAGTTTACACATTAAACCTGAAATTCATAATATCGCCATCTTGAACAATGTATTCCTTTCCTTCTACTTTTAACAAACCTGCTTCTTTTATTTTTGCTTCACTTCCTAAACGGATAAAGTCTTCATATTTAATTACTTCAGCTCGAATAAATCCTTTTTCAAAATCGGTATGAATTACGCCAGCTGCTTGCGGAGCACTTGCTCCCACGGGAACAGTCCAAGCTCTAACTTCTTTTTCACCAGCGGTAAAGTAGGTTTGTTGGTTGAGTAATTGGTAAGCAGAACGTATTAATTTGGCAACACCAGCTTCGTCTAAACCAATGTCTTCTAAAAATAATTTTCGTTCTTCGTAATCTTCTAATTCGGCTATATCAGCTTCAATACCAACTGCCAAGACAAGTACTTCTGCACCTTCATCTGCCACTAATTTTTTAATTTCTTCTACGTAAGCATTTCCGTTTACAGCAGATTTTTCGTCTACATTACATACATACAAAACAGGCTTATCGGTAATGAGCTGCATGGGTTTTACAAAATCTTCTCGCTCTTCTTCACCAATTTCAATAGCTCTAACCGATTTTCCTTCTTCAAGTCCTTTTTGTAATTTTTCTAAAACTGAAAATTCTTTTATAGCTTCTTTATTGCCTGTTTTGGCAGCACGTTTTGTTTTTTCTAAGCGTTTTTCTACACTTTCTAAATCTTTTAACTGGAGCTCAATATCGATGGTTTCTTTATCTCTAATAGGATTGATGTTGCCATCAACATGAACAATATTGTCATCATCAAAACAGCGTAGCACGTGTAAGATAGCATCGGTTTCACGAATATTTCCTAAAAACTGATTTCCAAGACCTTCGCCTTTGCTTGCTCCTTTTACTAATCCAGCAATGTCTACAATCTCTACAGTTGCCGGCAAAACACGTTGCGGATTTACTAAATCTGCTAGTTTGTGTAAACGCGGATCGGGAACATTAATTACACCTATATTAGGTTCTATGGTACAAAATGGAAAATTTGCACTCTGTGCTTTAGCATTAGAGAGTGAATTAAAAAGAGTTGATTTACCAACGTTGGGAAGTCCTACAATTCCTGCTTTCATATATATAAATTTCGCAATACGTTTTTTGCCATTAAAAGTTGGCAAAGGTAGCATTTTAAACCCTATTTATAAAGTTAGAACTTCTTACAATCCTAAAGAATTTGCCTGAATATGAATGAATTTTGTCTTATTACAGAATTAATCCAGCAAAACACTTGACAAGGCCTATGTGCAAGTTGTATATTTGCAGCTTCTTAAATAAAACACCTACAGATGAAATTATCTCAATTTGATTACGATTTACCCGAAGAATTACTAGCTGAACGTCCTGCTGAAAACAGAGATGAGTCTAGATTAATGGTTGTAAATCGTAAAGATGAAAGTATAGAACACAAACAGTTTAAAGACTTGATTCATTATTTTGATGAAAAAGATGTTATGGTGTTTAATAACACTAAAGTTTTTCCTGCTCGTTTATATGGAAACAAAGAAAAAACTGGCGCACGTATTGAAGTATTCTTACTTAGAGAACTTAACCCAGAAACACGCCTTTGGGATGTACTTGTAGATCCGGCTAGAAAAATTAGAATTGGAAACAAATTATACTTTGGTGACGATGAAAGTCTAGTTGCTGAAGTAATTGATAACACCACTTCCCGTGGAAGAACACTTCGCTTTTTATATGATGGTTCTTACACCGAATTTAGAAAAAAATTAACCGAACTTGGTGAAACACCTTTACCAAAATACATTTCTAGACCTGTAGAACCAGAAGACGAAATACGTTACCAAACCATTTATGCTAAAAATGAAGGAGCCGTTGCCGCACCTACCGCGGGACTTCACTTTTCTAAACATTTAATGAAGCGCCTTGAAATAAAAGGAGTTGATTTTGCTGAAGTAACCTTACATATTGGCCTAGGTACGTTTAACCCCGTTGAAGTGGAAGATTTATCGAAACACAAAATGGATAGCGAGCAAATTTCTATAACCAAAGATGCAACTCAAATTGTAAATAAAGCGCTAAAAGAGAAACGAAAAATTTGTGCAGTTGGCACCACAGTTATGCGTACTTTAGAAAGTGCTGTAAATGCAAACAACACTTTACAAGAATACGAAGGTTGGACAAACAAGTTTATATTTCCTCCTTACGATTTTAGTATGGCAAACTGTATGGTAACCAACTTCCACATGCCAAAATCTACTTTATTGATGATGATTTCAGCTTTTGCTGGACATGATTTAATGGAGAAAGCTTACAAAGAAGCCATTAAAGAAAAATATCGCTTTTATAGCTATGGAGATGCCATGTTGATTATTTAATTAGCTCATCTTAAAATCGATTTAAAACTGTTTCTGTAAAAAGAAACAGTTTTTTTATGGTTTCATACAAAAACAAATTAGTATAATTTTTTGCAGAAAGAATTACTAACAAAAATGAGCCACAATAAAGCACCTAAAAGCCTGAGTTCGATTTATAGTCTTCTGTAATTCAATACTACATTTCCATTATATATGAAAAAAAACACCCCTAAATCTCATCAAGGTGATTATCATCTCTTTCTTCTACTGACTTAAATTGAACTTAAGTTGTAAACATCAATATGATTTGTAGCGTAAAAACAGATTTTTTAAATCAGTTGTTTTTATCATTAGCTTGAAGAATCAGCTTTCATATTTTTTTATTGAATAGAACAAAATTAAAAACTTCAACTATATTTGAAATATGCTAAAGCGATTGAAAAAAGTGGTACAGAGTTCTCCCCTTTTAAAGGTTACTTCCTTTAATTCGCTTAGTGTGATTATAAAAATGATTACCGGTTTAGGTGTTTCTAAACTTTCAGCCTATTTCTTAGGTCCACAAGGTTTTGCATTAATCGGAAATTTTAGAAACTTTTTAAACATTGCACATAACTTTTCAGCAGGTGGTTTAGAACGTGCTGTTGTTAAATACGGAGCTGAAAGTGAAAACGAACAAGAGAAACAAAAAGCCTTTATTTCTAGCTTGCTTGGAATGGGCTTGTTGGTTTGCCTAATAGTAGGAATACTTATTTTTAGCTTTTCAACATACATTAATCGTATTCTTTTTTATGAAAGAAATTTTACTCAAGTAATACAAATACTTGCTTTCATATTACCGCTACATGTATTAAACATATACATTATTGCTTTGCTTAAAGCTTTTGAAGAATTCCAAAAAATAATTCGGGTTCACATTATTGGTCATGTATTAAATCTTGTTGTTTTTGCACTGCTAGTCTATAATTTTGACTTAAAAGGCGCTTTAATTACACTTATAATTATTCCATCAGCACTTGTGTTTTTTAGCCTGTATTATTTTAAAGCTTATTGGTCGATATTTAGCCTTTTTGACTGGAAAGCTTTTGATAGTAAAATGCTGAAAAATTTTGGTCACTATGCATTAATGACATTGATATCGAGTGTTAGTTTTCCATTGGTTTTTTTAGGTATTCGAAATTCAATTATCACAGAATTATCTGAAGAAGCAGCAGGGTTCTGGGAAGCTGTAAATAGAATTGCTACTTATTATTTGATGTTTGTGTTATCTATGCTTAACTTATTCATTTTACCTAAATTGGTAAAAGCAAAAAATAACATCGAATTCAAATCTATTGTATTTGCTTTTTACAAACAAATTATCCCGTTGTATGTAATTGGATTGATATTGGTTTATTTTATTCGGGAACCATTATTACTTTTGGTTTATACAGATGAATTCTTGCCCGCTGAAAACTTATTTTTATATCAGATTTTAGGTGACTTTTTTAGAATTATCACCTTGGTTATGGTGTATCAATTTCATGCTAAAAGAATGACAATTTCATTTATTCTTACCGATTTATTTTTAGCTGTAAGCTTATACTTTAGCGCCACCATGCTTATAGGAAAGTTTGGTCTTGAAGGTGCTGTAATTGGCCATTTTATAACCTACGTTGCTTACTTTTTATTGATTTTAATTTATTTTAGAAAAGTATTTATTTATCCATATTTCAAGTTGAATAAATAAACACTAACATGCCTAACTATTCATTAAAATGCTTGTAATTTGCATTTTTGAAATTGATGTATATGAAAGAGTTTAGCAATTTATGGCAAGCCATTGGTTTTCGATATGTAGTGATTTTAATATTTGCAGGAATATTGTGGTTAATCTTTCAATTTGTTTTTGAAGAAATTACCAAAATACACATGGGAATTGCGGCTATTATTGCCATTATTTTATCACCTAGAATGAAGACCATCAAAAATCAAGATGAAACTGTTTACCAAATGAAATGGTGGGGATTTAAATTTCTTAAAATTTAATTACACGATCTACTTCAGACTTTTTCTCTTCTGTTTCTTCATCGTCTGTTTCTTTATCTAATTCTACAGATGAGTTTTTCTCTGCAATTTTACGTTTCATTTTAGCCAATTCTTCACGCGCTTCATCTACAATTTCTGGGTATTTTGCTGCACTTTTTTCAAGGCTTTCTAAAATGTAAGTAGCGTTGAAAGCATCGTCTAAAGCAAAGAAATTTTTCGCCATAATTATCAATCCTTTGAAACCAAATTCTTGATACCTTGAATAGTTTTTAGTTAGTTCTTTTACTACTTCTGTAGATGCTTCAAAATTGCCTTGTTGATGTTTAAAATAAGCTGAATAATACAAAGCTTCAGCAGCTAATTTACCGCTTGCACTTTCTTCTACCACAGCATAAGCCTTTTCAGCATCGGTTTCATTATCCAATTTCATATTGGCCCTAGCAGAAAATAAATATGCATCGTTAATAGCACGTTCTTCAACAGATTTTAATTGTTTTACCTTGTCTGCATAAGCAATGGTTTCTTCAAAATTATCTGTTCGGTAATAGGCTTTCATTAAATTAGAAACAGCAAAAATTACATTTTGGGTAAATTGAGCCTTTTCTTCTAATTGCTTAAGCAACGGAATGGCATTGGTATAGTCTTCATTTTCTAAATACACTTGAGCAGATCTTGACAATGCGGTTTCCGTAAACTCTGATGTAGAAGATTGTATTACTTCTTCAAAATAAACTAAACTTTCTTCTTTTTCGCCTTTGTTGTAAAGCAACTGGCCTAAGTAGAAATTTGCTTTTAAAGCATGAATTCCTTTTGGAAATTGAGCTAAATATTTTTGAAAACCTGCAATGGCTTTTTCATTAACGCCATCTAAAAATGGTTTTTCAGCAGCTTCATAAGTAGCATTATCTATATCGGCATCGGCAACGTCCATAAAATCTAAATCGCTTACCCAAGCTGCGTACATTTCTGTTTTGCCTTGGTCAATATAAATTAATCTAACTGTATTTACCGCTTGAGCAGCTTGTTCTGAGTTAGGATAATCTGAAACCAACTTTTTAAAAGTAACTAATGCCTCTTCGCTTTTATTTGTATTGTAAAAAATCAAACCTTTTTTAGACAAAGCTCGTGGCATTAATGCAGAGTTTGGATGTTGGTCTATAATTTTTTGATAAGCAGTCAAAGCTTTATTTTGCTCGTTTTCTGCTACGTGTGTATTTCCTAATTCGTATAAGGCATTATCTAGATATGCTGAGCTCTTAAACTCGCTTAAAAAGCGCTGTAGTTCTTCAATTTTTCGCTGGTTTCTATCTACAAAACCATAGCTTAAGGATTTTTGAAAGAAAGCATAATCGTTATTAAAATTAGGCATTCCTAAAGCTTTGTTATAAGCTTCCATGGCGGGCCAATAAGTCCCAGAAGCAAAATAAGCGTCTCCTAATCGAACAAAAGCATCGTGTTGTAATGCGGCATCTTTTGCTATTGGAGCAAATTTTTCAAAGTAGATTTGAGCTTGCTCGTAGTTTTTATTTTTAAAATAAGCATATCCTAAATTGTAGTTCAAATCCTGAAACTCCTTCGTATTCTTGGCAGATGTTGAACCTTCAAATTGCTTGAAACCCACAATGGCATCGGTATAATTACCTAACAAATAATCTACCTCAGCATTCCAAAATTGTGTTTTAGCGACAATTTTTTTGTCGATTGCTTGTTTCAAAGCTTTATTAAAATAGGTTTTAGCAGCTGAATAGTCCCGTTCTTTAAAGAGTTCTATTGCGTATGCATAAGCTATTTGTTGGTATTGCTTCTTGTCTTCGTAATTTCTGCTTCCTTCTAATAAATAAAGCGCTTTTTCGTAATTTTTTTCTGCTAAATAGGCACCAACAAGTAAACTCCCAATTTGATTTGCTTCTTGTGAATTGGGGTATTTTTCTAGAAACTGTGTCAACACTTCTGGAACACTAGTGTATGCATTTCCTATCTCGTAGCTCAATTTTGCGTAGTTTAAAAATGCATCTTGCTGTATTTCTTTATCAAAATCTAGTTCCGATACATTCTTAAAAGCATTTAAAGCTTCAGATTTGGCATCGCTTTTTAAATAAGATTGAGCTAAGTGGTAATACGCATTTTGAGCAACCTTGTCTTTACCTCCAATAATTTTATTGAACTCTGATACGGCTTTGGGATAGTTTTTTTGCATGAAATAAGCGTAACCCAATTGGTAATGGTCGGTGTTATTCCATTTACAGCGATCTCCTTCGTAGGCTTCTAAATACGGAATCGCTTCTTCGTACTCTTCTAAATTAAAATAACTCTCCCCGATTATTTTATTGAGTTGTGAGCGTTCTTGATAGTTGGCTTTTTGTAATTTCTCTTTCGCTGCTGCAATGGCAGATTCAAAATTACCCGATTTAAAATTCATATCGCTTTTAAAATAAGCCATATCTTGATTAAAATTTGGGTCGGCTTCCACTTCATCAAATAATTCTTTTGCTTTGCGGTAGTCATTTTCTGCATAAGCGATGTAACCTAAATAATATTTTGCTTGCGAACCGTATTCTTTATGATTTTTTACTCTATTGAAATACGTATTTGCTCTTTTAAAATCATCGCTTTTAAATGAAGCATAAGCAAATTTAAAATAGTATTCAGACTGAAGTTCTTTGTTTAAATTATACACATCAACTTGATTGAACCATCTTCTCGCTTGGTTATGATTATTTACACCAAAATAGTAATTCCCGATTTCGAAAACAGCTTCATTTTTTTTATTACTTGTTGGGTGACTTCTAATAAAATCTTCCATAGCTATGGCAGCATTGGCTTCATTTAATTTTAAAGCCGAGCTAACTTCATAAAATTTAGCATTGGATTTAAGTTGTCTTTTTTCACTGGATTCAGCAACCCGTGCGAATAAAATTTTTGCTGAAGCAAATTGTTTCTTCTGAAATAAATCTAAAGCTTGTTGAAAAGTTGAAATATCGCTGTAATGTTCTTCAGATTGCTGAGCAAATCCGTTAGTAAATGCGAAAAAGGAAAGAAAAATTACAACTGCAAAAGATTTCATACGTCAATATTTAAAACTAGTCAAAGATAGAAATATATCTATAGATGTAAACGTAATTTATTCCAATAATTGTGTGCGAAGAATAGGATTTATCTCAATTTGACTATTTCGACTTAAATACGAAAAACATAAATAGTGAATCCAAATTAAAATTAAACTGAAAACAGAAAACGGCTATTGCTTTTTTATAGTACAATAGGCTTGTAAGCTACTAATGAAGAAGTGGTAATAACAAATTAAATAATATTGATTCTATTGTAATATTTTGCTTTATGAATATTCAACTTAGCTATTTGTTGTACTTCTGTTGAAACTTTTGAAAAAGAAAAAACCCAAGGTTTCCTAATATGAAACCAACACTAAAACCAACCAAAATGTCTCCAGGATAGTGTACACCAATATAAATCCTACTATAAGTTATTATAAAAGACCAAAGCAATAACCAGATTAAAATTTTTGGAAAAATTGGTCTTAAAATACGACCGATGAAAATTGCAATCGCCATACTGCTTGAAGCGTGTGCAGAATAAAAACCAAATTTACCACATCGTTTGGCCGAAAACCGAGCAAACTCCATAAAATCTTCGTTGCAAGGTCTGGGTCTTTCAAAAAAGTATTTAAAAAATCCTGCTAGTTGATCGTTTATCGTAACTAAAATCAAAGCGATTAATAATGTTATTCCTAAGGTTTTAAGATTGAATTTCTTGTAAATAAAATACAACAAGAAAATATACAATGGAATAGACGTCCATTTTTCTGTAATAATAATCCACAACCAATCCCATTCTCTACTACCTAAATTGTTTAAGTATAAAAAAAGTTGTGTATCCCATTCAAGAATTTTGTCTAAAACCATCTAGATTAGTTAATTGAATTTTGTTTTTTACTAAGGTAAAAAAGTTCACCGATAGAAATAAGTATAATGGTATATCCTAAAAGTTCAATACTTTCTTCAGATGCATCTTTTATGGTTCTAAAGTAACCATCTCCCATCAAATTTTCCCAGTTGGTTCCTTTTCCATACAACCGAGAAAAGACATGTAAAGTGAGTAATCCAACTGTAAAAATTCCAAAAGCAAATTGGTGTTGTATTTCTGCTACTTGTTTCCAAAATAACTTTCCGTGCTTAATTAAAATTACAATGGCAATACCAACAACACTAAAAGCAAGAATTTGCCAAAGTCCATCGAAAACACTGTCTAAAATTGAATCTAATTCTCTAATAAGATGCGTTAAAAAGAATAAACTTAAAATACTATTGAAGTATCGAAAAGCTTCAAATTTAATGCTGCTTATTACTAAAATTATAATTCCGATAAGTAAAAATGTTTCTTGTGCACGTTCAGTAAGCGAATCTTCCTTAAATTCTCCAGCCATAAAATCGAATTTAATCATAAGCGTGCTAAAAAATAAAAGCAAAGCGTAAAGTGGAAATCTAACAAAGGAAGGAAGTAGTGAACGCATATCTTCAAGGTATTTTATCTAATGAATACTAAAACAAAGCACAAAGAAACAAAAATTTTTCAAGTAAAGTATAAAAACTAAAAAAGCCCCAAAAATGGGGCTTTTTAGCTAATTCAATATGTATTAGTTGAAATTATAGCGCACTCCTAATTGAAGTCTCCACGTATCGCCAATACTATTGGTATTTCTGAAAGTTTCTGTGGGTAATTCGCTAGTTCCTGAAACCGTGTTCATTCTGTAAATGGGCTCACCTTGATCGTTTCTTCCACGGTAGTTTAACAAAGTGGTTTGGTTTGCAAATTCGGGTACACCCCAATCAGAATTTAATAAATTTCCGAAGTTTAAGAAGTCTAATGAAAATTGCAATTTATTTTTATCAGCTAAAATAACATCTTGAGTCAAACGCAAGTCAAAACGATGTAACCACGGACGCAATACACCATTTCTTTCAGCAATGCTGCCTCTGTTTTCGCTTAAATAATCGTCTTGATTAATGTATGCATCTAAAGCAGCTCTTTGTTCTGCCACCGTAATTGTTCTATCTCCAGCAGAGTAAATTTCAAAATTAAGCTCTGATGCAGAGTTTGGAATGTACATTAAACGGTTTGATGAATCTCCAAAATTTCCAGAATAGGTATAACTAAATCTACCTGCATTACTCCCTTGATAAAAAACAGAAATGGTTGTGTTTTTTGTTGAATATGCTAAATTACCAATAACACGATGTGGAATATCGAAAGCTGAATAACTTAACTCTGGATTGTTTCTATCTTCTTTTACCGTACTTGCCCATAAAGATTGTGCTTGACTTCCTCCTGCTGCATCTAAGTCTCTTGAACGAGAATGTGTATATGCTGCAAAAGTAGAAAACCCATTATCAAACTCTTTTGAAAATTGAGCGGTTACTGAATAGTAGTCTGCTTTTTTGTTAGCATTAGTCAATAAAAATACATTTCTAAACTGTTCGTCGTTAGAATAGTTTCCTTCCCAATACGGACGTTCATCTGGACCGTTTAATATACCATCAGGCTCTCTTAAAACAGCGTTGTAAGCAATAGGCGTAGTAACATCTTGAGAATACATTAATTCTAGTGTTCCTACAATACCGTAGGGCAATTGTTGATCTACCGCTAAATTAGAACGCCAAACTTGTGGTAATTTGAAGTTTTTATCGGTTAAATTTAATTCGTTAGAAAGTGTTTGTTCTGGGTTTTCTGGATTACCAAAAGTAACATCAGGATTAAATTGCCAGCCTGGCCCAAAAAGTCCAGAGTTAGCTACTTCATCTCCTTCGAAACCTAAACCTCCACGTACTACACCAGAACCGTTCACTTGATTAGATAACCAAACAAATGGAAGTCTACCTGAAAATATTCCGGTTCCACCACGTACTTGTGTAGTTCCGTCTCCATTTACATCCCAGTTGAAACCTACTCTTGGTGACCACAATGGGTTAACATCTGGGAATTGACTTACATCTGGGGTAAATGTATTTCCATTATTATCTTGGAAGCCCCAATTTTCAGAAATAAATTCGCTATTTCCAGAAGTTCTTCTTGCTTCAACTAGATTATCTAAAAGTTGATTTCTAGGAATTGGCGTTTCATAGAAAGGTAAATCTACACGTAAACCAGCTGTTAATTTCAAATTGTCCGTAACTTGCCATTCATCTTGAAAGTAAACCCCAAATTGATTAAAGATAGTTTGATCTGTAGGTGGCGTAGTCGAGCCGTCTAATGCATAGCTTGTTGCAAAGGCATCTGGCAAAGCTCCTGGAACTCTATTAATAATAGCATCTTCAAATGCTTGATAAGTGTTGAAACGATAGAAACCATTAAACACTGGATTAAATGCATTGTCAAATGTCATTCTTTCAAAATTTACCCCTGCAGTAAATTTATGCTCTTTGTAGAAGTAAGAAAAATCGTTGGTGATATTAAAAATTTGATTTTCTAATAAATTTCCAACGGTATACAATTCATTACCTAATGAAAAGTAATACAATGGATCACCTGCTGGTCCAGGTTCTAGTACTTCAATAAATGGAAAAGCCTGCCCGCCTGGAATGCCACGCTTTGGATCTTGAATAGACGTGTAACCAATATTTAATTGGTTAGACATGTTCTTACCTATTACTGAGGTTAACTCACCTACCAAAGAAGAAACTTCTCTATCATTAGTATAGTTTGTATTTCTAAAATTCATGGCTTCAATGCCTGTTCTTGAAGTGTTTCTGTATCTTGTATCTATAAATCGAATAGAGTTTCCATTCGTGGGAACATCGTTAAAGCCTGTGTAGCGATTGTATCTAACCATAAATTTATGGTCTTTGTTGATGTTCCAATCTAAACGCGCATTGAATCGGGTTTGCTCTGAACCAAAGCTGTAGCCTTCAAACGCTCCTGTTTGGTAATCGTATAAACTCAACATATTGTCTCTAACATTTTGCAACAAATTGGCAGGAACACGAGAAATAGATACATTATTTGGAGTTTCTCCTGGACGCAAAGCTCTTTTGTTGAAACTGGGTACCAATTCTTCTTCTTCTTCATACGAAACAAAAAAGAACAATTTATCTTTAATGATTGGACCACCTAAAGTAAAACCTTGAATTTCCGTTTTGGCATCATCCTTATTCAAACGTAAATCGCCTACTAAATCTCCAGTCATTTGGTCATTGCGTAAAAAGTAGTAAGCTGAACCTGTAAATTCGTTGTCACCTGATTTTGTTACTGCATTTACAGAAGCTCCAGTAAATCCAGCCGTTCTAACATCGTAAGGTGCTAGGTTTACTTGTACTTCTTCAATTGCATCTAAAGAAACTGGGTTTCCACCTGCAAACTGAGAACTTCCTAAACCAAAGTTGTTGTTATAAATGTTTCCATCTATAGTGTAATTATTAAATCGACTAGAAGTACCCGCAAATGAAGTTCCGTTAGATTGCGGTGTTAAACGTGTAAAATCGTTAATACTTCTACTAATGGTTGGTAAAGCATCGATTTTTTTTCGAGACAAGTTGGTTGATGCTCCTGTTTTAGAAGGATCAGCAATTCCACGCTTAGAAGATACTACAACTTCATCTAGTAAATCTCCGCTCTCCATCACCACTTTTAAGTTGTAACTCTGTCCAAGACCTAAAATTATGTCCGTGTAGGTTCGGTTTTCAAAACCTACATAACTTACCACTACCTTGTAAGGTCCACCAACTCTAAGATTAGGAAAATAAAATTTTCCATCAAAATTAGTAGTAGTTTGATAATTTGTACCAGAAGGTACGTGTGTGGCAACCACTTCTGCATCCATTAAAGGAATTCCAGCATCGTCGTTAACCGTTCCTTGCATACTAGAAGAAGTAACTCCTTGTGCAAATACGCCATAGGATAATAGCGTCATAAAAAACAGTAAAGTTTGTTTCATTTTCATTGTGTTTTTATTGTTATTAATTACGACACAAAAAAAATGAATATTTCTTTTAGGTAGGTATCTTAAAAGTCAATGATGCTTTAAATTAGCGTAAGTAAATTATAACCAAATTAAATTTTAGGTTAACAATTTAATTCCGGTGTTGGATTTTACTTCATTTATGCTAAAGGCACTTTGTGTGTTGGCTATATGCGGAATATCGGTAAGCTTATCAACCATAAAACTCCTGTATTCAGCAATGTTTTTCACCCTGATTTTTAACATATAATCATAGGTACCACTAATGTGAAAACATTCTAAAACTTCATCTAAATCTTGGATTTTCTTTTCGAATTCAATTAGATTTTGTTGACTGTGTTTATCCAATTGAATCATACAAAAAGATAAGAATTCCTTTTCTACTTTTTCAGCATCAAGCGCTATGGTGTAGTGTTGAATTATTAGATTTCGTTCTAAATTTTTAATGCGTTCGTAAACTGCAGTTGCCGAAAGATTAACTTGATTAGCTAAAGCTTTTACACTTTGTTTTGCATCCTTTTGAAGCAACTCCAACAACATTTTATCTGTTGTATCTAGTTTCATTTTGTAAAATTTTCAGTTAAAACAAAATTACTAGATAAATTTAGAATATTTATCTATAAAATATACTTAAATAGATTATTTTACTAAATATATTATTTTAAATAGTATTATTTATAGGTATTTATCACTTTTGAACTGAATTTAAAAATTTCACATCATGGCACATCAACCAGCAAATGAGATACAAGACTTACAATTTTTTGGCGAATTTGGCGGAGTAAATCCGTCTATATCCGATTCTTCTACTTATACTTTTATGAGTGCAAAAGCTATGATGGATACTTTTGAGGGAGAACAAGAAGGTTGTTATTTGTATTCAAGACATAGTTCGCCAAGTACACAATATTTAGCAGAAGCACTTGCCCGAATGGAAAATACTGCATCTGCTCAAGTATTTGCTTCTGGAATGGGCGCCATAAGTACAACACTTATGCAGCTTTGTAAGCAAGGAAATCACATTGTTTCTAGCCGAACTATTTACGGAGGAACCTATGCTTTTATGAAACACTTTTTACCCCAATTTGGTGTAGAAACTTCATTTGTAGATATAACCAATATCGAAGCCATTGAAGCAGCCATCCAACCACAAACCAAAGTAATTTACTGTGAAACACTAAGCAATCCTTTATTAGAAGTTGCAGATATTAAGGCACTTTCTGTACTTGCAAAAAAACACCATCTAACTTTGGTAGTAGACAATACTTTTACGCCTTTATGTATTACGCCAGCAAATCATGGGGCAGATGTAGTTATTCATAGTTTAACCAAATTTATCAATGGAAATTCAGACGCAGTTGGCGGAGCGGTTTGTGCTAGCACAGAATTCATAGAAAGCTTAAAAGATGTAAATCATGGAGCCGGAATGTTGTTGGGTCAAACCATGGATAGTTTACGAGCAGCATCCATATTAAAAAACCTTAGAACATTACCTATCCGAATGCAAAAACACAGTGCAAATGCATTGTATTTAGCGGAATTCTTTCAAAATTTAGGAGTGAAATGTGCTTATCCTGGACTGATGAGTCACCAAGGAAATCCTACTTTTAAAAAAATGGCAAATACTGAATTTGGGTGTAGCGGTTTATTCACTTTAGATTTAGGAACTTTAGAAAAAGCTACTGAACTAATGGAGCTTATGCAACATGAAAATGTGGGCTATTTAGCAGTGAGTTTGGGTTTTTATAAAACTTTATTTACAGCATCAGGAAGTTCTACTTCTTCCGAAATACCCGAAGATGAACAAAAAGAAATGGGACTTTCTTCTGGACTTGTTCGCTTTTCCATCGGACTAGATCACGATATACAACGCACTGCAATGCAAATTGAAAAATGCTTACTAGCTTGTGGTGTAATTGGTGTACCTAAAAGTTTAGATCTTTGTTAGGCTAATTTTTCTACTTAGCTTAATTATTCGCTAAGCGAAGTCTAAGACTTCGCTTTTTTTATGTACTCATTACATAAAACCACAAAGAAAATGCGAAGTTTACAACTTCGAATAGCTTAGTATAGCTGTAGTTTTCGCTTCAAATCAACTTCCATTTTAGAAACGTAACTTTAGTTACATGTGTTTTTGTGTCTATTCTGTATTTTTGTACAAAATAAATTACATGGAACTGAATTTTAAAGTACAAAATTTAAAGTGTGGCGGTTGTGCTAACAGCATAACCAAAAAACTTTCAAGCATACAAGAAGTTAACCAAGTAGAAGTAAATCCAGAAACTTCTATCGTCAGTGTAAAAGTAACTAAAACTGATGTAGAAGCATCTTTAAAGAAAGCTTTGCTTAATTTAGGTTATCCTGTAGAAGGCGATAAAAATGCCTTTAGTAGTAAAGCAAAATCCTTTGTTAGTTGTGCAACTGGAAGAATGTCTAATTAAATAAAAAAACTATGAAAATCAAACAATTTGAAGATGCGCCTTTAGCGCATTATTCATACGCTATACTGAGCAAACAAAAAGTAATTGTAATAGATCCAGCCAGAAACCCACTACCCTACTATCAATTTGCAGAAGAAAATGATGCTGAAATAATTGCAGTATTAGAAACGCATCCGCATGCTGATTTTGTGAGTAGTCATTTACAAATTCACCAAGAAACGGGAGCTACAATTTATGTGAGTAAAATGGTTGGTGCTGAATATCCGCACCAAGCTTTTGATGAAGGAAATCAATTTGAATTTGGAAATGCTACAGTAAAAGCTATCCATACGCCAGGACATTCGCCTGATGGAATTAGTTTTTATGTTACCGATAAAAACAGCAATTCCAAAGCGCTATTTACTGGAGACACTTTATTTATTGGCGATGTAGGTAGACCCGATTTACGTGAAAAAGCGGGAAACATGAAAGCCAAACGCCAAGAATTAGCAGAAGCCATGTATAAAACCGTACAAGAGAAATTCACTGACTTAGCAGATGATGTCTTGATTTATCCAGCTCATGGAGCAGGAAGTTTATGTGGTAAAAACATGAGTGATGCAGCAAGCTCAACATTAGGAAACGAACGTACTGGAAACTGGGCGTTTCAAGACCAAACTCAAGAAGAGTTTGTCAACGAAATTTTAAAAGATCAACCGTTTATTCCGAGTTATTTCGGTTTTAATGTGGATATAAATAAAAAAGGAGCTGCCAATTTTCAACAAAGCACAAACGGAATTCCGTTGAAATTGTACACCAATACTATTGAAAAGCAGCTGCCAATTGTAGATGTTCGAGATGAAGCCGATTTCAAGAATGGTCATTTTGAAGGAAGTTTCAATATTATGGCTAGAAGCGAAAGCGATAAAATTGAAACTTGGTTAGGTGCGATTATTCAACCCGAAGAACAGTTTTATGTAGTAGTA
The DNA here is from genome assembly GCF_014640195.1 of Psychroflexus planctonicus. GTDB lineage: Bacteria > Bacteroidota > Bacteroidia > Flavobacteriales > Flavobacteriaceae > Psychroflexus > Psychroflexus planctonicus. The sequence goes on from NZ_BMGM01000003.1 coordinate 158,553, forward strand.
AAAAGTGTGAGTGACATTGAAAGTATTTTAAGTAGAATTGCAAAAATTGGCTACGAAAAACAAATTGAAGCGGTATTAACAATCGGTCGAGAAGCCAAATTAGTTTCTACTGAAGTATTGGATGTTGAAGAGTTTAAAGCCAATAAAGAACAATACCACATCATTGACATTCGCAGTAAAAGCGAACATCAAAACGAAGTAAAGTTTGAATCTTCTGATAATCACCCATTAAATGATTTACGCAAATCTGCTGAAGAAATTAAGCCTAATAAACACGTTGTGGTTCATTGTGCAGGCGGTTACCGAAGTGCTGCTGGTGCGAGTATTTTAGAAGCCAAATTAAAAGGCAGTAAAGTATATGATTTAAGTTCTGCTATTGAAGATTTTTAGTTTAAAAGCTTCATTTAAAGCTATTTTATATTTTAGAAAACCCTAAATTAACTGAACAATGTTCTGCTAATTTAGGGTTTTCTATTTTGTAAGTATGGGTAAATTGAAATTGTATTCCAATTCAATAAGCTTCACTACTGCTAACTTCTACAATCCAACTTTTATTATCTAACTTTTTAAAACTTCTACCATTTAAACTACCTAAAAAGGTCACACAGACAGGCTCTTCATATCTAATATCAAATTTTTGCATTCCTTCAAATCCTAAGCAATCTTTAAAAAACACAAGCTTTTTATGGAAACTAAAAAAGAATGCTACCTTTGTAGGAAATGCAAAACTTATGCTTAAAATTGGCGTCTTAGGCGCGGGACATCTAGGAAAAATCCACCTGCGTTTACTCAACGAATCTCCCAAATATAAATTAGTTGGTTTTTACGATGTAAACCCTGATTATGCGAAAGAAATTGAAAAAGATTTCGGTTACTCCTTTTATTCAGATTATAATAAATTACTCGAAGAAGTAGATGTTATTGACATTGTAACGCCTACGCTCTCTCATTTTGAAATGGCTAAAATGGCTATTGAAAAAGGAAAACATGTGTTTTTAGAAAAACCCATCACCAATACCGTTGAAGAAGCAGAACAATTGATTACACTGGCTAAAAAACACAAAGTTTTAGGTCAGGTTGGACATGTAGAACGTTTCAATCCAGCATTTCGAGCAGCGATTTCTAAAATTGGAAACCCGATGTTTATTGAAACGCACCGCTTAGCAGAATTCAACCCGCGTGGAACCGATGTGCCCGTTGTTTTGGATTTAATGATTCATGATATCGATGCGATTTTAAGCGTGGTAAAATCAGATGTAAAACAGGTCAATGCTTCAGGAGTTTCGGTAATTTCAGAAACACCCGATATTGCTAATGCACGAATTCAATTTGAAAATGGATGTGTCGCGAATTTAACCGCAAGCCGAATTTCATTAAAAAATATGCGAAAGTCTAGGTTTTTTCAAAAGGACGCCTACATTTCTGTCGATTTCTTAGAAAAGCAAATTGAAGTAGTTAAAATGAAAGATGCTCCAGAAAATCCAGGCGATTTCGATATGATTTTGCAAAATGCAGAAGGTGTGAAAAAACAAATTTATTTCGATAATCCAGATGTAGGAAGCAACAACGCCATTTTAGACGAATTGGAAACCTTTGCCGATGCCATTACAAATAAAACAAGACCCATCGTCAATTTAGAAGATGGTACCAAAGCTTTAAAAGTGGCCATGCAAGTGATTGAAGCCTTTGGGAAATAGCCGTTAGCTTTTAGCTGGTAGCTACTAGTTAGAAGTTAGAAGGATAATTATTCAATTAATACTTTGAAAAAATATAATTCTCTTTCTTTTGGAAAGAGTTACAGATAGGAAAAAGTTAGAGAAAGGAAAAAAGTCCCCTTTCCTTTGGAAAGGGCTAGGGATAGGAAAATTAAAACAAACATAACATGAAAAATATAACCGTAATCGGCGCAGGAACCATGGGAAATGGAATTGCCCACACCTTCGCACAATTTGGATACCAAGTAAGTTTAGTAGACCTAAGTCAAGAAAATTTAGACCGTGGTCTAGCTACCATCACTAAAAACTTAGACCGCATGCTGGCTAAGGAAAAAATTAGTGAAGAAGAAAAAACTTCCACCTTAAAAAATATTTCAACCTTTACGAAATTAGAAGATGGAGCAAAGCAAGCCGACTTAGTAGTTGAAGCAGCTTCAGAAAATGAAAAAATCAAGTTGGATATTTTTAGAAGTTTAGATAAAATATGTCCAGAAAACTGCATTTTATCAACCAACACATCATCGATTCCCATTACTAAAATTGCAGCGGTAACTTCTAGACCAGATCAAGTAATTGGCATGCATTTTATGAATCCGGTACCGATCATGAAATTGGTTGAAATCATTCGTGGTTACAATACTTCAGACGAAACCAACGACAAAGTGGTGGAAATGGCTAAAAACTTGAAAAAAGTTCCAACCGAAGTAAACGATTATCCTGGTTTTGTTGCCAACCGAATTTTAATGCCGATGATCAATGAAGCCATTGAAACATTGTATACTGGAGTTGCTGGCGTTCAAGAAATTGATACCGTAATGAAATTAGGCATGGCGCATCCGATGGGACCGCTACAATTAGCTGACTTTATTGGATTGGATGTGTGTCATTCTATTTTGGAAGTAATGTATGACGGATTCAAAAATCCAAAATACGCACCTTGCCCGTTGTTAGTAAATATGGTAAGAGCAGGAAAAATGGGTGTAAAATCAGGTGAAGGTTTTTACGATTACAGCGAAAGCAGAAAAGCGGAAGTTGTTTCTAGTCAATTTACCCACTAAAATGCCTAAATTCTGTGCATTTCAAGCTACAAGACCCACCCGAACCAAAGTGAGTTTGGTGGCTTCGCGTCCGTATGAAAGTTATACTAAAAAAGAGCGCGAAGCTCGATTGGAACACAATCCGTTTTCTTTTTTGCACATTGTAAATCCGGGTTACAAATACAAAAAAGAAATTGCAGGAAAACAACGCTTTAGTTTGGTAAAAAATCGCTTCTTAGAATTTAAAGAAGATGAAATTTTCAAAACCGAAGAACAGCCCGTTTTTTTGTTGCACCAAATTCATTACCGAAATGGTGATGTGTTTTCAGGTTTTGTAGGTTGCTGTCATGCAGAAGATTACAATCAAAATAAAATCAAACTCCACGAAGAAACTTTATCGAAGCGGGTTTCACTTTTTACAGATTATTTGAAAACGGTTCGTTTCAACACCGATCCTGTTTTGTTGACGTATCCTAAGCAAAATCAATTAGATGAAATTACTGCTGAAGTTATTCAAAATCGAGCGGAATACGAATTTACCACGACTTCTAGAGAAACGCATTATGTTTGGGTTATAAAAGATTCGGCTCAAATTGAAGCAATTGAAACTGCCATAGATAAAATTTCGCATTTGTATATTGCTGATGGACATCATCGTATTTCATCTTCGGTTATGCTTGCTAATGAAATGGCACTTGAAAATGAAGAACATACTGGAGATGAAGCTTATAACTTCATTTTAAGCTATTTAATTCCAGAGAATCAATTGAAAATTCGGGAGTTTAACAGATTAGTTACCGACTTGAATGGATTAAGCAAAGAAGAATTTTTAATCCAATTGGACGAATATTTCAGAATAGAAAACCGAAAGCAAGAATATTACAAGCCAACCTATAAACATCATTTTAGTATGTATTTGGATGGTGAATTTTATTCTTTATATCTTCGGAAAAATCACCAAACATTCAACAATGCTTTAGATGAATTGGATGCGCAAATTTTGAATAACTTCATTTTAAAACCCATATTAGGAATTCAAAATTTCAAAAATAGCAAGCGTGTAACTTACGTTCCAGCTCAAAAAGACATGGCTTATGTAAAAGGAAAAGTAGACGCTAATAAATATGCGGTTGGTTTTGGTATGTTGCCAATTCAGATGCAAGAAGTGAAGCAAATAGCCGACCAAGGTTTAAGCATGCCGCCCAAAAGTACTTACATCGATCCCAAATTACGAAGTGGGATTTGTATTCACGAATTTTAAGAATTGAAAATTATGTCAGTAAATATTTCAAAAAACATCAAAACCTTTTTAGCTAAAATTCCTGAGGACGTAGCTTTGGTTGCGGTTTCCAAAACCAAACCCAATGCCGATGTAATGGAAGCTTATGAAGCTGGACAGCGCATTTTTGGAGAAAACAAAATCCAAGAAATGACGGACAAATGGGAAGCGCTTCCCAAGGATATTGAATGGCACATGATTGGGCATGTACAAACCAATAAGGTGAAATACATGGCACCGTATGTAAGTTTGATTCATGCGGTTGATAAGCTGAAATTACTGAAGGAAATCAACAAAAGAGCCAAGCAAAACGAACGAGAAATTCGGTGTTTACTTCAATTGAAAATCGCTGAAGAAGATTCAAAATTTGGAATGAGTAAGGATGATTTAAAGGCTTTACTTTTGAATGAACAACTCAGTAAATTTGAAAATATAAAGATTGTAGGTTTAATGGGAATGGCAACCTTCACGGACGATGAAGCTCAAATTGAAAGGGAATTTTCCTTTTTGAAAAAAACATATGACGAATTGAAAACTACGCATCCACAGCTTCAAATTTTATCCATGGGAATGAGTGGAGATTACAAATTAGGGATTCAACACGGTAGCAACATGATTCGGATTGGAAGTGCTATCTTTGGCAAACGAAACTAAAAAATAGCCTTTGTTTGCCATATTAGACATAGAATCTACCGGAGGAAAGTACAACGAAGAAGGCATCACCGAAATTGCTATCTATAAATTTGATGGCGAAAAGATTGTAGACCAATTTATTAGCTTAATCAATCCTGAGCGTAAAATACAATCCTTTGTAGTTGGTCTCACGGGAATTAATAATGAAATGCTTCGCAATGCGCCTAAGTTTTACGAAGTAGCGAAACGCATTGTTGAAATTACAGATGAATGTATTTTAGTGGCACACAATGCTAAATTCGATTACCGAATTTTACGCACTGAATTTAGTAGATTGGGATTTGAGTTTGAACGTAAATCCATTTGCACTGTAGATTTATCCCAAAAATTGATGCCTGATTTGCCTTCGTATTCATTAGGAAAGTTAGTGAAAAATTTAGGCATCCCAATTACCAACCGGCATCGCGCTTCTGGAGATGCCTTAGCTACAGTAGAATTGTTTAAATTGCTGTTACAAAAAGATACTTCAAAAGAAGTTATCTCAGAGAGTATTCAGGTGAAACCGAAGAAGCGAAAAGACCAAAAATTAATCCGTTTAATTGAAGAATTGCCTGCACGAACGGGCGTGTATTATTTTCATAACGCTGATGGAAAAATTATTTACATCGGGAAGAGTAAGAATATAAGAAAGCGAGCTAATCAACATTTCACCAACGATAGTCCTAAGTCTAGGCAAATTCAACAAGAAGTTGAGCAGATTAACATAGAAGTTACTGGCAGCGAACTTATTGCTTTGCTGAAAGAGAATCAGGAAATTAAAAAAATTCAACCCAAATACAATCGGGCTTTAAAAAAGAAACTTTTTACACACGCATTGTATAGCAAGGTAAATTCGGATGGCTATATTGAATTTAAAATAGGTTCGGCCAACCAAAAAGCTGAACCTATAACTACTTTCACCAATAGTATGCAAGCCAAGTCTGTGCTGAATTTTATTGTGGAAGAATACAATTTGTGCCAGCGTTTATGTGGCTTACACAAAACCAAAGGAGCCTGTTTTAATTATACCATTAAAGTTTGTCAAGGCGCTTGCGTGGGAGATGAATCGGTTGAAAGTTACAATAGTAGAGCACAGCAAGTTTTAGACCGCTACAGCTTCGACAGAAAGAATATGTTGGTGGTTGATCGAGGTAGAAACAGGTCTGAAAAATCGGTGGTTTGGGTAGCTGATGGTGAATTGAAAGGCATGGGCTTTTTCAATTTAAATTACCAAATTCAAAACCCTGAAATTCTTCAACAAGTGATTACTCCTTTAGATGATAACCGAGATGCAAGACATATTGTGCAAGCCTATATTCGAAAAAATGAAAAACGTATTAAGTTAATTCATTTAAAATGATTTCAGTAATTTTGAACTCATGACTTGGAAGGAAAAACTCCACGAGGTAATTTATGAAGCAGACACCAAAGCAGGAAAGCTTTTTGATGTAATCCTGCTCATTGTAATCATCATCAGCCTTGTATTGGTGATGTTAGATTCGGTAGATTATTTGTACGAGGCTTACCATGATTGGTTTGTAATTGCAGAATGGGTCATCACTATCTTTTTCACTATTGAATATGCTTTGCGAATCATCAGCATCAAAAAACCCAGCAAGTATATTTTTAGTTTTTATGGCATCATTGATTTTTTAAGCACCATCCCATTGTATATTTCTTTAGTTTTTGCTGGTTCGGGAGCTTTGCTCACTTTACGTGCATTGCGATTATTGCGAGTATTTCGAGTTTTAAAACTGGCGAAATTCACTGGAGCAGGTGCAAAAATTAGTGTGGCAATTAATAATTCTTTGCCCAAAATATTGACTTTTTTGTATAGTGTAATTATTGTTTCATTTATTGCAGGCGCAATTATGTATATGGTGGAAGGTCCTGAACATGGGTTTACATCCATACCGCGAAGTATTTATTGGACAATTGTTACTTTAACTACGGTAGGTTATGGCGATATTCATCCCGTAACTCCTATTGGTCAATTTGTGGCTTCTATTATTATGATGATGGGTTATGGTGTAATTGCTGTTCCTACGGGAATTGTTTCAGCAGAAATGGTAAAGGAAGAACGCTTACACAACAATACGCAAGATTGCTTTAATTGTGGGGAAAACAAACATCAAAACCATGCAGAATATTGCCACGCTTGTGGATATTCTTTGAACAAGAAAAAGGACAAGAAGAAAAAAACGAAGTAAATGCGCCCTATAAAAAATCAACTCATTTGCATTTTAGGACCTACCGCTATAGGTAAAACGGCTTTGGCTATTCAGTTAGCAAAGCATTTTGAAACTGAAATTATTTCTGCAGATTCCAGGCAATTTTTCAAAGAAATGAATATCGGTACAGCGGTTCCTTCAACTGAAGAATTAGCGGCTGCCCAACATCATTTTATTCAGCATATTTCTATTGAAGAACAGTATAGCGTCGGAAAATTTGAACAAGATGCTGATAAAAAACTGAAGTTGCTTTTTAAACAACAGGATAAAGTATTTTTAGTGGGCGGTAGCGGTTTGTATGTAAAAGCGGTTACTGAGGGTTTAGATGAATTTCCTAAAGTAAATGAAGAAATTCGAGAAAAATTAAATCAAGAATTGAAAGAAAAAGGCTTAGCTCACTTGCAAGTTGAACTGAAAAAAGTAGATTTACAAACTTATAACTCCATTGCTGTTGACAACCCAAAACGAGTGATTCGTGCCTTGTCGGTCTATCGTGCTTCGGGTAAGGCATATTCTTCTTTTTTAGGACAAAAGAAGAAGGATAAAAACTTCACTACCTTAAAAATTGGCTTAAGCGCTCAAAGAGAAATTATTTACAGCAGGATTGAACAACGCGTAGATATCATGATGGAAAATGGCTTGCTTGATGAAGCCAAAAAACTTTTCCCGCACCGAAACTTAAATGCACTCAATACGGTTGGATACAAAGAACTATTTAACTATTTAGAAGGAAATTGCACCTTAGTTGAAGCTGTTTCAGAAATCAAAAAAAACACAAGGCGCTTTGCCAAGCGACAATTGACTTGGTTTAAAAATCAAGAAGAAGATGTAATTTGGTTTGATTACCAAACTCCACTTGAAACTATTATTCAACAAATTGAAGTTAAGAATACACAGGCAAATTAATTTGCCTGTGTAACTTGAAACTGAAAAGCAGTTTGCAATTGCTTATGCTGTTTTTCCGTCAGATCCTTTAACCACCAAACGGAAACCTTCACCGTGGATGTTTAAAATTTCAACAGAATCGTCTACTTTTAAGTATTTTCTCAATTTGGCGATATACACATCCATACTTCTAGATGTAAAGTAATTATCGTCTCTCCAAATTTTAGTAAGCGCCAATTCACGTGGCATTAAATCGTTTTCATGTAAAGCCAACAAACGTAAAAGCTCATTTTCTTTTGGAGATAATTTAATAGGCTCATCATCTTTAAAGGTTAAGAAACGAAGTTTAGAATTCAAATGGAAATTTCCAATATTGAACTCAAATTGCTTGCTATCGGCAATGCTATCGCTAGCTTTACGTTGCATGATGGCTTTTATTTTCATCAACAATACCTCGCTATCAAAAGGTTTATTTAAGTAATCGTCTGCTCCTACTTTATAACCTTTTAATACGTCTTCTTTCATGGATTTTGCTGTAAGAAAGATAATTGGAATGTCTTCGTTTTTCTCTCTAATTTCTTTAGCTAAAGTAAATCCATCTTTGTAAGGCATCATTACGTCTAAAATACATAAATCGTAATCTCCTTTTTTGAATTTTTCAAATCCTTCCATTCCATTTTTGGCGTGGGTCACGTCATAATCATTCATGGTAAGGTAATCTTTCAATACAATTCCGAAATTCGGATCGTCTTCTACTAGTAAGATTTTTTTGTTCTCAGTTTCCATATGTTTAAGATATTAAGGGTAATTTAATAATGAAGGAGCTTCCGACTCCTTTTTCACTTTCTACGGATATTTCACCGTGGTGGTCTTCTACAATACGTTTAACGTACGCCAAACCAAGGCCATGGCCTTTTACGTTGTGCACGTCTCCGGTATGTTCTCTATAAAATTTATCGAATATTTTCTTTTGAACTGCTTTGCTCATTCCTGAACCTTGATCGGTAATTTTTAGAATGATGTAATTTTTTACGTTTTCAGTAAAAATGTCAATTTTTGGTTCTTCTGGTGAATATTTAATAGCATTATCCAGCACATTTACAATAACGTTGGTAAAATGCGACTCGTTGGCTAGAATTGAAGATTTGTTTGCTTCTAAGTGCTTTTGAATATAACCATTTCTATTTTTCACAATTAAATCTACATGACCTACTGCCGCATCAATTAAATCGTGTAATTTTTGCCTGTCTTTGTCTATATCCAATTCGTTGCGTTCTAATTTAGAAATACGCAAGACATTTTCCACTTGCGCATGCATGCGTTTGTTTTCATCGCGAATCATTTTCAGATAGCGATTCATCATTTCTTTATTCTCACCAATTTTAGGGTTGTTCATTGAATCTAAAGCCAAATTGATAGTTGCTATTGGTGTTTTGAATTCATGCGTCATGTTGTTGATAAAATCAGTTTTTATTTCTGAAATCTGACGTTGTTTAAAAAGTTGACTTATAGCTGAAGAAAAGGCCAACACAATAATTATGGTGAAGATGATAGAGATGATTGCCATTTTTGAAACCGATGACAAGATCTCTTTATTTTTATCGGTAAAATTGATAAAAAGTTTATAGTTGTCTTGTTTGTTTTTAGATTGAAAAATAGGAACTCCGTAGGTTGAAGGAGAATTTAAAACAAAATTTTCAGAACGTACTTTGGTTGGTAAATCGTTACTGTAAATGCCATATTCAAAGTCTGAAGTTAAGTTTCGCTGTTTTACTTGTTCCTTAATTAAGGCTTTTAAATGGTCTACTTTAATGCGCTGATGTATTGGCAGCATACTCGCTCCTTCCTGAATAGCGTCACGCATTAAATAGCGTTCTTCCCTATCCATATTTTGGATTTTTTCATACCGATCCATTGCAGAAAGTTGTTTATCGTCTAAACCTTCTTTTCGAACAACTCGGGTTACTTTTCTATTTACCAACTTTCTAAATTCAATACTATCTTGGTCACCGTAAAGAAATGGAGAAGAAACTTTGTAATCTTCCTGCAAAATTGAATTTGAATACACATAATATTCGCTGGATTCGTCTTTATCTTTTACATGAAAGAGTTCACTTAATTGTGTATCTAAAGCGTTGGCTGAATTTGCCATGGCAGCCACTTCAAAATAATATTTGTCAATCTCTTCATTTTCAACGGTTCTAGCCACATTGATTAATACTTGTTTAGCCGAAATTGAAAATTGTTCTTCGCTGCTTTCAACAGAATTTTTAATCCAATATCCCTGGACAAAGATAATTCCAATCAAGGAAATACTCATCAAAACAATTAATAGTCGAAAAAGCTTTTTATTCATACCCCAAATGTAAAATTTAAGGCTTTTAACATTTGTTGCTTTAAGAAAATATTAACTGCAAAATAATTTAAATTTTATGAATATTCTTTAAATATTTATAAATATCCTGCACTTTTTCTTTTGTTTTTATTAATTCTTCATTTTTTATTATAAAATCAGCTAATTTCATTTTGCGTTCATCTGTCCATTGGTTACTCATTCTTGCTTCAATTTGAGAACGCTTTGCATTGTCTCTATGTTGGATGCGTTGTACCTTAGTTTCTTTAGGAGCAACTACCAAAATGGTATAATCGCATATTTCCTGTCTATTTTTTTCAAAAAGAATAGCAGCTTCATAAGCAACTAGTGTTGAATCTTGTTTGTTTTTCCATTCTAAAAAAGCTTCAGCTACAGCTGGATGAACTACCTTATTTAGCTGTTCTAAAGCTTCTTTATGATTAAAGACTTTGCTGGCTAAATATTCCCGATTCAATTGTCCATCTTTATAAGCTTCACTGCCGAAGTTGGCAGTAATTTGTTCCTTCAATTTAATAGATGTACTCATTAAACGTTTTGCTTCTTCATCTGCAATAAATACTGGAACTCCTAAATCTTTAAAAAAATTAGCTACAGTGGTTTTACCACTGCCAATTCCGCCAGTAATACCAATAACTATTGTTTTCATTTATTTTCTGAGTATATATTCAATTCGGTTGGGTGTAAGTTGAATACGGATTGCTTTTTTGGGTTTTTCCGTTAATTTAGGTACTAAAATTGAAGCTTCACTTAAAGCAGAATTGAAGTTACATTCAATTTGAAAATCCTCTTCATTAATATTTTCTAATTCGTCTAAACTAGATTGAAACTTGATAGTTATGCTATTTGGAATTAATTCTACTTGATAGTTATCAGGAGCATTTTTTAATTGTATGGGTAAATTAAAACTCTGTTCTGAAAATTTTTCAACTTCAAAAGCATAATCTACTTTATCAAATTCAAGGGCAACCGCATCTGTAAAAGGTTTCAACAATGGCAATTCACCGGATGAATTCTTTCTGACATATTTCAAAATAAGTTCTTCTGTCTCTATGCTTTTTATGCCTTTTATTTCATTTGTTGGTCCAGCAATGTTTACCGAATCACGATTGATCTGAACGCCTTTGTAACTAGCATAAGATTTGGCATAATTGATTTCTATATTGCTATGTATCGGAACTTTTTTAGTAGCTTTTACATCAAACGGAATAATAACTTCTTTGTTGGTAACACTAAATTCTTCGGTAGATAGTTTGAGTTTTTTTGCAATTTGAGTAATAAACAAACTGCTTTGAAATACATAAACCGAATCTTTTTTTTGTAATTCGTTTATAGGAAATACAATCTTACCATCAATAAATTGTTTTTTAAAAAGTGAAAAGCCAGTTTGCTCAATGTTTATAGGCAATTGAATTTCTTGAACAGAAAGTATCTCTTTTACTGGAACATCTGAAAAAGCAATGCTAATTTCATCATCAACATTATGTGTTTTGGTAAATTGAAGTATAATCCATAACAAAAATGTAAATGTTGTAAAAAACAAAATTGCTTTCCAATTGGTTTGGCTTAATGATTTTGTAATCTTCTTTTTATTTATATCAATCTTTGTCATTAAAAAGTGTTGTTTCCTTTATAAAATAAAAATGGAAATTGTTTTTGGGGTTTATAATTTAGTAAATGAAAATAAAATATACTTTTTAGAAAACCAAAACCATATCCTACAAATTGTATAGTTACCGCCAAGATAACAAATAGCGAAATAGTAACGGATTTATACTTCATAAATGAAACTAAAACCAAGCATAACATATACAAAAGAAACAGAAAAAAAAGCGCTGGATAACCTATAAACAACAGTAAGAAACTACATAATAATCCTATTGAAAAAATGCTTGGAAAAAAATAGCTCAGTTTAAAACTGCTTTTGTGTTTTTTGAATAGAATGGGCCTAACTAAACCAAATTTGTAGACTTGTTGAAAGAACTTATACCAAGAAATTCTCCTTTTATGATACACACCTGCATTTGGTAGAAAAACAGTTGGAAAGCCTAATTTTTGTATACGAATGGATAAGTCTGGGTCTTCTCCTGGATGTATGTTGGTAAAACCATTGGTTAACCGAAATACATTTTGCGAAATTCCCATATTGAAACTTCTCGGCTCATATTGTTGTATTTGCCTTTTATTTCCCCGAATTCCACCTGTAGTTAAAAATGAAGTCATGGTAAAATCGATAGCTTTCTGCAAATTAGAAAAATTTACATGAGCTAAATCTGGACCACCAAAACATTCAATAGTAGTGTTTTTCTTTAAAAAAGAATCTATATTTTGTAAATAATTAGCAGGAAGGATAACATCTGAATCTAAGATAAGAAAGAAGTTTCCATTGGCATTTTTTATTCCAAAGTTTCTTGAATCGCCAGGTCCAGTATTCTCTTTTTGAAAGTAATGAATTTGAATTTTTGAATTGTATTTTTTTATAATGTGGTCGCATGTTTTAGTTGACCCATCTTCTACAATAACCACTTCAAAAGGGATTTGCAAATTTTGATTGATAAGGCTAGACAAAAGCTCATCAATTTCATCTGGCCTATTGAAAACGGGAATAATAAATGAATACAAATATTCCATGCTGTAAATATAAAGTATAAAAAAATCCCAGCACTTTCGTACTGGGATTTTGATTTGATATTTAAAAGAGTTTAGTCTTTTATAATCTGGAATGTTTTGTTAGCACCATTGATGCTTACTTTCATTAAGTATACTCCAGATTCAAGTGTATTCATATCCAATCTTGGATTGGTTTGGTTTGGACGTTGCGTAATTACACGTTGCCCTAACACATTGAATACTTCTACTTGCTCTACATTGTTTTGCGCTTCAATGGTCAAGCTAGTCTTTACAGGGTTTGGATAGTATGTAAAGTTAGCTGAATCGAAGTCTATTGTAGAAATGTTTGTTTCTGGTAACTCTAATAAAGGACCACCAGCTGCTGTGGCTACCCATAATCCAAAGCCATTGTCTGTATCTGCATCATCTCCAAAGAATCCGCTTGCTACAACTGTAATTGCAGCGCCTTCAAAGCCTCCTAAGGTAGCTAATGGTGCTTCATAAGAAAACAATGCTGCTGGATCTCCTGCTGCCGCAATCTCTATGGTGTAATCTGCAACGGCTAAGTTTAAGTATCCATCAAATTCAGGATAAGCAATATTAGATACCAAGTTTCCAGCATCAGTTTCATTTACATCTACCGCTGGTGCATCTGGTGAACCGTGGTGCACCAATACATCTACTTGCGTTGGATCTGCAGCTACTGTTTGTGCGCCTGCATAAACAGATAACTCAAATGCATTATCACTAATAAATGCATCAGTATCTAAAACTCCATTGGCTACGATGATGTAATTCTCATCTTCCATTAAATTGAAGGTTTCAGTGTGCACACTTTCTGATAAATCTGCTCCAGCTGGAACCACATCTACTACAAAGTCTACACCTGCAGGAGCTAATAAAAACTCACTAGCAGTTCTAAAATCTACACCTGTTAAAGCAGGTAGCAATTGTCCGTCTAAATACACATCTACAGATGCAGCGGCTGGATCTGGTGAATTGTGAATTATCTGAACGTTAGCAAATACTGGATCTGGCTGATCTGATACAGTTAATGTATAATCAAATGCATCTCCATAAGTAATTGATTCACAAGATCCTGGATCTATATTATTTTGCCAGTAAGCTCTGAATCTTACTCTGTAATCTCCAGGAGTTACATCACTTGGTACTGTAAAGACAGAAGTTGCTGTATCAGCGTCATTTTCATCTGTAAATATCACTTCATCTTCAGCAAATTCTAAGTCATTATTCCAATCAACCCAAGCTTTTGCACCAAAATTATCAAAGCTATATTCAATTTCTACATCAAAAGAAGAATCTACAAATGCTTCTATGGTTTCTGAAGTTAAGTCTTGATAACCGCTGTTAGGACCTTGTTCAGTTTGAGCAATAGATACATTTTGTACAGCTCCAAGGGTTTCTAAAGAAGCAACATAATCAAAAGTACTAGTATGAACTGGACTACAATATCCTGTGAAGAATGAAAAAGCATCACTTAGTTCACTTTCTCCATCAGCTCCACAATCTGCATCCACATAAAATTCATAGTTTGTTTCAGCCATTAATCCAGTAACGGTTACGCTTGTGTCATCTGTAACTCCAGAGTCTACAGGAGTATCTACTGCAGGATCATCTCCTTCTGCAAATACATACCAAGTATATGCATCTTCAGTAGCCGGGTTAACAACTGCATCCCAAGATAATTCAGCTCCATCTAATGTAATATTAGAAACGTCTAAACCAAGTGGGGCATCACATGTTGGTGGTACACCTACAAAAACATTATCGATGTAAAATCTTAAATCTGGAGTAGTTCCATCTTGTTCTGCGTAAAATCCTACTTGAATTACACCTGAATATCCTGCCAATGAAATTTCTTCTTCAGTATTTGATAAATCATTTGGAATATTATTGTTATCGTAGGTAGCTACACTGTTGGTTGCTAAATCCCAAGTTAAACCACCGTCTTCCGAAATAACTACTTGTACAGAATGGTTACCCATATCGGTCACGGTTTCATCTCCAGACCAAGGTTTAACAAAAGCATCATAAGATAAAATATTATCTGCACTACCAGCGCCTAAATCGATTGTTTGGCTAGCTGCCCAGTCACTACTAGTTGAACTACTATATAGATTAATGTACAAAGCAGTTCCATTTGGATTGGCAGCATCATTATTAAAATTCTGGCCACCCCAACCTCCAAAGGTTACGTTATCAAAGATTCCTGTTCCTTCAGCCCAACAAGGTGATGAAGTATTGATATTGGTAGTAAATCCTGTGAAATCTTCTTCATAATTCAACGTTGCAGCTGAACATGCTGTGGTAAAGCTTACTGAAATGTATTCACTAAACTCTCCCGCATCACATACTGCACGCAAGTAAAAATCATATGAAGTTTCTGAACTTAAACTACTTAAGGAAAGTGTAGTTTCCCCAGCAGCAGTTGTACCGTTAGCTACATTGTCTCCAAAGTCATCAACAGGGTCTAAACCATCAGGCATTAAAACATATTCATACCCAGCGGTTTCAGAGATTGCTGCAGTCCACTCAAGATTTACAGAGGTATCATCTATACCATTTGTTGCTAAATCGCTTGGCGTTGGACACAAAACAGTTGTTGTGAAGCTAATTGATGCCCAATCACTTAAACCATCCGTATCACAATCTGTTCTTACATATAATACATAATCTGTTTCTGGCGATAATAAAGCTGATGTATCATTTGTTGTATTCACATCAGTAGAGCCATTATCAATCCAAGTGGTATCATCTGAAATATCACCTGAATCATCAATAATCGCCCATTCATAACCATTTACAGAGCTTGAAGAACCATCCCAGCTAAAATCTAAACTAGTTCCTGCTACATTAGAAGTTTCTAATGATGTTGGAGCAAAACAACTTGGTGCTTCTATAAAAGAAACATCATCAATTGCAATCTCATTGTAGAAATTGTCAGGTGTGTTGTCTACAATAAATCGAACTTGTACATCACCAGTAATGGTAAATGAACCTAAGTCTATAAGTACTTGTTGCCAACCATCTACATTAGCTTGATCATCAAAATACACTTGATTCCATGCAGTTCCATCCCAGAATTCAACTGTAATACTATTATCTGCATCGCCTTGAGATTTATAATGATGTACATAAAACTCTAATGCAGGAGTAGTCAAGCCACTCACATCTACAAAAGGACTTGTTAAAGTAATATCGTCTGCGGCTCCATTGAATGTTGAAGCATCAACAAATGCAAACGAACCACTTCCAGTAGTGTTATCGGTATAAGTACTTCCAAATGTTGGAGAGTCATCTACTTGCCATTCGCCATCACTACTGCTTTGAGACCAACAATTTGGTAAATCTGTACCACTATTGTCAAAGTTTTCGGAAAGTGATGTAAACGTAGCACATTCCGTCGTGAAACTTAATGCTGATGACCATTCACTTAATGATCCTCCACCACAGTTAGAACGAATAAAAGCTTCATAATCGGTTGCCTCAGTAAGCCCAGTAAGACTTTCAGTATCTACGCCACTACCTACACTACCTGTTGGAGTTGTAGAGTTGTCAGGAGTTGATCCATCTGTTATTAACACGTAATCATACCCATCAGAAGCATTAACTGATAAATCCCAAGATAAATCTGCTGTAGTATCTGTTATATTAGAAACTGATAAATTCTCAGGAGCTAAACAAGAGTCAAGCGTTGTAAAACTATATAAAACAGGATTACCTACATCACTCCCACAAACACTACTAATATAAATGTCATAATCTGTTTCTGCTTGTAAACCGGTTACATTTGCAGTTAAAGTTCCAGTAGTAGCATCTCCAGAAGCTACGGCATTTGAAATTGGATCTCCTGATAGTACAACCGTCCATTCATAACCTGCATCTTCTGAGGCTGAAGTTAACCAAGATACTTCTTCTTCCGTTGGGCTAACGCCACTACTGCTTGGATTATATGGTGCAGTACAGTTATCACAATCTACAGCACTTGTATAAATTGTAGTATCTGATAAACTTCCTGAACCACTTGGCAAGTTGAAAATTTCATCACCATTTCCATTAGTTATTGTAAATCCTACTTCACTTTCGAAGCTGCCGTCTACCCAAAAAACTTCAATCTGAGCAGCATCATCTACAGTTATGGTTTCTTGTGCAGAAGCACCATCGGTAAACGAAGCTCCGACTGTAGTAGATAAAACACCGTCTAAATAAACTTCCATCGCATTTCCATTCCATCCATCACCCCACGTATCTGTTAAATCAAAAACATAGTCACAACCCGTTGAAGCAGGCTCTTGACTGAAATATATATTGTCTAAATAAATATTAAATGGGGTGGTATTGGCTGAACCATCTCCATTAAACTGACCGTTAAAAATCAATTGATTTACAGCGTCCCAAGTCATATTTGTAAAATCCGTTTTGTCTAAGGTTACGCTGTTCCAAGATCCTGGAGTTAAAGGCACTTCAACTTGTACTTCTCCAGCTCCTGTGCCAAAGTTTATTGGTGAAACTCTTACTTGTCGGTCTGTACCATCTGGCACCCATATATCTACATGGAAATAATCCATGTCAGACAGGTCTAGTGCATTGTTATTATCTGAATCAAATTGTGTACCTTGGTATGTAAAATCTACATATTCTAAAGCAAAATTAGTTCCATCACCTGTTGGGTCGAAAGTAGTATTTACCTGCGGATCTACTGGCTGACCCCAAAATGGATCGAAATCTTCAATAGACACATTTGTATACGCATCTGAATAAATAGATACTACATTCGCTGCATCTTCTGTAGGAACAGGTGCTGAAGTTTCAGGTGCAGTTGGTGTTGAAGCAGATGCAAGTTTGTACAACTGCAAATTATCTCCAAATGATGAAGCGTAACATACAAATCTAGGCGAACCTGTATTGTAACGTAATACTCGGTCTGTTACTGCTGCATTTGTTGCAGTGAAGTAAGACTCCGTATCGTCATACGCCATAGTCCATCTTTCGTTGTCTCCGGCTACGGTAGCAACAGCTTGAATATTGTTACTAGATCCAGAGTACGAAGCGTAAATATCGTCAGCTTCATTGTAGATGGTCCATCCTGTACCATCATTTTCAATTAACCAGACATCTGCTACAGAGACATCAGTTAACTGATCTCCTGAAGGAGAGATAGCTGTTTCAGGAAATAAACTTCCTGTGTGTGCATTATTCATTGCAAACTCATCTGTTTCATTTGCAATTACATAATAACCGTCTTCTAACTCGGCTGTCGAGTTAATTTTGTTAAACTCACCTGTACCACTGTATTGCCCCCAGCTTACGCTGAAAATCAACAAGGATAACAAAGTGAACTTTAAACTTAGTAATTTAAATTTCATAATTTATTATATTTATTTTATTTGCCTAAACTTATAAATTTAAATTAAAACAAGCTTGATTATTTAAGATTATTTTCAGAAATAAATTTTAAGGTAAACTATTTATTACAAAAAAACCCGCTTTAAAAAAGCGGGTTATTGTAATCAAACTAAGTATATCGACTATTCCTTGATAATTTGAAAGGTTTCAAACTTCCCTTCTATTGTAACTTTCATTAAGTAAACTCCTGATGGCAAATCTTGCATTTGTATGCTAGGTGTATTGCTATTAGGCGTTTCAACTATTAATTTCTGTCCTGAAATGTTAAACAATTCGATAGATTCAACTAGTTTATCTGATTGAATATTTAAACTTGATTGAACAGGGTTTGGATAGTAAGAAAAATCTTCTTTTCCAAAACCAGGCGTAGAGAAGGTTTCTGACAAAACATCAAAATCAAACTCTTCAGGTAATTCTCCTTGTCCACCTTGACAGGATTGAACCAAGTCTGAAGTTAACTTCATATAAAAACCACCCGAAGTGGAAGTTAAAGTTACTCCTGCTAGGACTGCTCCATCTGAAGACGAATCGTAAATTAAGTTTCCGTTTTCATTAAATCCATCATATATTAATAGAACATCGTTGGAACCTGAAGTATCTTCAATACTTCCAGCGTTAAATATTAAATCTAAAGTTTCATCAGCGGTAGAAACAAATAGCCACTCGGTAGTTTCAAAATTACCATAACAGTAAACTTCATTATGAAATTCACCTTCTCCAATTTCAATAGGAACAATTGGACTTCTGAAACTTTCTGGTCCACGCCATTCGCTAAAATCGTCTGTACCACAAATTGATCTAACATAGAATTCGTAATCAGACGCAGAAGCTAAGCCGTCTACTATTACACTAGGTGTATCATTTACAATAACAGATTCAGATTCGTCACTATCTAATTCAAAACCTTCTAATCCATATTGCACTTCCCATTCATCTTCAACAGCATTCAATTCATTGGTATCCCAAGAAAACTCAACATCTTCTAAACCTACTATTTCAGCTTCAAGGTTAATCGGTGCAAA
Organism: Psychroflexus planctonicus; assembly: GCF_014640195.1. Classification (GTDB taxonomy): domain Bacteria; phylum Bacteroidota; class Bacteroidia; order Flavobacteriales; family Flavobacteriaceae; genus Psychroflexus; species Psychroflexus planctonicus. The sequence continues at coordinate 177,802 of NZ_BMGM01000003.1, forward strand.
ACATGTTGGAGACTCAATAACTCTAAAATTATCCATAGAAAACCACAAATCTTCAGAAGCTACTCTATTTACATAGAATCCAATTTTTACAAGACCTGAATAACCATCTAATGAAACATAATCTGTTTGATCAGGGCTAGGGATATTTGAATTATCATATGTATAAATAATATCTTGGTCACTCCAAGTATTACCTCCGTCTGTAGAAACAACAACATCAATTGTGTGCTGTCCCATTGTGGTTACTTGCGGGCTATCGATAGAACCACCACTAAAAGGCACAAGGCTTGCATCATACTCAATCACCAAATCAGTTGTTCCGTCTCCTAAATCAATTTGTTGTGAAACTAACCAATTTGTACCCGTGCCAAATACATTTAAACGTGCCGATTGGCCATTCTCTGTATTAGGCGTATTTGCATAGTTACCAGCTCCCCAGGTGCTATTAGCATCTGTAATAGACATTGAAGCTGTTAAGTCTCCTGTACCTTCAGACCAACATGGCATTAGATCGTTGTTATTGTAATTAAATGTAGCATTAGAAAAGTCTTCTACCGGTGTTGGAAAAGACTGTGGTAAACAATCTGTTACAAAAGATAATTGATCTGAAAGGTTTCCTGTTTCACCTCCACTACATTCGCTAAGCACATAGAAATCATAGGCTGTAGAGCTTGTTAAATCTGTAAGATTTAAAAAAGTATCTGATGTAGAACCACTCTCTATTGGAGTGTCTGTATCTGGATCAGCACCAGCATTGAATAATTTCCATTGATAATTAACTGCAGATGGAACAGAATCCCAACTTAAGTCTACTTCTTCTCCTCCTATAAATGTAGTTTCTAAACCACTTACTGCCCCACATAGTACTTCAGAAATTTCTAGCGTATACCCTGTTGTTTGTGGAGCTGCAAAAGTTGATATTACAAAGAAATAGTCTTCGCCTCCGGTCAAGGTAACTTCAAACTCTCTTATGTCTGATCCAGAATTTGCTTCACCATTAAGACATTGAGTACCAATATCTGCACAAGATTCATAAACAAAAATACCAGACCATGTATTAGTTGGATCCATAGTTACAAGAACGACCATGTCTTGATTTGGTGTAAATGAATACACAACATCATTACCATTTAAATAAGGTGAAGTTGAGCCACATTCTGCACCTGCACTACCATCATAAAAATCAGTGTAATTAGTAGTGTCGTCTGTAGTATTGTAAGGAACTGAACTAATCTCAATAGCAGCTGAACAATTATCTCCTAAAGCCACAGTAAAGAATTCTAACGTAATCAATTCTCCAAAACCATCTGTACCGCAATTGGAAATTATAGTAGCAACATAATCTGAATTCTCAGTTAGTCCTGTTGCTTCATAAGTAGTTACATCTTGTGCTAAATCTTCGGATACAATAGGAGTGTCAACTCCAATTTCATCACCTTCATTGTATACTTCTATAGTATAACCATCTGTAGCAGATTCAATTTCATTCCAATTAAAGGTTGCCGTATCTAAACCGGCACTAACTGTAAAACCAGTTACATTAAAACAAGTTGGTGCTTCGTCAACTGAAAATTCGTCTATACCTAAGTCATTATAAAAATCATTCCCTCGTACTGCTTTAAACCTAATTTGTACAACTTGTCCTTGGTATGCATTTAAGTCAAGAAATAATTGAATCCAGTCATCATCACTAGAAGTTTGTTGTGAGCCAGAAATAGTAAATATTTCGTCCCATTCTGTAGCAGAAGATTCTTTAACTTCTACTATAAAATCTCCCATTGATTGACCGTACATGTGATAATAAAATGAAACGGATGGATCAGTTAAAGGAGTTAAGTCTATAAGTGGTGAAGTTAAATTAGCAACATCACCTTCATTTCCATTAGAACCTTCTGTAAAAATATAGTTACCACTACCTGAAAAATCTGAACTTGGTCCAGTAGAACCTGAACTTGTTGTTCCTTCTCGAGTTCCCCAGAAAAAACCCAATGCATCTGGGTCTCTATCCCAACACTGATCTATTTCTGAATCTGTATTACCAAAACCAGTTCCTGAAACCCAAGTAGATCCATCAAAATTTTCGGAATAAGGAGCTGGCACTACATCGCATTCTGTTTGGAAGTTTATTAAAACACCAGGACTGCTCAAACCACTAGCGCCACAATCTGAGCGAACTCTAAATTGATAAACAGTACTGGCATCTAAACCAGAAACACTAGCAGAATTGGTGGTAGAAGATCCATCTGCAATAGGAGTGTCTGTAAATGGATCATCACCTTCTTCAAAAACATCCCAAACGTATCCATCTGTTGCATCTGGATTTTCATCCCATGAAAAAGATGCACCATCTACAACTGTACTTGTTACAGCTAAGTTTGAAACATTAAAACAAGTTGGTGCTTCGTCAACTAGAAATTCATCTACACCTAAGTCATTATAAAAGTCATTTCCTCGTACTGCTTTAAAACGGAATTGAACTACTTCATCTTGATAAGCATCAATTTCAATAATTTCTTCTAACCAATCTGCATCGTTTGATGTCTGTTGCTCACCTTCAACAAAGAAAATTTCGTCCCATTCTGAATCACTTACTAACCTTACTTCTAAAGAAAAAGATCCCATGCTTTGTCCGTACATGTGGTATTTAAATGTAACCGCAGGAGTTCCAAGAGCAGATAAATCTATGGGTGGAGAAAGTAATAAGGCTTCATCTCCTTCTACACCGTTAGATCCTTCAGTATATACATAATTCCCACTACCGGATGCATCTGCACTAGGGCCAGTACTTCCAGATCCTGTTCCATCTTCTCTAGTTCCCCAGAAAAAAGCTGGAGAAGCAGGATCGGCTGTCCAACAAGGATCGTATTCTGGTAAAGGAGTTGCATTTCCAAAACCGCCACCAGATACCCATGATGAACCATCAAAATTTTCAAAATAGGGAGCCGGAAAAGTAGAGCAAAGTGTAGTAAATTGTATTGCAGCGCTCAATAAACTTTGCCCATCAACACTGCCACAATCTGATGATATGTACGCCTGAAAAGTCTCTCCTGAGTCTAAACCATTAACGGTTACTTGATTTGTTCCAAAATCTACTGTTCCTGATTGCAAAGCAGTGTCTACTTCTGGGTCGTCACCATCGCTGAACACAAACCATTCATAGCCATCTTCTGCATTAGGAACTTCATCCCAACTAAAAATAACAGAATCTTCTGTAATACTATTGGCTTCAAATCCATTTGGAGGAATACACGTTTCTAAAGTTGTGAATGAAATAGGAGAAGTTATATTACTTAATCCGTTAGTATCACAATCAGACTGTAATGTTACTTTGTAATCTGTTTGACCGGAAAGACCAGTAATTGTAGTAGAAGTTTCATCTGAAGCTAAAGTTTCAGATATTACTGGTGCAGCGGTTTCAATATCATCGTCTTGTAAGAACACGTTATAGGTATATCCGTTTACTGCTGCGGAGACTTCGTCAAAACTAAGATCTGCTGTAACACCTGTAATATTGCTGATTGAAATACCTGTAGGCATAGGACAATCTGGGGCTGGCGTAATATTTACCGTATAATCTTGTGTTTCTCCCCAAGAAGAGCCTGGCGTACATGCATCGTTACCATCGACCCATCCACCAAATCTACCCATAACTCTCATTCGCGTAGTTGTTGGTGTTAAATTACTAGGAATAGTTAGTACTCCTGAATGTTGAGCAGCTGGATTAGAAGATTCAAACAATAATTCAGATTCATCAAAAACTTCATCTTCGTTAAGGTCAATCCAGATTTTAACACTCTGTGTAAATTGAGTTCCATAAACTACTTCAAAGTTGTAGGGAACACTAATTTGCATGTCAATTTCTAAATTGCTATCATCAGTAAAATCTCCATATGCATCAGGAGAACATCCTGTGTCTAAATGACTAAAACCTGCGTCTGGTATGGTAAAGTCTTCTATTAAATCAGAAGAACAACCTGTTGCATAGGTAGGCACACAATATTGGGCTTGTGAGAAGCACAAACCAAATACAAATAGTAATCCAGTTAGTAAAAATTTATTCATCTTTATGTTTTTTTAATTCGTGGGCGTAAATTAAAAAAAAGTTAGCATACATGACTTTTAATTCTCTTAAATATTAAATTTTTCTAAACAAAAAACCCCAGCAAATTGATTTACTGGGGTTTAACCTATGAAAATTATACTGTTATTGAAATTGTTCCATTACTTCTTGACTTACACCTACGTTAGAGAAACCTCCGTCATGAAATAAATTTTGCATGGTTACTTTTTTGGTTAAGTCAGAAAATAAAGTTAGGGTATAATCTGCACATTCGTCTGCAGTTGCGTTACCTAATGGAGACATTTTTTCTGCATAAGCTATAAAACCATCAAAACCTTTAACACCTTTTCCTGCGGTAGTTGGTGTTGGAGATTGCGAAATGGTATTTACTCTTACCTTTTTATCCTTCCCATAAAAATATCCAAAACTTCTAGCAATAGATTCTAAAAAAGCTTTATTGTCTGCCATATCATTGTAATCTGGAAAAACACGCTGTGCTGCCATATACGTTAGCGCAACTATACTTCCCCATTCGTTCATGGCATCTTTTTTATGCAAGGTTTGCATCAATTTATGAAAAGACATCGCCGAAACATCTAAACCTTTGTGCGTCCAATCGTAGTTTTGGTCGGTATATTTTCTTCCTTTTCTAACGTTAATAGACATTCCTATAGAATGCAATACAAAATCTAGCTTCCCACCCAAAACTTCTTGAGCTTCATCTATTAATTTTTCTAAGTCTTCAACATTGGTAGCATCTGCTGGAATTACTTTAGAATTGGTTTTTTCTGCTAATTGATTAATCGAACCCATTCGCATAGCGATGGGCGCGTTGGTTAATACAAAACTTCCACCTTCTTCGTGAACTTTCTCTGCTGTTTTCCAAGCAATTGAATTTTCATCTAAAGCGCCAAAAATAATTCCACGTTTTCCTTTTAATAAGTTGTATGCCATAATTGTTAAATTTAAGTTGGTAAATATAAGTTGTTTTATTGAAATAAGGTTTTTGCATGTGCAATTGCTGAAGTTGATGTAGCATCTCCTCCGAGCATTTCTGCAATCTCTGTAATTCGCTCTTCCTTGTTTAGTGCTTTTAGCTGCGTAGTTGTTCTAGCGTTCAATTCTTGTTTGTATACTTTAAAATGTTGTTCGCCTTTGCTGGCAATTTGTGGTAAATGTGTAATGGAAACCACTTGTAAAAAATTTCCCATTGCCGAAAGCATGTTGCCAATTTTTAAAGCCACATCGCCAGAAACACCCGTGTCAATTTCATCAAAAATAATGGTTGGAAGTTTTTTGTGTTCTGCTAAAATAAATTTTAAAGCTAAGGTAAGCCGAGAAAGTTCTCCACCTGATGCAATTTTCCCGATGGGTTTTGGACTGCTTCCTTTGTTTGCTGAAAATTTCCACTCCATTTCATCCATCCCAAAAGCACTTGCTTTTTCTGTAAAATGAATATGGAAATCAAATTGCACATTAGGCATGGCCAAATCTTGCAAATGCACTTTTGCTTTTTCAATTAGCTTCGGCAACACCGCTTTTCGTTTTTTATGTAGCGTTTTTCCAAATGCAACTAATTTAATCTGCTCTGCTGAAATCTCCTTTTCTAAACTTGAAATTTGATTTTGAATGTTTTCCGTCTCAAAAACTTCTTGAGCTAGATTTTCTTCAATTTGAAGCAATTCTTCCAAGCTTTCTACTTGGTGCTTTTTTTGAAGCTTATAAATCAATGCTAATCTATCGTTTATTTTTTCTAAAGATTGTGGATCATCTTCTAAAGAAGTATTCAATTTGTCAACTTCAAAAGAAAGGTCTTCTGCTTCAATACGCAAACTGTTGAAACGTTCTTGTAAAGTTGAATACTGTTCTCCAAAATCGCTTATTTTTTGAAACCGATTATTAATTTCATTTAATTGCTCAGAAATTCCATAGTTTTCTTCCTGAATAGCGTTGCTAGCAAAAGAGAGTTGTTCTTTGATAGCTTCCACATTACTCAACTGAAGCTGTTCACTTTCCAATTCTTCTAATTGAATTTCACTCAATTTGGCTTCTTCTAACTCACTTAACAAAAAAGCTTTGTAATCTCTGGCTCTGATTAATTCTGCTTCTTTTTCAATAAGTTGATTTAATTGAGAAGACAGTTTTTTAATTTTTTGGTCTTGTTTTTTAAAAGCTTTTAAATCTACTTCAACACCAGCAATACTATCTACAATTTGGTACTGATAAGCACTTTCTGCTAAAGATCGGGTTTCTTGCTGACTGTGGATATCGATTAATTCGTTACCCAATAGTTGTAGGCTTTGTAATTTTACAGGAGAATCATTTACAAAAGCACGGGATTTACCAGAAGCTAAAATCTCTCTCCTTATAATCGTGTTGGTTTCGTAATCTAAATCTAGTTTTTCAAATAAAGGTTTCAAATGAAGGTGAGCAATATTGAAATTAGCTTCAATAATGCATTTTTTTTGATTGTCTTTTAAGCTGGACAAATCTGCTCTGTTGCCAATAATTAAACCAAGTGCTCCAAGAATAATAGATTTTCCTGCACCAGTTTCACCTGTAATAATGTTTAAAGATTTTTTTAAATCGATATGAACATCTTCAATTAAGGCGTAATTTTTAATAGATAAGCTTGAAAGCACGCAGTTTTATTTTTTTTCAAAAATACAAAAGCAAATGCAATACGAAGTGAAAAATAAGTGGTTTACTTTATTTCTTTCCAAAGACGGTTGTGAACAGGTGCCATTTTGTATAAAGCTTCTTTTATAGAAGCAATGTCTTTTTTAGGACCATCTTTTAAAATCATTTGAATTTCACCAGCTTTGGCATCAAAAAAGGTACGGATTAAAGCAGAATTAGGTCGGGTTTTGTTTACTTCTTGAATCATATTTAAAGAAGCAATAATTTTTTCTTTGCCTAAATCTATATCTTCATGCATTACATCAAGTCCTTCTCTGTGATAAACATAAAGCGCTTCCCGAAATGTACTAAAATTTTGTGCTAGTAAATCTCTGTTTATGTTAAAGCGGTTAAAGTCTCCGCTACTTCCTCTTCCACCCCAACCAGTTGCATTTGCAGATTGTGCAGCATTGGCAATTTGTTGTGCCTGTTCATAATAAGATGTTCCGCCTAAAGGTTCAAAAGAATCGGCATCTAAGCCCAAACTTGTATTCAAATAATAAGCAACAACAGACATTAAGTTGGTTTCAAATGAATTTGGATTGAAATTTAAAGGCTGAAACTCGGTATATCTAAATGAAAAATTTCTATCGTTAACATTTAGAAGCGGTGTAGAATAATCAGAACCAAAAACAGGTCTTGATGCTTGAAATTGAATACTTCCTGTAAAGTTATCTGAATCATAACTCGTGATCAAAATAAACATACTACACTTCAATTTTTGGTGATCTTTGTATTGTTTATCTGTCCATTTTTTTTGATTTACAAATTCTTGAATAGCCTTTTCTAAATTATCAAAAATGGTAAGTTGAAGTTTTCCAGTTTGTTTAGCATCAACTACTACTTGGCAATCAAATTCCTGTGCGTTTGCAGAAAAATGCATCAAAAATGAAAAACTTAAAATTAAAAAAACTACTTTTTTCATGTTATGCAATGCGTTGAAGGATTTCGGTTAAAATATCTGATGCTACTTCAGATTTGGTTTTTAAATCGAACTCCTTTTTATAGTTATCAGCTAAAATAGTTATTTTATTCGTGTTGTGTTGAAATCCAGCGCCATCATTATTCATAGAATTAAGAACGATAAAATCTAAGTTTTTATTGCTCAATTTCTGTATTGCATTTTCTTCTTCATTTTGAGTTTCTAAAGCAAAACCAACTAATAGCTGATTAGTTTTTTTAGCTCCCAGCGTTTTCAAAATATCTGGATTTTTAATTAATTCTAACGTGAGCGTTTCATCTTTCTTTTTAATTTTTTGATCAACTACTTGAGCTGGTCTATAATCTGAAACCGCCGCAGTAGCAATAGCTACATCTACTTGATTAAAAATAGACAAACACGCATCCAGCATTTGTTGCGCAGTTTGAACTTTTAGGATTTCTAAGTTGGTGTGTTCGTAAAATTCAGCACTTGGTCCTAAAACCAATTTTACTTTTGCTCCTAAATGAAGAGCTGCTTTAGCAATTTGCATCCCCATTTTTCCGCTAGAATGATTTCCGATAAATCTTACCGGATCAATAGGCTCATAAGTTGGACCTGCCGTAATTAAAAAAGTTTTGTTATGTAGTGGCGATTGTTCCTGAAAATGATTTTCTATAAAATCAATAATTTCTTCAGGTTCAGCCATTCTGCCTTTACCAGACAAACCACTAGCTAACTCTCCACTTCCTACTGGAATAACTTTATTTCCATAAGAAGTTAATGTAGTTAAATTATCCTGTGTGCTTTGGTGTTTATACATGTCCAAATCCATTGCTGGCACTACAAAAACAGGGCACTTAGCTGACAGATAAGTGGTAAGTAAAAAGTTATTAGAATGTCCAGCGACCATTTTAGAAATGGTATTGGCTGTTGCAGGAGCTATGATCATTAAATCTGCCCACTCGCCTAATTTAACATGATTATACCAAGTTTTTTCTTCGTTATAAAAAGAAGAAATAACCGGATTTTTAGAAAGTGTTGAAAGACTTAGTGGAGTTACAAACTCTTCTGCATCTGGGGTAAGTATCACTCTTACTTTTGCAGCAGACTTAATACATAAGCGAACTAAAAAAGTGGATTTGTAAGCGGCAATTCCGCCGCTTACACCCAATAAGATATTTTTACCTTTTAAAAAAGACATTAAGCATCTAGCTCTTCGTCCGTTTTTCTGAAGTAAATTTTTTCATTTAACCATTCGTCCATGGCTAAAGAATGTGGCTTTGGCAAACGCTCGTAAAACTTAGAAACTTCAATTTGTTCTTTGTTTTCAAAAACTTCATCTAAGCTATCATTATGTGTAGCAAATTCTTCTAATTTTTCAATTAGTTCTTTCTTCATCTCCGTATTGATCTGAGTAGATCTTTTTGATACTATCGAAATAGCTTCGTAGATATTATTGGTTTGCGCATCAACGTGATTTTTATTAATCGTGGTTGTTGAAGTAGGCGCGTTTGATTCTTTAAGGTTTGTATTCATGATTTTCTTTATAATTCTAGTTCATCTAAATCTTCGTATAATAATGCCATTTCTGCTTTTAAAGCATTGGCTTTTTCAATAAATTCTCCTTCTGGGTAGCGTTCTATATAATCTTTGTAGTAAGAGTCAGCTTTTTGTAGACGTTCTCTCATTAAGGTTTTAAAACTTTTTTCAGCATAAATAAATTGGCTTTCGAATTTATAGTAATAAGCTGCTTCATTGTATTTAGAACCAGGATTGGCTTCAATAAAGTTGTTTAACGCATGGGCAGCAGATTGCCAATATTCCATGTGGTGATATTTTTTAGCAATCTCGTAACTTTTCTTCTCTAATTTATCTGTTAATTCTGCTAAATGTGAGTTGGCTTGATCAAAATATTCTCCTTCTGGATAAGCATTTAAATAAATCTGAAGCTTTTCAATTGCTGTATAAGTTTCTTTTTGGTCAAGACTGTATCTGGGTGATGCTTGATAATAGCTATCTGCAGATTTGTATGCAGCTTCTTCTTTTTTATTTGAATCAGGAAAGGATTTAATAAAACGCTCAAACTTGTAACCTGAGACTATATAATCTCCTATTGCGTAATTTCCGTTAGCAATATAAAAAGAAACAATTTCATTTTGTGGCTTGCCACGCATTCCTGGCTGAATTTGCTCGAACAATCGTAGCGCCTTTAACATTTTACCGCGTTTGCCGTTTTCTAGGGATGTTTCGTAAAATTCTTTAGCTAAATTAAACTTATCTTCTGTGCTGTTTCCTTTAAGTACTTCATTGTATTCTCCACATGAAATTAAAGTCAAAGACAAGATTAATATAAAACAAAGGTTTTTCATTCTCAAATTTTGATTTGCAAAGTTACTGATTCTCACTTGAATTGTAAAATTTAGTTTTCAACTTCTCTTTCGCCCTAATTTTAACGATAAAACAAGTGCTAAATTGCATTTTATTTTAACCGATTTACTAAGTCTAGCAAACGATTGTTCAAGCTTTCATCAACAGGCAGTAAAGGTAAACGCAATTCATTTTTGCACAAGTCTTTGTGTGCAAAAACAGCTTTTATACCTGCTGGATTTCCTTGTTCGAAAATTATATTGATAGCAGGTGCAATTTTATAATGCAATTGGTATGCTTCGTCTACTTTTCGCTCTAAACCTAAATTTACCATTTGGCTAAATTCTTTAGGAAAACCTTCTGCAATTACTGAAATAACTCCTGCTCCGCCGGCTAAAACCATCGGTAAAGTAATCATATCGTCTCCCGATATCACTAAAAAGTCGTCAGGTGTGGCGGCAATTAAATCCATGGCTTGAACCAAATCGCCTTTCGCTTCTTTTATACCGATAATATTATCAAAATCCTTAGCCAATTTGGCTACGGTTTCTACTTCCATATTAGAAGCTGTTCTGCCGGGTACATTGTATAAAATAATAGGAATTTTACTGGCTTTTGCTACTTCTGCAAAATGAGCGTAAATTCCAGCTTGCGTGGGTTTGTTGTAATAAGGCGAAACGGATAAAATGGCATCAAAACCGGTAAAATCTGTTGCTTCAATTTCATCTACTAAAGCTTTAGTATTGTTGGAACCCATGCCTAAAACCAACGGAAGTCTACCTTTGTTTTGCCAAACTATGGTTTGCTTGACCAAGCTTTTTTCTTCTTGCGTTAAAGTAGCGCTTTCCGCAGTTGTTCCTAAGACTACAATATAATCAATACCGTTTTCAATTTGGTACTCCACAAGGTTTTCTAAGGCTTCTAAATCTAGACTTTTATCTTCTTTAAATGGTGTAATCAGTGCCACACCTGTTCCTTTAAATTGTTCCATTTATGCTGATTTTTTTATAATTTCTAGATATTTTTTGGCTTCTTCAAAAAACAAATCTAAATCTGTTTTATTCAATTTGAAAAGCAAGTCGGTTAGTTTGGGGTTTACGTCTTCAAAACCGACTCTTAAATTGGCTTTAGTTTTAGCTGAAAGATAATTCAAATACAAATGTTCTTTGTTAAAAAACTGAAACACATATTCATAATCTTGATGGATTACATCTTTTAATTTTTCAGTTGAAATATTTCCGTTGAATGAAAAATCTTTAGTTCCAAAAAAAGCATCTGCGTTTTCTTTAAATTTCTTTTTTTGCTGCGAAAAACATAGCTTTTCAACAGTATATTTATTTTCAAAAGTTGTTTGAAAACTAGTATGAATATCAGCTGCATCAAATTCGTCTGCATTTACTAAAAACAAAACTTTCGCGTTATTTTTTCCCTTTGGCAAAGGAACTTGCAGGCCCCTTTTCAATTTGAATTTAATTAAGAATTTTTTTAGCAAAACAGCGATTTATAAAAACGAACGCAAATTTAAGGTTTAGAAATTGGATTGCGTTGAATTTTGGTGGATTTAAAAAAACAATTTACCACTCAAATTTTTCAATTTTTAGGTCTTCAAACAGAAAATCTTCTCCTTTATCAAAACCTTTAGCTCCCTTATCTTCGTTCCTGTTCTTGCGTAGTGAAATGCTGTAACTTTCGGGTTCGCCCTTCATTCTTAGGTTTACGTAGTTGGTATTTTCAGATTCGTCTTTGTAAATAATTTCGTCTTCTTGCTCTGGGTCAATTTTTTCTTTACTGCTTCCAAAGAGTTTTTTTGCTGCCACTTTTGTCACCATTTTTAATGGAATACGCAAGTAGTAATCCATGTCCATTTCTAAACTTTGTTTACCGGAAAGCTGCATATAACCTAATGAAGAATTGATGACCATATTTGGTATGACCAAACTTCCATCTCTTAATTCCAAGCGATTTTCTAAACTTCCAAACAGAACTTTATTCAGGTTTTTATCGTCGAAAAAATCGGATAAAGCTTGCATAGGTTCAAAATTTTCTAGCATTCCGTTTTCAATAGAAACATCTATTTGCAAATTGCTTTTGTTTACATAAGGCGTTAAATCGGTATGCAAAAAAACTTTTCCTTCGATTTCACCCGTCATAATGCCATGCAAATTTTCTGAAATTACCTGATCTTGCCCAAAATTATCGAATTTAAACAATAACTGGTCTAAATCTAATTTTTGCAATTTTAAGTTGGGATGCATGTAAATGCTATCTGGATTTGAACCGTTGAAGTAGCCTGATAAAGCAACTTTTCCGCCAGCGGCTTCAAAACGCATATCTTCTACATAAATATAATGATTGGCTTGCATCCGCAATGTTGAACTAAAATTAGTCAAATTGTATTTGTGGTAATTTAAATGCCCGATGGAAGCGGTAATCTGCATATTTCTGAAAGGAACTTCAAAAATATTAAAGGCATCATCATGGTCGATTTGTTGCGCTTCATTTGATTTGGGTTCTTTGTAATTGGTCAATTCATCAACATCAAGATAAGCGGCCTTAAAATTGATTTCGTCTCCTTGTTCCAGCAATTTTTCGTCTTTTCCTAAATAGTAATTTCCAGTAAGGCTAAAATGAGATTTACCAATTTTACCTTTCAATTCTTCAAAACGAAGTTGTTGGTTTTCAAAATGAAGTCGTCCTGAAAAATCTTTAAACTTTAAAGGATGTATGCGCATTCGTCCTTCTAGATTAGCCAACCGAAAATCGGAAGATTGCAACGAATCTTGAAAATGCAAAGCCAAGTTACCATCTGCATTTATTTCGCGTAAAACTTCATCGCGGTAATCTTCGGGGACATAGTTTTCTTCACCGTAAGAAAACACATCTTTTAAGCGAATTAAATTGGAATCTACATCAAATTTAAAAACCGCATCACCCTTCGGATTTTCAACTAAAAACAAATTATAGTTTTCGAGTTTACCCGTAAAATGAATGTCGGAATCGTCTACCATTCCTTTGAAATTGACTATTTCTAATTCATTTTCACGAATGTAAATTCGAGCAAAAAAATCATGCAATTCGTGTGGATAATTTTGAAACTTCCCAAATAACCCTTCTATATAAAACGTTCCAATTGGAAGACTTTCGGAAACCTGAAGGGTATTGGCAGCACCATTAAATTTCAATTGTGCACGAAAGTTGAAAAGCTTTTCATCAAATACCTTTTCATTTGCTTTACCTGTGGTGGTAATTTCGGTAAAATCCATCAAATCGGAAGTGATTTGTAAGTTGGCTTCAACTGTTTTGTTAGACCGATGAATGATATCGAGAAGATGAGTAAGTTCACCTTTTAAAGCTAAATCGGACTCCCCTATTTTGAACTTAAAAAACTCCACTTGGGTTAAATTTCCATCCATTTTGGCTTTGATGTTCAAATCTTTAATGGGCAAATGATAGGAATCGGTAGTGAAATTTAAATTATTGATTTCCAGTTCAGAATAGTAAGCTTGATTGAATTCTTCCAAAGCCAATTCTGGATTTTCGAGATCGATAATGTCGTTGAAATTCATTTTCAATTGTACTTGTCCGGTTAAATTGCGCAAGTCGTTTAAATTGAAAAAACGCGTTAAGAAATTCAAATCGAAATCAGAATCCAATTGCAAATCGATTTCTGGACTTACAAAGTTAGTGATGCGCAAATCTCCTTTAAAAATTCCAGCTTCAGGTGAAGCGCTAAAGTTTTGAATTTGCACTTCAGATGTACTCAAATTGCGATCTTTTCCGTTGGTAAAGCTACCTACAAAGTTCAAGTCGCTAAGTTTTTTGTTTGCTTCTAAATTATCTAAGAAACCATTTTTACAACCAAATTTAGCTTCAACTAAAGGAGAAAATCCGTTGATTGATTTTCCGTTGATTTTAGCTTCGAAAAACACATCTCCTTGATTTTCAAACACACTAAGCGCTTCTTCCACTTCGGGCGGCGCTAAGGCTATAAACAAGTCGAAGTTTTCTTTTAGCCCTTTAAATTCCAATTGTACATCTGCATCATTGGCTATATCAATACTGCCGTTCATTCTAAAAACTCCGTTTTCTAAAACCAATTCAGATTCTTCAAATGTAATTTTTGGTTCGCTTACATTGTAGGAAAAATCAGTATGCAATTCCATGTATTTGTTTTTCACAAAACTGGTGTCTTTTGCATTGATTAAGTTGAAAATAAGCTCGGTATCTAAGTGTATATTCAATTGATTTTCAGCTGATTTGAGTTTTCCTTTTGCCGTTTCAATTTGTGCAGAAAGTTTCAACGAATCATTTGTATTCAATTTTGAAAAACGAATGTTTTTCAGTTGAATTTTTTCTAAAGAATAGTTTGTTGCTTCATTGGAATCTTCCGCTTCTTCAACTAAACTTTCAAAAGCTTTTACAACATTATAACTTTCATCAAGATGCTGAACAATAGCCATTTCACCATTTTCAAGCTGAATGCTTTTTATTTTGAAATCACCTTGAATAATGTTCAAAACATCAAAACCAACGTACACATCTTCAATCGAAATAAAAGGCTTTGTTTGATTTTTGTCTTCGTATATTTTGAAGGTTTGAAGGTCTACCGAAATATAAGGAAAGTTCTTGAAAGGCGAAATTTGAGTCGCTTCAACTTCAATTCTGCCTTGTATGTTTTCGCTGTAGTCTTGTATTAAATTTTGTGTGATGGCATCTTTTTTCACCACTAAAAATACACTGGCCAAACCAAAAATGAAGATGGGCACTAAAACCAACCCTATGAATATTTTTTTCCACTTTTTCATAATCCGTATGTGCTAAAACGAAAATACCATTTTAAGCTAAAAGTTAAATTTTTATTTCCTTATTCAAGGTGTTAATTCGGTTTGGAGAGCCAAATAGATAAATTAAATCATCCACCTTTATGGTGGTATCTGGACCGATATTAGTAATGTATTTTCTACCGCGTTTGATGGCGAGTAAGTTTACTTGATACTTATTCGCTAAACCGGTTTCACTCAATACTTTTCCAACAATATCGTTTCTGCCGTGTTGCACATGCAGGGTGGCCAACTCTTTGTTAGGAACATTAAATTGCTCGAAACTTCCTTTTTTGTTGATGGGTTTCACCGATGAAAACAATTCGTAGTCTGATGAACGAATGGAGTTGACAATTTCTGAAATTTTAGACTCGGTTACTAGATATTGCTTCAACACACGCGAAAATATTTCGATGGACGTTTCAAATTCTTCTGGAATGACTTCATCGGCACCTAATCTTAAATTTTCATCGATTTCCTTCACATAACGCGTTCGCACAATGATGTGTGTGGTTTGCGAATACTGTCGGACATTAAAAATGATTTGATGTGTTGCTTCCTTATCCGAAATAGCAATTACAATTACTCTTGCCTTGTGAGCATTCACATGGTTCAAAATTTCAGGTTGTGAAGCATCGCCAAAAACTACATGTTTGTTTTCTGCTTTGGCTTCTCGCATCAATTTGGCATCAAACTCGATAATAACATGCGGAATGTTCATGCTTTCAGCAACTCGGGCGATGTTTTTGCCATTAATACCGTAACCAATAATCACCAAATGGTCTTCTAGTTCATCAAAACCTTCATTGGGATTTTCGTTGATAAATTTCTTTCGGTTTTCCATCCGTTTCCTAACCTTTTTAGGAACAGGAAGCTGAATCAATTTATTGGTCATCGCTCCGGCTTTGGCCATGATAAACGGCGTAATTCCCATGGTAATGATGGAAACCGCTAAAAATAATTGATACACTTCTGTGGTAAGAATTTCATTTTGAATGCCTACTGTAGAAAGCAAAAGCGAAAATTCACCTACTTGAAATAAGTTGAAACCTGCGATGTGTGAATTTTTGATATCGTATTTAAGTAGAAGCGCAATCAGTACGACAATGATTTTTTTCAATAAAAAAACACCCAATACAAATCCTAAAATAACAGGCACGTTATCGATGAAAAAATTCAAATCTAACAACGAACCCACGGAGATAAAAAAGAAGCTGATAAAGATTTCCCTAAACGGAAGCACATTGGCAGTAGCTTGATGCGAATATTCTGATTCTGAAATAATTAAACCCGCAAAAAAAGCACCGAGTGCAAGTGAAAGTCCAACGGAAGACGTTAGCCAAGCCACACCAAAACACAATACAATAACGGTTAAAATAAAAAGTTCTCTGTTTTTGGTTTTCACCACCAATTCCAAAACCCATGGAACAATGTAGCGTTGCAAGACAAACACAACCAATCCTACACCGATTAATTTCACCAATAAAATAAGTAAGGTGTTGGTTACATCATCTGTTTTTCCGGCTAAAATTGGGGTTAGCAACATCATCGGCACAACTATAATATCTTGAAAGATCAAAATACCAAGTGCCATTCTACCGTGCGTTGATTTAATTTCGTTTCGGTCGTTCAATATTTTCAGCACGATAGCCGTGGAGCTCAATGAAATTAAAAAACCTAAAAATACCGATTGATTGATGGGAAGCCCTAAACCCATAGCAACTAAAGCGGTTATTAAAATGGTAAAACCAACTTGCAAACCACCACCGATAAAAACAGTTCGCCAAATGCTGATTAAACCTTTAAAAGAAAGTTCAATACCAATAATAAACAACAGAAAAATGATTCCAATTTCTGAAAGCAGCTCCACTTCATGATGCGAACTCAACAAATTGAATGCACTTGGTCCTACGATAATTCCTGCGATAAGAAAGCCAAGAATAGAAGGAACTTTCAATTTTTGGAAGAGCAGAATTATAGGCAAAGCAATGCCCATAACAATGACGATTTCTTTTAATAAAGGAATTTCCATAGGTTAAATTGAAAAGGTAAAATTAATGAATTAGTTGAAGCCTTAAAATTTAAATATCACTTCGTGACAATTAATTTACATTGTAGGATGCGCAAGAGTTTGAAGCTTGTTTTGAAAAAAATTAATGGTAAGAAAAGAAAGTTTCAGATTATTTCCAAAATTGATTCTCCCAAAAACTACAGACTTTTTGTTCGGAATGCAGCTTTTCAAATTGAAGCAAATCCTTTTCAGCTACTTTTTCCTGCATCACATTGAACAATTCCCGTTCTTCGAAACGAATGTGTTGTTGCAACAAATCGTGTATTTTTTCAAAATCTGAAAAGTTTTTGGAAGGAAGTTCAAAAAGTGATTTCAAGGCTAAATGTTGATTTTTCGCTTTCAAAACCAAATCATGCTCATTGCCTAATAAGGGAAACAAAATCTCTTCTTCTAATTTGAAATGGTCTACCAAGTAATTTTCCCAAAACCAATCGGAATAGGCTTTCATATCAAGCAAATCGGCTTTTTTAGCAATGCCTTTTTGAAGTCGCAAAGCGAAAACCAATCCATCATGATGTTCTCTGCTTAAATTTTGTAAAGCGGGATGCCTTTTGATGGGTTTTGTAGTCATGTTTTAAACTTTGAAAGATTTCGCAAAAAAACAATACTACTAAAATGATTTTTCATTTGAGTAGTATTGCTTCAAAAAAACGCTATTTTATTTGGTTCTGAATTTTACAACAAATAATCTGTACTTACAAAATTCGATTTTTTGCTGTTTAATAATTCTTCTAAAATTTCATTATTCTTCGGGTTGTCTTTGGAAGCCACAAAAGTTCGAATAGAAAACGAACGCAAAGCATCATGCACACTCAATGTTCCCACAGCTGAATCTTTTCTACCAGTAAAAGGCAGCACATCAGGTCCACGTTGACAAGAACTATTCAGATTAACACGGCAAACCAAATTGACCAATACATCGATGAGTGGCGACAATTCGTTGATGTTTTTTCCAAACAAACTAACCTGCTGACCATAATCGGATTTGGCCATATCATCTAAAATTTCTTGAATATTCTTAAATGGTTTAATTGGAATAACCGGGCCAAATTGTTCTTCTTGGTAAACACGCATCGACTCATCCACAGGATACAAAACCGCTGGATAAATGTAGTTAGGCGTTGTCGTTCCACCTTTTTCATTCAAAACCTTCGCTCCTTTTTGGGTTGCATCATCAATCAATTCTTGAATGTAAGCCGGTTTGTTGGGTTCTGGAAGCGGAGTTAATTTTACGCCTTCTTCCCAAGGTTGACCAAATTTTAGTTGATCTACTTTTTCTGCAAATCGTTTATTGAATTCTTCTTTAATTTCATCATGTACATACAGAATTTTCAAAGCTGTACAACGTTGCCCGTTGTAAGATAAAGTACCGTTGATGCATTCGGCAATGGCTAAATCTAAATCGGCTCCCGGAAGAACGATGGCTGGATTTTTAGCTTCTAAGCCTAAGATGAGTCGAAGTCTGCTTTTATATGGATGTTGGTCTTGCAGGGCAATGGCCGAAGTGGAATTTCCGATGAGTGCCAGCACATCAATTTTTCCTGTTTTCATAATCGGTGCTGCTACTTCTCTTCCCCTACCATAAATTACATTGATTACGCCAGCCTGAAAACTTTTTTGAAATGCTTCTAACAATGGAGATAACAATAAAACTCCATGTTTGGCAGGTTTAAAAACAGCGGTATTCCCCATCATTAAAGCTGGAATTAACAAGGCAAAAGTTTCGTTTAACGGATAATTGTAAGGTCCCAAACACAACACCACACCTAGCGGTCCGCGGCGAATGTGTGCGTTGATGCTATCGACTTTTACAAACTTGGCACTGTCTCTATCCAATTGTTTGTAATCCTCGATAGTATCGTGAATGTATTGCACGGTTCTATCGAATTCCTTTTCAGAATCGGGTAAGGTTTTCCCGATTTCCCACATCAGTAATTTCACTACTTCTGTTCGTTTGGTTTGCATGATTTCAACAAATTGTTGCATGCAAGCAACGCGGTCTTTTACCCGCATGGTTGGCCAATTTCCTTTTCCTTGGTCGTAAGCTTTCACAGCTGAATCCAACACATCTAAAGCTGTTTTTTCATCCATATGTGGAATGCTACCAAGCAAAGTAGGTTTGTATTCTTCAGTTGTGGAAATGGAAGAATGCACATCATCCATTTGTCCATTCCACTTTACTAATTCCCCATTATCTAAGTAGGTTTTTTGATGAAGTAGTGAATCGATTGTTGCGTAATTTAAAGTAGCCATAATGTTTTGTGATTTTATTTAAAAATTCATCACAATTTAGCCAAAGAAATTCACCAATACCCTGAATACAAGCAAAATAATTGTTAAACTTTAAGAAAGTTGGTAATATTTGGAGAATGTAAACTTATTAATTTTCTTGATTAAGGCATTTGTTTTATAGTTTGACAAAATAATAATCTCTGCGTTCATTGCGCCTTTGCGGTTATTGATTTGCAACTAAAATTTACATAGCCTTAAAGGCTTTGAAACTGATAAAGCTGAAATTCATAATCCTAGGTAAGGAAAAATTATAAAAAACTGATAATCAAAATGATAAAAGCAATAATTGAACACCTAATTTAGTTGTTTTTCAAAAAAAATTTTAGAATTGAAAAGTTAAACGAAATATTCATTTTATCTAAATTCAATAAAAATAAGATGTAGCACATGAAATCAGCAAAAAAGTCAAGCTTCAATTTGGGTTTTGTATTACCTTTGTAATCATGAAACTAAGTTTTACCTATTTGTTAATCATTTTATTTTCCTTGCAATCCTTTGGGGTCAATGCAATGAATTTGGTGAACTTTTCAAACTTAATTTCGCATTACAATCACCATAAAGTCGAACACCAAGATAGTTTTTGGGAATTCATAGACTTACATTACGGAAGCCAAAAACAAGCACATTCCGATGAACACGATGAACACCAAGAATTGCCTTTTCAAGAAGGTTTTTCAATAGCTGCTAATGTGTATTACATCTCTACTGAGCAATTCAATTTTACTCCTATTCAAAGCATAATTTTCAAGCAAGAAAACTTCAACTACGAAGACCATTTTTCATTCTTACACGCTACCGAAATTCTGCAACCACCCAAGCATTTGATCGATTACAAAAGTTAAGTCTTTTTTATCCATCAAATTCTTTTTTAAATGCTTTCAAAAATCATTGAATTTAGCTTAAAATCTAAATTCCTTATCGTCTTATTTATCGCATGTATTATCGGTTTTGGTATCTATAGCTTGAGCCAAATCAGCATAGGTGCGGTACCCGATATTACCAACAACCAAGTACAAGTCATCACCACCTCGCGTAATCTTTCTACGGCCGATGTGGAGCAGTTTCTCACCTATCCCATCGAGCTAGAAATGGCCAATTTGCCGGGAGTGAAAGAAATTCGTTCGACTTCAAAATTTGGACTTTCGGTAGTTACCATCGTTTTTGAAGATGATATGGGTACCTATCTTCCTCGGCAGCTAATTTCTGAAAAAATAAAATCGGCATCAGAAAATATTCCATCTGAATTTGGCACCCCAACTATGGGGCCGATTACTACTGGCTTAGGTGAAATTTATCAATATACTTTAGAAGTAGAAGATGAAATGAAAGACCAATACGATGCAACCGAATTACGTACCATTCAAGATTGGATTGTAAAACGCCAATTGGCTGGCATCAAAGGCGTGGTAGAAATCAACACATGGGGTGGTTATTTGAAAGAATATGAAGTGGCTTTTTCAACGGAAGAATTGCAGGCTAAAGACATTTCGGTTGCTGAAATTTTAGCAGCTTTAGAAAACAACAATTCGGTAGCCGGTGGAAGTTATATTGAAAAAAACGAACAAGCCTATTTTATTCGTGGTGAAGCCTTGCTGAAAAGCATAGAAGACATTGAAAACATTGTGGTGGAAAACCGCGATGGCCAACCCATCTTAATCCGCGACGTAGCCGAAGTGCGGTATGGGTATGCCCGCCGTTTTGGTGCCATTACTGGAAATGGTGAAGGTGAAAAAGTATTAGGGCAAATCATGATGCTAAAGGATGCCAACTCCAACCAAGTCATCAATGAAGTAAAGCAACGCCTTGCTGAAATTGAAAACAGCCTACCCGAAGGCGTCTATATCAATGGATTTTTAGACCGAAGTGAACTCATTAGCCGAACCACTTATACCATTTTAGAAAATTTACTGCTGGGTTTTTTAGTGGTTACTTTTATTGTGATACTGCTTATAGGCGATTACCGATCGGGATTGATCATTTCTTCTGTAATTCCGCTAAGCTTCTTGGTTGCCATCAGCTTGATGTACATCTTTAACATCGATGCCAACTTGATGAGCATGGGAGCACTCGATTTTGGAATCATCATCGATGGGGCAGTGATTATTGTGGAGTTTGTCGCTTTTAAAATGCTTCAAAACTCCAAGGAGTTTAAATCTCTACAAGGAAGTGAATTGCAAGAACTCAAAGACAAAATCACCTTCACTGGAGCAACCAAAATGATGAACTCAGCTATTTTTGGGCAATTGATTATTTTGATTGTGTTTATTCCTATTTTGTCCCTTACTGGGGTTGAAGGCAAAATGTTTAAACCCATGGCATTGACCTTTAGTTTCGCACTCATCGGCGCGATTATTTTGTGTTTCACTTGGATTCCTGTAGCGAGTAGTTGGTTCTTAAAACCTGAAAAACTGAAAGAAAAAAACTTCTCTTCAAAAATTATAGACCAGGTAAATCGGGTTTACGAACCCAGCATAAAATGGGCTTTAAAAAACGTAAAAATAGTATTGGCAGCTGCCGTTGTTTTAATCGGAATTGGGGTGTTTACCTTTAATAAGATGGGAAGTGAGTTTGTGCCTACTTTAGACGAAGGCGATTTTGTGATTCAGCCCATCCTTAAAACAGGAAAATCCTTAGAAGGCACGATTGAACGCACCACAGAAATTGAAAAAATTCTGTTGGAAGAGTTTCCTGAAGTAATGCAAGTGGTATCGCGCATCGGAGCCGCCGAAATTCCTACCGACCCGATGTCTATGCAAGATTCGGATGTGATTATTCGCTTAAAACCTAAAAGCGAATGGACTTCAGCCGAAACCAAAGAAGGACTTGCCGAATTGATGAAAGAAAAACTCAGCATCATCCCCAATATGGAAATCGAGTTTACCCAACCCATCGAAATGCGCTTCAATGAATTGATTACCGGAGTTCGTTCAGATGTGGCCATCAAGCTGTTTGGGGAAGATTTAGACATCCTAGCCAAAAAAGGCAATGAAATAAAAGAATTGGTGAAAAACATGGAAGGTGTAGGCGATATTTCGGTAGAAAAAATTGTAGGCTTACCCCAAATGTCTGTAAACTACAACCGAAGTAAAATCGCTCGATACGGCCTTCAAATAAAAGCCATCAACGATGTGATTTCAGCGGGATTTGCTGGAAAAAAAGCCGGAGTTGTCTTTGAAGGTGAAAAGCGTTTTGATTTGGTCATTCGCTTAAAAGAAAGCAGCCGACAAGACATCACCGATTTGCAAAACCTGATCATTAGCACTCCTAATCATGGACAAATTCCGCTCAACGAAGTAGCTGAAATTGTGTATGATAAAGGTCCAGCCAAAATATCCAGAGACGAAACCAGAAGACGCATAGTAGTAGGCATCAACGTAAGAAACCGTGATTTAAAATCGGTGGTGGACGATGCTAAACAATTAATTGATGAAAATATTAGCTTGCCCACAGGCTATAGCATTACCTACGGCGGTCAATTTGAAAATTTAGAAAGTGCCACCAAGCGATTGCAAATTGCCGTTCCTATTGCTTTGGTACTGATTTTCATCATGTTGTATTTTGCTTTAAAAACCCTAAAAGATGCATTATTGATTTTTACCGCCATCCCATTTTCTGCCGTGGGCGGAATATTCTTGTTATGGCTGCGAGATATGCCTTTTAGTATCTCGGCAGGAGTAGGTTTCATCGCTTTGTTTGGTATTGCTGTACTCAACGGAATTATTTTAGTAGAATATTTTAAAGACCTCCAAAACAATGGAGAAGAATTGACTAATAAAAACATTATGAAAGCAACCAAAGAACGTTTACGAGCTGTGCTACTTACCGCCAGCTCCACCGCATTGGGCTTTTTACCCATGGCCATTTCTACTGGTGCAGGTGCTGAAGTCCAACGCCCGTTAGCTACCGTAGTCATTGGCGGATTACTCACTTCTACCCTACTTACACTCATTGTGTTGCCCGTTTTGTATGCCGCTTTTGAAGGGAGAAACAAAAAACTAAAACTATCAAAATCTACCGTAAACCTATTACTGATCGGTATCTTTTGTGTGGGAAGTATAGCAACTAGCCAAGCACAAACCACAGAATTGGACAGTTTAAAAACAGTGATGCTGAATAACAACAAAGGTTTAAAAGCTTCAGAAAAAAGCATCACCAAAAGCAAAATGGCCGAAGGCGAAGCTTTTCAGTTTCAGAAGTTGCAGCTGTATCAAAATTACGATGAAGCCGAATGGGACCCGATTGCGAATCAACCATTGTACCAATGGGGTGGTATTCAAAATTTTGATTTCCCAACCGTGTATGGCAAGCGATTAAAGAGAAATAAATCTTTTACCGAATTAAGAAGCATTCAAAATGAGTTGGCCATACAGCAACAATTTCAAAATTTAGAATTAGCCTATCAAAATCAGTTGATGATCCATTCAAAAATGAAAATTTACCAAGAATTGGACAGCGTATATGCCGATTTTTACCGAATGGCATCTCGAAGGTTTGAAGAAGGCGAGTCTACTTATCTTGAAAAAATAACCGCACAAGCCAAGCAAACCCAAATTGAAAATCAGTTGCAATTGCTTCAAGCAGAAGAAGAAAACAATCGACTTCAATTGCAGAATTTATTGCAAACAGATGAAGAAATTCAGTTACAAGAGCAAGAAATTAGGCGTTTGCAGTTTCAGTTGAAAAATATAGAAAATCACCCCAATTTAGTTTTAAAACAAGCCGAAGTTCAGCTAGCCAACAATGAATTAAGCCTAGCCAAAAACGAACTGCTTCCAGGTATTTCGGCAAGTTATTTTATTCGAACTAATGCTTCAATTGATAAAAATTTCAACGGTTATCAAATTGGGCTGAATGTACCTTTGTTGTTTTTTGGAGATAGGGCTAAAATAAAAGCTCAAAAAATGCAAACTGAAGTTGTGCAATTGGAAGAAGAGCAAACCAAAATCGATTTGCAAACGCAACAAAATAAATTGCTCAACCGAATTACTTCACAAACCGAAAGCCTCAACCGCTTTGAAGAAACCCAATTGCAAGTGGCCAAAGAAATTTTGAAAACCGCCAGAAGCAGCTTCAAAAATGGAGAAATCAACTTTTTTCAATACGCCCAAAGCGTAGATAATGCTATGCAAATCAAGCTGGAATACCTCAACTTACTGGCAGCTTACAATCAACAAGTAATTCAATTTAACTACTTACTTTTAAATTAGAGAAATGAAAAATTCAATATTATATATCAGCCTTTTAGCCAGCCTTTTCATGCTTAGCTGTACTGATGAAAAAACAGCTGAAAATGAAGAAAATCAACAAGAAGAACACGCTCATGAAGATGAAATTGTACTTACTAAAGCACAGTTTGAAAACGGAAACTTTCGACTAGGAAAAGCAGTGCTTCAAACTTTTTCAGAATCATTTCGCGTAACGGGAATGATTGATGTGCCGCCCAATAATAGAGCTTTAGTAAGTTCATTTTTCAATGGATTTGTAAGCAAAACCACCTTACTGGTAGGAGATGAAGTACAAAAAGGCGACTTGTTGCTTCAACTGAAAAACCCTGAGTTTATTCAGCTTCAACAAAACTATGCCGAAAACCATAGCGAATTGGAATACCTTCAATCTGAATTTCAGCGCAAGCAAAATTTATTGGCCGACCAGGTAATTTCAGAAAAAGTTTTCCAAAAAGCCAAAAGCGATTATATGCGAATGAAAGCCAAAGTGGAAGGTTTGCAAAAAACCTTGCAATTGATGAACGTAAATACCAAATCGGTATTGGCTGGAAATTACACCGATGAAATCAGTATTTATGCTCCCATCAGCGGAAAAATTGCGAAAGTAAATGTAGCGCAAGGTATGTATTTGGATAATTCTACGTTAATCATGGAAATTCTGGACACCGACCATGTGCATCTGGAGTTAGATGTATTTGAAAAAGACGTATTGAAAATTAAGAAAGGAGACAGCTTAAACTTCAAAATACCTGAAATATCCAATCAATCGTATCGAGCTTATGTACGATTAATCGGTGCTGAAATCAACGAAAAAAGAAGCGTTCGCATACACGCACATCCGGTAAACGAAGATGAAAATTTTGCCGTGGGTATGTTTGTAGAAGCCTATTTTAGTAATGACCCTAAACAAGAAATTTCCTTACCAACTACTGCATTTGTCGATCAAGACAATCAACTTCACGTGCTGCAACTTACCGAAGAAACTGCTGATGAATACCATTTTAAAATGATAGAAGTCGAAAATTTGCCTGAGCAAAATGGTTTCAAACCATTACAAAGCAAAAAGAGTTTTGCTAAAGAAAAACCCTTCCTTACCCAAGGTGGTTTTGACTTAGTAGAAGGTGAAGGCGGTGGACATGATCATTAATACATTATTTTTGAAAAATGGATAAACAAGATTTTACCTTACTCATTGCAGAAGATGAAGAAGAAATTGCGGTCTTTCTTGTAAAAGGACTCTCGGAAGAAGGCTATCAAGTTCATAGGGTTGCTAACGGAAAAGATGCGGTAAGTTTTGCCGAAAAAAACCATGTTGACCTTGCTCTTTTAGACTGGACTATGCCTATAATGAACGGACTAGAAGCATGCAAGTTACTGCGTGACAAGCAATTTACATTCCCCATTGTTTTTGTAACTGCCAAAGATACCGTAGAAGATACGGTAGAAGGTCTAAAATCTGGAGCAAACGATTACATCAAAAAACCTTTTCATTTTTCAGAATTGTTGGCACGAATTGAAAGTCAACTCAATATGCACTATAAAATTGGAGCGCTTCTTCAATTGGGTTTTATTGAAATAGACACAGCTAAACACTTGGTATATAGAAGCGAAAAACTCGTAAGCTTAACTGATAAGGAATACCACATGCTCGCCTATTTAATCAGAAATAAAGGACAGGTTTGTAGCCGAAAGAAAATTATTGAAGATGTTTGGGATATCCATTTTGAATATGACACCAGTGTTCTTGATGTGCATATGAATGCCTTGAGAAAAAAACTGAATTTACAACGAAATCAATTGATTAAAACCATACGTGGTTCAGGATTTATAGCAGAAGAATGAATATTTCCATCAAAAATAGAATTGCCCTCATTTCAGTTATTTCTGTAGCCATACTATCGCTTGTGGTGTTTATAGCTATCTATCAAAGTTTGAAGGTTTCTGCTTTTAGCGAAATTGATGAGAAGCTTGAATTTGAAGCTACAAAACATATCCATGAGCTTATTTTTAAAAAAGACACCGTTTATTTCGCTTACGCGGAAGAATTGTTAGAAAGAGAGCATTTAGAAATTGAAGTATATCCTATTTACATAGAATTAGTTGACACAAAAAAACAACTTCTTGTAAAGTCTGAAAATTTAAAAAACAAATCGATTATTCTTGAATCCAATTCCACTTCAAGAGAAATTTTTAACACCTATGTATCTGAAGAACCCCTTCGGCAAATACAGATTCCATTAGAAAAAAATGGAAAAATTTATGGTAAAATAGCAATTGCTGTTTCATCAGAAGATACCTTATCCGTTTTAAAAAACTTAAAAAACAATCTGCTTGCCATTTATCCTATACTTCTACTCATTACCTTTTTTGCATCGAGGTATATTTCAAAAATCACAATTCAACCCCTCACAAAAATTACTGACACCGTAAGTGTCATTTCCAGTGAAAATCTAAATTTAAGAGTTCACGAAATAAAAGGCGACGATGAGCTAAGTGTGCTTACCAAAAGCATCAATGGATTTTTAGACCGAATACATGCCTCCATTGAAAAGGAAAAGCAATTTACAGCCAATGCATCGCATCAACTACGCACACCACTTACAGCGATAAAAGGAAACCTTGAAGTATCGCTACGCAGAAAGCGAAGTATAGAAGAATATGAACAGCATATACAAGAAACCATAGATAGAATAGACCGTCTTAATCTTGCATTAGACAATCTGCTTATTTTAGCTCGAATTGATGAAGATGCCAAAAGCATAAAAAAAGAAGATGTAAATCTTGTAGAAATAATCAATTCCAAAATCAAATTGTTCAAAGCAACTATTGAACAAAAAGAATTGAAAATTATAGTACAACAAGAGCTTTATACTAAAATGGTAACAACCAATTTATACTTCTTAAGAATTATTCTTGAAAACCTACTTTCCAATGCCATTAAATATTCATTACCTAAAAAAACAATACATATTTATCTGAAAGAGAATAAAGAAACTATTTCAATTTCCATTAGCAATACAGGTGGAAACCTATTAAAAGAAGATGTGAAGCATGTTTTCGACACCTTTTACAGAAGCACCAACAATACAGAAAAAGGCTATGGTATCGGCCTTGCTTTGGTGCAAAAAGCCGCTAAAGTACTAGCCTATGAAATTCTTGTGGAGCTTGATAAAGCAACTACTTTTACCATTCAAATTCCTAAAAAACAGCTACCTTAAGATTGGCTTAAGATTGGTTTAGTCTTGTACTTCTCTCACCAATATGGCGTTATTTTGTTAAATAAAATACGTCATGAAAAAAATATTTTTCCTCTTATTCATTTGCATTAGTTTCACATCTATTGCGCAAAATTGGCAACTTGATTTTGAACAAGCTAAACAACAAGCACAACAAGAAAAAAAGAACATACTTCTTGTTTTTTCAGGTTCAGACTGGTGTGCACCATGCATTAAGTTAGATCACGAAATTTGGCAATCGGATGTTTTTGAAGCGCATGCCAGAGAAAATTTGGTGATGGTAAAAGCCGATTTTCCAAAACGAAAAAACAACCAACTCCCAGAAGAACAAAGCAAAAAAAATGCAGCCTTAGCCGAACGCTACAACCCCAACGGCTACTTCCCATTCGTCATCTTACTAAATGCAAAGGGAGAAATAATCAACCAGCTAGGGTATAAAAATTTAGCCCCTAAAGCCTACATCAACGCCATCTATGAAAACTAACCTATTATTTGCAATTGTCTTCCTGTGGGTTAATTTTTCCTATAGCCAATCCATTTACAAACGAGATTTAGGTTTGATGGGAAGCAAATTTGACATCACCGTAGTAGCCAATTCAGAAGAAGAAGGCAATACGTTTATCGATAAGGCAGTTCAAGAAATACAGCGCATAGAAAATTTGATTTCTTCCTGGAAAGCCACTTCGCAAACCTCTGTCATCAACCAAAATGCAGGCATAAAACCCGTAAAAGTAGATGACGAGCTATTTCAACTTATCAAACGAAGCATAGCCATTTCCAAAATTACAGACGGTGCTTTCGATTTAAGTTATGCTGCCATAGATCGCATTTGGAATTTTAATGGCCAAGAAACCCCAATGCCAAGTCCATCTGAAATAGCAGCCTCTGTAGAAAAAATCGGTTATCAATACATCGAATTAAACGAAAAAGAAAGCAGTGTTTTCCTTACCAAAAAAGGAATGAAAATAGGCTTTGGAGCCATTGGAAAAGGCTATGCTGCAGACAAAGCAAAGGATCTCTTGATAAAAGCGGGTGTTACAGCAGGCATTATCAATGCCTCTGGCGACATGAATACATGGGGAAAACAACCCAATGGAAATCCATGGAAAATTGCCATTACCAATCCGTTGGACAAAACAAAAAACTACGGTTTGTTTGAACTAGAAAATCAAACAGTAGTTACTTCTGGCAACTACGAAAAGTTTGTAATTATTGATGGGAAACGCTACGCGCATATCATCGATCCTCGCACTGGTATGCCCACACAAGGAATTTTAAGCGTAAGTGTTTTTGCTACAAAAGCAGAACTGGCCGATGCATTGGCAACTTCAATTTTTGTAATGGGCGTAGATGCAGGCTTAAATGTTATTAATCAGCTTCCTCAAGTAGAAGCCATCATTGTAAAAAGCGACGGCAGTTTAGCCACTTCAACTCACATAAATATTTCAACAAAATGATCAAGACCATTTCAAAACTCGCACTTATTAGCCTGCTATTTACTTCTTGTGTAGCCGTAAAAGAATATGAAAAAGTAAACCTGAACGATCCAGACATGAAACTCTCGGAGCGAGAATTGGATAAATACAAGTCCACCTTTCAATCCTATCGAGAAGCAGCAGCTGGCGCTAACGGAGGAAAAACTGGAGGTGGTTGTGGTTGCAACTAAAAAACAACCAGAATTGATACAAAACAACATATAGATTATGAAAAATATACTTTTTTTAGGTGTTTGTTTCCTCTTGGCACAAAATACGTATTGCCAAAATGATAAAACCTCTGAATACAAAAAGCGAGTACTAGAAAGCACCGAAGTCAATTTGCTATCGAGCTATTATTCACAAGATGGTGAAAATGCTGCCGTTACAGGTGGACGAGGTACAGAAGAACTAACCGATTTTGCTCCATCCATCAACGTAGCCATTCCCCTCAATGAAGATGATGTACTGGCCATAGATGCTACTGTTTCAGCTTATACCTCTGCTTCATCTAGCAATATAGACCCTTTTGATGGAGACCAGCCTGCTGATCCATTTGTGGCTTCTACTGGGGCTTCAAGACAAGATACTTGGTTTGGACTAACGGCTAACTATTCCCATTCATCCGACGACAGAAACACCATTATCAGCGGAAACCTTTCCTTTGCAAATGAATATGACTATACCTCTTTTGGATTTGGCGGAAGCCTAACCAAATTATTCAATCAAAAAAACACCGAACTTCAACTGAAAGCCAATGTTTTTTTTGATACCTGGAATCCACAATATCCTATTGAATTTAGAAATAGCTTTACTATAAGTGACTACGATTTTGAAGGTGAAAGCAACTTTGCTTCTGGTTATACTGAATTTTCCACTTTAAACAGAAATTCTTACAGTCTTGGAATAAATTTTTCTCAAATTCTCACAAAAAACATTCAAACTGCCTTTATGGCTGATTTTGTAATGCAAGACGGATTGCTTTCTACCCCTCATCAACGAGTATATTTTGCAGACATTGCCGATACAGTTATCGAAAACTTTGTTATTGGAAATGATATTGAACGCTTACCAGATTCCCATTTAAAAATTGCCTTAGGTAACCGAACTAACTTTTATTTGAACGAAAATTTTATTTTAAGAACTTATTATCGCTATTACACAGACGATTGGGGAATAGATTCACACACCTTTAAAATGGAAGTGCCTGTAAAAGTGGGCTTAAAATACGCCTTATACCCAATGTATAGATACTATACACAAACCCAAGCAGATGCATTTGGTGCGTATAACAGCTTGCTATCTACACAAGAATTTTACACATCAGATTACGATTTGGCAAGTTATGATGCCCATCAATATGGGGTAGGCTTTAAATATTACGACCCGCTAAGTAAATTCAACTTAGGTGGTTTTGGTTTAAAAAGCATCAATATAGAATATAATTACTACAACCGAACTTCGCAAAACTTTACTGCTCATATTACTTCACTGAGCTTCAATTTTGTAGCAGACTAGCTAAAAAACAATTTTCAATACCAAAACGATGAAACCTTCATATTCTACCCTATATCGAATCGTACACTGGAGCTTAGCAATAAGTTTTATGCTGTTGCTGATTACCATTTTATTAAGACTCACTTGGATGGAAAAAGAACACATGGCTGGCATCATCAACACCTACTTAACAACCAACGAAGTCAGTTTAACCCAAGACCAATTAATTGTTTTGGCGAAACAAATAAGACAACCCATGTGGCAATGGCATGTTTATTTAGGGTATGTACTCGTTGGGCTTTTTAGTATTCGCTTTGCCCTTCCTTTTTGGGGTGAAATGAAAATACAAAACCCACTGAATAAAACACTTACCACAAAAGAAAAATTTCAACGTTGGGTGTATATCTTCTTCTACTTTTGTGTTTTGACTTCATTAGTAACTGGTTTATTAATAGAGTTCGGTTCCAAGACTATAAAGAAACCAATGGAAGAAATCCACGAGCTTTCAATATACTACTTGCTTTCATTTATAATTCTTCACCTAGCAGGGGTAGCTATTGCTGAATTCACAACTCAAAAAGGCATTATTTCAAAAATTATAAGTGGGGGAAATGAAAAATAAAATCATTGACTGTGAGATTTACCGCTTAAACAGCCGATGGTCAAATTGAAAAGATTCAATAGCTGTCACTTTTACTTTTGAATAGCTAGTATGGATAGGATTTAAAATGTAATTGAATTCTTGCTTTACAATGGCAGATGGCACTTTTAAAGCTAAAAATTCTTGGCTATCTAAAAATTCATCTCCAATGCGTTGAGTGCTCTCCGAATGCGGAATAGAATCCCAATTTGCAAGAAGTTGAGCACTATCTATAATTTGTAAAGTTGCATCATCGGGCATTTCAATTTCAATTAAGTAATAATCCTCAGGAATTAAGTCGAAATCTAGATGTACTGCTACTTCAAGCTTAGCTAACGAAATATTTTCAGCAGTGTAAAGTGCATATTTATTTCTAGAATTCCACCGGCCACCGTTTAACATAGCGCCTGTGCCTGTCAAGTCTCTAGTGTATTTTTCTCTTGAAAGTCTATAGAGTTTCATTAAGCCGAAATATTCATTAAAAAAACATTCATGTATAATCGCAGTTAAGCCAAAACACCATGTTCTATTCTTGATAGAGCGGTTTCGACGGCTTTGATGCCTTGATTGGTGTCGAGTAAAGACTTGGGTACAATACCACCCAAAGCAATGTTTGTACGGCTTAACCATTGTGTAAACTTTTCTGTGGAACCAAAAACATCTACCCCATAATCGAAAAGTAAGGTAACTTCAATAAGCTTTTCGGACTGTGTACGAGATAAATGCTTTTTATCGGACTTTAAACGGACTAAAGAACGATTGGAAATATGCAATATTTCAGCCCATTCTTGAGAAGAAAAAGGCATTAAGCTTTGTGCATTTTCAAAGCTTTTATAAGGTAAACCATTTCGGGTAGCCATCACTAGAGTGAAGTAATTTTGGTCGTCGTTTAGGATTTTTGGAAATGAACTGGCAGTAGATGCTTCTAAGGTATAAGGTGGCTCGGCTACTTCTGAAACTTTAGGGTGAGTCTCATCTGTAGAAGAAGATACATTATATGAATGACTTACTTGACTTGATAGCAACGCAGGTGCTAAGACTTTTGATGCGATACGGTTAGGTTGTAAATTATAGGTTTCCATCACAAATTATTTTGTATAAATTTACGCATTTTGTCTTAAAAAAAATGCCATATGTCAAAATTTAACATTTTTACGTGCCATCTATTTATTGACTTAGGTGTTTAAATATTATCTATAATTTACAATTAATTAGTTTTTTAAGTTGTATTTACAATGAATCTAAAAATCACTGTTATCTTTGTGTCTCCGTGGTTAAAATATACATCAGCAAAATCAGCACGTTTGGATAATGAACAAATCGGCATAACTATTAAGTAGGCGCTTAGTTATATCAATTTAAATTCTTAATTTGACAAGTTAAAGAATACTTCTACAATCATTTAAAAATGCAACTTAGTTACAAAGCTAAGCTGTGCAAAATCACTTCGGTTGAAAACAAAGTCGATAGCATTTGAGTTGAAATTTTCTTTAATGATGAATAAGACATCGAATTCCAGTCCTTTTAGGAAGTTTGTTTGATACGTTAGCCTTGTATTCAGTTGCCAAAATTCATCAATGTTGTATTTATTAAACTGAAAATCGTTTTGTTTAGGCCCATACATTTGTATCATTTCCAAACCTATTTTTAAATTTGGGTTTTCTAAACGGTAATTTCCTGTAAACAAAATGGCATGTGTATCTCCCAAGCCTTCCATTCGTGCTCTAGCTATAGAAGTATAAAACCAATCTCTGCCCAACTCTTTAGGAAAAAGAACTCTACCTGTGGCAAAAGAATAAGAATAAGCGGCTGAAAATTTTAACTGAGAAGAATGGTCGTACGCCAATTTTGAACTGATGACCTGTGCATTTTCATCTGGTTGAATGTAACGGTTTTGATAAGCAATTTGACGGCTGTTTTGCAGTGGGAATTGATACGCATACTGCACACCTGAAGTCCATTTTTTAAATGTATAGTGTACCTCGGCAAAAGAAATTCCCAGCAATTGATCTACATAAAACTGATACAAATCTAATTGGAAGGATTTTTTATTGAAAGTGTAATTTAAAAAACCAGCTCCATTGCTCTGAATAAAATCAGCATAATCTGCCACCTCTCCGTTGGGTTGAAACCCTTGCGAAAACAAGCCTATCGCTTCAGAAAAACCATACCAATTAGCAGTAGAACGCACCAAAACATGACTTAGCCAAGCATATTGAATCTTGTGTTTTTCCGAAATTTGATAATCTAACCAATGACCACGATAAGCAAAAGGTCTCATCCTACCATCACTTTGATTAAAAAAAGGAGTATGACTACTATAAAAGTTACCCACTTTGGCTTTTAGCTTTTCAGTTTCAAATTGAAGGTAAAATTCATCTAAAGTAAAAATAGAAAAGTCATTCTTATCTAATACATTGTAAAGTTCGTATTCCCACTTGGCTGTTTTTTCCGTAATTTCATCCATCTTATTTAGATTAAAATTATCTAAACGTGTAATGTACCGACTACCAACATGAAAACTGAAGTTATTGAATTTTGGACTTACATATGCTAAAAACAAAGCGGTTGCATTGGTTTGATAGTCTTCTAAACCTGGTTGAAGATTCAGCGTATTCATATAAAAATTACGCAATTCGCCAGAGAAAATGTGGCGTTCCAAAAAACTATTCCTGTTGGTTGCAGCTTCTTGGCTATAGCTGCAAATTACAAAAGCAAAACAAAAAAAATAAACGGAGTAATTTAGCTTCATAGTAATGCAAATATCCTTGCAAAATTGATGCTAAACAGTAACAAATGTTACTAGAAAAAAAGAAAAGCTATTCCTTCAAATCAAGCAATTTTTTCTGGATCAAAACTTAATTTCTAAAGTTGCAAACCAATTTCTAGGTGCTGAAGGAATGATTCCGGGACCAGGATAGCCAGTAGCTCTGCGTGTAAAATATTTTTCGTTCAACAGGTTGTTGACTCCTGTTTCCAGTTTGAAGTTTTGGTAGCGATAAGAAAACGAAAAATCCAAAACATCGTATTGTGGTAATTCACCAATTACACCACTCAGACTAGATTCAACTGAATTACTTGCATCGGTAAATTGACTCGACAAATAGGTGTATTGCATGCTAGCGGCAAAATCTAGGTAGGCAAATCTCAAGCCCGTTTTGAAGTTTAAGTCAGGTACAAATTCAACTTTATTTCCTTCAATACCTGATTGTTGAGATTGTGTATATTCAGAATTGATGAAGGATGTATTCACAAAGAAATTTAAGCCATATTCTGATCCTAAACTTAAAATTTTCTTCAAATTAAAATCCACAAGAGACTCAACGCCATAAATAAGCGCATCACCCACATTGCCGCGTTCGCTAATTACCCGATTATCATTTAAAACCTTTTGTACAAAACCAATCCTACGTTGATAAGACAGTGCGAAAATGTTGGCATCATAGGAAATGAAATTTTTATAATTCCCCCTAAAACCTACATCGGTGGTAAAACCTTCTTCATCGGTAATATCAGGGTTGACTGCAAATGCGGGATTGCTGATGTTGATATCTGAAAAGGTTACCGATCGGTAATTTTCAGAAATATTGGCGTACATTTCTACTTGTTTGTTGAGCTTGTAGCTTAAACCCATGCCGAGAAGCACAAAAGAACGCTCAAAACTTCGTTGGTCTTCTATGGTTTGGTCGTCAATTACATTTCCAGCTGCATCGGTGTTTATTCTTCTAAAAAAACCATCGCTTTCCGTTTTAATGTATTCTAACCTGAATCCGGGAGTAACCGATAATTTATCTGAAATATAAAAAATATTTTCCCCGAATAAAGCCACATTGGTGTTGGGCAAATCGAATACCGACTGATTAGGATAAGCGGGAAATGCTTCATTTTGAAAACTAAAATCTGCTCCAAATCCATCTGATCCTGCTCCTTGTTGCTCTTGGTTGTTGGAATTGTAAAATTTGGTTCCGATTAAGAAAGTGGCATCTTTATTTAGCAAAGTGTATTTATTGAGCAATCGAGCTTCAAAACCAAAATTATTGAAATCACTGGCAATTAAATCCCGTTCTTGATTCGGATCGATTTGATTCACCCGATTGGTTCGAAAACCTAAGGCATTTCTTTGTGCTTTTAACCCGAAAAAATTGAATGTAAAATTGGTTTGCTCAGAAAACTCATGAGAGAATTCTAAATTATATAGCAGCCAATTTACTTCAAACCAATTGCGTTCTCGATTGCTTTGAAAAGGATCTTCGTCAAACATAGCATCGGTTAACCCACCGGCTTGTTGAGCTAGATAATTCAAATAAGTTACTTCGCCAGTAAGTTTCGTTTTTTCATTGAATTGGTAACCTACGTGAGAAAAAACATTAATCGATTCATATTCAGAATTGGGTCTAAAACCATCTCCCCTTTTGTAATTTGCATAAGCATAGTAGCTCCAATTGTCTTTTGTTCCGCTGAAGCTGGTGAAGTTGGTATACAAACCGAAACTACCACCTGTGTTTCTTGTAATTACTTCAAGGTTTTTATTGGGATTGGGTTTCTTCATTACAAAATTTACCAACCCACCAAACTGCGTCCCGTATTGTAAAGAAGCTGCCCCACGCACAATTTGTATTTGTTGTAAACCTTCCGAAGCTGGCGTATAGTAACTTTCAGGATAACCTAAGACATCAGCACTGATATCGTAACCATTTTGACGTGTATTGAAATTGGATGTTCGGTTAGGATTCAAACCGCGGCCACCGATATTGAGTTGCAAACCCGCATCGTCATTTTGATAAATATTCAAACCTACAACTTGACTATAAATTTGTCGGGCATTATTGGTAGCCAAATTAGCCATGGATTGGTCAACTTGAACCACTTCCGTTTTTTTACCGGCATAAATGGCCGTTCCTTCGGTATCTTTTAAGCGGTTTAACTCGAACACTTTTTCATTCCGAGCTGTAATTTGAACTTCTGAAAGTTCTTGTGATAAAGTCTCGATGTTGATGACTAGGTTGGAATCGGTTTCAGCATTAATAACTCTTTCTACAATTTCGAATTCAAAACCGTAAAAAACCAAGGTCAATTGTTTTTTGGAAGTTTCAAATGTAAAATAACCGCTCGTATCGGTTTCGGTGAGTAAACCTTTTACCTTATCGTAAATCATGACGGATTCCAACGGCTTTTGATTGGCTTTATCGTAAACATAACCTTCCACTTCATAAGTTTGAGACCAAGCTATCGCCGAAAAAAGATTCAAAATAATGAATATGCTAAAGTCCTTTAATTTCATCTTCAAAAGGTAAAATCCAACTTTTTGGTTGGAATGATTCGTATTGTTTTAG
Source organism: Psychroflexus planctonicus (assembly GCF_014640195.1). GTDB lineage: Bacteria > Bacteroidota > Bacteroidia > Flavobacteriales > Flavobacteriaceae > Psychroflexus > Psychroflexus planctonicus. The sequence goes on from NZ_BMGM01000003.1 coordinate 214,419, forward strand.
TAAATCTACGTTTGGGTCAATATAAGCTTGGCTTCTTCTTCCATTGAGTGCTACGAAACTTTCTACATAAATTTCGATAGGTTGATGACCTTGTGATTTGAAATGTTCACCAAGAAAATGAGCGTATTCTAAAATAAAATCGGGTTGAGTACTCATTTGTTTTTCTTGAAATGAAGAAAGAAAATCGGTGTTATCAACATAAAAGAAGGTGTTTTGTTCTGGGTTAACCACTTTAAAATTCGCATAGCCTTTTTTCTCCATGAGCATGACCCGCCATGAAAATCGATAGCCTTCTTCTCTCCAAAATAATTCGCTTGGATAAAGTACGTACCGAAAAGGCAAAAGCAATTGAATGGCGAAAAAAATACCGAAACCATAAATTACAATTTTTTCGTAGTTAAATCGAAATGGTTTAGGAGCCATAGTTTTGGGTTGTATTTTGAAGGATTTTAAAATCACCCTTAAAATGTTGATGATTTTGTGATGCAATTTAGCATCAAAGAAGATTAAACTCCCTACAATCATTACATAAGGGAAAATGCCGATGGGAAAAAGTACTCTGGTAAATAGGTGAAAAAACACAACTAAAATGAAGGCGAAAATTCGAGTTGGTTTGTACAAAAGCAAAAAAGGAATCAATAAATCGTACAGCATTCCAGACCAACTCATGGCAAAATGAAACCAGTTTTGATGCATTACATTTTCACCGATAAAGGGCAAATCGTACTTGGACGGAAGCCAAATTTTTAAAGGCATGGCTTTGCACAACCAATCGCTGTTTATTTTGGCTAAACCTGCGTAAAAATAAACGATACCCAACATCAATTTAATGCTATCTATGGTCCAATTTGGAATGTGTAAATATTGTTTTTTTTGAAGGAGATTATCTACTGAATAATATGCATTGGCTGGCAAAAACAACATTAAAAAACTAACTATACTGATGAAGTAATAATGATTGAGATAGGTAGTTTTATCCATGAGTTCGATGTAGGTGAAACTCAAAAAGAAAACCAAAATAGCCAAACGATACTTCAAGCCTAGGGCAACCAATAAAGCTGAAATCCCACAAATAATAAAAATCAGGTAAGTCCAATCTCCAATGGGTTTTACCCATTCAAAACCATAATATGAAAAATGAAATTTTGGGTCTAAATATAGCTTTTCAATCCAACCGTAACTCCAAAACCGAATGATGCTTAAAAACATCATTAAGCCAAAACCGACCCTGAAGACTGCCAGCGGAGCAGCAGATGTTTGTTTTTTAAAATAGGTTTTAATTTGGTTTAACATAACAGTAGAAAGGGATTTCCAAAGCTTGAAAATCCCTTGTATTTAATTAATTATTTATTTACCAACAATATTGAAAACTAGTCGCCATCAGCATCAACAAAATCTACACTGATGTCTAAAGCTTGTAACATGTCCACTTTCATTAAAACCACAGCCAACTGAATGACATCGAAAGTTTCCGTCATAGCTACATTATTGGTTTGCACTTGTTGCGCAAAACTGTTATCAAGTGTTTCAATTTTTGCGTATGCTTCAGTATATTGGTTATTGATTGAAAAACTCAATTTTTCACCATCATCAGTTGTTTCTAAGTAATCGAGATAATCATCTAAGCTTTGGCCATCATTTCCACTTTGGTAAGCTATTCCGTTAAAGAAGTTTTGAATAGCCGTCATACCTTCTAAAGCCAAAGCCTTAGAAAAGTCGTCTTTGTAATAAGCTTCAACACGGTCTGGTAAAGGGTTTGTAGAAAAATTTCCAGCCGGAATACCAAACTTATTTGCTCTAAATCCTTTTTCGTAATAGTAGATAAAATCATTCACCAATAAATTGATTGAACCTGTTGCTGAGTTATTGGTACTGCTTACAAAAGAATCTCTGTAGCCGTTTTTCCAATCATCTAAGATGTTTTGAGTTAAGCTTTTCATCTGGTCAGACAAATCCGACAAATAAGCTTTATTGTTTTCAGCTTGAGCAGAAGCTGTGTAAAATTCTATGATTTCATTATCGGTATCACCTACGCCGTGCAACATGTAATCTAAGGCTGGAAAACCAACTGCATCGTTGTTATTAACACTTGCCAAATCATAATTTTGATTTTGAATATTGTTCTGAATGTCACTTACATTGGTAGGATACACATTCATTTGAAACAAATAATTCATGTTTTCTGCCATGCCTATATTAAACATTTCCGCATGTTGCCAAACCAAATACGCTTCTTGCCACGCAGTTCTTAAGTTATCAAGATTAACTGCATTGGGTTCCGCGATAAAATTATCTTTTTGAGACACCAATTCATCAAGCTTGGTATTTAAATCTTCATAAACGGGAATGATAATATTGTCTGCCCAATTGGTAAGCATTGCAGAACGATTAAAACCATCATTCGGGTTGTTATTCGTCCCTTCATCATCTGAACTACAAGCCCATAGCAAAACGAGTGCAAACAGGGCTAAAAAGGTTCTCTTCATCATAAATTATAAATTTTTGCAAATATAAATGTAAGCTGTTGTTTGCTTATTTGATTTAATCTTAAACTAATTCTAAATTAGTTTGCTGCTTGAGCAAGACTAAAGTCGAAACGGTCTGCAATTTGATTAGCTAAATCGTCTAAAGTTTGTTCAGAAACATCCCAAAAACCGTTGCCTTCCATAAGCGTATTTAACATAGTTTCCACTTCTGTTTTTGTGAAGTAAGGATTGCTTGAATTTGGCTGTCTCGTAAATTGAAGGCTGTAAATAAATCCAACTCCTTCAGATAAATCGTGAAATGCAGCGGCTTTATTATTAACCAATCCACTTTTAGCTTGTTGAAGATAATACACCGCACGAATAGCGATTACTTCTGAAATTTTTTCCTTAATGATTTCAGCTTGTTCATCTCTCAAGTCATATTCTTTAGCAACAATGGCTGCACGACCTAATTTGAAGGCATCGTAAATTTCATTTGCAATACCAGCAAAATCATCATCGTTTTCGGCACGAGCCAAATATTTGTTTAAAAAAGAATCTTGTCCAAGTTCTGGATTGGTGGCATTGTCTGTACCGTACAAATAACCAAATGCTTCGTCCCATTTGTGTTCCATGGTTGTGTAGCTCTTGCCTTCTTCGGTGATGTTATTGTCATTATTTTCAACATTATCGGCCTCATCTAAAACAGCTGTACTTAAATAATTGTTGAGCATTTGGTCTGCCATTACTCCACCAATTAAGGATTTAATAACCGCTTGGTCATACTCCAAACCTTTCGCGTTTACATACCGCACTGAACCTCCACCAGCTTCTTGTATTTGACCTGCCTGACCAGCTTCTGCAAAGCTTTCCCAATTTGGAAAAACTTCTGTGGCTTGCTTAGAAATCCATTCTTCTATTTGACTTCTAATTTCGTTTGCAGCTGTTGTGTTTGCAGAAAAGTAATCACGTGAAGCAGCAGTTTTGCTTCTTAAATTTTTTGATGAAGCATTCAACATAGGATCCGAAAAATCATTGTTTCCTTCTTCATGTGCATACATGGCTAGTAATTCTGATGCTGTCTTTTCCGTATTCATAAGACCACTCTCCAACTCAGCTCCCATTAATAAGCGTTCGGTTTGGCCAGAGTAACTTACCGAAGAATTTCCATTGCGCTCAAATGCATAGGTTGATGGCATTTCTACATCAGGATTTGTAACCCCATTCAAATCATCGTCACTACTACACGATGTAAAAAGAATTGCGGAAAAACTTAGAAATAAACTAAAGTATAAATTTGATTTTTTCATTTAAAAAATTAATTTGATTGTTTTTATTTAGACTTGTTATAAATACAATGCAAATATATAATTCAAAATAAAGCCCGCAAAGCTTATTTAAACTAAATTTAAATAATTTTGGAGTTAAAACAAAATGCTTAAACTAAGTCATTATAAATCAATAGCTATCTTGGTCTAGTTTTACTTTACCCCAGAAAGTTTTGTACACAAAGTAGCTGTAAAGTAACACCAAAGGACCACCAATAGCCACAAAACCCATCATGATTTTTAAGGTTTTAATCGATGCAGCTGCATTATAAATGGTGATGCTATTTTCAATACTAGGATTAGAAAGCAATAGTCTTGGGTACAATTCAAAAGCGACTACTACCAGTAATAATGAGATGGTAATACTAGTAAAAATAAATGCCCAGCCATATTGTTTTTTGCTAGCTAACCTAGGCACATTCGCAATGCTTAAAAAAACCAGTAATGGAACAACAAATAAAATTTTATTTTCTTCAAAGACCACTAACAAATGGTCTAAATACAGAAAACCATACACCGTAGTAATTAGGTAAGCAATAATAAAAAAAGCCATTCCCTTGTTTAGGAATCCTTGTATACGGTTAAATAGTTTACCTTCCGTTTTGAGTAATAGGTAAATTGCACCATGCATCATAAACAAAGCTAAACTTGTAAGACCAACCAAAATAGAAAAAGGATTAAGAAATTCAAAAAAACCACGTCCAACATATTCGTAGTTTTCATCTAATGGCATTCCATTGAGAATATTGCCCAATACTACACCTAATAAAAAAGCAAGCATAATACTAGAGATTGAATAACTCCAGTCCCACATTCTTCTCCACCAAAGCATTTCTTCCATATTTCTGAATTTTATGGAAATTCCTCGAAAAATGATAAAAAGCAAAAACAAAATAAATGGTGTGTACATCGCTGAAAACAAAGTACCATAAAATACGGGGAAACCTGCGAACAATGTTCCACCACCAATTACTAACCAAACTTCGTTACCATGCCAAGTGGGGTCAATTGCCTTAAGTGCAGTTTCTCTACTTTTATTTTGTCTAAAAAACATGTGCCATGCTCCTGCTCCAAAATCAAACCCATCTAAAATGGCATATCCTGAGAAAAGAGCTCCAACCACTAAAAACCACCATGTTGGATAATCAATACCTAATAAGGTTTCCATATTATTTTATTTTGAAATTACTTCCGCTATTTCTTTATTTAAACTTCCTTCATCGAAGTCGATATCGCTATCGGGACCGCTTTTTATTTTCTTATTCATTAGATACACAAAGAGTAAGAACAAAATAAGGTATACCACAAAAAATAAAATCAGTGAGAATAAAACTTGGTTGGCTTGAACACTTTTTGATAAAGCATCAGACGTTCTAAGCAAACCATACACTACCCAAGGCTGTCTTCCCATTTCGGCAGCAAACCACCCAAACTGATTGGCCAATTGTGGTAATATAGCTGTGAAAACAAACGTCCAAAGCAACCATTTTTTTTCGAATAACTTACCGCGTTTCCATTGCCATAAAGCAAATAAACTCAAAGCGATTAAAAACATACCGATAGCCACCATAAGATGATAAAATTGAAAAACCGCATTTACTTGTGAAGGACGATCTTCTTCAGGAAAAGCATTGAGACCAGTAACGGGCGTTTCAAAATCTTGGTCAAGCATAAACGATAGACCACCGGGAACTTTCAATCCGGTGACTTCTTGCTTTTCTTTATCTACCCAACCAAGTAAATATAAATCGGCTGGAGCTGACTTTTCAAAATGACCTTCCATTGCTGCTAGTTTAGCGGGTTGATTTTCAGAAACCCCTTCAGCAGAGCTGTGTCCTGTAAACAATTGTGCAAGAGAAGAAATTGCTGCCACAACCAAGGTGATTTTAAAGGCTTTTTTCGATAAAACCACATAGCGCCCTTTCAATATATAGTAGGCATGCACACTTAATATTAAAAAAGTTCCTGCTAAAAATGCACCTAACCAAACATGCGTTAATCTATCTACAGAAGACGGATTAAAAACCATAGCCCAAAAATCAACAATCTCAGCTCTAGCTTGCATACCTTCACCTACAATGTGATATCCTGCCGGAGTTTGTTGCCAAGAATTGGCTACTACAATCCAAACGGCTGAAAACATAGATCCCAAAAAAACCGCCCAAGTAGCGACCAAATGCACCCAAGGTTTTACTCGATTCCAACCAAATAGCAAGACGCCCAGTGCACTGCTTTCTAAAGCAAAAGCAAAAATGCCTTCGGCTGCCAATGCACTTCCAAAAATATCGCCAACATAACGCGAATACGTCGCCCAATTGGTACCGAATTCAAACTCCATTACAATTCCTGTAACTACTCCTATTCCAAAAGTAATGGCAAATATTTTAGTCCAGAATTTGGCTAAAACTTCGTATTCTTTTTTCTTGGTTCGCAAGTACATGCTTTCAAAAACCACCATAATTAAACCTATACCAATACTTAATGGAGGATAGATGTAATGAAAAGCAACGGTGAAAGCAAACTGGATACGAGAGAGAATTTCTACATCCATGATTTTTATTTGTAAAAATAATATTGAATGCAGACATCAGAAGTAACCTGTGTTACATAATTTAAAATTTTACGTTTGTTTAATGTTAAATAACAATAAAAACAAAATCCCTAATGAAGCTAGAAACTTTATTAGGGATTTAAGGGTTTAAGAGATGTCTAACTTAAACCGCTTCTTGTTGAAGCACTATTATTTGTGGAAACATGTTTACTTCAGATTTAACTGAATTGGAAATTAAACAGGCTTTTTTTGCCTTTTCTAAAACTTTAAGGGTTTTGTCATAGTGAGCTTCATCCTTGATGACTACTTCTGGATACAATTGAATCTCACGCATGGCAAACTTGCCTTCTACTTTGTCTAAAATGCCTTTCGATTTGCATTTAAAGCTTTCAAAATCCAGTTTAGAATATTCGGCTATGGCCAAAAAAGTTGTCATTAAGCAACTGCTCACCGCCGATGTAAACAAATGTTCTGGAGACCAAGTATGTGGTATTCCATCTGGAAATTGAGTTGGAGTAGCGACTTCAATTTCATTGGGTAAATCAGCTTCAAAATTATGTAATTCTGGTGAATACATTTTTCCTTTGCGCGTATTGATCCATTCTACTTCTACGTTATATTCGTGGTTATTTTCCATCGGTATAAATTTATTTTCTACTAAAATGAAGCTGCAAAAGTATGTTCAAAGGACATTGTAAACTATGATGTTACTCATGTTTTTGGAAGAAAAGCTAATACGTTTTTTGGGTTCAATAGACATTCAACTAAGTAGTTCATCTTTCATCTTCTTCATTTTCAAATGCTTTAAGAAAAAATAGGTTGCAAGCTATTTTCAATAAGAAAAATTAATCATCTTTGTTTTAACAAATCAAAACTGAAAAGCATGAGACATCTTTCTGTAGTTTTTTCTTTCTTCATTTTTGTGAATTTTTCATTTTCACAAACAAACATTTTAATCAATGATGTTGAAATTTTTAATGGCAAAGACCAAAAAACCATCAAGGCCAATGTATTAATAGTAGACCAGCTTATCCATCGCATTTCAAAAGAAAAGGTAGAAACAGACAATTACGAAAACATCACAATTATAGACGGAAAGGGCAAGTTTCTTATGCCAGGACTTATCGATGCGCATTACCATGCCATGTTTGCTAGTTTACCACAAGTTGTGTTACTCACTTCTGATATTGGTTATGTAAATTTAGTAGCTGGGAAAAATGCAGAAAATTTGCTAATGAATGGCTACACAAGTATTCGCGACTTAGGCGGTCCTGTTTTTGGTTTGAAAAAAGCGATTGATCAAGGAGTTTCAATTGGTCCAAGAATATGGCCATCGGGTGCTTTTATTTCACAAACGGGTGGACACGGTGATTTTCGCTTACCTAATGAAATACCATCAGACCCAAATCGGGGTTTGTCTTATGCAGAGCGGATAAATGCCGCTGCCATTGCGGATAGCCCAGATGCAGTTCGTTTAAGAACAAGAGAACAACTCATGCAAGGAGCAAGCCAAGTAAAGTTGATGGCAGGTGGCGGAGTATCATCAGTATACGACCCGTTGGATGTAACGCAATACACTGAAAATGAAATTAAAGCCGCAGTAGAAGCAGCCGAAAATTGGGGAACCTATGTTACTGTTCATGCTTACACTCCCAGAGCAATTCAACAAGCTATTCAAGCAGGTGTAAAATGCATAGACCATGGTCAACTTGTAGACGAAGCCACCGTAAAAATGATGGTCAAAAAAAATGTTTTTTGGAGTCTGCAGCCTTTTATAGATGAAGGGAATACCGGTAATTTATCCCCAGAAAGCCGTGCAAAACAATTAGAAATGTACGCTGGTACTGACAATGCATTTGCAATGGCGAAAAAATACAAAATGAAAATTGCTTACGGTTCGGATGTGTTATTCAATAAAAACAAGGCATCAAAGCCCAATGCACAGTTGCTCAAAATGAAACGGTGGTTCGACAATTATGAAATTTTGAAAATGGCTACGGCAGATAACGCCGACTTACTTGCTTTATCTGGTAAACGAAGTCCTTATAAAGCTAAAGTGGGAATTATTGAAGAAGGTGCTTTTGCAGACCTTCTTATCATAGATGGAAATCCTATTGAAAACTTAGAGTTGTTTACAGATACAAAATCGAATTTGTTACTAATCATGAAAAACGGTCAGATTTATAAGAATAAGTTGTAAAACTGAGCATTTTGCTAAAGTTGACAAATATCAACTTTAGCAAAAATAAACACTATTTGTAACTTAAATTACAAAAGAAAAAAACTCTTACATCTATTTTTGCATTGTGAAAAATGCCAAAATATATACTACTTGTATCTTTACACTAATCGTGTTTCTAGCTACGTTTAAGCAATCTTTCTTTTTTGGCTATTACATTGCATTTACTGAAAATTTTATTGAAAATTTTTGTGAGAACAAAGACAAACCAGAACTGCAATGCGATGGAAAATGCTTTTTGAGTGATTTAATTGAAAAGAAAAATACAGAAACACCAGAAATACCAAGTTATGTTGAAGGTAACCTAATCTTTTTCTTTTCAGAAAATAATACCCATCTATTTGAAGTAGATTATTATAAAACACAATTACTACCCTATTACAACCTTTACCAATACTTATTTACTTCTGATTTGGTGAAGCCACCCAATGCAAAGTTGATTTAATTTCCGTTATGCCAAACTAATGTTTAGGCAGAATCATTTTAAAAATTATTCGAATTCGTTCGATCAACTAAATTGCATACACAATGAAAATATATCATTTTATATTTATGGTGTTAGCAGCATTTCAGCTAAACGCCCAAGAAATTCAATATCAAATAATTGACCAATCTACAGGTCAACCTATCGCAGAAGCTTATATTACTTTTTTAAACGAAGACAAAAGTAGTTTTTCCGACAAAAATGGCTTTTTTGTAGTTGACTTTTCAAAACATGTCAAGCAGGATATTTCAATTACCTACTTAGGCTATAGAACCAAGTTTATTCAGCTTTTAAAAAATGAAAGTTCAAAGCTAATTCGATTAGAAAAAGATCAAAATGAATTGGCAGAAGTTTTAATTACTGGAAAAGTGTTTCAAGATCCTGTAATGAGTATCACTACACCAGATTTAACCGAACAAGTTACACAACCTAAAAATGTGGGTGATTTATTTAGAGACATTAATGGTTTTGGGCTAATTAAACGTGGAAATTACGCTATAGACCCATCATTTCGTGCTGCACAGTACGAGCAACTCAATATTCAATACGATGGCGGAACTAAAGTAATGCACGCATGCCCCAACCGTATGGACCCTATAACCACACATGTAATTCCTGAAGATATTTCAAAAATTGAAGTAGTTCGTGGCCCCTACACCATGCGTTACGGAGCAACTTTTGGAGGTTTAATAAACATGGTTTCTAAAAAACCAGAAATCGGAAATTACGGATTTTCAGGAAGCGCATCTACTGGTTATGAAACCAATGGAAACTCTTCTGTAAACATGCTTAGATTACAATATGCTGAAGAGAAATTTGATGTAGTTGGCATGTACGGTTACCGAGATTTTGGTAATTATGAAGATGGAGCGGGAAGAGAAATTCCTTCTTCGTTTAGAAGCATCGATTACAGCTTCAGAATGGGATATAATTTTTCTAATGTAGAACGACTGCAGCTTCATTGGAGACAATCTTTTGGTAGAGATGTTTTACATGCTTCTTTGCCAATGGATTCAGATTATGATGATTCGTCTATGTTATCATTAGATTATTCTAAAAAAAGACATGGAAAAACACTTCAGAAAATTCAAGCCAAAGTTTACTATTCTTATGTAGACCACTTAATGAGCAATACTAGAAGAAGCAACTTTGCTATATCGGAAGCATCTTCGCCTGTTGAAGCTACCACAGCAGGTGGTCGAGTTGAGTTAGAATGGAAATTAGCCGATTTTTGGACGCTTTTTACGGGAACTGATGCATTATTAATTAGTAGAGATGGAGTTAGGAATCGTTTGGTAAAACAAAACATGATGGGCATGCCACTCAACCCACCAATGGCTTTTACCGATAAAATATGGCAAGATGCTTACTTAAACGATTATGGTGTTTTTGCAGAATCACGTTACAAAATAAATGCTTCTACTTTATTAAATGCTGGACTACGTTACGATTTAGTACATTCTGAAATTCAAGACCCTGAAGCAGATTTTCTAGCCTACTATCCAAATTTAGATAGCCGAACTGAGCATAACTTTAGTGCTACATTATCTTTAAAAAAACTGCTAAATGCCAACAATCAATTAGAATTTGCATTTGGTCGTGGCGTGCGTTCAGCGAATATGATTGAGCGAGCTATTAATCATTTTCAAGTAGGACAAGACCCATTTGAATATATAGGAAATCCAAATTTAGATGCCGAAGTAAACAACCAATTTGAAGTAGCTTATCAAGGTAAAAAACAATTTAATACTAACCTGAACACTATCAATTGGGGTGCTTCTGTGTATTTCTCTTATTTTGAAAATTATATTGTTGCCATAATCGATCCTACAAAAGATCGAAAATTTATGCCTAATCAAGAACCTGCAAACCCAAAAGTATTCAGAAATTTAGACAATGCTTACAAAACTGGATTTGAAGCTAACTTGGGAATTCAATTTTTTGAAAATTTTCAATTCAATGTAGAAACAGCCTATGTTTATGCTAGAAATGAAGATTTAAGCGAATCTTTACCACTCACTCCTCCTCTACGAACCAAATTCAATTTACAGTTTAACAAAAATAAGTTCTGGAGTGCAATCGATTTACGCGTAATTAGCGAACAAGATAAATTAGCAACTTCGTTTGGAGAAAACCAAGCAACTCCTGGATACGAATTAATGGATATTAGGTTGGGTTATGAAGTTTTACCGAACCTTAATTTAGGAGCTGCTGTATTGAATTTATTTGATACGCAGTATTTTGATCATTTAAACTTTGCATTCCGTAATCAAGCTGAAGCTGGTTTAAGTGGAATGGAACGTTTAACTGACCCAGGACGAAACTTTACTGTATTTTTAAAATATGATTTTTAGTAAATAGTGCTGATAATGAATAACATCCTAAAAAAATAATTTTTTAGGATGTTATTTTTTTTAGCATAGTGGCATTTAGCTTTTTGAAATGCTTATTACAATTTGAGTCCCTAAAGGTAAATTGTTTTGGTCTTTTTTATCAATAACTTCAAAACTTAAGGTATTTGCATGCGTTTTATTATACAACTCAATACGTTCTTTTATGATTTGCATTCCCATACTTTTATGCGATTTGCTACGTTTAATTTTCATGCTCTCTTGTCTTCCAACCCCATTATCATCAATGTAAATTTTTGTTTGCTTTGGTTGAAAATCGACTTCAATATTTAGAAATTTTTCTTGATTTTCACTTAACAACAAGCCATGCCAAATGGCATTTTCTAAGAATGGTTGCAACAAAAGTGGCGGAATGAAAACCTTTTCTACTCCTGTTGAATCTTCACCTATTATTTTAAAAGTAAAATCTTTTTCAAAACGATTGCCTTCTAACATTAAATAGTTTCTGGTAAGTTGTAATTCATCTTTTAACGAAATTACTTGCTCTTTTGAAGTCTCTAATACCATTCTTGTATACTTACTAAAAATCTTTAGGTATTTTATAGCTTTATAGTTTTGTTCACTCTGTATAAGATAAGTAATCGCGTTTAGGCTATTGAACAAAAAATGTGGATTAAGCCTTAGGCGAGAAACTAAGATTTCAGCTTGAGCTAAATTTCGCTCATAAATGGCATTCAATTTGTCTTTTTCTTCTTCAGCTAATTTAGCATTTATTCGTTTTCTAGTTTGGAAATTTCGATATTGTAAAATAAAAACCACAAGAATCAATACAAGGCCAATACCAAGTGAAATAGTTACAATTTCTCTTCGTTTAATTTTTTCTTCTTGCTTATCTAATAAGGCATTTTGTAATTCTTTATCTATTTCTAATAAAGCGATTTGGTTTTCTTTTTTATCTAAATCGTATTCACTTTTTATGGCTTCAATTTTAATTTTTTGTTCATTTAATTGAATACTATATTCATAGGATTTTGCAATTTTTAAATAAGATAAAGCTTCATTATAATAGTTTTTGTTTTCATAAATTTTTGAAAGCGCTAAACTATTAGAGCTAATGAGTCCAAATTGATTCAATTCTTCTGCCAAATTAAGCGACTGTTTATAGTATGTCTCAGCTAAATTGCCTTTTTTCTGTTTTTTATATGCATCAGCAATCATATTAAGCAATTCGGATTGCTTGTGCTTGCTTCCAATTTTTTTAAATTTGGCTAAAGATTCTTCAAAGTAAAAAACTGCTTTATTTAAATCTGTACCTTCATTCAAGTAACTTATTCCTAAAAATTCTTGAGTAATTGCCAAGCCATATAAATCATCCCTTTCTTCGTTGATTTCAATTAGTCTATCTAAATAACTTCTTGCTGTGATGTAGTCTTCTTTATTGATATAAAAATCGCTGATAGAAAGATAATTCATCGCCATTCCCAAAGTATTATCGCGCTTTTTTTCGGCTTCCAAAGCACGTTGAAAGTATGCTAATGCTTCATCTTCTCTATCTTCAATTTGAGCCAATGTATTTCCAATTCCATTGCTGGAAATCGCGATGTTTCGCAAATTTTCTTCTTCTTCGGCAATCTTCAAAGCTTCTAAGTAAAAGGAAAGAGCGGTATCATAATTTTGATTATATCGTGCTGCAACTCCTGCATTGTTTGCAAAAATCATTTTATGTATAGGTTGCACATCTTTTTCTCTTACCAATTGAAATGCTTTTGCATGCAAATCGATAGCTTCATTATATTGTTCATGAAAACGATGCAATAAACCTGAGTTATCTAAAGCACGCGCGTACAACAATGTATCTTTTAGTTGAAGCGCCAAATCGATGGCGTTTTGCGCATGTTCATATTCTTCTGCTTGATCATGTTTATTTCGGTGGAGCGCTCTAGTGTATTTAATTTCATCTAAAACCCGAAGTGAATCGTTGGTTTGTTGACTTAATGATTTCCGGATGCCATCTAACTTATCACCTTCCTGAGCCAAAAGACCACCAGATTGAAAAGCACAAAGGATAATAAACAATGATTTTATAAATAGACTTTTCTTTTTACTCAAAAAGGAATGCTTAGCGTCTAAAATTGAAAGATAAAAAATGAAAAAGAATTTTGAAAACATGGAAAAAGTTTTTGAAAAATACTTCAATAAAATTTACATCGGTAAATTATAAAAGTAACAATTAAAATTTGAAAAAAGTTTACAAGAATATTGAATTATTACATAATTTGAAGAATAAGAACACTATTTACGACCAATTTACTGATGTTTAATACAAACAAAAATCCGCTTCATTTGCATGAAGCGGATTTTTAAATTGAACTAAAAATTATTAGTCTATTAAATCTACGTACTGCTTAACCGCATTTTTAATTTGATTGGCTAAGGCATTGTTCCCATCGGTATCTTCAGGACTAATTTCAATAATTCCATTTCCGTTTCCATCTGAAGCATTATTCATATCAACAGAATTGATAACACTCACTAAATCGAATTGAAAAGTAACTTGGTTATTGTTGTTTTCTGTAATTACTAAATTTTGTCCAGCATCTTCATAGTCAACTTCAAAATCTTCACTGAAGGTGTGATAAAATTCAAATGGCATTCCGTTTAAAGTCCCAGTCATTAACATTGATTTTTGGTATAACGGACTGTTAACATCAATTCCTCGTTCCATTTCAAACTCTACTTCTTCATATTCCGCAACAGGTATTTCTACTTCAACAATGGTGGTCGATTCGTTAGATAAATCAATTTCAAAAGGACCAAAAATTTTGTAGTCTTCATCATCATCGCTATCGTCGTCATAATCATCATCATCTTCGCATCCGTCATCATCAAAATCGGTTGCGTAGAGACTAAAATCTTCTCTAAAATACAATTCTGTCCCGCTTTGCAATTCTACTTCATAACGGTAAGGATCGTCTAGGTCGTCTTCTAATTCTGCTTTACAAAAGGTATCGTTTGGATGGTTTTCGTTTACATAATCTTGAATTTCTTGGGGAAGTTCATCAAAACTTAGGTGTTCGTCATCAACACTAGGAGATGAAATTCCTTGCCCAAAACCATCAGCAAATTCAAATTCAATTCGTGATATATTGAGCATGAATGATGCTATTTCTAAATTTTCATTTATGTCCTTTGGTCTTCCTGACGATTGACTTGTTGCCCGAGAAGCTTCAATTGTAAGACTGGCTGCTTCGTAGTTTGACAAGTTTGGCGATGAACCCCCATCATCGTCTGATGAACAAGAGAAAAATACTAAGCTTAAACTGAAAAATAGGATTTTTGAAATCGTTTTCATTGTGTATGTTTTAAATTATATAGGTAAAACAGGTTAAAAGTAATCTACCCTACCTTTGTTTTAATTTTTTTCAAAAATAAAAATATCGTTACCATCTTCTAAAATAAATTGATCGTTACCAAATTCAACAACTAACCAATCGTCATCAAGTTCTCCAAAAACCGAATCGGTAAAGTCTAAATTCAATTCCAAATCTCCATCATCTGCGTTTATTTCCCATTCACCTGTGAAATTCATTTCAGTTTCTAAATTAAAAATGGAAATTACTCCACCTTCTAAAAAGGTAAATTCAAAATTTTCAAATTCCTGGGTTTCATCTTCACCATCATCCGTAAAGCTAGTAATGATAAAACTTTCATTCAAAATAAATTCTTCAAACTGAATATTGATTGGGCTGGGCTCAAACAAAATAGGACTAAAACAAGAAGCGTCTAAATTAGCAAAAGTAGTTTCTAATTGAGTGAGATTAGAAATACTTACTATGCTGTTTTCTACATTAACTTCAATAGGATAGGAAAATTCAAAAAATCCATTTTGGTTTTGAAGCTGCTTCAAGTAATTATAAAATTGGGCTTTGTTTGAAAAACTTCTACTTTCTGCAACTTCATTTGATAGGGTAAACGAATTGATTTGAAGTGGAAAAACAAATTCAATACAATTTATTTCAGATGAATTTTCTTCCAAAGAACTGATGTTTTCTAAATTTTCTGGTGTGGAAACTTCAAGGTTTTCATAATTAACTAAAGATACTTCCAATGGAAATTGAAACTGAATGCTGTAATTGGCGCCCAAGTTTTGCAATTCATTGATCACCAATTGGTAGTCTTCTTCAGAAGTTAATTCAATAAATTCTCCACTGTTGATGCTTAATTGGTAGGGAAATTCAATTTTGGTGCTGCTGCTTCGGTCTATAAAATCATCCAATGCAGTTGGGTTTTGCGTTGCTCTACTGATTAATTCTGCTAAACTTCCATTTGCTTCTATGCTGTTTTCCGAATCAAAATTTACCGAAAAATCATCACTTTGGCAAGAAGCTAAATGAAGTAGAATGAAGCAAAAAAATAACCAATAATGTTTTTTCATTTTGTAAAATTAGATAATCTTGTAATAATTAAACAATCTAAATTTAATTTACCCTAAGGTAGGGTAAAATAATCTTCAGATGTTATACCAATAAGCAATTGCATAATGATTAAAAAAATACCATCTCAAGTTTGTGAAAAAAAGGTATATCAAAATTTGTATTCGGAGCATGCACAAGTCTTGTTCAAACATTTTTACTACAAATTTGGAAATGTAGAATGGGCAGAAGATGTCGTGCAAGAGTCGTTTATAAAACTTTGGAAAAAGTGTAAAGATGTTCCTCTACCAAAGGTAAAATCCTTTTTGTATACCGTCGCTAATAATTGGCTGATTAACAAACACCACCATGAAAAGGTAAAATTAAAATACAAAAATGATTACCAAGGAAGAACGGAAGATGAGCAAACTCCTTTGTATGTATTGGAAGAAGAAGAATTTAAAACGCGTTTGCTTTCCGCTATAAACAAGTTAAGCCCAAAGCAACGAAGTGTTTTTTTACTACATCGCATAGATGATAAAAGCTATAGAGAAATAGCAGAAATTGAACAGATTAGCATTAAAGCAGTAGAAAAAAGAATGAGCAATGCGCTAAAAAGTTTGCGTAATGTTATTGAAAACATTTAGTTATGGAAGAAAATTACAAATTAGCAAAATGGTTAGATAACCAAATTCCTGACCGTGAAATGCAAGATTTGGAAGGCTTTGACACCTACCAAAAAATCAAAAAAATTAGTCAGGATTTAGCTGCTCCTAATCTAAACGAAGAAAAAACCTTTCAACAAATTGAATTCAGGAATATACAGCAAAAATCAAATTTCAAGGTTTTTTACAAATTTGCAGCAGCACTAGCCTTACTTGTTGGTGTGGCATCGTTTTCTCTTTTCTTTGCTGCCAAAGAAGTGGTAACCCTAAGCCAAACACAAAAAATTGAATTACCTGACCAATCCAAAATTCAGCTTGCAGCAAATTCGCAATTGCAATACAACGCTTTAACATGGTGGTTCAACAGAGATGTAAGTTTGAATGGAAAAGCCTATTTTGAAGTAGAAAAAGGCAGTACATTTAATGTTGAAACTCCACTTGGTTTAGTACAGGTTTTAGGAACTAAATTTGAAGTAGATGCAACAGAAAATCAATTCAGTGTTCGCTGTTTTGAAGGAAAAGTAAAAGTAATTACCAATCAACATCAGGAAATTCTTGAAGCAAATGAATCTGTTTTCATCTCAAACAAAAATGAATTAAAAAAAGAGTTTATACCATACAATCAGCCTTTTTGGACAGATGCACATGTTCAATTAAATGCAGCTGAATTGAAAAAAGTGGTAAAATTATTAGAAAAGCATTTTAATATAGAAATCGATATTTCAACAATTTCAAAAGAAAAACAATTCAGTGGAAAACTAAGCACTCAGGATTTAAAAGAAAACTTTGAAATCATTTCATCAACTTATCAATTTAAAATCGAGCAAGTCAACAAGAATAAATATATTTTTGTTGAAGATGAAGAAAACTAAAAACATACTTTTCCTTTTTTGTTTTATTGCGCTTAGCCAATTTGCGAGTAGTCAAAAGCTTATTGAAGGCAAGGCAATTTTTAAGCAACTCGAAAATCGGTTTCAGGTAAATTTTAATTATTTACCAGAAGATGCACAATCCTTTGAAGTACCTGAAAGTTTATTGAAAAGTAGCTCATCTTTAGAAGAAATTATCTATTTTATTGAATTACATACCTACTCCAACATCACTGAATACAAAGATGGGTATTACAATATAACTTCTTATACCTATGATTTTTGCTTTCAATTCATCAATTTGATAAATGAAAAGGAAGTTTCTGATTTAGCATTGATCATCAACCAAAACGTGGAAGCAAAAACCAACACCGTTGGAAAAGTGTTTGTCAATAATTTAAAACAAATTGATCACATTCAATTGAGGTCTTCTGCTTACGAATTGGAAAATACACCTACACAGTTTTCAAAAAGTAAGCGCTGTCAAACGGTGTATGTTATTCAAAATGAAACGCTAGATGAAATATTCATTGTGGATTATTTAGCCAAAGGAATTCGTTTGCAAAACGACCAAGGCATTGAAATTAACCCAAAGGAATTCGGAAGCCTACCAGGATTGATTAATCCTGATGTTTTCCATAGTTTACAATATGTTCCAGGTGTTTTAAGTCCCACGGAGAGCATTTCAGAAATCAACACCCGAGGTGGAACGCACGACCAAAATTTAATTTTATGGAATGGAGCAAGAATGTACCAAACAGGTCATTTTTTTGGGATGATTTCTGCCTTGAATCCATTTTCGTTGCATGAAGTTTCGGTCTATAAAAACGGGAGTTCTGCACGCTATGGCGAAGGAGTTTCTTCAGTGATGAACATCAACACATTTTCAAGTTTTGAAGAAAACCATCAAACAACAATGCATGCTAATTTACTCAGTGGAAGCTTTTCTACCCAGCAAAAAATAAATAACCGATTTCAAATTCAAGCATCTGCTCGCTATTCGTTTACCGATTTTTTGAATTCAATTACCTATCAAAATTTTTCTGATCGTGTTTTTCAGAATACAGCCGTTACCGAAAATGCTTCAAATGAAGTTTTTATACAAGAACAAGGTTTCTTTTTTAGAGATGTATCATTTGAAATGCAATGCCAACCCGATGAAAAAAATCATTTCAAACTTGGTTTCATGGCATTCGAAAATCAATTGAATTTTGATGAAACTTCAACCGACGAAATGCGAACTGCATCTAACCTTTTAGAGCAAAAAAATGCATTGGCAGTTGCTTCTTGGAAACACCAGTGGAATGAAAAACAGGAGAGCAAAATCAATACAACTGCTTCTTATTACAATTTATTTGCAAAAGATGCTTCCCCTACATCTTCTCAAATTTTAAATCAAGAAAATGAAGTTTTAGATTTAGGGCTTCAACTGCAACACAAAATTCAATTGAATGAAAATGGAAACCTGCTATTGGGTTATAATTTTCAAGAGATAGGCGTAAGCAATTCCAATATTGTAAATCAACCTAATATTGAAATTGTAGACCAGAAAATTTTACATATTCATTCGGCATTTGCTGAAACCAAATTTTATTTCTTGAATAGTTTTGAAGCTACTTTAGGATTGAGAACAAATTACTACTCAAGGATAAATGAAGCTGTTTTTGAACCCAGGCTAAATTTGAATTACCGTTTCAATAATGGTCATAAATTATTTATTTTGGGGCAAATAAAGCACCAAAGTTTAAGTCAAGTTATCGACCAACAAGAAGATTTTTTTGGAATTGAAAAAAGAAGATGGACGCTTAATAACAATAATGATTTTCAATTGGCAAAAAGCCATCAAATTGAAGTGGGTTGGAATTTCAATCAGCAAAATTGGTTGCTACAAACCAACTTGTACTACAAAACAGTTATGGGTTTAAATTCCAGTAGCCAAGGGTTTCAAAACCAATTGGAAAACGTAAATATCATAGGAGATTACACTGCTTTTGGCTGGGAAGCTTTAGTACAGAAAAAGTGGAGAAATTGGCGCGTGTGGAGCAACTTTGCCTTAACCCAAAACAATTATGAATTTTCAGCATTTACACCTTCCGTATTTCCGAATAATTTTGAGTTAAGTCTAAGCAATGCAAGCGGAATTACTTTTGAAAATAATGGCTATTCTCTTTCCTTAGGTAGTAGGTTTCATACAGGCAAACCCACTACAGGAATAAATGAAAATAGCCCAATTTTAGATCCAGATATCAATCCATCCATAAATTTCTTGTCACCAAATACAGATAATTTACCGGTTTATTTTCAAGTTAACGCAAGTGCTTCAAAGCAAATTGAATTCCAAAAAAGTCAACTCCAGTTTGGTTTGAGCTTGATGAATGTATTCAACTTAAACACTGAACTAAACCAATTTTATCAACTCAATGAAGATGCAACTCAAGTAGAAAATCGTATACTTCAAAACTTAGCTTTTACACCAAACGCGTTTGTAAGTTTTATTTTTTAGAAAGCTTTCTATCACTTTTCATAAACTAAACCTGACCAAAATCAATTTTATGTAAGACAATTTCGCTAACGTAACTTAGGTTACTAATAGAACAACTCTATCGCTTTAATTTTGCACTATAAATTAATGTGATATGAAACAAAAATTGAATTTTACTTTGGTATTTGTTTTTTTTCTGAGCATTGGCTTTGCACAACAAGAGCAACGCATCAGTTTAGAAGAATTCAAAAACAAAATAGAACAAAACAATAGAAGTTTATTGGTAAACGAACAAGCCTATTTACAAATGAAGGCAGAATACCGGGAAACCAATACGGCATTTTTACCGCAATTAAGTGCTTCACACACGGCTTATCGCACTGACAATCCGGTAATGGCATTTGGAACTTTGTTGAATCAAGGTGTTTTTTCAGAAAATGATTTTGCAGTTGATAACCTGAATAATCCCTCAGCCGTTTCCAACTTTGTAACCACTTTTCAAGTAGAACAACCCTTAATCAATTTAGATAAATTGGTAATGCGTTCGGCTTTAAAAGATCGAGCGGATGCACAATTACAACAAAACGCCTTTAAAAAAGACGCCTTGTTTTTACAAGCTGATCGCTTGTATATGCAACTACAATTAGCCTATAAGAGCATTCTGGTTGTAGAAAAATCTAAACTTACTGCTGAAGCCAATTTAAAAAGTATTGAAGATTTTTATGCGGAAGGCTTATTGGTAAAATCGGATGTATTAAGTGCAAAAGTTCGTGTAAATGAAGTAGAAAATGCGCTGACTAAAGCCAAAAATGAACTGCAATCTATTTCAGATTATATGTATTACATGATGAATGATGAAGGAAGCTTGTTAGCTCCTGAAAACGAGCTGCAAGTTAACCTAAAGCTAAATGATGTTACTGAAAACTTAGATGCGCGAAAGGATATTTTGGCTATGGATTTAAGTGTGGAAGCTTACCAAAAAATGAAGCAGTCTGCAGGGATGATGTATTTACCTACACTCAATGCCTTTGGAAACATACAGTATTTTGATGAAAAACTTTTTGGCACAGGCGCAGATAACTTTTTTGTTGGGGCATCATTAAATTGGAATTTATTTGAAGGCGGAAGCCGAATTGCCAAAAACCAAAAAATGAAAGCTCAATTTCAACAAGCAAAATTAGAAGCAGAAGACTACAAAGCTTCAGCCGAAGTTGAACTGCAAAAAGCAAAACGTAAACTTGAAGAAGCTGAAAACTTAATGAATAGAAATCAACTTTCATTAGAGCAAGCACAAGAAGCATTTCAAATTAGAAAAAACAGATTTGATGAAGGCCTAGAAAGAGCAACCGATTTACTCAACGCAGAAGTACAATTGGCCAATCAAGAGTTACTTTATAATCAATCTATTTTTCAATTTAACTTAGCTCAATTGCAAGTTCAATTTTTAGGGAATGCTAACTAAAGTAGCTCTGCGCCCTTGGCGTCTTAGCGGTTAAGAAATTAAGCAGAAAGCAATAACACTTAAAAAATTAATAAAAATAATTTGCCTTATAATTAATACTATGTACTTAATACCATTTAAAATGAATAAAATAACCTACACTTTCGGAATACTAATCTTCGCTTTTGGCCTACTAATAAGCTGTGAAAGCAAAGAAGAGCAAACAACAAATGAAGCTCCAAGTGTTGATGTCAAGCTTGTAAAACCTACTACGGAGGTAGCTAAAACCTTAAGTTTTAAAGGAAAAATTAATGCAGCAAAATCTACTAGCATTCGTACACGTGGATCTAGTTTTGTTGAAGAAGTGTATGTGAAAACAGGCGACCAAGTACAGCAAGGAGATTTACTTATTCGCCTAAATAATGCCGATTTGCAAGCTAAAAAAGCACAAGTTGAAGCACAAATTCAACAAGTTAATGCACAATTAAACAACACACAACGCGACGTAGAACGGTATCAAAACTTATACGAAAAGCAAAGTATTTCTGAAAAAGAACTGGAAAATATAGAGCTCCAGTTGGCATCGGTAAAAGCGCAGAAACAAACGGCACTTCAACAGTTACAAGAAGTAAATTCAGAGATGAAATATTACCAAATTAAAGCGCCTTTTAGCGGAGTAATTACTGCAAAAAATGTTCAAAAAGGCGATTTGGCCAATCCGCAACAAGCTATGCTTCAATTGGAAGGAAAAGCGGGTTTTGAAATAGAAGTTTCAGTTTCAGAACGCAATATTGCTAACTTTCAACAAGGTGACTCAGCGGTAGTTCATTTAAATGATTCAAATAGAAAATTAGCTGCTGTAATAACTGAAGTAAGCGCATCTTCTGCTTCAACTGGAGGACAATACAAGGTAAAAGCAAGCATTACTTCAGTAGAAAATGAAGCTTTATTCGCTGGAATGAATGCAAGCTTGTCTTTACAAACAGACCAACTTCACAAAGGGATTTTTGTTCCGAAAAACAGTATCATTAGAAGAGGAGAATTAAAAGGATTGTATGTGGTTAGTCAGCAAAACACAGCTTTGTTACGCTGGGTAAGAGTAGGAAGCATTATCGATGAAAACATAGAGATTTTAAGCGGATTATCTCCCGACGAACAAGTAATTAGCTCAGGAAAATCTAAGTTGTATAATGGAATCAAAATTGCTTTTTAAAAAAGCCAATAAGCTTCTTCCCTTCAGGGAAGACGGGAGATGGGTGTAAAGTTTGAAACGATTACTCTCTTTGCCTATTGGCATTTCAATCAAGGGGAAAAATCGAAAACCATTTTAGAAGTAAAAGAATAAAAAAAACTAATAAAATTTCCACTAATTCAAAAGGCTAAATTAAAGTTTCTCTTTGAGATTAGGGACTAAATAAAACAAAATGAAAAACGGTATAGCAGGAAAATTAGCCAATGCGTTTTTAACTTCAAAAATCACAGTTTTATTAATGGTGGTTTTTATGGGAGTTGGAATTTATGCTACTTTATTAATTCCCAGAGAAGAAGAACCACAAATTGATGTGCCCATGGCCGATATTTTTGTGGGTTACCCAGGAGCCAGTCCAAAAGAAGTTGAAAATAGAGTAATTGTACCTTTAGAGCGAATCATTTCAAATATTCAAGGTGTAGAATATGTGTATTCTACTTCTATGAAAGAACAAGGGATGGTGATTGTTCAATTTTATGTTGGCGAAGATATTGAGCGCTCGTATGTAAAGCTTCATAACGAAATTATGAAGTATATGGATATGATGCCCAAAGGAGTTACGCAACCGCTCATCAAAACACGTTCTATAGATGATGTACCCGTAATGGGAATCACACTTTTTAGTGAAAATTACGACGATTACCAATTGCATCAAATGGCAAATGAATTAATTGTTGAAATTGAAAAGGTAGAAAATGTTTCCACCACTAAAAACATAGGTGGGAGAAATAAAGAACTTCAAATTGAATTGAACCACCAAGAAATGGCCAACTACGGTTTAGATATTTTGAAGGTAACCGAAATGATTCAAGCTAATCATATTCAGTCTTCGAGTGGAAACATTCAAAAAAGTGATGAGGAAATAAAAATCTCAACCGGTAATTACATTTCTAGACCAGAAGATTTAAGGCAATTGATTGTTGGTACTTATCAACAACAACCTGTTTATTTGCATCAGATTTCTTCCATCTCAGAAGGACCAGAAACAGCCAAAAATTATGTGAGTTTTGGTTATGGTGCTGCATCCGAATTAAAAAAGGAAATGCCATCTTCTTATTCAGCGGTTACCATTTCAGTTGCTAAGCGAAAAGGAGCAGATGCCATGCAAGTTGCAGAAGCAGTTGTAAAGCAAAAAGAACGCTGGGAAAAATACATTATTCCAGAAGATGTACAAATGGAAGTTACGCGAAATTATGGAGAAACCGCATCCGATAAGGTATCCGATTTATTGTTCAACTTACTTAGTGCAATTATTGCAGTTACGCTTGTTGTAATGCTTTCCATGGGTTGGCGTGGTGGTTTGGTGGTATTTATTTCGGTACCCATCACTTTTGCATTAACCATGTTGAGTTATTATTTATTCGATTATACTTTAAACCGAATTACCCTTTTCGCTTTGATTTTCATTACTGGTATTGTGGTAGACGATTCTATTATTATTACTGAAAATATGCACCGGCATTTTAAGATGAAAAAAATGAGTCTTCGAAAAGCAGCCATTTACGCGATTAATGAAGTGGGGAATCCAACCATTTTAGCTGCTTTTATTGTAATTGCTTCTGTGCTTCCTATGGCATTTGTGAGTGGTTTAATGGGACCTTATATGAGTCCGATGCCTATTGGTGCTTCCATTACTATGATTTTATCTTTGTTTATTGCTTTAACCATTGTTCCTTATTTAGCTTATTATTTCTTAAAAGCAGATGGAAAACAACCCGTTGAAGGTGAAGATGAAGATGATGATTTTGAAGAAATTGAAAATGACTCGGCTGGTGAAGAAGACAAGGATTTGCAACAAACAAAAATCTATAAGTTGTACAATAAAATTCAACGCCCAATGCTAGAAAGTAGAACCAAGCGCTGGGGGTTTATTGGTGGAATTACTTTATTGTTACTGGCATCAATTGTACTATTTTTAAATCAGTCGGTGTTAGTAAAAATGCTTCCGTTTGATAATAAGAATGAATTTCAAATTGTTATCGATTTACCCGAAGGAACAACATTAGAACGTACCAATGCAGTAACGCAAGAAATTGCTGAATATGTAAAAAACAGACCTGAAGTAGTCGATTACCAAAGCTATGTAGGCACAGCTTCTCCCATAACGTTTAATGGGTTAGTTAGACATTACGATTTACGTAATGAACCACGCATGGCCGATATACAGGTAAACATTACCCATAAAAACGACCGCAGCGAGCAGAGTCATGATATTGCAAAATCCTTTAGAGCAGATGTTCAGAGAATAGGCGATCAATATGGTGCAAATATTAAAATTGTAGAAGTTCCGCCAGGACCGCCAGTTTTGTCTACCATTGTTGCTGAAGTTTATGGTCCAGACTATAACGAGCAAATTAACATTGCCAGAAACATCAAGCAAATTTTAAGCGAAACTCAGGATGTAGTAGATATTGATTGGCGAGTTGAAGCCGACCAAAAAGAAATGCATTTTGAAATTGATCGTGAGCGTGCTAGTTTAGAAGGAATTGTTCCTGCACAGTTAGTCAATGCTATGCAACTCAGTCTTGGTGAACATGCGATAGCACAAGCCTACAGAGAAAATTCTAACCAAAATGTAGGAATTGTATACAAAACCAAAAATGAAGACAAAGCCGACTTAGACCAGTTATTGAAATTGAAAGTAATTTCAGCAAAAGGAAATCCAGTTGAAATTGGCGACTTGGTAAAAGTTGTAGAACAGCCCATAGAGAAAAGCATTTTTAGAAAAAACAAACGAAGAGTAGTATATGTAACTGCTGAAATGGCTGGAGAATTAGAAAGTCCGGTTTACGCCATTCTCGGCATGGAAGAATATTTAAAAGACATGCACCTACCCGAGGGATATTCTATTGAAGAATTGTACACTGAAATCCCTGTAGATACCGACGATTACAAAGTAAAGTGGGACGGCGAATGGCAAATTACCTTAGAAGTATTTCGCGATTTAGGCATCGCATTTATTGGTGTAATATTCATTATATACATGTTAATTGTAGGTTGGTTTCAAAGCTTCCGTTCACCAATTGTTATGATGATCGCCATACCACTTTCGCTTGTGGGAATTATTTTAGCACACTGGATTTTTGATGCCTTTTTTACGGCTACATCCTTTATTGGTATGATTGCTTTAGCGGGAATCATGGTTCGAAACTCCGTTTTATTAATCGATTTTATTGAAATTAGATTAAATGACGGCATTCCATTCAAACAAGCCATTATTGAAGCTGGGGCAGTTCGAACCACTCCGATTTTGCTCACCGCTGGAACCGTAGTTATTGGTGCAGTAGCCATTTTATTCGATCCGATTTTTCAAGGATTAGCACTATCGCTTATGGGCGGAACCATAGTTTCTACCTTCTTAACTTTATTGGTAGTTCCATTGGTGTATTATGTGGTAATGAAGAAGAAATATGCTTCATAGGAATACATTTTATTTACTGTACAAAACCTACTGGGATATCTTTTTTTAATAAAACCAATTTTATGAGATATATAGCTATACAGCCAAAATAATATTGATAATGATAAATTTATGCTTGTTAATATATTGTTTAAAATTAAGCCTTTAAACCAATCGTGTTTAATAATTCCATTCAAAAATAAATACAAATAATTGACTTTTAATAAAAGGATAAATCATACAATTCATTAATTCATAATTAAAAGTTAAAATTAAAAAACTAAATAGTTGATGTTTAAACGTAAAATTTGAATTTGTTCAAAATTAAAAAGCTTGCAAAAGACTTTATTATCTGAGAAAGATGATTTATTTTATAAATCAAAATATGTAATAATTGTTTACAACAGGTTAGATGTCAATAATGTAGATTTATGATTTTTTTGTAATATTGAAAAAAATATGTTAAAATGAAAAATCACATTAAAATAATATCAGTGCTCATGCTTTTGGTTATTTCTGCGTGCTCTAATACTAAGGTAATCGCATCATGGAAATCAGAAAATGCGAATCAGATTAAAAACAATAAAAACGTACTTGTAATTGCACGTACAGGAGATAAACAAGCTCGGATAGCTTTTGAATCTGAAATTGCTGAAAAATTAAATAAAGAAGGAATAAATGCAACGAGTAGTTTTTCAATTTTGCCAACCAATTTAAAAATAGGTAAGGAATTAACTGAAGAACAAAAAATGGCTTTTAAAGAGTTTCTAAAAATCGAAGGTTTCGATGGTGTTGTACTAAATGTCATTAAGGATTTAGAAGAAACTACAAAAACCTATAGCGACGGAGGCTATTACGCCGGTGCAACTGTACCTTTTTATCCTTCATATTACAATGGTTTTTATACTTATTATTTTAATCCTTATTCATATACTTCATTTGGAACTTATGTTGAACCGACCACTACAACTTATTCTTACAAAACTTATGTTTTAGAAACCGTGGTTTACAACTTGAATCAGAAAGAAAATGATCAATTGATTGCAGTTGTTACTTCAAAAATTGAAAATCCACAAGACATTGATAATGATGCAAAGGTGTTTGCTAAAAAAATCTTTAATTCTTTAAAATAAAATTTATTGTTCTTGATTTATCTAAAAGGAGTTTATTAAATATTCAATTTTTGATATGAAAAAATTTTTATTGAGTTTTCTAGTCATAGGTTTATTCGCTTGTAAAGATAAACCTAAGGCTGTTAGTGTTACAAACCCAAAAGTCCAAGTCGTTAGTTTAAGAGAACATAACATTAGCCTCGAAAAGGATTTTGTAGGACAAGTATATGGGTATAATGATATCCCTATCAGAGCTCGTGTAGCTGGATTTCTAGAACAAATTGCTTTTCAAGAAGGAAGCTATGTTAAAAAAGGCGACTTATTATATGTAGTAGATCCCGATCAACTTTTAGAGTCTGTAAATGCTGCAAAAAGTGATTTAGCGCGAAGCAAAGTCAACAAAGAACGTGCTATAAGCGATTTAAACAGAATCGAACCCTTAGCTAAAATAAACGCTGTGAGTCAAAAAGACTTAGATGCAGCAGTTGCTGCCAAAAAAAGTTCTGAATCTGTTGTAGAAGCTGCTGAAGCCAAATTACGACTAGCACAAATAAGATTGAACTATGCAAGTATTAAATCGCCTGTAGATGGTGTTATAGGAAAATCGTTGGCTGGTGAAGGAGAGTTTGTTGGTAGAGCGCCAAACCCTGTAATTTTAAATACGGTATCTACCATAGATTCTTTACGGGTTGAATTTTTTGTGACTGAAAATGATTATATATCGTGGAGTAAACGTGATAAATCAGAAGATGATAAAACCATTGATATACCTTTGAAGTTAATACTATCTGATGGCAGTTTATTTGAGTATAAAGGGAAAATAAATTTCATCAATAGGGAGGTCGATGCTATTACAGGTGCTATTTTAGTTCAATCTATCTTTCCTAATCCAGATCGCTTGGTGAGACCTGGTCAGTTTGCGCGTGTTAGAGCTTCTGTGAAATCCATACCAAATGCTTTGCTTGTGCCTCAACGCTGTGTAAGTGAAATCCAAGGTAATTATTTTGTGATGCGTGTTAAAGATAATGGTGAAGCTGAACAAGTTGGAATAAAACTTGGCCAAGCCTACAAGGATTATTTTGTCGTTGATGAAGGTTTAACGCCAAATGACAGGGTAGTTTATGAAGGCTTACAACGTGCCAAAAGCGGAAGTGTTGTAGATGCAGAGGTCATAGAATTCAAATCGCAATACAAAGCGGATTAATTATGGAAGAGAATCAAAAAGATATATTTTTTGTACGACGCCCTATTGTTGCTATTGTCATCGCTATATTTATGCTTATAATCGGTGGAGTTTCTGTTTTAGGAATAGCCGTTGAACAATACCCTAATATTACGCCTCCAATAGTCCGAGTAAGTACGTTCTTCACCGGAGCAAACTCCACAACGGTTGAAAATTCTGTTGCCGCCCCACTTGAACAACAAATCAACGGGGTAGAAAATATGCTCTACATGAAATCTACCAACGCCAATGATGGTAGCATGAGCCTTGAAATAACTTTCGATCTGGGTACAGACCCGGACATGAACACGGTATTTACTCAAAACAGTGTAGCCACGGCCACGCCTAAACTCCCTGAAGCCGTAAAGCGAATTGGAGTAACCACAAAAAAATCGATGAGTAGTATCTTGATGTTACTATCAGTAACTTCTCCCAATGGAACCTACGATAAAGACTTTTTGGGTAATTATTCCATCATCAACATCCAAGATGAATTGGCCCGTATTAAAGGTGTAGGTAGAGTTCAGGTTTTAGGCTCAAGTAATTACTCAATGCGTATATGGGTAAAACCGGACAGGTTAGCGAAATTGGGTGTATCTATACCTGAAATCATGAATGCCATTCGTCAACAAAATGTTGTCTCACCAGGTGGGCAAATTGGATCTGAGCCGGCACCGCCAGGAACAGAATTCACATATACGGTGAGATTGCCTGAACAACTTGTAGATGAAAGCGAATTTGAAGATATTGTAATTCGTACCTTACCTGATGGAAGCCAATTACGATTAAAGGATATTGCTGAAATTAATTTAGGCACAGAAAACTATAACGCCTTATCACGAACTAACGGAAAGGATGCAGCGGCCATAGCTATTTTTCAATCCCCGGGAACAAACGCTGTGGAATTAGCAGAAAAAGTGACTTCAACCATGGATAACATGGCTGAAAATTTTCCAGAAGATATTGCTTACAAAGTGTCTTTAGACTCTACTGAACCTATTATGGCCGGTATCCATGAAATTATCGAAACCCTTATTATTGCTTTAGTTTTAGTTATTTTTGTCGTATTCCTGTTTATACAAGATTGGCGTGCCACATTAATTCCTACTTTAGCTATTCCGGTATCATTGGTCGCTACATTTATGTTTTTCCCAATGCTCGATTTTACGGTCAATTCTTTATCTCTCTTAGGCCTTGTACTTGCTATAGGTATTGTGGTAGATGATGCTATTGTTGTGGTAGAAGCCGTACAAGTTAATATTGAAAAAGGCATGAACCCAAAAGCTGCTACAACTGCAGCCATGAAAGAAGTTACAGGCCCAATTATAGCAACCACATTAGTCATGATAGCTGTGTTTGTGCCCGTTGCCGCTATGGCTGGTATTACGGGAAGTCTGTATCAGCAATTTGCGATTACCATTGCTGTATCTGTAGTGTTTTCATCGATTAATGCTTTGACTTTAAGTCCAGCTCTATGCGCCTTATTAATGAAAAAACCTACCGAGTCTAAAGGCGCTTTAGCTCGTTTTTTCAAGAAGTTCAATACCATGTTTGATCGTGGTACCCAGAAATACGGAAAAGCAACTGCTGCAATATCAGGCAAAATGAAACGCGGTGTAGTCTATCTTATTATTAGTGTTATTGCTGCGGGTATTTTTGGCGCTATGGTACCTGGCGGATTTTTACCCGAAGAAGACCAAGGCTACTTTTTTGTTAATGTTCAATTACCTAACGCTGCATCTCTTCAAAGAACAGATGTTGTGGTTAAAGACATTGAAGAATTACTCATGCAGGAAGAAGATATAGAGTATGTGACTGCGGTTACAGGATATAGCTTATTATCCGGCGCCATGATACCAAACAACGCCTTTGTTTTTGTGAAATTAGCCAATTGGGATGAGCGTGAGCGAACAGCAAATGAAGCCATTTCACAAACTAATACCTTATTGCGTAATAATATTATTGAAGCTCAAGCCGTGGCATTTGGGCCACCAGCAATTCCTGGTCTTGGGAATGGTTCAGGGTTTAGTATTATGATTCAGGATAAAGGCGGTCAAACCCCGGCATATTTAGCTGAACAAACTTATAAATTTATTGCAGAAGCCCAAAAACGTCCTGAAGTGGCATCTGCATTTACAACTTTTCAAGCCAGTGTACCACAAAGACGTATGATTCTTAATAAAGACAAGATATTAAAATCTGACGTGGCTTTAGGTGATGTTTACAACACCTTTGCGGCTTTTCTTGGGGGGGCTTATGTCAACGATTTTACAAAATATGGCCGTTTATACAAAGCTTATGTTCAAGCTGAACCCGAATATCGACAAAGTGAAAAAGGACTTGATTTGTTTTTTGTTCAAAATAAAGATGGGGTCTCCGTGCCACTTTCTACGTTTGTTGATGTGGTGCCGGATTCAGGACCGGATTATACAACCAGATTCAATTTATATCGTGCAGCAGAAGTTACCGGACAACCGGCTTCTGGCTATAGTTCTGCAGAAACCCTCAATGCTTTAGAAGAAGTGGCGACCGAAGTTTTACCATCCGATATGACCTACAGCTGGAATGCAATGAGCTATCAAGAAAAGAAATCTTCCGGTCAACTTTCGATAGTGTTTGCATTCTCCTTGTTTTTTGTATTCTTGATTTTGGCTGCACAATATGAAAGTTGGAGCATGCCACTGGCTATTTTACTAGGAACACCATTTGCGTTGATGGGTGCTTTTGGATTTTTATACATAGCCAGATTATTTAGCGAGAGTTACCTCACCAATATCTTTGCTCAAATTTCTTTGGTGATGTTAATTGCCATGGCTGCGAAAAACGCTATTCTTATTGTTGAATTTGCCAAGATTAAATTTGATGAAGGCTTCAGCCTATTTGATGCGGCTGTAGAAGCAGCAGTATTAAGATTCAGACCAATATTAATGACAACTTTTGCTTTTATATTAGGTGTTTTACCACTTTTACTTGCAAGTGGAGCTGGAGCCGAAGCAAGAAAAGTTATGGGTGTAGCTCTGCTTGGTGGCATGGGCGTTGCTACTGCTATTGGTGTATTGATGTATCCTATGCTGTTTGTGTTGATTGGAAAATTGGCAGGCTACGAAAAAAACCGAAGCCTTGAACCTAAAAACGATAGCCATGAAAAATAGATTGATATTAGTCGTTTTAATATTATCGGTTTTAATAGGCTGTAAAGCTGGAAAAAACTATAAAGGTGCCGAAGTTGATGTGCCAGATCGTTTTTATTTCGAAGAAGAAGCTGAAGTGCCAAACGAACTTACTGTTAACCCTATGGATTTATCAAAAGACAGTATTTCTGATTTGGATTTCTTTAGTCTTTTCCAAGATCCTGTTCTGGACAGTTTAATACAGAAATCAATTGAATATAACCAGGATTTAAATATAGCTGCTGAAACTGTTGTTCAGGCACAAGATGGTATCATTGTTCAACGTTCTGCCATGCTTCCCAGTTTTGGGGTCGAAGGTCGGGCTACAAGGGGTAATTTTCAAGGGGTTCAGCTTCCAAGCACGCAAAATACATTTTCTGCTGTAGCATTTGCCAATTGGGAAATTGATTTTTGGGGAAAGTTTCGGCGTCTTAATGAAGCGGCCAGAGCAAGACTGATGCAAAGTGAAGAAGCCTATCGAGCAACAAAACTCAGCTTAGTAACTTCAGTAGCTACTAATTACTTTCTGCTTTTAGATTATAAAAAACGATTAGAAATTTCAGAAAGAAACTTAGCGCTTAGGGATAGTGTGCTCAACATCATCGAACAACGATTTGAAAAAGGCATTGTTGCTGAAATTGATGTGAATCAAGCCCAAATCAAACGTGCTGTGGCAGCCGAGTCTGTTCCAGTATGGAAAAGATTCATCGCTCAAACCGAACATCGATTGAGTTTATTGGCCGGCGCAAACCCAGGCAGAATAGTTACCGAAAGCAAACTTTTAGAAATAGATACCACATTCACAATTCCAGCTGGTCTGCCAAGTGATTTATTGTTAAGGCGTCCAGATGTGATGGCAGCCGAACAAAACCTAATTGCTCAAAACGCCTTTGCAGGTTCAGCTAAAGCGAATCTATTTCCAAATATCAGCTTAACCGGATTGGTTGGTGGAGTTTCCAATGAATTGTCAATGCTTACAGACGGACCTTTAGCTTGGAATGTCGGAGGTTCTATTTTAGGCCCTTTATTCAATTTTGGTCAGCTTAGGCGTCAGTTAAGTATTGAAGAGAGTAAAACCAGACAAGCTTTATTAGCTTACGAAAGAACCGTTTTAGACGCCTTTCGTTCCGTTGAAGATGCTCTTGTAGAAATCTCAACCCTTAAAGAACAACTGAAAGCCAGACAGGATCGATTAGATGCGTCACTCAAAGCACAGTATTTATCCGGTGAACGCTATGACAAAGGTGCGACAAGTTATCTTGAATTTTTAGAATCTCAGCGTCAGGCTTTTGAGTCAGAACTTAATTATGTGGAGACCAGACAACAATTGCTCAATGCGTACGTGAATTTTTATTTAGCACTTGGTGGTGGATGGGATTTATAGATTAATACAACCGAATTAAGACTAAATGACGGTATTCCATTCAAACAAACCATTATTGAAGCTGGAGCAGTTCGGACCACTCCGATTTTGCTCACTGCAGGAACCGTAGTTATTGGTGCGGTGGCGATTTTATTTGATCCGATTTTTCAAGGATTAGCACTATCGCTTATGGGCGGAACCATTGTTTCTACCTTCTTAACTTTATTGGTAGTTCCATTGGTGTATTATGTGGTAATGAAAAAGAAATATGCTTAAACGAGCTATTAAAAAAGTATAGATTTAATTCTTCAGAATTTTAAAGCTAATATTTTTCTATTTAGAGCCTGAAACTTTTGTTTTAGGCTTTATTTCTTTAACTGCTTATTCATAAAAACCTATGTTGGTATAAGTATTTACAGATGAAAATTTTTAATTTTCTAAATAAAATAAAACTCTCATCTCCTGACTACGGCAGGCAGGTTCAGCACAAATATCAGCATTTTTTCAAGTGTTTTAACTTTACCGATTACAAGTACTGTCTCTTTTCTATAAGTTCTAGATTTGTTTTAGTGCCGTCGATATTTGTGTAATTCAGTTTTACAAATCCAAATTTTTCGTTGAAAAACGCTGTTAATTCTGTTTGTCCGATTCTACTTTTTGCAGTCGATTTAATTACATAACACGCAAATTCTCCTAGTTTAGTTTCCAATTTTATTTTATCAATAATTTCATATTTGCATTTGTTCTCGATAGAACCTTCCCACATTTTCCAACGCGCATCAGCCCAAGAATCTCCGATTTGTAAACTCCAATCCCATTCATTCCCAATTTCATATGGAGCTTTTATATATGGAAATGGGTTTAATTCAAGTATTTTGAAATAATTACTTCGAGGTGGATGAATCCATACATTTGCTTCATTTTCTATAACCCCAGACATTGAATTTGTTATTTCATCATCAAAACTATATTTTACACAGGTTTGATTATAATCAGGTATATGATTGGACATTGGGTTTCCATCTGCAACAGATATTTTCACTGTTTTAATAGTTGAAGTATCAATAGAATCAGAATCTACAAAGTGCCAAATTCGACTATCGTTAGGTGCTTTTTTAAAGTACTGAATTTTATTTTCCTTTGTTATATGTTGATATTCATAAACAAACTCAGCTCCTACTTTATACACAATATTATTATGATTGTATTTATTTATATCTACCACAGTAGAATCAAATGACTCAACTGTAATACTTTCATTTTCACTAATTAAATCGTATGATGGATAGTCAACTTTTTTCGTTTCTACCTTTTCTTCAGTTTGTTTTATATCATTACAACTCAAAAATAAAATTATAAAGCCTATAAAAACATATAATCTGGATTTCATTTATTTAATTTAAAGTTAGTTTTTCAATTTAAAATGGTAGGCAACTTATAAAGATGAAAGAAAGTTACAAATCTATTTATGGTTTAGCATTTGTATTTAAGAAGTCAATTTTTTCGTTAACCAATTTGCCTATATTAGATCCTTGAGTAATTCCTTCAAATACAGCTGAATCGTAATGTATTCCTCCGTATACTCTACTTCTTGCGGCTTCATTTGCTGCATCCTTAAAAGAATTGAATTTTCTGGAAGGCAAGCCATAAGGAATTTCTGTAGTATCTAAAAAACCAAAGTTTTCTCCAAACATATCTGTTAGGACTTCTGCTGCTGAGTTGGAAACAACAGAATGACCGCTTGTATATTCTGGAAATGGTGGTGTTTGTAAAATAGGCAGCCATTCAGAATCTATATATTTGGTAATGAGTGTTTCTGGCCTTACTAAATTACTGCGGTATTTTTCATCCCAACAACTTATAAAAGCATCTGCAATAGCAATTGAAGTTTTAGTTTGCGCATAAACCGATTTTTTAAAATCGGCTTCTGTTTCATTACATGCAATTTTACAAATACCTACCCAATGTGCACCAGGTGATATTTTTTTATCAGCAAACATAAAATGCCCTTTATTCACTGAAACAAAGGGATTACAATCCCAAAATCTAGCGATAGCTATTTCTTCACTTTCATCTCCTGCTCCTCTAATTGTATTATTGATATTATAAACCGAAATTAACTCTTTATAAAATTTAGAACCCGGTTCTAGTGAAAACTCAGGAGGTGGCACAGGCTTAAATTGTGAAGCTGAATCTAAAACAAAAGGTCTAAGTTTATTCCAATGTGGTTCAATTCCTTTCATATAAGCCGGTGGTGTAGGTTGCCAAACAGATGGATCTTCAGAAAATATATTATAGTCTGGCATATTTCGCGTTTCAACATAACCGTCCATTTGCATCCAATTGATAATTTGCTCAGCCACTTGAATACCATGTTTTTTGGATACTTCAAATTCAACAGGATTGATTTTCTTCCATTCTAGATATAAACTGTCTCGATAGTTGGTGATTATTTCTTTAGAAAAAACTAACTCACTAGAAACATTGATATACGCAATTAATGATGCTAAATTTAAATTTAACTGGGCTTGAACTGGAATTGCCTCGTAATTTTGTAAGCCGTTTAGTTGATTTGTAAGCGGAAAATATTTTTCACTTTTATCACTAAAGGTCTGGTAAGCTGCAATATTTGGATAAACGTAAATTCTACTAGCTACAGGAGGAGAAAAAATATCATGCACCATAACTTCAGTAAGTTTATCTATTGCATGATGATAATGCTCTCTCTCTATTTTAATAGACTGTTTGTTTTCTTGACAAGCTAGTAAGCTTAAAAAAAGAAATATTGAAATGGAAAAATTAATTTTCATAGTGCTTAAAATTCATCAAAACAAATACCTACTTGTAAGAATAGGATTTGACTTCATCATTATTTGATATGATAATTAGTAAGTTAAAGTCTTTCATTTGTATTGTTTCCATTTTTTTAATTTGGGAATGAAAAGGATCTATTCCTAATTCGGAAATCCAATTGTATTCATTTTTATTTTTTACTAATAAACCTTTTAAAGAAACATACTTACCATGATATGTATTCATTTTATTTGAATTACCACCGAGTATAAAATGTTTTTGTTGGTCTACTTCCATTTCTAAAAAACTATTGATAGGTGCTAATTGAAAATCTTTTGGAAATGGAACAAATTTGGTGAATTGTCCATTTTCATTTAGTAAATATCCGGAAGCTAATTCTTCAACTGTAAACTGGTCTGCATTAGAAATTGCATCTTTTGTAACTACCTCTTCAATTGTTTTGCTAGCAAAGCTTTTATGGTCTACAAATCGCTTACTGATGATATTCATTTGAGCCGAAAGCTCGTCTTTGGAATTTAATGGATAATATTTTCCATTTCTATTATATGCTAAAATACTTTCTTCCTTCCCATTATTATCAAAATCTGAATGAAACATTTTTAATGGTCCATCAAAATAAAGGTTGAATTTTGTATTTAAGCCCCAATTTCCTAAGAGTAAATCTTGGTCGCCATCTTCATCTATATCAAATAACATTGAAGTTTGCCAAAGTCCGTTGAGTTCTTCTGGCAGATTCATCTCTGATAGATTTCCATTAGAATTCATGTAAACATAAGGTCTATCCCATTCTGTAGTAATAATTAAATCTTTTTGTCCATTTCCGTTTACATCATGCCATTGAGCATCTGTAACTTTAGATTGAAGTTTAAAGTTTTTGTCTTTTGTAAAACTACCGTTACTGTGATTGACTAAAATATAGGAATCTACCATTTTGCCAAAATTACCTAGCTCAGCATAATTACCTACAAATATATCTTGATCTCCATCATTATCATAATCATAAACAGCAATAGAAGTAGTAATTAGATTATTATCAGGTATTAAGCCTTGGCTTTTAATGTATTTTCCATTTTCATTTACGTACAATCTATCATTTCTAAAATTAGCATCTTCATTGGCTCCAGATGCTACGTATAAATCTAAGTCTCCATCCTTATCTACATCTAAAAATACAGCTGAATTGTCTTCAAATTTAAAGTCTTCTTCAAATTCTGGTTGTTCAGAAACTTGAAAACTCACTCCATTGTTTATTAGTAATTGTGCGGGTTTCCCTGCCGCACTACCTATAAAAAGGTCTTGGTAACCATTATTATTTACATCTCCAATTGCAAAAGCGGGTCCTAAGGTAGAAACTTGATATGGAATAAGTTTTTCTTCGGCAAAATCATTATAGTTATCTTCTTTATGCACAAAATCTATACGATTTGTTTTAGTGAACATCCTGTTTTGTTCTGTTTCATCTTGGTAATTAAAAAAAGATTCTCCTTTTTTATAATCAATAGTAACTGTAGAGTTTATTGTTGGTTGTTTGAGTGTAACCACTTCATTATTTGGCCAAATTACTTGAATTGAATCTACAGATGTATTTGTACCTAATCCAAAATGTAATTTTCCTTCAACTGAAGACAAAAAGCCTCTGGACTTAAATAGTTGTTTAAATTGTGAAGTCCCACCAGAGTAAACGCTTGCTTTGGCACCAATTCCTTCTTTATTTTTTGCAGTATAGCTAAATTTTAAGTTGATGTAATTGGATTTTTTGTTTGTTGTATTTTCAAAAATAGAAGCGTTTTTATTGAAGTTATTGGTTACTAAATCTAAATCTCCATCCAAATCTAAATCTACATAAATAGCTCCATTAGAAAGCTGTGGCTCATTTTTAATCCAGGTTCCTGTTTGATTTGTAAATGTTTCAGAATTTCCTTGAAAAATTTCATTTGCCACATTACCACTCGGCATTTGATCTATTGAATTGAATAACCACTTAAGACCTTCATTTTCACTTCTTCCTTTAAATGCACTTGAAACGTATTTTTTAAAGTCTAAACTATTTGGTCTTCTGAGAATTCCATTAGAAATAAATAAATCTTGATGCATATCGTTATTGTAGTCTGCAAATAAAGCAGCCCAACTCCAATCTGTATCTGCTATTTGATGATAAAGTGCTTCTTCACTAAAATAATCACCATTGTGATTGACTTGAAGCATATTTCTAGAAAACTGATCTTTATAACCTAGTTTTTTAAGGTAAGCTTGCATGTTGAACATAGCATCATCTCCTTCTGTTTCTTTCAAAAGTTTTTCTTCTTTTGGAAGCATGTCTAATGTAATCAGGTCTTGGAATCCGTCTTTATTTATATCTGCGGCATCGCTTCCCATAGAAAACCTACTAATAGTTGTAAATGCTTCACCTAAGCGTTCAGAAAAAGTACCATCTTGGTTGTTGATGTAATAGTAATCGTCTTCATGAAAATCATTACAAACATAAATATCATCCCAGCCATCGTTATTAAAATCGGCTATACTTGCACTTAAACCATAACCGTTAACACCTCCAAAAATGTTAGCTGATTTGCTTACATCTATAAACTTACCATTGTCATTTTTTAATAAAACATCTCCTACGTTTGGAACTCTGTTATTCCTTAACTCTGCTTTTCCATGAGATAAATTGGTGTGCACAGCATGATTTACAATGTACACATCTAAATCTCCATCTTTGTCGTAATCAAAAAAATATGCTTGAGTTGAATAACCTTTAAAATCAAGTCCGTAGGATTTAGCATCTTCTGTAAATGTACCATCTCCGTTATTGATGAAAAGCTCGTTATGGCCTGTAAAGTCTAATAGTCCTGAAACAGCACAGACATAAATATCAAGTAAACCATCATTATTGATATCTACCATTGTAACTCCAGTGTTCCAACTTGAATTTCCGCTAATCTCAGCTTTTTCTGAAATATCTTTAAAATTTAAATTCCCTTTATTTAAAAAAAGTTTATTGTCACCCATATTAGACACAAAAAACAAATCAGGTAATCCATCACCATTAATATCACCTGTAGCTACACCGCCACCATTGTAATAATAAATATAATTAATGATGCTGTGCTCTAAATCTTCATAAACCATGTTACTAAAAAATAAACCACTCTGTTCTGCAGGTAGGTCATTAAACAAGTAATTTTTCTTTTGAACGGGTATATTTTGTTCTTTATTCTCGTCGGCACAACCGAAAAGAATAAGAGTAATTAACAGTTTAAGGCAAATTTGTGCTTTGATAATGTAATATTTTAAGACAAATTTAAAAATTTAAGTCAAGCATCACACCTAAACATTAACAATATTTTTAATAATTTACGGCAATATTATTTAACTGTTTTCGGATATTTCTCATCACCTTAGACTCAACATAATAAAATTTTGTTGCTGAACAACTTAAAGTTAGCCATTTAATGAATTACTAATGAACATAAATTAAGATTTGATTAACTTCAGATATATTAAATTAGTTAAATTTATGTGAATTAAAAATAAGGATATGCAAATTATAAAATTAAGATTTTTGTAATATGATAACACTACGACGTGTTCTAATCCTTATATCAAAAGCTTTATTAAACTTAGAAGTATTAAAAGCAGGAACGCATTATATTTCAATTCACTTAAGACACTGACTAATTATGATATAAAAAAAGCAAAATCAACTTATATCAATTTTGCTTTTTAGTTTCATTTATTACACGTTTTCTCCCTTCATCATTTTATTCCAGTAAAGATAAGGCAACCCGTATTTTTTAAGCATCCACAAGCGCCAGTGTTCTTTAGCAGAATTAAAGACCAACATTTGTTTAAGTTTAGGGTCGGGAGTAAAATTGCCTTCATAATCAAACTCTGCTAGAGCCATTTTTCCGTAGCCAGTAACTAATGGGCAAGACGAATATCCTTTGTAACTTTTATTGTTGGCAGGTTTATTATTCATCATAAACATTACATTTTCTACTACTACAGGCACTTGTTTTCTAATTGCTGCTCCAGTTTTTGCAGTTGGTAAAGCAGCCACATCGCCTAATCCGAAAATATTAGGATACGTATTATGCTGTAGCGAGTTAATGTTTACATCTAACCAACCATCTTCATTAACTAAATTAGAATCTGACACAAACTTGGGTGGAGCTTGTGGTGGAGCCAAATGAAGCATATCAAAAGGAACTTCAATATTGGTGATACCAGAAATTTTCTCTCCAATTTCTTTACTCTCATTGGTTACACATTGGTTTTCATCGTCTCCAACATATTGAAAGGTGATTATCTTTTTATCAGCATCAACTTTTTTAGGAGCATAAAAAGGTTTGAAGTGTATTCCGTAACGCTCTACTACTCGCGTTAAGGTATCTCTAATAGGCTTAACTCCAAATAAAACGGAACCTGGAGTAGCAAAAACAACACGAGCATCAATTTTATTTTTCTTAAAATAATCTGCAGCTAAATATGCAATTTTCTGTGGAGCTCCGCCGCATTTTATAGGTGTTGTAGGCTGTGTAAAAATAGCATTTCCATCTTTAAAGTTTTGAAGCACTTCCCAAGTATGTTTCGGATCGGTATAATTACTACAAACTACCCCTTTTCCTAGCGCATCTTTTAAACCTTCAATTTTTTCTGGAGCCATTACTAATCCCGGTGCTACTATTAAATATTCATAAGAAATTTCTCCACTTTTTTGAGTTACAAGTATGTTTTCATCAGCTTTAAAAGCAGTTGCATAATCTTGTATCCAATCAGCACCATTAGGAATTAATTCTTTTATTGGTTTACCGGTATCTTTAAAATTGTAAGTTCCCGCCCCGACAAGCGTCCAAGCAGGTTGATAGTAATGAGTATCTTTTGGATCAATTATTCCTATACTTAACTTCTGATTTTTTTTCAATAATTGTGCAGCCGTCATTATTCCTGCTGTTCCTGCTCCAATTATGAGTACTTGATAATTTGGTTTCATCTCTATAAATTTATAAATTGACCAAATATAGAAGTTGAAATGATTGAAATTTGTAACTTTAGTTACATAAAATGTTAAAGCTTAGAGATTTTGTAATTTATTGATGTTTAAATTACGAAAGCCAAAAGAAAGAAATGCTATTAATGAATATTTTATTTTTAAGTATTCATAATAAAATTAGTTGCCATTTGAATATGTAAATCTGTTGTTGATAATACAGGTAGCTCCGTTTGAACATCTTTCAACAAAATGGGAAGTTCGGTACATCCTAAAATTACAGCATCTACTCCCCTATTTTTAAATGCTATAATTTGCTTCACATAAAAATCTTTGGCTTCCTGTGTAAATTTACCTTGAGTTAATTCTT
This sequence comes from Psychroflexus planctonicus, assembly GCF_014640195.1. Lineage (GTDB taxonomy): Bacteria > Bacteroidota > Bacteroidia > Flavobacteriales > Flavobacteriaceae > Psychroflexus > Psychroflexus planctonicus. The sequence continues at coordinate 255,396 of NZ_BMGM01000003.1, forward strand.
TAGAAACAAAGTAATGTGATTGTTGTACTTCCTTTTCATCTGGTATACAAACTTGTAAATCATGCTTTTCGGCTATTCTATCTTTTAAAAAAGCCTTAGTCATAGTAGGTTTGTTTCCTAATAGGCCCAGTTTTTTATATCCCATTTTTTTGGCTTCTTCTGCTGTTGCATCAGCAATATGTAAAATTGGTACATTTATTTTTGGCTGAACAAAATCAGCTGCCATGTGCGGTGTATTAGCACAAATCAAAATTGCTTCTGCTCCTGCTTTAATGAGTTTTTGAGATACTTCTAAATATTTTTGTTGTATATCGTTTAGAACTTGCTTTCGCATAATATCGATATTGATAGAATACAACAAAAGCTCTGGATTAGAAGCGCTGCCAATTTCTTTACTTACTTGGGTGTTGATTTCTCTATAATATTCAATTGTAGAATGCCAAGAAGTACCACCTATAAGTCCTAAAGTCTTCATACTACTATTTTTGTTCAAGTTACTTTTTTTTAATTGATTGCAAAATGAGTTTAATCAGGAAAGTTGGTTTTCATTGCACCACACAAATTATAGCTTTAGATAGTTTTTTTGCTGTTTTTTAAATATATATAATTATGACCCGTTGTGCATTTTGATAACATTCTGTCAAATCGAATGAATTTAACGTTTAAAATAGTGATCCCGAAGTATCGGGAGTATCAAGAATAAGAATTTTTGGATATGAATTGGTTCTCAAAACGATTTTTTTATCAAAAAATCAATACCAATGACATTTTTATTTAATTTGTCTATTTTCTGATATTATCAAAAAGGTTTACTGGTTTTACTATTAATGAATAAGTTTGATTGAAATTTTTTCCCTACAAGGGAAATGCCGAAAGGCAAAGGGTGTTTTAGTATGTTAGTTTATACCCATTTCTTAGCCTTTCATCAATGGAAGGGAAGAAGATGATACATAGTTTAGATTAAAAAATTTTCTAAGGCTTAATCCTGTCTGAGTGAAAAGGCAGACCTGAATGCTACAAGTAAGCTGACATTGTGCTATCTATTTTAACTCAAAATACAAAACTGGTAATTATATTTTTAAATCTACATCCAAGTAATAAATTAAAGCATTCTAACCCAACCAAACTTTAAAGTCTTTAACGCGTTCCCTACTCACTATTAATAATTCATCAAAAGCAGTGAACAATTCAACTTTTAAACGCGAATTAGAATAACTGATAATTTGCTTAATTGCGGAATGCTTCACAATAAACTTTCTGCTGATTCTGAAAAATTCCTTGGGGTTTAAATAAGCTTCTAACTGATCTAAGGAATAATCTACAACATAGGATCTACCTTCTGCATGTAACACATATGAAGCTTTGTTACTACTGTAAAAAAGAGCGATTTCATCTGTTGTAATGCTTTTTAAATTGCGACCTACTACAACAGAAAAACGTTCTTTATACGCTCTGGAATTAACTTGATTATTCAAGAAATCCTGCAACTTATTCAAATCTATTTTATTACTTAATTTTTGCTGTCTGAATTTTCTTATGGCAAAACTCAATTCTTCTTTGTCAATGGGTTTCAATAAGTAGTCAATACTGTTTAATTTAAAAGCTCGCAAGGCGTATTCATCATAAGCAGTGGTAAAAATAATTGGACAAGAAATAGCTACTTCTTCAAAAATTTCAAAAGACAAACCGTCGCTTAATTGAATGTCTAAAAAAATTAAATCTGGAGCAGGATTGTGCTGAAACCAACTAACCGCAGATTTTACATCATGAAGTTGAGTTTTACAATCCAAAGAATTATCAACTAGCAATCTAGCTAGCCTTCTCGCGGCTGGCTTTTCATCTTCAACAATTACACAGCTTAATTTTTCCATAACTTAATTGCTTAATAAAGGTAAATGTACTTGAAAAGTACTTCCTTTTTGCTCCACTTTTACTTTTCGATTAGTAAACAATTGGTAACGACTTTCAATATTTTTTAAACCAACACCTTTTCGCTTAGAAAGCTGCTTTTTGGGCTGATAAGAATTTTCTACTACCAACATTTCATCTGCAATATAAATTCGTAAATGAAGAATTTGTGTAGCACTAATTTTATTATGCTTTACGGCGTTTTCTAAAACCAATTGCAACGAAAGCGGCACCAAGTAATATGCTGTATTTGTTGCTGTTTTAAAGTCAACAGAAATACTGTCTTCAAAACGCATTTTTAATAGGTTTACATAGGTTTCGGCAAAATTGATTTCTTCCACTAAAGCAATTTTTTCTTTTTCTTTTTGATCCAAGACATAACGGTATATTTTTGAAAGTCCTGTTGTAAAATCTTGAGCTTTTTCAGGAGATTCTTCAATTAAAGATGTCAATACATTTAAACTATTGAATAAAAAATGTGGATCCAATTGGTCTTTTAAAGCCTTCAATCTTGCAGATTTTTCTGAAGAAATAACTTGTTGCTCCCTGATTTTAGATTCTTGCAAAGCTTTGTAAAAATAAAATAAATGAAAAATAAGTGTGATTAAAAATGCAATGAGCATAGAAAAAATATAATTCTGAATGTGCTCAATCCTTAAAAAATTTGCAAAGCTATAGCCTTCTATTACCACAATATGAAAAACCCTTGCTAAAAAAAAAGAAAGTGTAGATATCACTACAGAACCAATAACACCCATAAATATCATTTGTTTTGGATGTTTCTCCCAAGAATTTTTTGTGTTTAAAAAGTAAAAATAGATAATATTAGCTACACCAATAATTACTGCATAACTGTAGTTAATTAGAATCTGCTTCCACTGCCATAAAAATTCTTGATCAAATCCCATGGCCATGAAATTGATAAAGTGAATTAATAACGCGATACCAACCGTAATAATTAAGTAAATAATTAATTTTCGTTTCATAATTTTTAATTTGAAGGCAAAATGCTTCGAATAGACTAAAATAGAAAATCATTTGTACTGACTTGTTGTATTTTAAGGATGAGTTGTGCTATTTCTAAAAATCAACCTTAATTAAGAATATTACCATCATTAAAAAACAAATTTTGGAATAAACTTTATTCCCTAAATGCTACTTGACTACATAATTTTAAATTTGTTGTGTAGTATGCATCAAGTTATTATATTTCAACTTTTATTAGGAACCTTAACATTGAAAAAAATGTCTGAAGAAGCAAACAAAGATTTACGTCAAGAAGAAACAAATCGAAAGGAAGAAAAATCTGCCAAATCCCCTGAACCCAAAAAGGATTTAGCAGAAAAGAATGTAGAAGAAACTTCTGAAAATCAAAAAGATAAAACAGATTCTGCAGTTGATAAAAATGTGGAAGATGCAACAGAAAAAGAAGTTGTTTCTGATGAAAACAAAGTTGTAGACCAAGCTGAAAATAAAGAAGTTCAAGTTGAAGAAAATCAAGAAGAAGCTGAAACATCTGTTGAAACTGAGCAAGTAAATGAAAGAAGTGAAGCTTCTGAAAAAAAGGAAGAAGATAAAAAAGTAGAAGACGAACTTGATGAAGCCAACGCAGAAGATGCAGAAGACGAAGATGTATCGCAACGCCACGGCATTGAGATGAAAGATTACGAAAGCATGTCTTTAGACGAATTGGTTATTGAATTAGAAAGCCTACTAAGCAAAGAGAAAATTCAAGCCATTCGCGACCATGTTACCAATATAAAAATTGAATTTGATAAAAAATTCAATGAAATAGTAGAAGAAAAGAAAGAAGCTTTTATTGAAGAAGGCGGAAATATAATAGACTTTCAGTACGCATCTCCTGTCAAAAAGAAATTCAACTCCATTTATTTCGACTATCGAGAAAAGAGAGATAATTACTACAGCCAATTAAAAAAGAACCTCAACCAAAATTTAAACGAACGCCTTTCTATTATAGAAGAATTAAAAAACATGATTGGCTCTGGCGAGAGCATGAATTCTACTTTTAAACAGTTCAAAGATTTACAAGAACGTTGGAAAAATGCAGGTTCTGTACCTAAATCTGATTACAAGCAGGTTTGGCAAAATTACCATTTTCATGTAGAGCGTTTTTATGACTTTTTGCATCTGGACCGAGAGTTCAGAGACATGGATTTTAAACACAATTTAGATCAAAAATTAAAACTGATTTCCCGTGCAGAAGAGCTTGCCAATGAAGACGATATGAATCGTGCTTTTAGAGAGTTGCAGTTGCTTCATAAAATGTGGAAAGAAGAATTAGGTCCTGTAGCTAGAGAATATCGCGAAGACATTTGGGAAAAATTCAGCAAAGCAACACAAGTTATTCATGATAAAAGACAAGCTTATTTTGATGAATTAGACAAAGAGCGTGAAAAAAACTTAGCTGTAAAAAATGATGTAATTGAAGAAATTAGAAAAATTGCAGATCAAGAAGTAACTTCACATCAAGATGCGCAAACTAAAATGAAGCACATTGAAAAGCTTCGTGAAATATTCTTTAAAGCTGGGAAAGTACCACGCAAAGATATGGACGATGTTTGGGATGCGTTTAAGAAAAACACAAGAAGCTTCAATAGAAAGAAAAATGCGTTTTACAAAAATTTAAAACGCGAACAATTTGAGAATCTTGAGAAAAAGCAAGAATTAATTAAAATTGCTGAAGAAAACAAAGACAGTGAAGATTTTGATACGGTTACGCCGCTGATGAAAAAAATCCAGGATCAGTGGAAAGAAATTGGTCACGTACCCAGAAAGGATAGCGACAAAATTTGGAAGAAATTTAAGAAAGCTTGCAACCATTACTTCGACCGTTTACATGCACAGAAAAATGAAGACTTAGACGAAGAATTTAAAGCCTTTGTAGCTAAAAAAGACTTGATCAACAAACTGAAGTCTACCAAATTAAAAGACGATAAAGAAGCTGATTTAAAAACTTTAAAGGAGTTTATAAAAACCTGGAGCGAAATTGGTTCTGTCCCCCAAAACAAGCGGTATATTGAAGGTAAATTCAATAGAGCTTTAGATCAACTTTTTAAGAAAATTGGTGTTGAACGACAAAAAGCAGAATTGCTTAAATACGAAACACGCTTACAAGATTTAGATGAAGGCTCTGACAGAGATGTAAATCGGGAAGTCTTTTTCTTACGCAAGAAGATTGATGAAACCAAAGAAAACATCAATCAGTTTGAAAATAATTTACAGTTTTTTAGCTCCAAAGATGAGTCTAATCCGTTAGTAAAAGAAGTAATGGATAAAATTGAACGTTATAGAGAAGAGCTGGAAATGTGGAAAACCAAGTTGAAAAAAATTAATGAATTATAAGCTATGGCAAATGTAAATTTGCAAACTTCTAAATGTCCGCTTTGTGAAAACGAAGCGGACTATTTTTTGACATTTGAAACCAAACTAGGTAACCGAAATTACTATGCTTGCTCAAATTGCGCTTCAATTCATTTAGATAAAAAAGAATTATTAGCTTTTCAAGAAGAAGAACGTCGTTATGCTATGCACAACAATGATGTGGAAGATGAACGCTACCAAAAATTTGTATCGCCTGTTTCTGAACAGATTATTAAAGATCAGAATACAAATGCTATTGGTCTAGATTACGGATGTGGCCCTGGACCAGTGATAACGCATGTACTAAAAGAAAACGGCTTTAAAAACATCAAACTCTATGATCCTTACTTTTATCCTAATGATGAATTACTAAGCCAAACCTATCAATTTATAATTTGCTGCGAAGTAGTCGAACATTTTAGCAACCCAAAAAAGGAATTCGAAAGAATTAAAAAACTACTTGACCCAAATGGGAAATTCTACGGAAAAACAGAATTGCTTTACGAAGCCTTAGACGCAGAAGATTTTAGAAAATGGTGGTACAAAAACGATCCTACACATTGTTTTTTCTATAGTGCAAAAACACTGCATTACATAGCTGAAACATTTGAGTTTAAACAATTAGAAATCCAAGATAAGTTTTTTGTGCTGACTAATTAAGTCTCATTATTTATGTTTTGTTGAGTAAACTCAATCACTATGTGCTTAAAGTCCATAGGTTTGATTGCAAACTGAAAGTCTGTTTTGCCACCAATACACTAATGGATAAAGTACAAACCACATTTATTCGTGTATTCGTGGCGCTTAATAAGCTTTTAGAAACTAAAGCGGATGAACTAAAGTGCGAAATTTTAACTAAATTTGAGAACAATAAAATTTAGCTTTTGTTAGAACTCCTAACTATCAAAAATTTTGCAGATCGTCATCATCTACTCCTAAGATTCCTAAAACTGCTTTATAGGCTTTTGTTTGTGTAATGTCAGGAAAAATAATCGGCATTAATTCTATGTAGGCTGGCGATGCTGAAAAAGCTTCTCTAAAATGATCTAAAGCTTCTAGAGATTTCCCTAAGTGCAATTGAATAGCAGCCAAACGGTACAAAAGTTCATGATTGTTTTGAAAGAAGATTAAACCTTCAATAGCAATTTCTTCGGCTTCATCCCATAAACCTTCAGAAACCATCAAATCGGTATGCGAAGTGTAAAAAGAAAGATCAAATTGGCGAATATCATTGATTTTCCCGTGTGCTGTAGAAACTTCTTTTTTTAATCCCAATTTGGAACAAATTAAGGCGTATTTTTTCCAATACAATTCATTTTCTTCATCGATGTGCAAGGCTTTATTGATGTAATGTAAGGCTTTTTCAAAGTTGTTTTGTTCAATGAAAAATTCGGTTAAAGCCAACCAGCTTCTATCCATTAACGGATCTTCATGAACCGCTTTCTTAAAGGAACGCAATGCATTATTAGTGTCTCCCATTTTTTGGTAACACTTGCCCATTCTGTAGTAAGCAAAAGCAGTTGGATCATCAATTTGAAGTGTAACTTGGTACAATTCTACCGCTTCAGGAAAACGTTTCATTTTTTCTAAAATCTTGGCTTTCTCTAAATAAGCACCTACAAAATATTCATCTGAAATAATGGCATATTCAAAACAGTCTAAAGCTTCAACTAATTCGTTTTCTTCAGCATATAACAAACCCAATTGATGCCATGCAATCTGGCAATACGGGTTTTCGTCTATAAATTTATTCAAAAAAACTTTTGCTTCTTCGCGTTGATCTAAAAATTCAAAACAATACACAATGTTGTATAAAGTAGCGTAATCATCAAAATCTTCACTTAAACTTTTAATGAAGTTCTCTTTTGCTTCTTCGTATAATTCCAGCATTAAATATTCCATTCCAATTAAATGGTAAATATCTTCAGCATCATCGGTTAATGCGGCTGCTTGTTTTAAATTTGATATGGAAGCTAGGTGATTGTCTTGTTTGGAATACACATTGGCAATGAGAACAAAAACTTCATCGTTTGTGGGTTCCAATTCTTTCAATTCATTCAGCAATTCTAAAGATTCATCATGTTTTTCTTCAAACATGAGTAAATCTGCTTTCAACAATAAAAGAGTTGGGGTATTGGGATGCTGTTCCAATCCAATTTTCATGGCCTTTTTAGCCAATCCAATTTTACCCATATCTAAATAGTAAGATATGATATTTTCAAAGTCTTGGGTATCAAAAAATAGGACTTCGTTGGTCTTGAGCATGTGCTCAAACTTTTGAATAGGAAATTCAAATTCTTCGTGGTTACCAAAATTCATATGTGCAATTTAGGTTTCATTAGCTAATGTACTAGCAAAATGAATACTTTTTTAAGTTTATGAAAACAGTTTTCAACAATTTAATTAACAATTGAACTCTGTTTTGCTGTTTTTATTTCAATTAAGCATTCCAAAATAATGGAACAACCTAACTTTATTTCTTCTTCGGTAATGGTTAATGGTGGCGAAATTCGAACTGCTCGCTTTTCAAACAATAACCAAAACAAAATCAATTCTTTTTCTTTAGCCATCAAAACCAATTGATTAGCTATTTCTGCATCTTCAAAAATAAGGGCTAACATCAATCCTTTGCCACGAATTTCTTTGATGAGTTCATGCTGTAAAAGTCGTCTAAAAAGCTGCTCTTTTTTTGGAATTAGATCAATAATGTTTGACGTGGTTAATTCTTTCAGTGTAGCTAAAGCTGCCGCCGCAATAACTGGATTTCCACCAAATGTGGTTATATGTCCTAATTTGGGTTTATCGCTAAGTAAATCCATCATTTCAGTTGAAGCTATAAAAGCACCTACAGGCAAACCTGATGCCATTCCTTTTCCTATCACTAAAATATCTGGAACAATATTGTAATGTTCAAAACCAAAGAGTTTACCCGTTCTGCCAAATCCAGGCTGAATTTCATCTAAAATAAGCAAAGCGTCCACTTCTTCACAGCGTTGTTTTACTTTTTGCAAGTAATTATTTGTTGGTTCAATAAACCCAGCACCACCTTGAATGGTTTCTAACACAACAGCTGCCGTTTTGTTGGTTATTTGCTGCAAACAAGAAGTTTGGTTAAATTCAAGATGAGTAATATCTCCAACTAAAGGTTTAAACACTTCGGTGCGTTCTTGGTTGTCCATCAAACTTAAAGCACCATAAGAATTGCCATGATAGGCATTTTTAGCAGCGATTATTTGACTTCTGCCAGTTGCTCTTCGCGCTAATTTCATCGCTCCGTCTATGGCTTCAGTTCCACTGTTAACCAAGTAGGTTTTCTGTAAATTTTTAGGTAAATGATGTGCCAATAATTTGGTAAATTCTACCGCAGGTTGCTGAATGTATTCGCCATAAACCATAACGTGCCAATACTTATCTATTTGCTCTTTTACTGCGTTAACCACTTTTGGGTTTCGGTGTCCTAATCCGCAAGCAGAAACTCCGGCCACAAAATCCAAGTGTTTTTTGCCGTCTGTAGTGTATACAAAACTTCCTTCTGCAAAATCTACTTCCATGGCTAATGGATGTGGTGTAGTCTGCGCTTGATATGTGAAAAAATCTGCTTTCATCAGCTTTACTCTTTTTTGTTTTCGATTTTTTCTAACTGTGGTTTCTCTTTAGGTTTATCTTTAGTTTGTGGTTTAATGGAATTTTTTTCATTTTTATTAGCTGATTCATCTTCCTGTTTCCCTTTTATATTCTTTTGCTGAAAGGTAGAATTAGAATTATTTATTGGATTTTCTGAAGAATTTGTATCATCAAAAAAGGCATCTTCAATTTCTTGTGCTTTTAATCCTTGAATAGGGACTAATTCAAATGCCTTCCTATCTTTAAATAAATCAGCTTTACTCCTAATCATTTCATCTCCGCGCCAATTAAAATTCTTTAATTTTCTTGCGTTAGGTGGAAACTCTTCTTCAGGCATCAAATCGCTTTCTACTGCATTGTAGTAATACACATCCTCAATATCATTGTCCTTCATTAGCAATTTAATGGTAGCAGACAAAGCTTTATCAATTCCCACTAAAGTGCCATCATCTTCCCGAACGTAATAAATGGTTTCTGTATTTTTAATAAAGTTGACTTCTTCAATATCGTTTTCATCGTTAAACAAAGCATACATTTCCTTTCCTTTCACTTGATTGTAACCTTCAATGCTATCTTTCATAACCATAAAAGCATCATAAAATACTTTCAATGAATCTATTTTTTCGGTTTCTTGATTAGAAATTAAATGAATAGTGTCGCCTGTTATTTGGCTTTCTTCCGCCCAAAGAATTGGATTGGTAATCATTTTTGTTAAACCAGAAGCTTCTCCACTCCAAATGGAATCTGCTTTTCCACTCAGGTCTGTTTTGTAAATTCTAGCATCTTTAAAAGCACGAATAATCCTGTTTTTCTCTGGTCCTGTAATCATTAAAACATCGCTAGCGATGTGTACTGAATCTTTGTCCTGCTTGGTGGAAGCAATTGGATTTTTGGTGATAAACAAAGAATCCAAATCTTTGTACACTTCTGCATAATGGCCTTTTACAACCGATTGATTCAATGTATCGGTCACCACGATATTGTTGGTTGCCGAAGCAAAATTATCTGCTCTTCTAAAGTAAATACTATCGCCAACCACATTTCTACTGTCGTAATCAATTTTAGCATTTTTGGTAAAATATCCTTCGTCTAGCGTTGTATTGTAAAAACCACGTTCGCAATATACTTTGCTGGTTTCACCAATAATTGTAGATGGTCCATACAAATAGGCATGACCCGATTCTGGATAAAAATCAAGAATTTCAGTATTCATTTTATATTCAGGATTGGTAACCACAACATCATCTCTAAAAGCGTATTTGTCACGCTCCATAAAATACCTGCCTACAATACTATTAATGGTACTTGAAGAATCTTTTACCATGCCACCGCTTCGGTAAAAACTTTCTTGTTTTATCCTGTTAAAAAATAAGGAATCGGTTGTTAAGACGTTACTCGGTGAAGTCAAAACTACATCTTCACTTGCAAATGCAAATTGCGTCATTCCGTCGTATTCTGCATATTTACTAGTAAGATTTATGGTATCGCCTTGATTCATTTTTACATTTCCAAAGGCTCTAAAAAAGTTTTGTTCTTCGTAAAAAATAGCTTGGTCGCACCAAACTTTAATGCCTTCGTGAATAAAATAGACTTGTTTCTCTACTCCTGTAAATATAAAAGCACCTGGATAGTTTTCTTGATCCATTCGGGTTCGGTCACTATCGTATTTTATTTTTTGTTGGGCTGAAATAAATAACGGAAAAGCAAAGCATGCTACACAAAACCAATATCGAAGATTCAACCTAAAACTGAATAAATTTATCAAGCGTAAATTTTTGACAAAAATAAGCAATCTTTTCTAGATACTAGCCTGCTTCAATTTTGTTTAAACCTAAATCAAAATTTGTCAAAATGTCAATTTGTCACATTAGTTGTAGTGGTATTCAATTTGATTTACACTAGGAAATTCAAAATATAAATTATGGCAACTGGAAATATTAATGTATCTGTTGAAAACATCTTTCCGCTGATTAAGAAATTCTTATACAGCGATCACGAAATCTTTTTAAGAGAACTCATCTCGAATGCTACTGATGCAACGCTTAAGCTAAAACACTTGGCACGAATTGGTGAAGCTAAAATAGAAATTGGCAAACCCACTATTGAAGTGAAAATCAATAAAGAAAATAAAACGCTTCATATTATAGACCAAGGAATTGGTATGACAAAAGATGAAGTAGAAAAATACATTAATCAAGTGGCTTTCTCAGGAGCAGAAGAATTTTTAGAAAAATACAAAGATTCTGAAGCAAAAGACAGCGGAATAATCGGTCATTTTGGACTTGGTTTTTATTCTGCTTTTATGGTAGCCAATAAAGTTGAAATTTTTACTAAATCTTGGAAAGACGAACCTGCTGCACATTGGACGTGCGAAGGAACAACCGAATTTACATTAGAAGACCACGACCGAGCTGAGCGCGGAACGGAAATCGTGCTTCATATCAATGACGATGAAAAAGAGTTTTTAGAAGATAGCCGCATCACAGAATTGTTGAACAAGTACAACAAGTTCATGCCAATTCCAATTAAGTTTGGAACCAAAGAAAAAGAGCTTCCACTTCCTGAAGATGCTAAAGAAGACGAAAAGCCTAAAAAAGTAACGGTAGATAACATCATCAACAACCCAAATCCGGCTTGGACAAAACAGCCAGCTGATTTAGAAGAAGATGACTACAACAACTTTTACCGCGAATTGTATCCGATGCAATTTGAAGAACCTTTATTCCACATTCATTTAAATGTAGATTATCCATTTAACTTGACTGGAATTCTGTACTTCCCAAAATTAACTCAAGATTTAGCGGTACAAAAAGACAAGATACAATTATATCAAAATCAGGTGTTTGTAACCGATAATGTAGAAGGAATTGTTCCTGAATTCTTAACCATGTTGCGTGGTGTAATCGATTCGCCAGACATTCCGTTGAATGTTTCACGTTCGTATTTGCAAGCTGATGGTGCGGTAAAGAAAATTTCGAACTACATTACCAAAAAGGTAGCAGACAAATTGAAATCTTTGTTCAATAACAACAGAGCCGATTTTGAGAAAAAATGGAATGACATCAAAGTAGTGATTGAATACGGAATGCTAACCGATGATAAGTTTTTCGAAAAAGCAGAAAAATTTGTCTTGTATCCAACGGTTGATGAAACCTATTTTACTTACGAAGAGTTAGAAGCCAAAATAAAAGACAACCAAACTGACAAAGACGATAAGTTAGTGGTTCTGTATGCTTCAAATAAGGAAGAACAACACAGCTATATTGAAGCAGCCAAAGACAAAGGTTATGAAGTATTACTTTTAGATTCGCCAATTGTTTCGCATTTAATTCAAAAAATTGAAGCCAACAAAGAGCAAAAAGTCAGTTTTGTACGTGTAGATTCAGAACATGTTGACAAGTTAATCGACAAAGGTGAAGAAGCTACTTCAAAGCTAAATGATGAAGAAAAAGAGAAGTTAAAAACAGCTTTTGAAACTCATATAACGAAAGAAAAATACACTGTACAATTAGAAGCCATGGATTCTAAAGCGGCACCGATAACCATCACCGAACCTGAATTTATGCGTAGAATGAAAGAAATGCAACAGTCTGGCGGTGGCGGTATGTTTGGCATGGGCAATATGCCAGAAATGTACAATTTAGTAGTGAACACAAATCACGAATTAATGGCGGACATCCTTCAAAAAGAAGAAGGAGAACAAGCTGCTTTAATCAACCAAAGTTTAGATTTAGCTTTGCTGTCTAAGAACTTACTTCGTGGGGAAGCACTGACCAAATTTGTAAAGCGCAGCTACGAGATGATTAAGTAAACTTGCTTTAAATAACTATTTAAAAAGGAGTTTGAATTTTGTTCAAGCTCCTTTTTTTATTTCATTTCACATTTGCGCATACAATTTAAAATTACAATATTTGACTTTCAATTCCACACTATGAAATTTAGCAGTAAAATCTTCGCTTTAATACTATTAGCCAATATTGTTTTAGCTTGCAACAACTCCAATTCTTCAAAAGAAAAAAGTACCGAGCAAAAAGAAACCACAAAGTCTAAAACAACAGAACAAGTATTTTTAAGCAGTGTTGAAGACATTCATAAAAAAGAAAAATTTTTCAGTGAAGATATTGTGAGTTACCAAATTACTTACCAATTTGGTAATTTAAAAGATGAATTAAAAGTAAGAGCAGCAACTGATTTGAGCCTGATAGAAATAACATCAAAAAACTTTGGGAAATCATATTACAACGGAAAAAATATTCTCATCGATGCCATGGCGAACATGGGTGATCGAGAAGCCAAAAGAAACTTTCAGTTAGTGTTTTTTTATCATGCTTTTTTTCATTTAGACGAAAATGAATATGTACTTTCCCCAATTCAAGAAACTACTTTTTTTGATGGTAATTTCAAACAAATTCATACTAAAAATGAAGCTTTTCATACCGCTTTTTTTCCAAATGAAGTAAGCTTTCTAGTAGAAGGAAGAACCAATATGATGAAAGGGCTTCAAATGAAGACTTCACTTTTAGGAAATAATAGAACTGCTCAAAATATTCATTTGCATTACGACCGATTTATAACGGTTAACCATATTCCTGTTTCCTTAAATTGGAAGTTTTATCCAGAAAATAATTTTGAAGAAAAAGCTATTTTAGGCGAAGCACAAATCACAAAAATTAAATATTATTCAGCAGAACAGCTTCAACTTTCTATTCCTGAGAACACCAAAAAAATTAAAAATTCACCTATTCTGTAAATGCTTAAAGAATTGTACTTGGTAAGCAGGCGGATATCCTTATCTTTGCACAAATTTTGAAAATACATGATTAAAATTACGCTCCCGGACGGCAGTATAAAATCTTTTGAAGCTGGAACCACACCAATGGATGTGGCTAAAAGCATTAGCGAAGGTTTAGCTAGAAATGTGATTTCGGCAAAATTTAATGATCAAATTGTTGAAACTTCTACTCCACTTCAAGAAGACGGAAAATTGGTTTTATTAACCTTTAACGATGATGAAGGTAAAAAAACATTTTGGCACAGTACGGCTCACTTAATGGCGCAAGCTATTTTAAAAATGTATCCAGGTGTAAAATTAACCATCGGCCCAGCTATTGAAAATGGATTTTACTACGATATCGACTTTATGGAACATAAAATCAGCGATGCTGACTTTCCTAAAATCGAAAAAAAAATGCTGGAATTGGCTCGTGGAAAACATGAATTTCAATTACGCGAAGTTAGCAAAGCAGATGCTTTAGCCTATTATCAAGAAAAAGAAAACCCGTATAAAGTAGAGTTAATTGAAAATCTAGCAGATGGTGAAATTACTTTCTGCGATCATGATGATTTTACCGATTTATGTCGTGGTGGTCACTTACCCAACACTGGTTTTATTAAAGCCGTGAAACTAATGAGCGTAGCAGGCGCTTATTGGCGTGGAGACGAAAACAATACACAACTTACAAGAGTTTATGGAATTTCCTTTCCAAAACAAAAACAACTCAAAGAATATTTAGCACTTTTAGAAGAAGCCAAAAAAAGAGACCACAGAAAGTTAGGAAAGGAGTTGAAATTATTCACTTTTTCGCAACAAGTTGGTCAAGGTTTGCCACTTTGGTTGCCGAAAGGTGCTGCTTTACGCGAACGTTTAGAAAGCTTTTTGAAAAAAGCCCAAGCCGAAGCAGAATACGACCAAGTAGTTACACCGCATATTGGTAACAAAGATTTATATGTGTGTTCTGGTCATTATGAAAAATACGGAGAAGATAGTTTTCAACCCATCAACACACCAGCTGAAGGCGAAGAGTTTTTGCTAAAACCCATGAATTGTCCGCACCATTGTGAAATATACAAGTCTCAATCCTGGAGTTACAAAGATTTACCTGTTCGTTATGCTGAATTTGGCACCGTTTACCGGTACGAACAAAGTGGAGAATTACATGGCTTAACGCGCGTTCGTGGATTTACACAAGATGATGCACACATTTTTTGTACTCCCGATCAATTGGATTTGGAATTCAAAAAAGTAATTGATTTAGTCTTGTACGTGTTCAGTTCTTTAGGATTTGAAGACTTTACTGCACAGGTTTCTTTACGCGACCCTGAAAACAAAACCAAATACATCGGAAGTGATGAAAATTGGAAAAAAGCCGAAGATGCAATTTTAAATGCAGCCAAAGAAAAAGGTTTAAACTACGTGGTTGAAACTGGAGAAGCAGCTTTTTACGGACCTAAGTTAGACTTTATGGTTAAGGATGCTTTAGGAAGAAGCTGGCAGTTAGGCACCATTCAAGTAGATTATAATTTACCAGAACGTTTTGAATTGGAATACAAAGGAAGCGATAACGAAATGCACAGACCTGTCATGATACATCGCGCTCCTTTTGGTAGCATGGAACGTTTTGTAGCCATTTTATTGGAGCATACCGGTGGTAATTTTCCACTTTGGTTAACACCCGAACAAGCTACTATACTCTCGATCAGTGAGAAGTATGAAAAATATTCTAAAAAAGTTTTAAGTTTACTTAAAAATCACGAAATTCGCGCCATATTTGATAATCGTAGTGAAACTACTGGAAAGAAAATCCGTGAAGCGGAAATGAATAAAGTTCCATATATGATTATCATTGGTGAGAAAGAAGAAGAGAACAACAGCATTAGCATCCGAAAACACGGAGGTGAAGATTTAGGAAGCATGTCTGTTGAAGAATTTGTAAATAGAATTAACAATGAAGTAAATGCTTCATTGTCAAAATTTAGAGTTTAACCCTAAAAAATAATTAGTTATAGCTTTAAGAAGACGTAGTAATAAAAATTATTCGCCAAGAGGTCAAAAAGAAGATCCGCATCGAATTAATAAAAACATTAAAGAACCAAAACTTAGGTTAGTTGGTGATAATGTTGAAATGGGAGTTTATCCTACCAAAGATTGTTTAAAAAAAGCAGAAGAGCTTAATTTAGATTTGGTAGTGATTTCACCTAAAGCAGATCCACCAGTTGCTAAAATCATGGACTATAAAAAGTTTCTTTATGAACAAAAGAAACGAGAAAAATCCATGAAAGCTAAAGCATCTAAAGTGGTTGTGAAAGAAATTCGTTTTGGTCCTAATACAGATGACCACGACTATGAATTTAAAAAGAAAAATGCTGAAAAGTTTTTAAAAGAAGGAGCCAAACTAAAAGCCTTTGTGTTTTTTAAAGGACGCTCCATCGTATTTAAAGACAAAGGGCAAATTTTGTTATTAAGACTAGCTCAGGATTTAGAAGACCTAGGTAAAGTTGAACAAATGCCTAAATTAGAAGGAAAGCGTATGATTATGCTGATTACTCCTAAAAAAGACAAATAAAATAAGAGTCAATACATAAATCAAGGATCAATGCCTAAAATGAAAACAAAGTCGAGTGCTAAAAAGCGCTTTAAATTAACCGGAACTGGTAAAATAAAGCGTAAGCATGCGTTTAAAAGTCACATCTTGACTAAAAAGTCTAAAAAGAGAAAACTTAAATTAACGCATACTACTTTAGTACACAAATCAGACGAAGCTAACATCAAACAACAATTACGTTTAAAGTAATTGTTGTTTGATTGGTTAAAAATCAATTATTAACCCTGGAGTGGGCTTACAAATGCAAATAAGCTGCCTACTACAAAAAATTTAAAATTATGCCAAGATCAACAAATTCAGTCGCTTCACGTGCTCGTAGAAAGAAAATCATGAAGCTAGCAAAAGGCTACTTCGGACGTAGAAAAAACGTTTGGACTGTAGCTAAAAATGCGGTGGAAAAAGGTATGCTTTATGCATACAGAGACCGTAGAAATAACAAGCGTAACTTCCGCTCTCTTTGGATTGTGAGAATTAATGCTGCAACACGTATGCACGGAATGTCTTATTCTAAGTTTATGGGACAATTAAAAGCCAATAATATCGAGTTAAACCGTAAGGTTTTAGCCGATTTAGCGGTGAATAATCCAGCAGCTTTTCAAGCAATAGTAGAGAAAGTAAAGTAAAACATAACAGTAGACGACTCTTATAAATTAAATCCTGCATCAAATTGATGCAGGATTTTTTATTTTTGACCAAAAGCATTTTAGATGAATGACCAATTAGGAAATCCAATTCATATCAAACAAATTCCAAAACGAATTATCAGTTTAGTACCTAGCCAAACAGAATTGGTGGTAGATTTAGGAATGCGCAAAAGTTTGGTTGGAATTACTAAATTTTGTGTACATCCCAAAAGTTTAAAAAGTGAAGTTGAAATGGTAGGTGGGACTAAAAGTGTTCATCTAGATAAAATTGAAGCGCTTCAACCTGATTTAATATTATGTAATAAAGAAGAAAACACACCCGAAATGGTAAAAGCGCTTCAACAAATTGCAGAAGTTCATGTGGCAGATGTTACAACATTTTCAGATGCTTACCAACTTATTTCAGATTATGGGAAGATATTTCAACAGCAAGAAAAAGCTGAAGAATTAGTGGCTGATATTCAAAATCAATTTACTGAACTAAGGGCAATTCAACAAAGCAAACAAGAACAAAAAGTAACCTATTTCATTTGGAAAAATCCTTGGATGGTAGCTGCAAACCATACATTTATCAATTCCGTTTTAAATGAATTAGGCTTAAAAAATGCATTTGCCCATCTAGAGCGCTACCCAGAAGTAGATTTACAAAATTTACCAGAAACCGATTGGATTTTTCTTTCATCTGAACCTTTTCCATTCAAAAAAGATGATTTTTCAGCATTTGTTGATAAACGACTTAAATTGGAAGTTGTAGATGGAGAAAGTTTTAGTTGGTTTGGCAGCCGAATGAAAAAAACATTCCCCTACTTTAAAGAATTACTTGAAAAACTAAATTCATAATCATTCAAATTACATTCTGTATATTTGTATAAAATAAATTTTATGAAACCGATTTGTTATTTATTTATATTCTTATTTGTTTCTGTAACTCATGCCCAGAAATGGCTTGATAATTCCTGTCCTATCGAAGAAGAAATGACAGCAACAGATATTGAAAAGGCTAATACTTCAGATTTGTTAGACATTATCATCAACCAAGAAGGAAAAGTTTTGGTAAATGGAAAGGACTTGTCTTTTTTGAACGATGTAAAATTCAAAGAATTTATTTACACGTTTATCACCAATCCAGATGATAGTAAAGAACGTGCAAGTAGTCCTAAAAAAGCAAGTATTCAAATAAATCATTACAATCATCCAGAGCAATATAAAACTTACTTAACCTATATAAGAGAAGTATATTTTTTCTTGTGGAATAATGAAGCTCAAGAAAAATACGATTCTACTTACAACGAATTGGATTGTAAAAAAAGAAGTAAAGTTCAGAAAGTGGCACCATATCGTTTATTTGAAGCAAAAAATAGACAACAAAATAAAAAAGATGATGAACCACGATTTATTGGTCCACCAGCTTTTGACGGTGATGTGATTGATAATTAAAACATAAATTCGATAATGTAAAACCACCTTCAGCCAAGGTGGTTTTTTTGTACTTTATTATAACTTTTGTTTAACTCGAATCTTTTTTTATTAAACAAAATCAATTGTAATTTTGGTATGTGAAAATATATGAAATACATACCAAACAAAGACTTCCAATAAGTAAACAGGAAGCATGGAATTTTCTTTCCAACCCAAAAAATCTTCAAAAAATAATGCCTGACAAAATGGGTTTTGAAATTATTTCTGGAGCAAATCAAAAAATGTATACAGGTCAAATTATTCAATATAATGTTACTCCGTTGCCTTTGTTTAAAACACGATGGGTAACCGAAATAACTCATGTTGAAAAGCCAAATTTATTTGTCGATATTCAACTATCTGGTCCCTACAAATTATGGCACCACAAACATTTTATTCATGAAATCGATGGTGGAGTAGAAATTGAAGATATCGTACATTATGCTTTACCATTGGGATGGTTAGGCCAGTTGGTAAAACCCTTTTTAGTACAACCAAAATTGAACGAAATATTTAAAGCGAGAGAACAAAAAATGACCGAATTGTTCGGTATTCTATAATAAAATAAATTGCTATGAAAAAGAATATATTATTTATCGGCGGAAGCCAAGGAATCGGATTTGAAACTGCTAAACTACTACATGAAGACCACAATATTATTGTTGCTTCTAGAAGCAAAGGTAAGCTAGATGAATTAAATGTAACGCATCATGAGTTTGATGTTACCAAGGATGATATTTCTGATTTAGATTTACCTGACACTTTAGACGGATTGGTATATTTCCCAGGAACCATTAATTTGAAGCCTTTCAAAATGATGAAACCAAGTGTTTTTGAAGAAGATTTTCAATTGAATTTTATGGGATTGGTGAAATCTACACACGCAGTTTTAAAACAACTTAAAAACTCAGACCAAGCCAGTATTGTTTATTATAGTACGGTTGCTGTTCAAACTGGAATGCCTTTTCACACCAGTGTTGCAGCTGCAAAAGGAGCTATTGAAGGTTTTGCACGTTCGTTAGCCGCAGAATATGCGCCAAGCTTTCGAGTAAACGTAATCGCACCTTCATTAACCAACACTCCGCTTGCTGATAAGTTGCTAGGAAACGAAAAGAAAAAAGAAAAAATGGATGAACGTCACCCGTTAAAACGTGTGGGTGAAGCGGTGGATATTGCAAAAATAACCGCATTTTTGTTAAGTGAAGATAGTTCTTGGATTACAGGTCAAGTGCTTGGAGTAGACGGTGGAATGTCTTCATTGAATGTATCCTAATTTGCAATTATGAGTGAACAAGTAAATATTTTTTGGTTTAGAAGAGATCTGCGTTTGAATGATAATGTAGGTCTTTTCCATGCCTTACAAAAAGATGACGCTACTTTACCGGTCTTTATTTTCGATAAACACATTTTGGATGAATTGCCTAAAGATGATGCCCGTGTAAGTTTCATTTTTGATGAAATTCAAAAAATGCGCGTTGAGTTACAAGAGAAGTATGGCAGTTCCATTGCTACCTATTACGGTTATCCTGAAGAAATATTTGCTGAGATTATTGAAGATTTTAATGTAAAAGGAGTTTACACCAATCGGGATTACGAACCGTATGCATATAAACGTGATGCAAAAATTCAAGCGCTTTTAGCAGAAAATGGAATTGAATTCCATGATTTTAAAGATCAAGTTATCTTCGAAAAAAACGAAGTTGAAAAAAATGATGGTGGCATGTATTTGGTATACACACCGTATATGAAGCAGTGGAAAAAAGAATTTGAAAAAAATTCTATTGAAGCTTATGCATCCAAAAAACACCTAAACAACACCTACAACAATACTCGATTACCCAATTTGAGTTTAAGTGATATGGGATTTGAAGCTTCTTCAATTCAGGTTCCTGACTATCACTTAGAAAAAGAGTTCTTAGAAAATTACGAAGACACCCGAAATATTCCTTCCATTAATGGAACATCTAGGTTGAGTCCACATTTGCGATTTGGCACCGTTGGTTATCGAGAAATTGTTCTAAAAGCGCTTTCAGCTAAAAACGAAACTTTTCTCAACGAATTAATCTGGAGAGAATTTTACAAAGCCATTTTGCATCATTTTCCAGAAACACAAAGTCGTTCGTTCAAACCCATTTATGATGAAATTAAATGGAGAAATGACGAAGCTGAATTTGAAAAATGGAAAACAGGAACAACGGGTTATCCCATTGTTGATGCAGGAATGCGACAGCTAAATAAATCAGGTTGGATGCACAATCGCATCAGAATGGTGGTGGGTAGTTTTCTATGCAAACACTTGTTAATCGATTGGCGTTGGGGCGAAGCTTACTTTGCTGAAAAATTACTGGATTATGAAATGTCTTCTAACATTGGTGGTTGGCAATGGGTCGCTGGAACGGGTGTAGATGCGGCTCCGTATTTTCGAGTATTTAATCCGTATTCACAAACTGATAAATTTGATAAGGACAAAAAATACATCCAAAAATGGGTTCCTGAATTTGGAACTGATGATTATCCTAAACCCATGGTAGAACACAAAATAGCAAGAGAACGCTGCTTAGAAACGTATAAGGCGGCGGTTAAGAAAAAATAGAATTTAGCTGTTTGCTGTTAGGCTTTATACTTAAATCTCCAATCAGAAATTTTCAATTAGATAACTATATATGAACATCGTTTGGTTCAAAAAAGATTTGCGGCTAGATGACAATGAAGCTTTATTTGAAGCGCTTCAACAAAATGATGCTTGTCTCCTACTCTACATTTTTGAACCCATTTTGCTCCAAGACTCACATTACAGCAAAAGGCATTTTCGATTCATCAAACAATCTTTAACCGAATTACAAAGTCAACTTCAAACCTACCAAACAAAAATACTGGTAGTTGAAGGTGAAGCGGTTGAAGTGTTTCAAAAACTAGATGACTTACATAACAACAAACAGGTTTTTTCACATCAAGAAACTGGTATTTTAAAAACCTATAAACGGGATTTACAACTTCAGGAATTTTTTAAAAGCAAATCTATTCTATGGAAAGAATTTGTTTTGAATGGAGTTTCTCGTGGGCTTCAAAATAGAAACAATTGGGTGAAACTATGGGAAAGCCATATGAACAAAAAACCTATTCCATTTGAAGCTAAAACAAGAGATTTTATACCTATTAATGAAATCAATATCCTAGAAAATAACTTTAAAATAGTAGATTTAAAGACTACTACCTCCAAAAAAATGCAGCATGGTGGCAGAAAGTTTGCTTTACAATACTTACAATCTTTTTTAAATGATCGGCATACAAACTACCAACGAAACATTTCCAAACCGCTAGCTGCCCGAACATCTTGCAGTCGACTTTCACCGTATATTACTTGGGGAAATTTATCCATGCGTGAAGTGGTGCAAGCAGCTGAGCAAGTACAAACCAAAAGCAAGACGGCATTAGCGCAATTTAAATCTCGTTTGCGTTGGCAAGCTCACTTTATTCAAAAATTTGAAATGGAAGATCGCATTGAATTTTCTAATTTCAATGCAGCTTTTAATGTATTGAATCAACCTAAAAACGAAAAATTGATTCAAGCATGGAAACAAGGAAAAACTGGTTTTCCGATGGTTGATGCAAGTATGCGTTGCTTAATTGAAACAGGATTTCTCAATTTTAGAATGCGTGCTTTATTGGTTTCGTTTTTTACGCATATTTTATGGCAAAAATGGCAATATGCTTCATCGCACTTAGCCAGTTTATTTTTAGATTTTGAGCCTGGTATTCATTATCCACAATTGCAAATGCAAGCTGGGACAACTGGTGCACACACGCTCAGAATATATAATCCCATTAAAAATTCCTACAAACACGATCCAGACGGTGAGTTTATTTTACAATATGTGCCCGAATTGAAAAACATTCCAAAAGAATTTATTCATGAACCTTGGAAATTGACTCCTATGGAACAAAACATGTACAATTTTGAATTGGGACGAGATTACCCCATGCCTATAGTTGATTTAGATTCAGCTAGAAAAAAAGCTTCAGATTCCATTTGGGGAATAATTCAATCGCAGAAATCGAGAGCCAATGCGAAACAAATTATTGAAAAACATACATTGCGGAAGAATTAGAAAATTAGTTTTACATTGTCACGGATTGCAAATCTGCAAGCTTGACTCTACTATTGAAAAAATTAATATCTTTCAATTTCTAAATTCCAAAAAATGAAACTAAAGTTTTTGACCTTAATTGTATTATTCGTCTTCATGAGTTGTTCTGAAGACAAATTAGATGTTCAAAGTCAAGTTGAAGATTATGTAGCTGACGTAAAAAAGAATCCTGATTTTAAAATGATTGATCTAAAAGAATTTGGCAAAAACTTGAAATTCGATATCCGTTATGCAACCAAAAATAACTTTACCAAAACCATCATTTATCCTGAAGCTGAAGCTTTTGCCAGAAAACCCGTTGCTGAAGCTTTAATAAAAGCCAATGATTCTTTATTGAAACTAGGTTACAGAATTAAAGTGTTTGACGCATACCGACCATACCAAGCTACCGTAAAATTTTATGAAGTTTATCCAGATACCGATTTTGTGGCCGATCCTAAATTTGGATCTCGACATAACCGCGGTTGTGCTATCGACTTGACTTTGGTTGATGCCAAAACTGGTCTAGAAATCAAAATGCCCACTACTTACGATGATTTTACCGAAAAAGCACATCCTGATTATGTAGATTTACCTGAAGAAATTATTAAAAATCGAGATTTACTTATCGAAGTTATGACCAACTTTGGTTTTAGCGTTTATCCAAGTGAATGGTGGCATTTCGACTACCAAGGTTGGGAAAGATACCCATTAATGGATTTATCTTTTGAAGAATTACAAAAAACTAAAAAGTTGAAATAAATATATATTCAATTTGCAATTTGCTTTACTTAAAGTTTAAGTTCTATTGATTCATATATATAATCCCTGATATTAAGCTTAAAAAATTAATAAAATGTTTGGTGGTGGCGGTAGTATTCAAGGAATGATAACTAGCCTAAGTAACAATAAAAAGTTGCTTAGGTCTAAACGACTATTTCATAAAGAACATAGCTTTTTGAAGCGCAAGCAAGAATATGTTAATGCGTCTGGCAAAAAAACATCTTTAAAAAAGGCAACGAAAGAAGAATTGTTGGCGATAAGGAAAAAAGTAATAAAAGAACGAAAAAAGCAAAATTTACTACTTTTAAGTATTTTCATTTTATTGTTGACTATAATCTCTTATTTGGCTTCAATTTCATTTAAACAGATTGATTTAAAACTTGAAGAACAAAAAAAATCAGAATATAATAAAAAGGAAAAAGAGTTTTTATTGCTAGTGAAAGAAGGAGATGAATGGTTTAAAAAAGGAAATTGGTATAATTCAGTTTTTAAATATGAAAAAGCAATCAAATTATTTCCAGAAAACTACGATATTAGTTATAGATTAGTAAATGCATATAGTTTTCAATGTGAAAATGACTTTGAAAACTGCCAAGTAGCGAAAAAACTCTTGGATGAACTATTTTTTACCTTCCCCAACAAAAAGGAAGAATTGTTAGAGATCAAAGATAGACTGCATTTGGAGTATCAATGATAGACTTGAAAGCAAAAGATATGAAGATTATTACTTAAGTTCAGCATGGAATTATGCAGGATTAGAAAGTGAACTGAATGTAGTTGTTTTGAGCTTGTTATAATGATTCTGCAAATACTGCTATTTTTTTTAGTCAATGGGAAAATGTTTTCACGGATTACAAATCTTAGAACTAGCGTTTAAACAAAAATATAGTCGCAGATTGCAAGTAGATGCATTCTCGTAAATTCTAAATAAAAAAATGATGACGGTAAAATTTAAAAAGAAAAGACGTTTGTGGTTGAATTCCATTAGTTTAATAATAGTAATTGCGTTTATCTATTCGGTATGGAATTTTTTAACAAACGACTCTAACATTTGGTTAATGATCTCATTTGTATTTCAAGTGGCGTTTTGGCTTGGCATGATAGGGTTTCAAGCTGTAAAATATGACGATGAAAAAGTAATAGCTCAATTTGGATGGCCTAGGATTAAATACACGGATATTATTAGTATTGAGAAAAAGTTTGGCGATATTTTGATTAAATCTGAAAAAAGAGATATAGGAATCAACAAAGATGTAGCTGATGAAGAATCTTTAAATCAATTTTTAGAACATCTTAAAAAGAAAATACCAGAACCTATGAAAAATAGTTTAAATGTGTTTTAGGAAAAGAATTGCATTAAAATAATCGCGGATTGCAAATCCGCGAACTCTTGTGTAGTTTGTGAAAATTCGATCGCAAACTGTCATTTCGTAAAAATCTGAGTTTAGTAAGATTTTATACGGAATCTCTTCCAATGAAAACTTAAAACAAGTCGAAATTGGCATTTTTGGAAAATTTGATAAGATAAATGATAGCGCGGAATTGCATTCCGTGCGGCTATATTAACAGTTCATTAATTTATAAAAAAACTTAATTTTGTTTCTATACCATTTAAAATGTCAACTAAATATAAAGCAACAACATCCGAAGATGCATACTTCATCACAATGACAACTGTAGGTTGGATTGATGTATTTACTCGTTTAAATCAAAAATACATTATTATAAATTCGCTTCAATATTGCCAGCAAAATAAAGGTTTAGAAATTTACGCGTACTGCTTAATGAGTAATCATTTGCATTTGTTTTGTAGGGCAACCAATGGAAATATTTTGTCTGATGTAATAAGAGATTTCAAAAAGTTTACTTCCAAGGAAATCATTCAAAACATAATAAACGAACCAGAAAGCAGGAGAGATTGGATGTTAGAAAGTTTCAAAAAAGCGTGCAAGCATCTTAAACGAAACCAACAATATAAAGTTTGGCAAAACGGTTATCATGCTGAGCATATTTTTAGCAATTCATTTATAAAACAAAAAGTGAATTACATTCACAATAATCCTGTAAAAGACAAAATAGTTACTTCACCAGAAGATTATTACTTTAGCTCAGCTAGAAATTATGCAGGATTAGAAAATGAATTGGATGTGATTATTTTAAGCTTACTATAATTATAGATGATGCTAAATTTTAGTTAGTAGAAATGTATTTTCACAGATTGCAAATCCGCAATCTCACAAATGTAATTGTTTTGAGCTCGTTATAATGATTCTGCATATGATACTATTTTTTTAGTCAATAGGGAAATGTTTTCACGGATTGCAAATCCGCGAACTCGAGTCACGGATTGCAAATCCGCGATCTCACAAGTGTAGTTTGTTAAAATGATAAATGATAGTGCGGAATTGCATTCCGCGATGCTAAAAAAACTTTCGAGCTTCTTCTAAATCTTCGGGAGTGTCAATGCCTATGCTTACTTGATCGGTTTCAACCATTTTAATGGTTTTTCCATTTTCGAGATGACGGATACATTCTATTTTTTCTGCTGCTTCTAACGGACTCATCGGTGTATGATAAAAATCGAGTAGCGCTTTTTTTCGGAAGGCGTAAATTCCAACGTGTTTAAAATATTTCACTTCAACACTTTCATCTCGATGAAATGGAATGGGTGAACGTGAGAAATACAAAGCAAAATCGTTTAAATCGGTGATTACTTTTACATTGTTGGGATTCGCTATGGCTTCGGTTTTGGTTAAACGCGTCTTTAAAGAAGCTAAATCGATTTGGTTTTGCTCGTCGTGTTTAAAAACTTCCAATAATTTAGACAATGCTTTTTCGTTGATAAAAGGTTCATCTCCTTGCACGTTTACTACAATATCTGCATCAATATGTTCAACCGCTTCTGCAATGCGATCACTACCGCATTCGTGTTCTTTTTTACTTAAAATTACTTTTCCATTAATGGCTTCAATGGTATTGTAAATTTCATCCGAATCGGTTACAATGTATACTTCATCAAATAAGCTACTATGCAAAGCCGCTTCATAAGTTCTGACAATTACAGGTTTTCCAGCTAAATCTTTCAATAGTTTACCCGGAAAGCGAGAAGCTTCAAAACGGGCGGGAATCATGGCTATTATGTTCATAAACTTTATTCTTCTGGGTTGGTTTCAGCAAAAAAATCATCTTTAAATCCAATTAAATACAATTTATCTTTTGCGCGAGTTATGGCAGTGTAAAGCCAACGTAAATAATCTTTATCTATTCCGTTTGGCAAGTAAGGTTGTTCAACAAAAACCGTATTCCATTGTCCACCTTGCGATTTGTGGCAAGTAATGGCATAGCTGAATTTCACTTGCAATGCATTGAAATATTTGTTTTGTTTCACTTTTAAAAATTTCTTGTATTTGGAACGTTCATCTTCATAATCTTTAATTACTTCTTGATACAAATTATTAGACTGTTCATAACTTAAAGACGGAGCATTGGCATCCAAAGTATCTAAAATTAATACTGTTTCAAATGGTTTCATATTGGGATAATCTACCATTTGCACGTTTACTTCCGCAAAGCGAAATCCGTACAACTCTTTGAATCTAAAAATCTCCAGAATTTCAACAATATCGCCATTGGCAATAAAACCTGCATCGGAATTGGGTTTTACCCAAAAGTAATTGTTTTTGACCACCATTAAAAAATCTCCGGGAGCAATTTCGTCTTCGCGATATAAAATTCGAGCTCTAATTTGCTGATTGTATAAATTAGCTCTTTTGTTAGAACGCACAATGATTGCGGTATCTTCATGGCCGTTGTTGTGGTAGGCATCATTTATGGCATCCATAATTTCGTAACCATCGACTAACCGAACCATGTCTGTTTTGCCTGTTAATTCAAATTGAAAACTTTCGTAAATTTCATTTTGAAGTGCATTTCTAATTAAGGTGGCATTTCGCAAAATATCACTTTCCAATTCTTGGCGAACCACTTCATCTAACTCTACGCTTATTACTTCCATTCCAAATTGCCTAGTTAAGGTTTCTTCGCTTAAAGCTGGGCTTAGATCTGCTTTTACGGGTGGAAGTTGAGCCGTATCGCCAATAAAAATAAGCTGGCAATTTTCACCAGCGTACACGTATTCAATTAAATCTTCTAAAAGTGAATTGCTTTTAAATAAATCTTCACCCGTTGGAATATCAGGAATCATAGAAGCTTCATCTACTATGAATATGGTGTTTTTATGCTTGTTTTGCTGGGCAACAAAGTCTACTCCGCCGCTACTTGTTTTCTTAGGATAGTATATTTTTCGATGAACGGTTTGCGCTTGTTGATTACTGTAATTTGAAATCACTTTTGCAGCTCTACCAGTTGGTGCCGTTAAAATTAACTTCTTTCTAATCTTCCCAATATTCTTTACCAAAGTACCTATCATAGTGGTTTTACCAGTACCTGCATAGCCTTTGAGAAGATAAATATAGTCCAAATGCTCTTCGACTATAAACTTAGAAAGCAATTGTAAACCCAAATCTTGTTTTTGAGTTGGCGCATGCCCTAAATCTTTTTTTAGAAGTTGGTAAAATTGGTTTGAAGTCATATAAATTAAATATTACTCAAATATAGAAATGATTTTAGATGCATAAACTTTTATGATTGAAAAAAAGTTGTAGTTTTGCCTATATCGGTTTAAACTATCAAAATTAGCTATGGTAACACTTATTATTTACATTGTAGTAGGGATATTATTAATCTTAGGTCTTGTTAAATTAATTGATAACTATCTTCCCAAAAAGCTCAGACCTGTTTTATCTATTGTTCTTACCGTATTGATTGTATTTTTAGGATACTACAATTACAAAGCCATTTATGGGCCTGTTGAATTTAACAAAGAAAAAGAAAAACGTTTTGAAAAAGTAATTGCAAAATTACAAGACATCAGAAAGTCTCAGCTAGCATATAACGAAATTACAAGAACCTACGCCCCTAGCTTCGACTCATTAGTTCGTTTTATTGATACTGCTCAATTTACCATTACCCAAAGAAGAGACACAACTTACTTAGATGAAGAGTTTAAAAAAATATATAAAGTTGATAAATATATTGACGATTATGTGATTGACACCTTAGATTTTGTTTCTGTAAAAGATTCCTTATTTGATGGTACAGACCGCTACAAAAATATGGCGACTATTCCTTATACAGATGGTGAAAAGTTTGAACTTAAAGCAGGATTGTTGCAGGTTAAAAACTCTAAAGTACCTGTTTTTGAAGTAAAAGCAGATAAAAAATTAATACTAGGAGATTTAGATAACGACTTGTTAATTCAGGAATTACAAACGGTTTCTGTAGACGGTGTAAATGGAAGATACATTAAAGTTGGATCCATGAATGAAGTTAGCTCAAGTGGTAACTGGCCAACTAACTATGGAAAAGCAGATTAATTTAAATACAACTTATACCCATTTAATATCCATTTTGATTACTCAAAATGGATATTCTTTTTTTGTTTTAGACAGAAATATACATCAAGTTATAAATTATAAGTCTGAGACCATTTTACAAGCCTCTGCTAATTCAGTTTTAGAAAAGATTGATGAAGAGTTGAAAAAAAATTGGAAAAAGGAATACCCTAATGCAGAAATTAAAATTTGTTATCATCATTCTTATTTTGCTATTGTTCCATCAGAAATTTATAGCCCTGAATTTACTAGCGATTACTTAAAATTCAACACACAATTATTCCCTAACGATAGTATCTCTGAAGAAGAAATAGAAAAACTAAGTGTGCATATTCCTTTTGTTCCTTATATTAATATTCACAACGAATTACTAGATGTATACAATTTGGTAGAATTTACACATAGTATACATTCAAGTATTGAATGGGCTGAAAAACTCTGCAGAAATCAAAACGGAGAACATGCTTTTGCCTTTGTTCAAAAAGATTCTTTTGTGTTGGTTATTTTCAAAGATAAACAGCTTCAACTAGCAAATTATTTTGATTACGTTACAGCTGAAGATTTCACTTATTACTGTTTATTTGCTATCGAACAATTTCAATTGGATAGAGAACAGATGCATTTTTCTATGTTAGGTGATGTTTCAATTGAAAGTGAAATACATCATTATATGTATACTTATATCAAAAATTTAGTGCTCATTTCATTTGAAGAACTACACTTTAAAGTTGATGTAAACTCAGAACAAAGTAACTTTTTCAATACAAATCCATTTTTAGCTTTACAATTATGCGAATAGTTTCCGGAAAATTAAAAGGTAGAAGAATAATAGCTCCTAAGAAGTTACCTGTTCGACCAACTACTGATATGGCTAAAGAAGCCTTGTTTAATATTTTGAATCATCGTTTTAGTTTCAAACATATTCGGGTAATTGACCTATTTTCAGGTATTGGTTCCATTTCTTTAGAATTTGCTTCACGGGGAACAGAAAATATCACATCGGTTGATAAAAACTTTAACTGTGTGAAATTTTTAAGTCAAACAGCTGAAGATTTAGGAGTAGAACTACAAGTTATAAAAGCCGATGTGTTTGAGTTTGTTGCTAAAAACAAATTAACAGCAGACATTGTTTTTGCCGACCCACCTTACGATTTAGAAACGGAAACTTTTATAAAGTTAGTTGAAGAAATCTTAAAGCCCGAAAATGAAGTTGAGTTGTGTATTATTGAACATTCTAAACACATGGATTTATCCGAAGGCCTTTTGTATCAAGAAACTCGTAATTACGGTGGATCTTCATTTTCATTTTTTGGTAAGGAAGAAGAATAATACTCACTAAATACTTTTAATCACCCGTAAATTGTGTGAGTAGGTTTTGTTTTCAGTATTGAAAATTCCGGTGTGGTCTAAGCGGTCAATTCTCACTTTTCCATGAGCATGAATAATGTAATTATCACCTAAGACAATTCCAACATGAATAATACTTCCTTCTTCGTTATCAAAAAAAGCTAAATCGCCAGGTTCACTTTCTTCAATGAAACTTAAAGCTTCACCTTGTTTAGCTTGTTGAGAAGCATCGCGTTGCAAAGCATATCCGCAAATGCGATAAACCATTTGTGTAAATCCGCTGCAATCAATACCAAAAGGAGTTTTCCCGCCCCACAAATACGGAGCATTTAAATAAAGTAAGGCAATTTCTGCTATTTTCTCTTTCTGAAAAGTCTTGGAATTAAAAACCTGACCTTCAAATTGATGCTGCAGAATATTTGTAGCTGCAATGTTAGAGCCAATAGGAATTGGAATAAGTTGGTTATTGGCAGTTTCTACAAATTCAATTAAGTCTTGTGAGCAATTGAAGAATCTTTTTTTAAGTTCATTAAAATCATTTTCTTCGATTGGAAAGGCTTGTTTAATATCTATCCAGCCTTCGTAAGTATCAAATGCAATACGGATTTGAATCCAATTTTTTTGGTTAGAAATAATTTCAAAAATATCTCCGTAAATTAACTGAGTTACCAACTCTGCACGATCGTTAGCTTCTGCTCGAACGGGCACAATACTCAAGGGACATAAACCGTATTGCATCTAATATTTATAAGTTAACGTTGCAATACTAAAGCTGAAGCACCACCACCACCATTGCAAATGGCAGCTGCACCAATTTTAGCATTGTTCTGTTGTAAAACATTTAGCAAAGTAATTAAAATTCTTACACCTGAGCAACCCAATGGATGACCTAATGAAACGGCACCACCATGAATATTTACTTTGCTACTATCTAGGTTTAAAAGTTTCATATTGGCTAAGCCTACCACAGAAAAAGCTTCGTTAAACTCAAAATAATCAACATCATTTTGTGTAATTCCAGCTTTGCTTAAAGCTTTAGGTAATGCTTTTGCTGGTGCAGTTGTAAACCATTTTGGTTCTTGAGCCGCATCTGCATAACCGGTAATGCTTGCTAAAATTTCTAATCCTAAAGATTCAGCTTTTTGCTTAGACATTAAAATCATTGCTCCTGCTCCATCATTAATTGTAGAAGAATTAGCTGCTGTGGCTGTTCCATCTTTAGAAAAAGCTGGACGTAAAGATGTTACTTTATCTAACTTAATATTCTTAAACTCTTCATCTTCTCTCATAATAATAGGCTCACCACGTCTTTGTGGAATTTCAACAGGGACAACTTCGTTATCAAATTTTCCTGATTTCCATGCGGCTGCTGAACGTTGGTAAGATTCTATAGCAAACTCATCTTGTTCTTCTCTAGAAATCTTGTGTTCTGTTGCACATAAATCTGCGCAAACTCCCATAGCTTGTTGGTCGTAAACATCTACCAAACCGTCACGTTGCAAACCATCTATCAACTCAGTTGAACCGAATTTTTGACCTTTACGTAAATGAACATAGTGTGGTATTAAACTCATGTTTTCCATACCACCGGCAACAATTACTTCTGCATCGCCTAAAGCAATAGATTGCGCTGCTTGCATAACTGCTTTCATTCCGCTAGCACAAACTTTGTTTATAGTAGTACAGGGTGTATTATCAGAAATACCGGCTCCAAGTGCAGCTTGTCTTGCTGGAGCTTGACCGTTATTAGCTTGAACTACGTTACCCATTAAAACTTCATCGACTTCACTCGGGTTTAAATTTATTTTATCTAAAGCGCCTTCTATAGCTATTGAACCTAATTTTGTGGCTGGTATAGAAGAAAGACTTCCTAAAAAACTACCAATTGGAGTTCTTGCTGCGCTAACAATTACAACTTCTTGCATAATACTTCAATTTTTATTTGCTGCTAATTTACTCAAATTAAACCATTGTTAAAATGAAGTTTTCAAATAAATAAGGCTTTTATTGTTAATTCTTCTTAAAGCAAGCTGATAACTAGTCTCATATTGCCATATCCATAATTTTTAAATATAGAATTTTAAAAACAAAAGATGCAGTATAAAACAAAATTAAGCGGCTAATTTGAATATTTTTCTAACTTTGAATTTAATGGAATATTTTAAACAATTCAGCAATCAGTTTTATAAATATCAAGGCTTGATTTACAAAGTCTTTTTATTTGCTTTAAGTACATTTTTAATTGTTTACTTTTTTCCAAAAGGTGCGCAATTTAAATACGACTTCACAAAAAATCAGGTATGGCAGTACGACGACTATTATGCGCCATTTAGTTTTGCTTTATACAAGTCTGACCAGCAAATTGAAGATGAAAAAAAAGAGATTGAATCTAACCACATTCCTTATTTTAAAGTAGATATAGGCATTTGGAACGAATTTGATAAGAAACTACAAAATGCTAAATCAACTATTCCGGATAGCATTTTACCTTCAAAACAAGACGAAATTTTCAATTTTGCAAAAGCGTATTTTGATGAAGTTTATCAAGTTGGAGTAATTGATAACGAAAAACAATTCAATAACAACCAACTTGTTTTTCTAAAAAAAGGAAACCTAGTAACTGAAACACTTTACGGACAATTTAGCCAACGTAAAAATGTAAAAAGAAATTACAGATCTCAAATTGAAAATTCAAATCTAAAAGAATTTGAAGAAGTACTCATTGATTTAATAGAAGAATATCCAGCCAACATAAGTTTCGACAAGAGTTTTACACAAAGGAAGTTAGATAAGAAGTTCGATGAAATTTCATATACGGAAGGTTTAGTTAAAGAAGGAGAAAAAATAATTAATAATGGCGAATTAATCGATGCGGATAAATACAAAAAACTAGACTCGTTAAGAGAAGAATTCAAGCGAAAAAACATCAGTCAAAATCAGTATTTGTTTGTAAGTCTTGGATATAGCTTGTTAGTAGCTTTGGCCTTATTAATGCTTTTGTTATTTATTAAATTGTATCGCCCAAATATTTACGAAAACAACAACAAACTTACTTTCATTTTTTTCAACATTTTATTAGTAGTTGGTCTCACCTTGCTGGTAATGGAATTTTCTAACGACTATATTTATGTCGTACCCATTTGTATACTTCCACTTACGTTAAAGGTATTTTTTGATGCAAGATTAGGTTTATTTACACACGTAATCACACTTTTAATATTGGGTTTTGTAGTCCCTAATAGTTATGAATATATGTTCTTGCACATTATTGCTGGAATTGTAACCATTCTTACTGTTTCAGAATTATACAAAAGAGCCAATTTGTTTCTTGCTGTTGGAAGAATAACACTTATTTACTTCTTTGCCTATTTGGCATTCAACTTAATTCAAGAAGCATCATTTCAACAAATTGCATTCGAAAATTTAATTTACTTTGCCATAAATGGAATTGGATTGTTATTTATACAACCCCTAATTTATGGTTATGAAAAAGCCTTTGGACTGATATCGGATTTGTCTTTATTAGAACTGTCTGATACCAACTCAAAATTATTGAAGAGATTGTCTGAAGTTGCACCGGGTACTTTTCATCATTCATTAAACGTTGCCAATTTAGCTGAAGCATCTGCTAATGAAGTACAGGCTAATAGTTTACTAGTAAGAGTTGGTGCGCTATATCACGATCTTGGTAAAATGAAAAACCCATATTATTTTACGGAAAACCAAAGCACTTCTGTAAATCCACATGATGAAATCTCTCCAAAAGAAAGTGCTAAAATTATAATAGACCACAGAATTAACGGAATTGAAATTGCAAAAAAACACAATTTACCAGATCGAATAATCGATTTTATACGAACACATCACGGAACTTCTACAGTATACTTTTTTTATGCGAAGGCTAAAAAGGAAAGTGAAGATGAAGTAAAACGAGAAGATTTTCAATATCCAGGACCAATTCCATTTAGCAAAGAAACAGCTATTTTAATGATGTGTGATGCAGTTGAAGCAGCTAGTAAAAGCTTAAAAGAGCCTACCGCAAAAATTGTAGATCAGTTTGTTGAAAAAATAATTGACAAGCAAATTGAAGAAAAACAATTCTTAAACGCAGACATCACCTTTAAAGAAATTGAAGTGATTAAAAAAGTTTTGAAAGCTAAACTGAAAAATATTTTTCACCTCAGAATTGAATATCCAGAATAAAAAAACATGACAAAAAAAATTAGTATTGCCATAGACGGACACTCTTCTACTGGAAAAAGTACGGTGGCTAAACAATTGGCCAAAAAGCTAAATTACATTTATGTAGATACAGGTGCTATGTACCGCGCAGTAACTTATTTTGCTTTGCAATCAGGATGTTTTAATGATGTTGAACTAAACGAAGAATGCTTACTTTCAAAACTGAATAGCGTTGACATTGAATTTCGAAAACAAGCAAATCAAGAACAAGGTGAAGTATATTTAAATAACAAAAATGTTGAAGAATACATTCGAGATATGCAAGTTTCTTCTCGTGTAAGTACGGTTGCAAAACTTCCTGAAGTGCGAAAAAAGCTAGTTGAAATTCAACAAAAAATGGGTGAGAACAAAGGCATTGTAATGGATGGAAGAGATATTGGCACGGTAGTTTTTCCTGATGCTGAACTGAAGATTTTCATGACAGCTTCAGCCAAAATTAGAGCCGAACGCCGGTACAACGAACTCAAAGAAAAAGAAGCAAATGTAAGTTTTGAAGAAGTACTAGCCAACGTAAAAGAACGCGACGAGATTGATTCCAACAGAACACATTCACCTTTAAAAATGGCAGATGATGCTATTAAAATAGACAATTCAAATTTATCTCCAACAGAACAATTTGATCAAATTATGAAATTAGTTGAGGAGAAGATCAATTAGTTCTTATCTGCTATAATTTGGAGCTTCTTTAGTAATGGAAACATTATGTGGGTGCGATTCTAGTATTCCAGAAGTTGTAATTTCTACAAATTGTGTAATATTTTTCATCGTTTCAATGTCTTTTGCTCCGCAATAGCCCATTCCAGCGCGTAAACCACCAATAAATTGAACCATACTTTCTACTAATTCGCCTTTATAAGGAACGCGACCTACTATTCCTTCAGGAACTAGTTTTTTAATATCGTCTTCAACATCTTGGAAGTAACGATCTTTAGAACCTTTTTTCATAGCTTCTACAGAACCCATTCCACGGTAAGATTTAAATTTTCTTCCTTCGTAAATTATGGTTTCTCCGGGAGATTCTTTAGTTCCAGCCAATAAGGAACCTAACATTACACAATCTGCACCGGCTGCAATAGCTTTTGGAATATCGCCTGTGTATCTTATTCCACCATCGGCAATAACGGGAACGCCAGTATCTTTAATAGCTTGTGCGACTTCCATTACAGCAGATAATTGTGGGTAACCTACTCCAGCAACAATTCGAGTAGTACAAATTGAACCTGGACCAATTCCTACTTTAACAGCATCTGCTCCCGCTTCAACTAAATATTTTGCTGCTTCTGCAGTTGCAATATTACCTACAACAACATCTAATTTTGGAAAATTTGTTTTTACCACTTTTAAAGCTTCAACAACTCCTCTAGTATGTCCGTGAGCAGTGTCAATTACTACTGCATCTACTCCAGCATTTACAAGTGCTTCAGCTCGATCTTTAATATCAGGTGTTACTCCTAAAGCAGCAGCAACTCTCAATCTTCCAAATTGGTCTTTGTTAGCTATTGGCTTCTGGGTTAGCTTGGTAATATCTCTAAATGTAATTAGCCCAACCAAGGTATTATCGTCTTTTACAACAGGAAGTTTTTCAATTTTATGAGCTTGAAGAATATCTTCTGCTTGATCTAATGAAGTTCCTTCGGCTACTGTAACCAAATTATCTTTGGTCATAATATCTGCAATCGGACGATCAAAATCTTTCTCAAATCGCAAATCTCTATTGGTTACAATTCCCACCAACTTTTTATCCTTATCTACAATAGGAATACCACCAATACTGTGTTCTCTCATGCTGTTTTTAGCATCACCAACACTGGCATTTTTAGGTAAGGTAACTGGGTCGATAATCATTCCGCTTTCTGCACGTTTTACCTTTCTAACTTTTAGAGCTTGTTCAGCAATTGTCATATTTTTATGCAAAACCCCTATTCCACCTTCTCGAGCAATAGCAATTGCCATTCTCGACTCCGTAACTGTATCCATAGCTGCAGAAACAACAGGAACGTTAAGTGAAATGTTTTTTGAAAATTTGCTTTTAATACTAACTTCTCTAGGAAGCACATCAGAATAAGCAGGAACTAAGAGAACGTCATCGTAAGTTAAACCTTTCTCTTTAATTTTTGAAGAATTTGCCATTGCAATTACATTTAATTGCAGGCAAATATAGCTAATAAAAGATGAATTGAAGTTAAATTAAAATGAATTAAACTTCAATGTTTTAGCTTGATTTTTAAGCCTAAAATTATTGCAAAGTTGTGTAAATTAAAATCAACTTGTAACCCAAGGCTAATCTATTTCTACAATTTCAATGCGTGTTGCGTTAGAAGTTGGTTCTATTATATTTCCATAAAATTTGGCTATGTAAAAAGTTATTTGGCCACCAAGTAGGAAAATAATAACAGAATAATAAACCCAAACCAATAAAATAACCAAAGAACCTGCGGCTCCATAGGTATTACCTAAGTCCGTATTTCCTAAATAAAATCCAATACCAAACTTGCCAACTATAAATAAAATAGCGGTAACCAAAGCTCCAACCCAGGTATCTTTCCATCGAACTTTTGCATCGGGTAAAATTTTATACATTAAAGCAAAAATTAGAACCAATATGGCTTGCGACAAAATAATTTGTACAACAGATGAAAGTTTTACCGCGTAAGTATCTAATAAAAATTCCAAGTGTGTAAAAATGACCGAAACAATGGCATCTAGCAGTAAAGAAACAATGAGAATAAATCCCATAGACAAGACCAACGAAAAACTAAGTAACCTATTGATGATGTATTTCAAAAAACCACGCTTTGGAATTGCTTTGATATGCCAAATATGATTCATGGCATTCTGTAAACTCACAAATACTGTAGTTGCACTAAAAGCTAAAATACCAAAAGCAATAGTGCTTGAAACTACACCTGTATCGTCCATAGAAATATTTTCTAAGGTAGATTCAATAGTTGTAACGGCTTCGCTTCCAG
Organism: Psychroflexus planctonicus; assembly: GCF_014640195.1. Classification (GTDB taxonomy): domain Bacteria; phylum Bacteroidota; class Bacteroidia; order Flavobacteriales; family Flavobacteriaceae; genus Psychroflexus; species Psychroflexus planctonicus. Next base: position 292,714 of record NZ_BMGM01000003.1, read on the forward strand.
CTAAATTTTCAACTTGTAAAAAAAGTTCTTCTTTAATTTTCGATTTTTGATAAAAAGTTGAGCCTACTTTCAATATTAAAATAAAAAAGGCAGGTAAACTAAATATGGTATAAAAAGCAGTTGTTGCTGCAAAATTAATAGAATCGTTTTTAGAAAAATCCTTTATACTTTCAACTAGTACTTTTATGTATTTGATGTTGTATAAAAAATTTAGAATAAATTTTATTTTTTTCATAAGTAAAAATAAAGGTTGCTTGTAAAATACAAACAACCCCTCAATATATTAAAATTTTAAAATTTATTTAGATTTAAAAACAGGAAGCAATTGAGTTTTAACTTCACCAAAACCAATTCTTACTTCATGATTTTGGCAATAACCACGCATAGTTACCGTATCATAGTCTTCAATAAATTTACGTTCTTCGCCACCTTTTAATTTCAATGGTTTAGAGCCACGCCATGATAACTCTAACATCGAACCATACGAATCTGGAGTTGGACCAGAAATAGTTCCACTTGCCATCATATCTCCACTATTTACAGGACAACCATTAATGGTATGGTGAGCAAGTTGCTGACTCATGTTCCAATACATGTATTTAAAATTAGAGTTGGTAACTACCGTTTCTTCTCCTTTTCTAGGCGTAATAGATACTTGTAGATTAATATCGAAACTCTTTTTACCTGAAGTTTGTAAATATGGTAGTAATTTTTTCTCTGGTTTAGGTCCTTCTACTCTAAACGGCTCCAAAGCATCTAAAGTAACAATCCATGGTGAAACAGAAGAAGCGAAACTTTTAGCCAAGAAAGGTCCTAGCGGTACATATTCCCATTTTTGAATATCTCTAGCACTCCAATCGTTAAATACAACCATTCCAAAAATATGGCTTTCAGCTTCATCAATAGGAATAGGTTGTCCTAAATCGTTAGCGTCTGTGGTAATAAATGCCATTTCCAATTCAAAATCTACTAATCGTGATGGCCCAAAAATGGGTTCGTCTGCTCCTTTTGGCAATTTTTGGCCTTGTGGTCTATGTATAGGTATTCCACTAGGAATAATAGAAGAACTTCTGCCGTGATAACCAACTGGAATATGAAGCCAATTAGGTAACAATGCATTATCGGGATCTCTAAACATAGTACCAACATTGGTAGCATGCTCTTTACTTGAATAAAAATCGGTATAATCACCTACGTGAACTGGCAATTGCATTTCAATTTCATCAATAGTAAATAAAACACGCGTGCAATGTTCTTTGTTATTTTTGAGTTCGTTGTTTTTTTTATCAAAAAGTTCAGCAACTCTATTTCGAACAGCACGCCAAGTTTTTCTTCCATCAGCAATAAAATCGTTTAAGCTGTCTTGCAAAAAAATATCGTCTGTTAATGGTATATTTTTAAAATATCCTAACTGATGCAAAGCACCTAAATCTATAGCGGTATCACCAATTCGGGTTCCGATGGTAATAATATCGTCTCGAGTTAAAAACACTCCAAATGGAATATTTTGGATAGGAAAATCTGTGTTGTCTGGAATAGCTAACCAGGTTTTTCTAGATGGATCGTTAGCGGCTAATGACATATGTGTATTATTTGGGTTGATTAATAATAGTTAAAACTATATTTCAAATATATAGTTTTAGCTGAAATAACCGAATACATTTGTTATTTTTGAAGCTTATTTAACGAAATAATATCATGGCAAAAGACAAGCAAATTTTCGACTTAATTTCAGCAGAACAAGATAGACAAACTAAAGGTTTAGAACTTATAGCAAGTGAAAACTTTGTGAGCTCCGATGTACTGGAAGCTGCAGGTTCAGTTTTAACCAATAAATACGCCGAGGGTTACCCTGGAAAGCGTTATTATGGCGGTTGCGAAATTGTAGACCAAGTTGAAGATATAGCTAGAGAACGACTCAAAAAATTATTTGGTGCAGCTTATGCTAATGTGCAGCCACATTCTGGCTCTCAAGCTAATACAGCTGTATTTTCGATGCTTTTAAATCCAGGCGACAAAATTTTAGGTTTCGATTTAGCACATGGAGGACACTTAACACATGGTTCTTCTGTAAATTTTTCTGGAAAATTATATCAGCCCGTTTTTTATGGAGTAAATGAAAAAACAGGCTATATTGATTACAATCAAGTTGAATCTCAAGCTAAAAAACACAAACCAAAGTTAATTATTGCAGGAGCTTCTGCTTATTCTAGAGAAATAGATTACAAAAAGTTTAGAAACATAGCAGATCAAGTTGGAGCTATTTTATTAGCAGATGTTGCACACCCTGCAGGATTAGTAGCAAAAGGTTTATTACAAAGTCCTATTCCACATTGCCACGTAGTTACTTCAACTACACATAAAACTTTACGTGGACCACGAGGTGGAATTATTATGATGGGGGAAGATTTTGAAAATCCTTTTGGCCTAAAATTAAAAAGTGGAAAACTTAAAAAAATGTCATCTTTAATGGATAGCGGTGTTTTTCCTGGAAATCAAGGTGGTCCTTTAGAACACATTATCGCTGCCAAAGCTATTGCATTTGGTGAAGCCTTAACTGATGACTTTACGTATTACATGAAACAAGTACAAAAAAATGCTTCTGCAATGGCTAAGGCTTTTGTAAATCTTGATTATCAACTTATTTCTGGTGGAACTGATAACCACATGATGTTGATTGATCTTAGAAATAAATCTGTTACTGGTAAAGTTGCTGAAGAAGCTTTAGGTAAAGCTGGCATTACAGTGAACAAAAATATGGTTCCTTTTGATACAGAATCTCCCTTTGTTACTTCTGGGATTAGAGTAGGAACACCTGCCGTTACTACACGTGGTTTATCTGAAAGTGAAATGCCTAAAATTGTTGAATTTATCAACCGTGTAATCCAAAATCCTGAAAATGAACAAGAGCTCAAGTCAATTAAAAATGAAGTTGAAGAAATGATGAGTCACCGTCCACTGTTTGTTGATGGTGTGCATGCTTAAACTAAATAAAAAATACATTATCATGAAAAAAATAATTATCTGTTTAGCAATTCTATTTGCTCAATTTGGAATAGCCCAAGAAGAAACATCACCAGAAATTAAGGATGCATTAAAACTAATGAAATTATCTAATGCTACTGTTGAATCTTCTTTGCAACCAATTTATAGCCAAATCCCTGAAGAAAACTTAGAAGCCTTTAAGCAGGAAATGCAACCTGTTTTAGATGAAATGTATCTTAAATTGGCAAAGGTTGCAGCTGAACAATACTCACATGAAGACATAAAAGCATTGTTGGATTTTTATGAAACTGATTTGGGGAAAACCATGTTAGAAGGTCAAGAAGAAATTTTTCAAGCTTCGATGCAAATAGGACAAGAATTTTCTATGGAATTGATGCCAATTTTGCAAAAATACATGGATGGTTACTAAATACTATTTATTGCAAATAGATTAAATAAAAAGTCACTTTATTAATTTAAAGTGGCTTTTTATTTCTATTTAGAATTTCATTTTTTTTATTAATCTTCTTCTTCAAATTCAATAGCTTGAAATGCTCCCGAATCTGGATTTGCAACGCGATTAATTCCCAATAAATCTAATGGAACTTCTTGTGCTGTATTTGTATTTCCTAAATTGAAAGCAGCCGATTCCAAGCCAATTTGCAATTGATTTTGATTTGGATTTAAGAAATCAGGAGATTCATTGAATACATTATCTAAGAAAATATTTGAATCTTCAAAATTGTAAAGTGGATTGTCTACATATTGATTGTTGATATCGTTAAAACGGATTAGACAGTTTTCAAATTTGTAGTTAAAGGCAGCTTCATCTACTTGATTAAAAAGCACTTCTATTCGCTCTGTACCATAAATAATACAATTACTAAAAGTTGCTTCAACTAGGTCGGCTACAAAAACTTCTTCTTGTGTTTGTAAATTATTTTCAATTAGTAAAGCGGGAAATTGTCGAAAAGAATTGCTCCAATAATTAGCAATAGTTGAATGTTTAAAATTGTATCTACCACCTAGTGAAAGATTAACCGCCGCTTGCCCCGCATTGTTAATCACAACATTTTCAGCTTCTACAAAACCAGTTCTAGCCAACAAGCCTACGTTGGTATGGTTATAAATTTGCGTGTTTTTAAGTTGAAGCGTAGGATTATTGGTACCGTCATTAGAATCCATTAAAATTCCAACAGTTCCGTTTTTAATGGTGGTATAATCAAATATATGGTTGGTACTTCCTTGGGTTAGCCAAATGGTAGCCCATTGACCAGGGATTTCACTAAAACCTGGTTCCAGCCGATCACCTTGAAAAATAATTTCGTTTTCTAAAGCTTCTTGGTCTTGACTAATTTCGCCGTTGGCCTGTATAGTTCCGTTATTGGCTACAATCATTCCACTATTGGCATGAAAGTGAATGCGTGCGCCAGGATCTATCGTTAAGGTTTTTCCACTTGGCACACCTGCAAAACCGTAAATAACATAAGGTTTTTCATTGGTAAAATGCAAATGTTCATCATCTAGAAAAAAACCTTCAATAAACAATTCTTCTCCTTCTTCATTCACACCTAAGGAAAGCGTTTCGGTTGTTCCATCTTCAAAACGCTCTGGGAATAAAAAAACAGCATCTTGAATTAAACTAATCAGCCTGATGTTTTGTTGGTTCATACCCGTATCAAAAGCGACTACATCTTCATAGGTAAATTGCGTACCTTGATTTGCTAAATTTTCAATATCTGCGGTAACTTCAACAAAAACAAACAAACTGTCTTTTGCTAAAAGCTCAATATTTTCGAAAGTTTTACCCGGAATTCCATCAACATTCAATCGATAGTTGGAAGCTTCTCCTTCACCGAGTTCTATTTTAGGAATATTGATGTCTTTGCTACTTCGGTTATAGACTTTAAATTGATAAGTGCTAGATGATGTATTTGTAAAAACGGTATCTAAAAACAAAGTATCTGTAGAAAACTCCAATTCTCCTGTACTGGGAACCGTTTCAAAATCGTCTCGACATGCAGAAGTCAATACAATAAAGGTAAAAAAGACGCCCAAAAATAATATTCTAAAAAGTTTGGAATTAGAGCAATTTAGTTTCAAATTGATATGTTGTTTAGTTAGGTCAATCATATTTTATATAAGGTATTCATAACGATTTTAAAAACAGATTATTTTTCAAATATTTCAACTTCAAAAAGCTTGTCCCAGTTTTTTCCTGTTACAAATAAGTTTCCCGTTTCTGGATGAACTGCAATTCCATTTAAAACGTGGTTCACCTCATCAAAATCAGATGGCTTGTTGATTAAATCACGAAATCCACGAAGATCGATAATGCCATCAATAGCTCCATTTTTAGGATTGATAATGGCCACACCATCACGTTGATATGTGTTGGCATAAATTTTTCCGTTTACCCATTCCAATTCATTCAATTGTTTGTTGGTTCCTTTGTGCGTAGTAGGTTGAATGTAGCTCAGCTCTTTCATGGTTTCGGGTTCTAACAACCAAATTTTATCGGTTCCATCGCTTTTATAAAACTGTTTTCCATCGTTGCAAAGTCCCCAACCTTCAGCACTATTGTTAAATGAAAATTTATCTAATTCTTCAAAAGTTTCTAAATCGTAAACAAATCCATAACCTGAGCGCCATGTCAATTGATAAATTTTCCCGTCTAAAATGCTAATGCCTTCGCCAAAAACACGGTCTGATAAATTTATTTTTTGTAGAACTTCTCCGGTTTTATAGTCTACTTTTCGTAAACTGGATTGTTTATATTGTCCCGTTCCTTCGTATAAAGTGTCGCCTAAAAACTCTAAACCTTGCGTGTAAGCCTTCGGATCATGCGGATACGTATTTAATATTTTGTACCCCATTAGTTTGGGAGCTTTGTTATTGATGATTTCAATTTCTTTTTGAATAGAAAATGTTTCATCTAAGTACTCAAAGTCGACTCTAATTTGATGTTTACCTAAAAGTAAGTCTGTTGAAATAGGAATTTGCAGGTTTTTACTTTCAATAAAAAAAACTTCGTCTTGTAATTTCACTTTCCCAGAAACTTCACCTTCTTTTGGTAGGACTAAGCTTGCATTTAAAGTTTTCCCAATAGGAACTTTAGTTTGATTATCTGGAAATTTTAATTGAATTTGATTAGCTAAATCTTCCTCACAAGAAACCACAGCGAAGGCTAAAAAAATGAAAAACAGGTGTTTAAAAAGACGCATAAAAAGTTAATTATTTAGGTTGGCTAAATTATGAATTTAATGATTAAAAACACTTGTTAAGATTACTAAAGATTGTATATTTGCACCGGCAAGTCCTACACAACCAGCTCCTGTCGAATCCCCCAGGGCGGGAACGCAGCAAGGGTAGATGGTCGCAGCGGTGTGATGTAGGTCGCTTGCCATTTTTTGTTTATTTTATTTTCTTCAAACAAAAAAAGACTCCATATTATTATCTATCGAGCAAAATTTATTTCACATATAACTTCCAAGGTGATGACTGTATCTAAAAAAAAATGCCACGAATGCACTAATAATTATTCGTGCATTCGTGGCATGAAATTAAAAATCTTTATTTGCCTTTAAATTACTTTTCAGAAAAATACGTATCCAAGTTGCTTTGTATACGCTGATGAATATCTTCTGTATCTGCTTTTACAAATTCTTTTCCGGTGATTTTTTCGTACAATTCAATATAACGTTGAGTAACCAATTGAATGAAATCTGGTGGTAAGTTAGGTACTTTTTGACCTTCTTTTCCTTGAAATCCGTTTTCAATCAGCCATTCTCTTACAAATTCTTTGGAAAGTTGTTTTTGTTTTTCGCCTTTGTCTTGCCGTTCTTGATATCCTTCTAAATAAAAATACCGAGAAGAGTCTGGGGTGTGAATTTCATCAATCACCACTATTTTTCCGTCTGCGGTTTTACCGAATTCATATTTAGTGTCAACTAAAATCAAACCTTGTTTTTTGGCGATTTCTGTTCCGCGAGCGAATAGTTTGTACGTATATTCTTCTAATTTTTCGTAATCTGCTTTAGTTACAATTCCGTTTTCCAAAATGGCTTCTCGGGAAATATCTTCATCGTGACTCCCCATTGCTGCCTTGGTTGTGGGCGTGATAATGGGTTTGGGAAATGCGTCATTTTCTTTAAGTCCTTCTGGTAAATGCACACCACATAAAGTCCGTTTTCCTGCTTTGTATTCACGATAAGCATGACCGGCTAAATAACCACGAATCACCATTTCCACTTTAAAAGGAGTACATTTTTCGCCCACACTCACATTCGGGTCTGGACTTGCTGTTAACCAATTCGGAACCAAATCTGAAGTAGCTTCCAACATGTGCAATGCCAACTGATTTAACAATTGTCCTTTATAAGGAATGCCTTGGGGCAAAACTACATCAAAAGCGCTAAGACGGTCGGTGGCTACCATCACCAATTGATTGTTGGCAACTTCATAAACTTCACGTACTTTTCCGTGATAAACAGATTGTAATCCTTCTAACTGAAGATTGGTTTTGGTTAAGGTATTGTTCATTTTTTAAGCTTGATTTTCTATGGCTTTATAAGCTGCAATAATGCGTTTTACTAATTTATGTCTAATTACGTCTTTTTCATCTAAATACACTACGCCTACTCCTTTTACATCTTTTAGCACTAACAAAGCTTCTTTTAAACCTGAGATAATTCGTCTTGGTAAATCAACTTGACCTGGATCTCCAGTAATAATGAATTTTGCATGTTTTCCCATTCGGGTTAAAAACATCTTCATTTGTGCATGTGATGTATTTTGTGCTTCATCTAAAATAACATACGCATTATCTAAAGTTCTACCCCGCATAAAAGCCATCGGTGCAATTTGAATCACTCCTTTTTCAATAAATGTTTCCAAACGTTCATGCGGAATCATGTCCCGAAGTGCATCATATAAAGGTTGCATATACGGATCTAACTTTTCTTTTAAGTCTCCAGGTAGAAAACCTAAATTTTCACCCGCTTCAACAGCTGGTCGAGTTAAAATAATTCGTTTTACTTGTTTTTCTTTTAAGGCTTTTACCGCTAAAGCAACACTGGTATAGGTTTTTCCGGTTCCTGCTGGACCTACTGCAAAAACCATATCGTTTTTACTGGCTTCTTCTACTAATCTGCGCTGGTTGTGGGTTTGTGCTTTAATCACTCTGCCACCAACGCCATGTAAAATGGTTTTTTCAGCGGAAGCAGAAGTTTGTAATTCTTTTTCTGTTTCACTGGTAAGAATGCGCTCAATGCTATTTTCATCTATTGCATTGTATTTGGCAAAATGATCCGAAATCATTGCAAATCGTTTGTCAAATTCTTCTAGTAAATCTTCATCTCCAAACGCCCTGACCTTATTTCCCCGAGCAACAATTTTTAATTTTGGAAAATATTTTTTAATCAGTTGAATATTTTCATTGTTTTTCCCAAAGAAGTCCTGTGGACTAATTTCTGAAAGTTCGATAATAAGTTCGTTCAAAAGCAGAAGATTTTAGACATTATGGTTAAATTCGCACAACAAATTTACGAAAATATTCTTCGGTAAACATTACAAAATTATTATCCATTTATGCCCATTATTACACTTACTTCAGATTTTGGTTATAAGGATCATTCCGTTGCTGCGGTAAAAGCTGCTTTGTACAGTGAACTTTCCGATCTGACTATTGTAGATGTTTCGCATGAAGTTTCTCCTTTTCATATTACTGAAGCAGCTTACATCATTAAAAATGCCTACCATAATTTCCCGAAAGGAAGCATACATTTAATCGGAGTTGATGCGGAACTTTCACCAGAAAATAAACATTTGGCTATCTTTTTAGATGGACATTATTTCATTTGCGCCAATAATGGAATTTTATCACTAATCGCATCTGAAATAAAACCAGAAAAAATTGTAGAAATCAATATACATAATAGCATAGAGACCAATTTCCCTGTTTTGGATGTATTTGTAAAAGTTGCGGCTCACATTTGTCGTGGCGGGACGCTTGAAGTCATCGGCAAACTCATTCCTGAAATTCAACAAATAAAAAACCTGGAACCCATTGTCAATGATAAACAAAATCAGATATTGGGGCATGTAATTTATATTGACAACTACGGAAACATAGTGAGCAACATCACCAAAAAACGATTTACGGAAATTGGAAAAGGAAGGAGTTTCGTGATTTCGGCCAGAAACATCAATTTTAATAAAGTTTATAATTCTTACAGCGAAGCCATCAATTTTAAGCTTCCAAAAGAAAAGCGAGAAGAAGAAGGCAAGAAGTTGGCGCTCTTTAATACGTCTGGTTATTTAGAATTGGCCATTTACAAAAGCAATCCGCATACGGTGGGAAGCGCGGCAAGTTTATTTGGATTGAAATTGACCAACACCATTTCCATTAATTTTGAAAACGAAACAAAATATGCTGGTTAGAATTGTAAAAATGCAGTTTGAAGAAGATAAAATTGAAGTATTTAAAGCTTTATTTGAAGCACAAAAACACAAAATTAGAAATGTAGATGGTTGCGAATTTTTAGAACTTTACCAAGACTTGAATAATAAAGAAATCTTTTTTACGTACTCGTATTGGAAAGATGAAAAAGATCTAGAAAATTACCGGAATTCTGAACTTTTCAAAAATATTTGGGCAGCTACAAAAAAGAATTTTTGTGCAAAACCAGAAGCTTGGAGCGTTCAAAAATTAGTTAGCTTAAAATAAATCTATGAAAGCTATTTTTAAAAAAGAAATCAATGCGTTTTTTGCCAACACCACTGGCTTTTTGGTACTCGGGATGTATTGGGTCATCAATGTGCTATTTTTATGGTTTTTCAATTCAGACTATAATATATTGAATTCAGGAAATGCGAATCTGGTTCCGTTTTTTGAACTTTCTGCATGGATATTTATTTTCTTGATTCCTGCAATTTGCATGAAAAGCTTTTCGGAAGAACAAAAATCAGGCACTTTAGAGTTGCTTTACACCAAACCCATCACCAAACTGAATTTAGTCTTAGGTAAATTTTTTGCCGCTTTAGCCATTACTGGAATTGCCTTATTACCGAGTTTACTTTTTGTGGCATGCATTCACTTTTTAGTGAAAAATTCCTACCAAGTAGACTTCCCCGCTATTTTTGGCTCCTATCTTGGATTGGGCTTACTCACGTGTAGTTACATCGCAATTTCTTTGTTGGCTTCGGCATTTTCAAAAAACCAAATCCTTTCCTTTAGCATCGGGGCAGTTTTGTGTTTAGCAGCATTTTTTGCTTTAGAAGGCATCAGCAACATCGCTTTGTTTGGTTCTTCCATTTATGCTATGGAATACTTGAGTTTGAGCTTTCATTACAAAAGCTTAAGCCGCGGTGTAATTGACACAAGAAACATCGTTTACTTTTTAAGTTTTACAGCATTGTTTATCGCCATTTGCATTCACCGGCTTCAAAAAACACAGGGACAATGAAAAAGCAATCCTATTTTTTAGCCTATTGTGCAGTTGGATTTGTAGTGTTGAATCTGATAGCCAGTCAATTTTTTTATCGATTCGATTTTACGCAAGATCAACGTTACAGCCTTTCTGAAACCAGTGTTTCTTTTATAAACGAAATTGAACATCCGCTTGCAGTTGAAGTTTTTTTAACGGGTGATTTGCCTTCCGTTTTCAAACAGCTTCAATTGGAAACACGTTATTTATTTGAAGAATACCAAGCTTATAATTCCAATATTAAATTCAGGTTTACCGATCCGTTAAATACCCGAAAACCAGTAGAAGAAGTTGCCAATTCGTTTTACCAACGCGGAATGACACCTGAACGTTTGAACGTTCTTCAAAACGGAAAAACCATCGAAAACTGGATTTTTCCTTGGGCTGAAGTAAAAATAGGTAGCAAGAAAATTCAAATTCCTTTATTGCAAAAAAAGTTAGGTGCAAGTAATGAAGAATTGGTAGCCCGTTCCATTCAAAATTTGGAATACCAAATCACCAACGCATTGGTAAAGTTAACTCGTGAAAAAGAAAAGAAAGTAGCCGTTTTACGTGGAAATGGTCAATTAAAAGATGCCTACATAGCCGACTATATCAAGGAATTGGGCAAATACTATCGCATTGCTCCTTTTACTTTAAAAACCATAAAAGAACAACCCCAAAAGACCTTAACCGAGTTACAAAAATTCGATTTAATCATCGATGCCAAACCCACACAAAAATTTACCGAAGCAGAAAAATATTGCTTAGACCAATTTATCATGAATGGCGGTAAAGCCATTTGGTTAACCGAGCAAGTCATGGCAGAAAAAGACAGTTTGGTAAAATCAGGCTCCATGGTTGCGTTTCCAAAGGAATTGGATACCTACGATTTGTTTTTTTCGTACGGAGTTCGCATCAACCCCACTTTAGTCAACGATTTGTATTCCGCTCCAATCGTGTTGGCACAAGGACAAGGAAGCCAGACCCAATTCAATCCTTTTCCTTGGTTTTATGAACCTTTGGCAGATGAAGCTAGCAAACATCCTATCGTTGCAAACTTAAACGCGGTTCATTTTAATTTTGCCAATCCTATTGAGTTTTTAAAACGAGATGAAATTGAGCAAACCACTTTGCTAAAATCTTCAGACTTAACCAAATTGGAAGGAACGCCTCGAGAAATTAAACTCAATCAAATTCAAGATGAAGTAAATCCTGATGAATATAAAGCTGGAGCTCAAATTTTAGCTGCTTTGGTAGAAGGCGAATTTACTTCCTTATACAACAAACGGGTTTTGCCTTTCAAAAATGAAAATCATTTAAATAAAAGTAAGTCTACCCAACAAATTTTCATTTCGGATGGAGATGTAATTAAAAATGAAGTAATTAAAGGTCAACCACAAGAATTAGGTTTCGATCAATACACAGGAAATACGTACGGAAACAAAGAATTTCTGATGAATGCAGCCAACTTTTTACTCGGTGATGAAGCTTTAGTGAATTTAAGAACAAAATCAATAGAACTACCTATTTTAGACCAAGACAAAATGGAAGCCAGCCAAAATGCTTGGAAAACCATTTTATTAGTTGGTGGAATTTTGGTATTAGGGATTATTTCGTTCGGCTTTAATTATTATAGAAGAAAGCGATATGCTTAATATTGAAGCTTTCGCAATAAAGTATAAATTGTGAATTGCAATACAACCTAAATCAAAGATAAATCATTACTTTCATTTTAAATGAATTCAAACCAAAAATGCTATTATTTATCGTATTTTTGAACGCATAAAAATTAGTATCTAAATTTTCGTGCAATGATTCATTTTTTTCAGTCTTCTCCTACTCAATTTTATGTAGTTTCTTCACCAAACCGTCCTGATTACGAAACCATTAAAAAACTGAAATGGCTATTTGGCGACGCTAAATTTATCGATGAAAAAACAATAGAAGGCAACTTTATCGGTCCACGAGCAGCTATGATTACGCCTTGGTCTACCAACGCCGTAGAAATTACCCAAAACATGGGAATTGTAGGAATTGAGCGCATTGAAGAGTTTAGTCGTAATGAAAAAAATGAAGCCTTTGACCCCATGTTGTTTCAAGCTTATGCTGAATTGAATCAAGAATTGTTCGACATAAACATTACACCAGAACATGTAAAACCCATTCTAGACATTGCAGATTACAATAAAAAAGAAGGTTTAGCCTTAAATGAAGAAGAAGTAACCTACCTAGAAGATTTAGCAAAACGATTAGAAAGACCCTTGACCGACGCCGAAGTTTTTGGGTTTTCGCAAGTGAATTCTGAACACTGCCGACATAAAATTTTCAACGGTACATTTATTATTGATGGTGAAGAAAAAAAAGAATCGCTATTCAAATTAATAAGAAAAACTTCTGAAACTCATCCCAATTCAATTGTTTCTGCATACAAGGACAATGTGGCTTTTGTAAAAGGGCCCGTTGTACAACAATTTGCACCTTTTCGTGCTGATGAAGCTTCCTTTTATCAAAATACAAATTTCGAATCGGTGATTTCGCTAAAAGCTGAAACCCATAATTTCCCAACTACGGTGGAGCCTTTCAACGGTGCTGCCACGGGAAGCGGCGGAGAAATTAGAGATCGACTAGCCGGTGGAAAAGGTTCGCTTCCTTTAGCAGGAACGGCCGTTTACATGACCAGTTATTCGCGTTTAACCGAAGACAGAAACTGGGAAAAAGCATTTCCCGCACGAAAGTGGTTGTACCAAACTCCGTTGGATATTTTGATTAAAGCTTCCAACGGCGCATCCGATTTTGGAAATAAATTTGGTCAACCGCTAATTTGTGGCTCAGTCTTAACTTTTGAACACTCCGAAAACAACAAACACCTTGGTTTCGATAAAGTGATTATGTTAGCAGGCGGAATTGGTTACGGAAAAGCAAATCAAGCTATAAAAGCCATTCCCAAAGCAGATGAAGACATCGTGATTTTAGGTGGCGACAACTACCGAATAGGAATGGGTGGAGCTGCGGTATCTTCAGCAGATACAGGCGAATTTAGCAGCGGAATCGAATTGAACGCCATCCAACGTTCCAACCCCGAAATGCAAAAAAGAGCAGCCAACGCCATCCGTGGAATGGTAGAAAGTGAAGAAAACTCCATCACATCTATTCATGATCATGGAGCTGGCGGACATTTGAATTGCCTTAGCGAATTGGTAGAAGAAACGGGTGGCAAGATTGATATTGCCAAACTTCCTATCGGCGATCCTACACTTTCTGCAAAAGAAATTATCGGCAACGAATCTCAAGAACGCATGGGCTTGGTTTTGCCAAAAGATGCCAGTTTAAAACTTGAAAAAATTGCAGCTCGTGAGCGTGCTCCAATGTATCGAGTCGGAAAAGTAACCAACGACCATCAATTTACTTTTCAAAATTCAAAAACAGGTGAAAAACCAATGGATTTGAAACTTTCTGACATGTTTGGTAGTTCACCAAAAACCATCATGAAAGACGAAAGTATTCAACATGATTATGAAGAAATTAGCTACGAAAAGCAAGCGCTTTATGAAGATGCAAAACAAGTGCTTCAATTGGAAGCCGTTGCCTGTAAAGATTGGCTAACCAACAAAGTAGATCGTTGTGTAAGTGGTCGTGTAGCCAAACAACAAACCTGTGGTAGTTTGCAGCTTCCGCTGAACAATTGTGGAGTAGCTGCCTTGGATTATTTAGGAAAGGAAGGCGTGGCTACTTCGGTTGGGCACTCCCCTATTTCAGGATTAATCGATCCCGTAGCGGGAGCCAAAAATTCCATAGCAGAAGCCTTGACCAATATTGTTTTTGCTCCATTAAAAGATGGTTTGCATTCCGTTTCCTTATCAGCGAATTGGATGTGGCCTTGCAAAAATCCGGGTGAAGATGCTCGACTATACCAAGCCGTTGAAGCCGTTTCTGAATTTTCCATCGCCTTAGGAATTAATGTACCAACCGGAAAAGATTCACTTTCGATGAAGCAAAAATATGCCGACAAAGAAGTGCTTTCTCCTGGAACGGTAATTATTTCTGCTGCTGGAAATTGCAATGCCATTACCAAAGTAGTAGAGCCGGTTTTGCAAAAAGAAGGCGAATTGATTTACATCAACTTATCGCAAGATGCCTACAAGTTAGGCGGTTCATCTTTTGCGCAAATCAAAAATAAAATTGGTAAAGTAGCTCCAAGTATTCAAGATGATGCTTTTTTTGCCAAAAGCTTCAATGCCATTCAAGATTTGATTAAAGCTGATTTGGTAGTTGCTGGCCATGATATTTCGGCTGGAGGAATGCTTACCGCTTTATTGGAAATGTGTTTTCCTGAACCCAATCGTGGTATGGAAATCGATTTGACTTCTTTAGGTGAAAATGATTCAACTAAATTACTGTTTTCCGAAAATGCAGGCGTATTGCTTCAACTGAAAGATGAAACTGCAAAACAACAACTTCAACAACAAAATATCGAATTCTTTTCAATAGGAAATGCAATTGAAACCGCTGAGCTTCAACTGAAGAATAGCGAAGAAAGATTGAGTTTTGATATTGCTGAATACCGTGACGTTTGGTATACCACATCGCATTTATTAGACCGCCAACAAAGTGGAATAGAAAAAGCAGACGAACGATTTGAAAATTATAAAAATCAACCACTCAAGTTTGAATTTCCAGAACATTTTACAGGAAAACTTCCGAAAATAGATGAAGCAAATCGGCCACAAGCTGCTATTATCCGTGAAAAAGGTTCTAACTCCGAGCGGGAAATGGCACGTGCTTTACACTTGGCAGGTTTTGAAGTGAAAGACATCCATATGACCGATTTAATGTCGGGTAGCGAAAATTTAGAAGATGTACAACTCATTGCTGCCGTTGGTGGATTTTCCAATTCGGATGTGCTAGGAAGCGCGAAAGGTTGGGCAGGTGCATTTGCCTATAACGAGCATGCACAAACCGCTTTGCAAAACTTTTTTGCCAGAGAAGATACCTTGTCTTTGGGTGTTTGTAATGGTTGTCAATTGTTCATTGAATTGGGTTTATTGCACACCGAAGATGCCGAAAAACCAAAAATGCTTCATAATGACAGTGGTAAATTTGAATGCAACTTTACCAGTGTGAAAATTCAAGAAAACAATTCGGTGATGTTGAAAAACATGGCTGGAACACAATTGGGTATTTGGGCCGCACACGGCGAAGGAAAGTTCAGTTTTCCAAAAGCAGAAAGCCATTATCAAATCGTTGGAAAGTACGGTTACGAAGGCTATCCAGCTAATCCGAATGGATCTGACTTCAATACTGCTGTATTAACCGATAAAACCGGTAGACATTTGGTAATGATGCCTCACCTGGAACGTTCTATTTTTCCTTGGAATTGGGCACATTATCCCAAAAACCAAACCGATGAAGTTTCGCCTTGGTTACAAGCATTTGTCAATGCGAAGGAATGGATTTTCGAAAAAAATAATCAATAAATTTCATAGCCCACGGTTTAAACCGTGGGCTATGAAATGTTTACATATTCCGTCTATACTGACCGCCTACTTCAAATAAAGCTTCAGTAATCTGACCTAAAGAACAATATTTGGTGGCTTCCATCAATTCAGCGAACATATTTCTGTTGTTGATGGCTGCATCTTGTACTTCACCTAAATACTTGCTGGCTTTGTTTTTGTAAGCTGTGTGAAGCTTATTTAACGTATTGATTTGGAATTCTTTTTCTTCTTCGGTTGCACGAATTACTTCTCTTGGTTTTACCGTTGGCGAGCCTTTAGAACTCAAAAACGTATTCACACCGATAATTGGGAATTCACCCGTATGCTTCAAGGTTTCGTAATGCAAACTTTCTTCTTGAATTTTGCTTCGTTGGTACATGGTTTCCATTGCGCCTAAAACGCCGCCACGTTCAGTTAAACGATCGAATTCGGTTAAAACGGCTTCTTCAACTAAATCGGTTAACTCTTCAATAATAAACGCACCTTGAATTGGATTTTCATTCTTCGCTAAACCTAATTCTTTGTTGATAATCAACTGAATTGCCATAGCACGTCTTACCGATTCTTCTGTAGGTGTGGTAATGGCTTCATCGTAAGCGTTGGTATGCAATGAATTACAGTTGTCGTAAATGGCATACAAAGCTTGTAAAGTCGTTCGGATGTCGTTGAAGTCAATTTCTTGAGCATGTAACGAGCGACCCGAAGTTTGAATGTGGTATTTCAACATTTGTGCTCGTGGATTGGCTCCATACTTATCGCGCATGGCTTTCGCCCAAATTCTTCTGGCAACTCTACCAATTACGGCATATTCAGGATCGATTCCGTTGGAGAAGAAGAAACTTAAGTTAGGACCAAATTTGTTAATATCCATTCCACGGCTTAAGTAATATTCCACGTAAGTGAAACCGTTGGAAAGCGTTAATGCCAATTGTGTAATCGGGTTGGCACCTGCTTCAGCAATGTGGTAACCCGAAATGGAAACCGAATAGAAGTTTCTTACTTTATTTTCAATAAAATATTCTTGTACATCACCCATCAATCGCAAAGCGAATTCGGTAGAGAAAATACAGGTGTTTTGTGCTTGGTCTTCTTTTAGAATATCAGCTTGTACGGTTCCACGAACCACGGCAATGGTATCCATTTTAATTTTTTGATACACCTCGGCAGGCAATACTAAGTCGCCAGTTACACCGAGCAGCATCAAGCCTAAGCCGTTGTTGCCTTCGGGTAAATCGCCATTGTATTTGGGTCTTTCTAAACCATTTTCTTTATAAATCTGTTTGATTTTAGCTTCCACTTCTTGTTCTAAGCCATTTTCTGTGATGTATTTTTCGCATTGTTGGTCGATAGCAGCATTCATGAAAAATCCTAGTAGCATAGGTGCTGGACCGTTAATGGTCATACTTACTGAAGTCATGTGATGCGCCAAATCGAATCCTGAATACAATTTCTTTGCATCATCTAAACAGCAGATGGAAACACCTGCATTACCAATTTTTCCGTAAATATCTGGTCGGTGGTCTGGGTCGTTACCATATAAAGTAACCGAATCGAATGCTGTGGACAAACGCTTGGCGGGTAATCCAGCACTTACATAGTGAAATCTTCGGTTGGTCCGTTCTGGTCCACCTTCTCCAGCAAACATTCTAGTTGGGTCTTCACCAGTTCGTTTAAAAGGATATAAACCAGCGGTGTATGGAAACTCGCCAGGCACATTTTCTTGCAATAACCACTTGAGTAAATCGCCCCAAGCTTGGTATTTGGGTAAAGCAATTTTTGGAATTTGTTGGTGTGAAAGCGATTCGGTATGGGTTTCAATTTTAATCTCTTTATCGCGAACCTTGAAGCTGTAAATCGGATCTTTGTAGCGTTTTACTGTAGCATCCCATGATAATATTTTCTCCCAATTGTAAGGATCCAAATCCATTTTTACACGATCGAATTCCTTTTTCAATAAGCTAATTAATTGTTGGTTATCTTCATTGGTAGCATTTGCTAAAGCTTCTTCATCGATTCCGTTTTTGTCTAAAACTAATTGCGTTTCCGCAGAAGACTCTAAAGTTTTGAAAATTCCATATAATCGTTGAGCGACTTCAACTTGATGATTTACTTTGCTATCGTAGCTTCTGTTGTTTTCAGAAATTTCAGAAAGATAACGTGTTCTTGCGGGTGGAATGACAAAAATTTTCTCAGACATTTCATCTGTAATTTGGTAATTGCTTTTCAGTTCAGCTTTGGTTTTTTCAGCCACTTGATCCATGATGTGTTTGTACAAAATGTTCATTCCTGGATCGTTGAATTGAGAAGCAATAGTTCCATAAACCGGAAGTGAATCAAGCTTAGCATCCCACAATTGGTGATTGCGTTGGTATTGTTTTTTTACATCACGTAAAGCATCTTTAGCACCGCGTTTATCAAATTTGTTGATGGCAACCAAGTCGGCAAAATCTAACATATCGATTTTCTCTAATTGCGTAGCTGCACCAAATTCAGGTGTCATTACATATAAAGAAACATCCGAATGATCTAAGATTTCGGTATCACTTTGACCGATTCCTGAGGTTTCTAAAATGATTAAATCGTAGTTGGCAGCTTTTAAAACTTCAACGGCTTCCTGCACGTATTTTGAAAGTGCTAAATTAGATTGACGAGTAGCTAACGAACGCATATAAACCCGAGGTGAGTTAATGGCATTCATTCGAATTCTGTCGCCTAACAAAGCACCACCTGTTTTTCTTTTAGAAGGATCAACCGAGATAATTCCGATTTGTTTGTCTTCAAAATCGACTAAAAATCGTCTTACCAATTCATCTACCAAAGATGATTTTCCAGAACCGCCAGTTCCAGTAATTCCTAATACAGGAACTTCATTTTTGCTGGCTTTTTGTATGGGATCAAAAATTTCTTTAAACTCTTCGTGTCTATTTTCAGCCAAAGAAATTAAACGCGCAATGGTATTTACATTTTTTTGTTGAAGTTTTTCCGTGGTTTTTTCTGCTTCTTCAAGTTTTGGTGTTGGAAAATCAGATTGTTTGACCAAATCATTAATCATTCCTTGCAATCCCATTTCACGACCATCGTCTGGCGAGTAAATTCTTGTGATGCCGTGTTTCATTAAATCTTCAATTTCTTCGGTAAGGATTACGCCTCCACCACCACCAAAAATCTTGATATGGCTTGCTCCTTTTTCTTGAAGCAAATCGAACATGTATTTGAAATATTCGTTGTGTCCACCTTGGTATGAAGTCATGGCGATGGCATTCACATCTTCTTGAATGGCGGTATTCACTACTTCTTCAACACTTCTATCGTGGCCCAAATGAATCACTTCAACGCCAGTGGTTTGAATAATTCTCCGCATGACATTAATGGCGGCATCGTGACCATCAAATAAGGATGCAGCGGTTACAATTCTAATTTGATTTTTGGGAATATATGGTTTTTGTTGTTCCATTATGTTGCTAAATTGATATTTTAAAATTTTTGCTGTGTAAAATTACGAAATTCGTAATTACCTTAATGTAATTTAGCCCACGAATTAATCGTGGGCTATCTTTTTAAGCTTATTCTAAAAATGAACTAACCTATTTTGAACCCTTTAGGTATTACAGCTCCTTTTTTAATAACAACAATTCCGTCTTTTACAACATAATTGTCTGTTTCTTGATTTTCTAAATGGTTACCACCCATAATTTGAGCACCATCACCAATGCGGCAATTTTTATCGATTATGGCATTGTTAATGATGCAGTTTTCACCAATTCCCATGAAAATATCTATTTTCTTTTTCTCTACTTCTTCTAAAGTTTCATAATAGTCTGAGCCCATCATATAGGTATTGGTTATAACTGAAGCTTTTCCTATTCGAGAACGAATTCCAATTATGGAGCGTTCAATTTTTTTAGCATGAATAATACAACCTTCAGATATCACTGTATTTTTTAAATCGCTACCAGTAACTTTAGATGTAGGCAACATTCTTGCTCGGGTGTAAATTCGCATTTCTTTATCATACAAATTGAATTCAGGCAAATCGTTTGTTAAATTCAAGTTTGCTTCAAAAAACGAGTCGATGTTACCGATGTCTGTCCAATATCCTGGATATTGGTAACTTACTACTTTATGTTTGTTTATTGAACTAGGAATGATTTCTTTACCAAAATCGACTGTATCAGGATCGTTCATTAAGTCTATTAAAACATCACGGTTAAAAATATAAATCCCCATCGATGCTAAATATTCGCGTCCTTGGTTTTTCATTTCTGGTGTCACTTCAGAATTCCAGCCTTCCAATTGGTCCATTGCTGGTTTTTCTATAAATGAAGTAATTTCCTGTTCGGTATTCGATTTTAGAATTCCAAATGAAGGTGCTTCTTTTGCGGTTACTGGCTGAGTAGCAATTGAAATTTGTGCATTCGATTCGATATGCTTTTTAATCATTTCATTAAAATCCATTTGATAAAGCTGATCTCCTGATAAAATTAATGCATATTCAAAATCGTTATTCAAGAAATGATGCATACTTTGTCTAACTGCATCGGCGGTTCCCTGAAACCACTTATCGCTATTTATGGTTTGCTCAGCTGCAAGAATATCTACAAAAGCTTCACTAAAAAAACTAAAATGGTAGGTGTTTTTGATGTGTCTATTTAATGAAGCAGAATTGAATTGCGTAAGTACATACATTCGTTTTAAACCACAATTAATACAATTGGATATAGGAATATCTACCAATCTGTATTTTCCAGCAATAGGAACAGCTGGTTTTGAACGTTGTTCGGTTAATGGATATAATCTAGAACCTTGACCGCCTCCTAAAATAATGTTTAAAACTTTGTCGTTGTACATAATTATTTGATTAATTGTTCGTAAAGTGTTTTAACTTCTTGGGCTATAGCCATCCAATCAAAAGTTTCTTCTACTCTTTTTCTAGCATTTTTAGCCATTTTTCTTCTCAATTCTTCATCTTCGACTAGCGTATTGATTCCAGCTGCTAAATCTTTAGAAAACTGAGTTGGGTTTTCTGGTTCAAAAGGAGCTTCTTTTTGTTGTTTTAAAGGAATTAACAAACCAGTTTCATTGTGAATTACCACTTCTTTTATACCGCCAACCGCACTAGCTACAACGGCAGTTTCACAAGCCATGGCTTCAATATTAATGATTCCAAATGGCTCATAAATTGAAGGACAACAAAAAACGGCAGCATGTGTATATAACTGAATTACACTTTCCTTGTCTAACATTTCTTCAATCCAAATAACATTTTTTCTTTCCTTGGTTACTTGCTCAACACTTTGCTTCATTTCAGTTGCAATTTCTGGGGTATCTGGAGCTCCAGCACAAAGTACAACTTGCGTATCTTGATGAATAAATTGAATTGCATTTACCAAATGTATAATTCCTTTTTGTCGGGTAATTCTACCTACAAATAAAACATAAGGTTTAGAAGTATTGATGTTGTATTTTTCTAAAACTTGCGTTTCCTTTACAGGAACATATTGCTTTAAATCTATTCCGTTGTAAATCACTTTTACTTTTTCTTCATCTACATCAAAATGTTCTAGGACTTCTTCCTTGGTACCTTTTGAAACAGCAATAATTGCATCAGCCATTTCAATAGCTGTTTTTTCTATCCAAGAAGACATATCGTAACCTCTGCCTAATTGTTCTCTTTTCCAAGGACGCATGGGTTCTAATGAGTGTGTGGTAATTACCAAAGGAACTCCATAACACAATTTGGCAATAATACCAGCAAATTGAGCGTACCACGTATGGCAATGAACCAAATCTACATCGGTAGATACTGCATTCATATTGATGCAAGTTTGTAGGGTTTTAAAAACGGACTGTAAATTTTTAGGAGCAGCAGTAAAATCTAATCCTTCAAATTCAAATCCTTTAACAAGTAGATGGTTATCTTCTTGGTTTTGATCGCCAAAACAGCGGACTTCCAATGAGATTAATTTAGCTAATTCCTTGGCTAAATATTCAACATGAACACCAGCTCCACCATATACATAGGGTGGAAATTCTCTAGTAAAAAAAAGTACATTCATCTAAGTAATTTAGGTTTGGGAATTGAAAATATTTGGTTTCTAAATTTATGAAAAAAAATGCATACTAGAATATTTCTGTTTTAATATTATGTTCTCTAGGCATAAAATAAATGTAAATATTAGCAGCTGAAAAGAACTGCATCGAATTATTTGCTAGTAAAACTTTATTAAAGCCTTATTAAGAATTTCTCTGCCTTATCTTGTACGTATATTATTTCCTATCTTTGCATAACAATTCATTAATATGGCAACAGCAACACTTGCACCAGAAGTAATTGAAAAGAAAAAAACCACGGTTAGCAAAGGCAAACCGAAATGGTTACGCGTAAAATTACCTACCGGTGAAAAATATAGAAACCTAAGAAAATTAGTAGATAAATACGATTTACACACCATTTGCACATCTGGAAGTTGCCCAAATATGGGTGAATGTTGGGGCGAAGGGACTGCCACTTTCATGATTTTAGGAAATGTGTGTACCCGATCTTGTGGATTCTGTGGTGTAAAAACTGGAAGACCTGAAACAGTAGAATGGGATGAGCCTGAAAAAGTGGCGCGTTCTATCAAAATTATGGGCATCAAACATGCGGTGGTCACTTCGGTAGATCGTGACGATTTAAAAGACATGGGTTCCATCATTTGGGCGGAAACCGTGAAAGCTATCCGTAGAATGAATCCTGAAACTACTTTAGAAACCTTAATTCCCGATTTTCAAGGAATTGAAAGACACATCGATCGAATTATTGAAGTGAACCCAGAAGTAGTTTCACACAATATGGAAACGGTGAGAAGATTAACTCGTGAAGTGCGCATTCAAGCCAAATATGACCGCAGTTTAGGCGTATTGGATTATTTGAAAAAACAAGGCATCAACCGTACCAAATCTGGAATTATGCTAGGTTTAGGCGAACATGAAGAAGAAGTAATTCAAACTTTAAAAGACTTACGTAGTGTGGATTGCGATGTGGTTACTATTGGGCAATACCTTCAACCCAGCAAGCAACATTTACCGGTAAAAGAATTTATTACACCCGACCAATTCAAAAAATACGAAGAAGTTGGACTTGAATTGGGCTTTAGACACGTAGAAAGTTCTGCTTTGGTACGTTCTTCTTACAAAGCGCAAAAACACATTTATTAAGTAAAAAATACATGGCGAATTCAATTCGAATTGGAATTAATGGCTTTGGTCGCATTGGCCGAAGCCTTTTTCGTTTGGCTTATATCCATCCGCAAATTAAAGTGGTGGTCATCAACGATTTAGCAGATGCAGCCACTTTAGCTCATTTGGTAAAATACGATTCCATTCATGGAAATTTTGGCAAAGAAGTTTCTGCTGAAAATAATGCCATTCATATTGAAAATCAATCCTTTGCTGTAATCAATGAAAAGTCTATTGAAGCTATTCCTTGGAAAAAGTACAATGTAGATTTAGTTGTTGAATGTACAGGAAAATTCAAAACCAAAACCGAGTTAGAACATCACTTGAAAAATGGTGCTCAAAAAGTCATTTTGAGTGTTCCTTCTACAGACGATTCGGTTAAAATGATTGTGCTTGGGGTAAATGATGCAGTTTTAGAGCCATCAGATGTAATCGTTTCCAATGCGTCTTGTACCACCAACAATGCAGCACCCATGTTAAAAGTAATTCATGAAGCTTTTCAGGTAGAGCAAGCTTATATTTCTACCATTCATTCGTATACCAGCGACCAAAGTTTGCACGATCAACCTCATCGCGATTTACGCAGAGCGCGCGCCGCAGGTCAATCTATTGTGCCCACCACGACAGGAGCAGCCAAAGCATTGACCAGAATTTTTCCAGATTTAAGTGAAGTCATCGGCGGTTGCGGAATTCGCGTTCCCGTTCCAAATGGTTCGTTAACGGACATGACGTTAAATGTAAAACGTAAAACTTCTATTGAAGAAGTGAACAAATTATTCAAAAATGTGGCTGAAAATGAATTGAAAGGAATTTTAGCTTACACTGAAGATCCTATTGTTTCCATAGATATCAAAGGAAATTCTCATTCTTGTGTTTTCGATGCACAAATGACATCGGTTATCGGCGGACATTTGGTAAAACTAATCGGTTGGTACGACAACGAACGCGGTTACAGCAGCCGACTCATGGATTTGATTTTGAAAATGATGAACAGCGCTAAAAATGAATAATTATAGCTTTTAAACCTGCCAATCGATAGGCGTTTTTCCTTGCGCTTTCAATACATCGTTAGTCATACTAAAATGCTTATTTCCAAACCAATATCCACGATTTGCGCTCAAAGGCGATGGATGTCCCGAAGTTAATACATGGTGTTTATTCGTATCGATTAATTTGGCTTTCTTTTTAGCAAATCCGCCCCAGAGTAAAAAAACAACTCCTTCATTTTCGGCTGAAATTTTTTGAATAACTGCATTGGTAAATTTCTCCCAACCCAAGCCTTGGTGACTTGCCGCTTGATGCGCTCGTACCGTTAAAAAAGCATTGAGTAAAAGCACGCCCTGATTTGCCCAATTTCCTAAGTCGCCATGACTTGGAAAACTAATTTTTACATCATTGACCAATTCCTTGTAAATATTCACCAAAGAAGGCGGCAAAGCAATTCCTTTTTGAACCGAAAAACACAATCCATTGGCTTGATTAGGCCCATGATACGGGTCTTGACCTAAAATCACCACCTTTACATCTGAAAACGGACAAACATCAAAAGCACGAAAAATATCCTGTGCCTTCGGGTAGCAAGTATAATTTTGGTATTCTTCTTTTACCACTTTAGTGAGTTCTTGAAAATAAGTTTGTTCAAATTCTGAAGACAATATCTTTTTCCAAGAAGCTTCAATTGAAATGTCCATTTTTTTTTTTGACTACGAAAATAAGGCTATTTGTTGAGTTGAAGGTTTTTCAACAAATTTGAATTTCGATTTTAGTTGAATTGAAACTTTTTTACAAAAGACGAAACTGGAAGGGTTTCTTGATAATTAGTAACACCCTTTGCCTTTCGGCATTTCCCTCCAAGGGAAAAATTTTAACTAATTTTCTTCATTAAAAGTAAAGTCTTTACAGAATTGCTAAAAACAAGAAAACTATACAAAAAGTCATTTTGATTCCCAAGAAATTATAAGAATTTCATTTAATGAAAAATGATAATTAAAACCATAATTTTAGTTTAAACTCAAAACGGCTTCTTCCCTTTTTTAGGGAAGACCAGAGATGGGTGTTTTGGATAATAGTATATTCAAATTAAAAACACCCAACTCCCAGCCTCTTCCCTCAATGGAAGAGGTGCAATTGGTTTTTATAATTCAATAGGTAGTGTAAAACT